>DLDA01000016.1 GCA_002480925.1 Lachnospiraceae bacterium UBA7784 | reverse complement strand
TCTTTCTAAACTGCCATATCCCCTCAAACCTCAGATCATTGCTGATGCGATCATTCCTTTAAGATATCCTATGTAACAAATTAAAAAAAGCTGCGGAATACCGCAGCTTCTGATCAGACCCTTAACAGCCTGATCTTCCGTTCTTATGATCCTCAATAGAGCATGACGGCATAGACGGGTCATACTCCTTAAGACCTACTCTTGCAGGATCAAGGGTGATGCTCCCATCCTCGAGCACGAAGGCCGGGATCCCTATGTCTCCGATCTCTTTGCTGTGATCGAACTCACTCCTATTGTCGCGCAGATCTATAAATGCATGCATGTATTTCACATGTGAGCCTATGTCTATATAGTGAAACTCATCCTCCCTGCCCTCTATCTGCGCCTTTATGTAGTCACAATAGGGACAGGTCTTAAGACCATAGATAGTTACCATAAGCGCCTCCTTTTTCAGACGTTTATCTCTGCCTTCATTCCAAGGTCAGCCTTGTTCTTCTCGAGCACAGGATTTACGACCTCAGCGAGATACTTCTTCACCTGTCTTGGTGCGCGGCCGACATATTTCTTAGGATCCATAGACTTCTTTAATGTGTCAAGATCAAGAGGGAAGGCATCATCTGCTGCTATAAGCTCAAGCAGGTTATTGTCTCCTCCATTTTCCTTTACATTCTTTCCGGCCTGCATCGAAAGCTCCCTGATCCTCTCGTGGAGCTCCTGACGGTTTCCGCCCTCCTTGACTCCGTCCATCATAATATTTTCAGTAGCCATGAAAGGAAGCTCAGCCATTATATGCTTCTCGATTACCTTAGGATATACTACAAGTCCATCCACGACATTGAGGCAGAGATCAAGTACACCATCTGTAGCCAAAAAGCCCTCGGCTACAGAAAGTCTCTTGTTTGCAGAATCATCAAGTGTCCTCTCAAACCACTGTGTAGCTGATGTGATAGCAGGATTAAGAGCATCTATCATGATATATCTGGAAAGAGATGCTATCCTCTCACTTCTCATAGGATTTCTCTTATAAGCCATTGCTGATGAACCGATCTGATTCTTCTCGAATGGCTCCTCGACCTCCTTCAAGTGCTGAAGAAGCCTGATATCGTTACTCATCTTATGGGCTGAGGCAGCGACTCCGGCAAGGACATTTAATACCCTGGTATCAAGCTTTCTCGAATAGGTCTGTCCGGATACAGGAACACAGGCATCAAAGCCCATCTTCTCTGCAATCATAGGATCTATCTTGTCAATGGTCTCATCATCTCCATTGAAAAGCTCAAGGAAGCTTGCCTGAGTACCTGTTGTACCCTTTGATCCTAAGAGCTTCATCGTAGATATCACATAGTCTATATCCTCAAGGTCCTGCATGAACTCATTGCACCAGAGAGTAGCTCTCTTTCCTACTGTGGTAGGCTGGGCCGGCTGGAAATGTGTAAAGGCAAGGGTCGGCAGATCCTTGTACTTATCTGCGAATTTTGCCAGCTCATTTATTACGTTAAGGACCTTCTTCCTTACAAGCAAAAGTCCCTCGCGCATGATGATGACATCAGTATTATCACCGACATAGCAGCTTGTGGCTCCGAGATGAATTATACCGGCTGCCTTAGGGCACTGCTTGCCGTAAGCGTATACATGGCTCATAACGTCATGTCTTACGACCTTCTCGCGCTCTCTTGCAACATCATAGTTGATATCGTAGATGTGCTCCTTCATCTGATCGATCATATCCTGTGTGATCACCGGCTTGCCATTCTCAGAAAGTCCGAGCTCCATCTCCGTCTGGGCAAGAGCGATCCAAAGCTTTCTCCATGTCGAAAACTTCTTATCCTCTGAAAAAATATACTGCATCTCCTTGCTGGCGTAACGCTCGCTTAAGGGACTTATGTATGCGTCTGTGTTCATTATGTTCTCCTTGTTTTGGTAGGTGCGAGGTCTGAGGTGCGAGGTCTGAGGGGTGAGGTGTGAGGAAGTACTTTTCGCTAAATTCGAGCTTCGCCTATGGCTCGCTCTCATTAACAAGGAAGCTGTCTTCGTTAAGCTCGAACTTCGTCTTCGACTCGTTCTCGCTAATCTCAGACAGCGGCCTCGCTTGCGGCTTGAGCTGCGCCTGCGGCTTGCTCTCGCCTACAAGCTTTCGGCCGCTTACCTCTCATAACTTCCACGTATATCATCCTTCGGTGGCTCAAGTGGATACTTGCCTGTGAAGCAACCATCACATATCGAAAGCCCGTCTACCATCTGCCTTAGTCTGTCAATTGATAAGTAGTCAAGTGAATCTGCTCCGATTATCTGTCTAATCTCATCGATCGAACGATTGTAGGCTATTAGCTGCTCTCTTACCGGTATATCTGTACCGAAATAGCATGGCCAGAGGAATGGAGGAGAAGAAATCCTGACATGGACCTCCTTTGCTCCTGCTTCCTTCAGCATTCCGACTATCCTGTCAGAGGTCGTTCCTCTTACTATAGAATCATCGATCATAATAACCCTTTTTCCATCGACTGCTTCTCTTAGGACATTGAGCTTTATCCTTACCGATGACTCACGGCTCTTCTGTCCGGGCTTGATAAAGGTCCTGCCCACATAGCCATTCTTTACAAAAGCAGTCCCGTAAGGGATCCCTGATTCCAGAGCATATCCCATAGCAGCTGCGTTACCGGACTCAGGAACGCCTACGACCAGATCAGCATCTACCGGAGAATCCTGAGCCAGAAAACGTCCGGCCTTTATCCTCGCGTCATAAACAGAGATGCCGTCTATATAGCTGTCTAGTCTGGCAAAGTATATGTACTCAAAAATACATCTTGCCTGCTTCTCTGAAGGCAGGGCACGCGACATATCTGAATGCAGGATGCCGTCTCTTTTTACCCAGACTGTCTCTCCGGGACGTACATCCCTTACGAATTCGGCACCTATGGTATCAAGTGCCGCAGTCTCAGAGGTGATAATATAGCTGTTCCCGCGCTTTCCGATAACAAGAGGCTTAAAGCCGAACGGGTCTCTTGCAGCTATAAGCTTCCTCGGACTCATAACAACCAGTGAGAAAGCACCCTTCAGCTTGCGGCAGGCTCTGTTTACAGCCTCCTCAACTGTGTCGCTTTTTAATCTTTCTCTTGCTATAAGATAGGCTATAGGCTCTGTATCGATAGTCGACTGAAAGATAGCTCCTGTCTCAGAAAGATACTGCTTCAGCTCATTGGCATTTATCAAATTACCGTTATGAGCAAGTCCCAGAGTGCCCTTTATATAGTTTATCACCATCGGCTGGGCATTTTCCCTTGTGGACTCTCCGGCGGTCGAGTATCTGACATGTCCTACTCCTATATCACCATGCAGAGCTGAGAGATCATCCTTTGAGAAGACCTCGTTTACAAGGCCCATGTTCTTTATCACACTGACATTGTTCTTGGGGCCGTCTGTATCAGATACGGCAATGCCGGCGCTTTCCTGACCGCGGTGCTGAAGAGCAAAAAGACCATAATAGATGGTCCCTGCTACATCCTCTCCGTCGATGTCATAGATACCGAATACTCCGCATTCCTCGTGAAGCTTCTCATTTACATTGGAATCATAATTCTTTTTCATTTTGAAGAGATAAGGCTCCTTCGACCTGTGCCGCGGCAGCTGCCGCCGTCATTACGCTATGCAGTAAGGACGAAACTACCATGAAAGGTCTTTCCCGGTGAGGAGCTTGTAGGCTTCCTTGTATTTGTCAATAGTACGGTCGATCACGTCCTTTGGCAGGTCATAGTCACAGTCGGGATTAGCCTTCAGATAGTCTCTTACAAACTGCTTGTCGAAGGAAGGCTGTCCCTGACCAGGCTTGTAGCCGTCTGCAGGCCAGAATCTTGATGAATCAGGAGTAAGCATCTCGTCACCAAGTACCACATTTCCATTCTCATCGAGACCAAACTCGAACTTGGTATCAGCGATGATAATGCCTCTGCTTAAGGCATAGTCAGCGCACTTCTTGTAAAGGGCGATCGTATCGTCACGCAGAATCTCGGCATACTCCCTTCCTTTTCCAGGATGAAGCTTCTCAATGATATCGACCGACTCCTCAAAGGTGATATGCTCATCATGATCTCCGAGATCAGCCTTTGTCGTAGGAGTGTAGATCGGCTCAGGAAGCTTGTCTGACTCTACGAGTCCATCCGGAAGAGAGATGCCGCATACTGTTCCGTTCTTCTGATAGGATTCCCAGCCGCTTCCGGTGATGTAGCCTCTTACAATACACTCCACAGGAAGCATATCAAGCTTCTTTACCTTCATGGAACGTCCGGCGAACTCATCGGTCTGGAAGAATTCAGGCATATCAGCCACATCACATGAGATCATATGATTTGGGATGATATCCTTTGTGTAATCAAACCAGAACCTTGACATCTGGGTCAGGACCCTGCCCTTGTCAGTGACCTTGTTCTTAAGGATCACATCAAAGGCAGAGATCCTGTCCGTAGCAACCATGATGATCGAATCACCGTCATCATAAACTTCTCTTACTTTACCTTCTTTGACTGGCTTGTACTCTTTCATCTTTTTTCCTTTCTTTATTAGGGGTTAGGGAATAGGTATTAGGGGCTGGAAAACAGGAAGTTCCTATCCCCTAAGTCCTATCCCCTATATCCTATATCCTATTTACTTTTCCACAAGCAGCGACTCTCCTGTCATCTCATCCGGCTTCTCCATTCCCATAAGCTCGATTATGGTCGGTACTATATCGCAGAGCTTTCCGCCCTCCCTAAGGCCGTACTTAGGATCAGCGTTTACTAGAATGAACGGAACAGGGTTTGTGGTATGGCTTGTAAGCGGCTCTCCAGTCTCATAGTTTATCTCCTGCTCGCAGTTTCCGTGATCAGCGCAGATAAAGAGGACTCCGTCCATCTCCTTTACGGCCTCTACAGCCTTTCCTACGCAGGTGTCAACGGTCTCGACAGCCTTTACAGCTGCATCAAGGACTCCTGTGTGGCCAACCATATCAGGGTTTGCAAAATTTATGATTATCACATCATACTTGCCGCTTCTTATAGAAGCGCAGAGCTTATCACATACCTCAGGTGCGCTCATCTCTGGCTGGAGATCATAGGTGGCGACCTTTGGACTCTTGACCAGGATCCTGTCCTCACCAGGATTAGGCTCCTCTACTCCTCCATTGAAGAAGAAGGTGACATGAGCATACTTCTCGGTCTCTGCTATCCTGGCCTGAGTCATACCATGATCAGCAAGGAACTGACCGAATGTATTCTTAAGCTCCTCCTTCTTGAAGGCGATCCTGGTATTCGGGATAGTATCGTCATACTGGACGAAGCATACATAATCGGTCTTTATCCTCTCTCCTCTGTCAAATCCGTCAAACTCATCTGCACAGAAGACCCTTGTCATCTCACGGGCTCTGTCTGGACGGAAATTAAAGAAGATAACGCTGTCGCCATCCGAAACTGTGGCTACCGGCTTACCATTCTCCTTTATAACGCACGGAACAACAAACTCATCAGTCTTGTCAGCCGCATATGAAGCCTCGATAGCCTCCTTTGCAGAAGCAGCTTCATTGCCCTCGCCTCTTGTCAGGGCTCTGTAGGCCTTTTCGACCCTGTCCCATCTGTTGTCACGGTCCATGGCATAGTATCTGCCGCTTATGGAAGCGATCTTTCCAACGCCTATCTCCTTTATCTTATCCTCGAGCTCTGCGATGAAGTCCTTTCCTGCTGTAGGTGAAGTATCACGTCCATCAAGGAAGCAGTGTACATATACATTCTCAACGCCAAGCTTCTTTGCCATCTCAAGCAGGGCATAGAGGTGGGTATTATGTGAATGGACTCCCCCATCAGAAAGAAGGCCCCACAGGTGGACACTCTTACCGTTCTTCTTTGCGTTTTCAAATGCCTCGACAAGCTCTTCATTCTTGAAGAAATCGCCATCCTCTATGGCCTTTGTGATACGGGTGAGCTCCTGATACACTATACGTCCGGCCCCCATATTCATATGTCCGACCTCGGAGTTTCCCATCTGACCGTCAGGAAGACCTACTGCCAGACCGGAAGCAGCTCCCTCAACAAATGGATATTCCTTTACCAGTGAATCGAGCACCGGCTTATTGGCCATTGCAACTGCATTGGCCCTTGGATTCGGATTGATACCGAAGCCGTCCATTATCATAAGCACATATGGTTTCTTTGCCATTATAAATACCTCCGCTTTACGGCTGCATGGAAATCACCATGCAGTGTAACAATTTATATCCTTTTTTTGAAAAATGACCAGCCACCTTCTCTGTCCTTTTCAGAGCCGGCAGCTACATCCGGAATTTCATCGGATTCCACATCCCACGGCAGAAGAGTATACTTCTTCATAGCCAGACGCTTGAGGCCCTGCATGAACTGCATGGTCTTCTCGGTATCATAGGTGCTGATACCCGATACCTCGCCCCTCATCCTGTCGATCTGATCGACAAGCTTCCTGATACCATCCCTCATCTGCTTTGAACTGTTATGACTTCCGTCAGTCAGCTTGTAGAGTGTCATGGCATATCCGTTTCGGTAGGTATCCTCTATATCCCTTGCCGGTTCCATATCTATCGAATCGATGAAGGGTACATTGTAGTCATCGAACTTGGTATGCTTTCTGTAGAAATGATTTCTCTGATTCTCAAAATCATCAAGGCTCCTGCCAACGAGCTTCTCCTGCTCTACAACGTAGCTTATGCTTTCAGAAACATGCTTCCTTACGGTCTCGATCTCCACTCCGTAGGCTCTGGAATAGGCTCTCTCGTACTCACCCGATCTCATCACATAATCCTCGCCTATGACTATGGTCTCAGTAGCTGCAGCGAAATCGACCTGACAGATAAGCTTCTTTACCTCGCCCTCCTGACGGGTCGTAACGGCGTTTGCGACCTGCTCCTCGAGCTTGTGACGGACCTCCGCATAATCAGTCGGACGCTGATCGAGCTGCTCGCCCCTGCAACAGGCATCGACTAAGATGTCGCGGACGAACTTCATCGTATCATTGACTTCCTTTTCCCTGGTGTCATGATGGCCCTCCTGAGTATCCCTTATCAGGTCTCCAGAGTATCCCATCTTCTCCTGGATATCTAAAAGTTCTTTCTTTTCCTCTTCTGTAACAAGCACTGTCATGTGCTTTGGAAGGGTTGGGTCTATCATTACGAACTCGATCGAGGCAGCCTCTTCATCCTTTTCGATGTCCTCTGCCTTGTCCGGCTCTATCACCTTCTCCTCTACCTCGTATTTGTCAAGAGGGAAAGCATTTATCTTCTTAAGCTCTTCTCTGCGTTTTTCAATGACAAGCTTCTGGGTCTCTTCCGGAAGATTCCTTATCTCAGGAGTCTCCCTGATGATCTCCTCATCAGTCGGAATGATACCGTCATAGAAGCTGTACATCTCGCCATATTCTCTCTTAAGAAAGGTAACGGGACGGACTTTTCCCATGTCATCAATGAAACCGTATCTTTCATTTTCTACAAGTCGGATGACCAGCACGTCTTTATACCTCCATTCTCCTTACTCTCTTACTTTGTGTATCCTGGAAGCGGCTCTGCTCCAGGTCTGCCGTGACAGTACTTGTATTTCTTTCCGCTGCCGCAAGGACATGGATCGTTTCTTCCGATCTTCTTTACATGAACAGTGTGTGACTGCTTCTGATCCCGGATAAGCTCCTTCTGGGTCTCCTTGTCATAGATCAAGTCCCATTCAGGGAGAGTATAAAGCCACTCGGCCTTTGCATCCACCATGTTTCTGAAAAGCTTTTCCTTGTCGAAATCGAGATTGACCTCTGTCATTTCATCCATGGTATCTATAGGATTCTCGACTTTAAGGCTTTCCTGAATACCGTCAAGGAATCCGGCCATCTCGAGATTCGTAATACCGAATGTCTCCGCCAGAGCTGAAACCGTCCCCTTATAAGGCTTTCCGAAATCCCTCAGAAGAACCTTGTAAACATTCTTTTCCTTTTCAAAATAATCATCCCAGAACTCCTGAAGAGAATACTGACTCTGGTTCTGATTATAAGCGACCGATTTCCAGTCTTCTAATAATGCCATTTCTTTACCTCCTGACATTTCTCTTTAGAGCATTACATATTCTAGCAAATAATCGCGATGTTGACAAGAACGATTATACTGATTATCATAAAAAGAGCTGATAAATGACAGGGATGGGCAGCTTGCTGCCCCTTATAAAAGGAGGCACATGGATGAAAAGATTTATAGCGATCGCACTCGTTGCGGTTCTTGTAGGAATGTATGCAGCTACTCTTGTTTTCGCTGCTATTGGCAATATGACTCTGTTTAAGGCCTTCCTGGCCTGTGATGTCATAATCCCTGTCATGATCTGGATAATCCGTATATTCATAAAAATAGGCCGTCCTGACAACAGCGAATTTGACGCCAGAGTAAAGGACAACCAGGAGACAAGGGATTAAACACTCATCTCATTGTATCGGACAAAAGTCTTTTCGTGTCTTAACCTTCTCTTAACCTTGTATCTGCTACTATTGTTTCGTCAGATGAAACAAGCAGTAAATACGCTAGGAAGAGGTAAAACATGAAAAGACTAACCAAACAAACATTAATCGGCATCCTCGCAGCATCAATATGTATAACGGCAGCCACCGGATGCGCTTCAACAGGAAACAAGCCATACAAGAATGACCATGGCTATTATCTGAACTCTGTAGATAAGGCTGATAGCCTGGTGGATGTTTCCGGAGACAGATTCGACAGCTCTGCGGACAATGGCTATTATAGCAAGATCGCAGGAGTAGGAATTAATATAAAAAACAAGGATGTGCTGA
>DLDA01000045.1 GCA_002480925.1 Lachnospiraceae bacterium UBA7784 | reverse complement strand
CCAGGTGGGTTGCCGCAACAGACACGACTGCCTTCTAACGGACGCCAAGCGTCTCTGCACAAGTGCATACACCTAAGCCTGACATCAGTGTCTGCGATATAGGGATCCCGATTTGAAGTAATTGTAGGTTCAAAAATTACGGGTTAGATCGAACACCCCAAGTATCCTTTTAAGATAATTGTAGCCTTTTCATATATAAAAATCAACACAAAGATTTCGCATGAAATTTGACAAAAGGCCTTATTTCTATTATTCTATAGAGTGGCTTTTATGAGAAGCAAAAGATGATAAAAGGAGTACCGGAAATGGTAAAAGAAAAGCTCGAAGAGATTAGAGAGAAGGCCTTTGCCTCTATTGAGGAGGCTTCCGACCAGGATTCCCTTAATGACGTAAGAGTAAAGGTCTTAGGGAAAAAGGGTGAGCTTACAGCTATCCTTAAAGGCATGAAGGACGTGGATCCTGCGGACCGTCCTAAGGTCGGCGCCATGGTAAACGAGGCCAGAAGCGCGATCGAGGAGAGGATCACCAGGGCTCTTGATTCTATGAAGAGGAAGGCTCTTGACGAGAGGCTTAAGAGAGAGACGATCGATGTGACTCTTCCGGCAAAGAGAAATAAGATCGGTCACAGACATCCTAATACGATCGCCCTTGAGGAGGTGGAAAAGATCTTCATAGGAATGGGCTTTGAGGTCGTTGAGGGCCCTGAGATCGAAAAGGATTACTACAATTTCGAGGCGCTTAATATTCCGGCAAATCATCCTGCCAAGGACGAGCAGGATACCTTCTATATAAATAAGGATATTCTTTTAAGAACACAGACCTCTCCGGTCCAGGTCCGTCAGATGGAAGCCAAGAAGCCTCCTATCAGGATGATAGCACCGGGAAGAGTGTTCAGGGCAGATGAGGTCGATGCGACACATTCTCCTTCCTTCCACCAGATAGAGGGAATGGTCATCGATAAGGGGATCACCTTTTCCGATCTAAAGGGAACACTCGAGATGTTCGTACACAAGCTTTTCGGAGAGGACACGAAAGTCAAGTTCCGTCCTCATCATTTCCCGTTTACAGAGCCATCCGCGGAGATGGATGTAAGCTGCTTCAAGTGCGGCGGGAAGGGCTGCCGCTTCTGTAAGGGAGAAGGCTGGATCGAGATCCTAGGATGCGGTATGGTACATCCAAAGGTACTTAAGATGAGCGGGATAGATCCTGAGGAATACTCAGGCTTCGCCTTTGGAGTAGGTCTTGAGCGAATAGCCCTGCTTAAGTACGAGATAGATGATATGAGACTGCTTTATGAGAATGATATAAGGTTTTTGAGTCAGTTCTGATCAGGGGATAGGATATAGGGGATAGGGGATAGGAATAGATGTCCTGCCCCCTAACCCCTGGACCCTGGACCCTGATCCCTATTCATGAAAGGAAACAGATAAATGCGAACATCTTTAAAATGGCTCCAGTCCATGGTGCCGGGACTTACCAATGATCCGCAGGAATTCTGCGATGCAATGACTCTTTCGGGATCAAAGGTAGAGTTTTATACAATACAGAACAGGGACCTGGACAAGATAGTCATAGGCCAGGTGAAGAAGATAGACAAGCATCCTGATGCCGATCATCTGGTCATCTGTCAGGTCGATGTCGGAGACAGACAGATCCAGATCGTTACAGGAGCATCCAACGTCTCTGAAGGAGCAAAGGTTCCTGTAGTCCTTGACGGCGGACGGGTAGCCGGAAGTCATGACGGGACAAGGACAGAGGGCGGCATAAGGATAAAGAAGGGCAAGCTGCGCGGAGTAGAGTCAGATGGAATGATGTGCTCTATAGAGGAGCTTGGCTCATCAAGGGACATGTTTCCGGATGCACCGGTAAATGGCCTGTATATACTGCCTGATGATGCACCGGTCGGAGCTGATGCGGTTTCCTATCTTGGACTTGATGATGTGGTGATCGAGTACGAGATCACAAGCAACAGGGTGGACTGCTTTTCTATCATAGGTCTTGCACGTGAAGCAGCAGCTACATTTGATCTTCCTTTCAACCCTCCTTCAGTAAAGGAGGTCGGAAGCGAGGGAGATGTAAATGATTATATTTCTGTAGATATTGAAAATCACGAGCTCTGCAGGCGTTACACAGCAAGAGTAGTGAAGAATATCCATCTGGCACCGTCTCCTGTCTGGATGCAGCAGAGGCTCAGAAGCCAGGGCATCCGTCCTATCAACAATATAGTTGATATCACAAACTATGTGATGGAGGAGTTCGGTCAGCCTATGCATGCCTATGATCTGGATACGATAGCAGGACATAGGATCATTGTAAAGAATGCTTCTGACAAGGAAAGCTTCGTGACTCTCGACGGAAAGGAACATGAGCTTGATAAGGATATGCTCGAGATCTGTGATGGAGATAAGGCTGTAGGTCTTGCCGGTATCATGGGTGGAGAGAATTCCATGATCACAGATGATGTGAAGACCATGCTGTTTGAATCGGCCTGCTTTGACGGGACCAATATCCGTCTCTCAGCCAAGAGACTTGGCATGAGGACAGAGGCATCAGGTATCTTCGAGAAGGGACTTGATCCTAATAATGCGATCCTGGCCATGAACAGGGCCTGCGATCTGATCGAGGAGCTTGGAGCCGGAGAGGTCGTAAAGGGAACGGTTGATATCTATCCTGAGCCAGTAGCTCCATGGAGAGTGAAGTTCGAGCCAGACCATATCAATGCATATCTGGGTACTGATATATCGGCTGATAAGCAGCTTTCATATCTGAAGAAGATAGAGCTGGGATATGATGAGGACACAAAGGAGCTTATTATCCCTACCTTCAGACAGGATCTTCTGTCCTTTGCAGACATTTCAGAGGAGGTAGCCCGATTCTATGGCTATGCCAATATAGCGACTACCTTGCCGAAGACATCGGCTACAGCCGGAGGCAAGTCTGAGAAAATGGAGATAGAGGATATAGCCAGAGATGTGGCAGAGTACTGCGGCTTCTCCCAGGCATACTGCTATTCATTCGAAAGCAGAAAGGTATTTGACAAGCTGCTTCTTCCTGATGATGCTCCTGAAAGGGCTGCAATAGAGATCTCAAATCCTCTCGGAGAGGATTTCTCAATAATGAGGACGCTTCCGTTGAATGGTATCCTTACCTCTTTGTCTACTAACTACAACCGCAGGAACGAAAATGTAAGGCTCTATGAGCTTGGAAATATCTATTTAGCTGACAAGCTGCCTCTTACGGAGCTTCCTGACGAGAGGATGCAGTTTACTCTCGGCTGCTATGGAGAAGGAGAGGATTTCTACAGCATCAAGGGAGTCGTTGAGGAATTTCTTGACAAGGTAGGGATGACAGACCGCCTGACCTATGATCCGTCGAACAAGAGACCGTATCTTCATCCGGGCCGCTGTGCCGATGTGATCTATGACGGCGAGAGGATAGGCTATCTCGGAGAGCTTCATCCTCTAGTAGCAGCAAACTATGACATCAAGGGCAGGGTCTATCTGGCAGTCATCGATATGCCTTATGTAGTGAGATTTGCTGACTTCGATAAGAAGTACACCGGAATAGCCAACTTCCCGGCATCCACCCGTGATCTGTCTCTTGTCATGAAAAAGAGCACGCTTGCAGGAGATGTGGAAAAGATCTTCTTTGCAGAGGGTGGAGACAATCTCGAATCAGTCAAGCTCTTCGATGTCTACGAAGGCGCCCAGGTAGCAGATGGATACAAGTCTATCTCCTACCGCCTGACCTTCAGGGCAAAGGACAGATCACTCTCAGACCAGGACGTAAACCAGGCAATGGAGGATATCCTGACAAGGCTTGGAGAGATGGGAGTGGAGCTTAGGAGGTGAGACCTCGAATCTCACACCTCAGACCTCACACCTCGAACCTCACACCTAAAACAATGAACAACAACATCTACAGCACTAAAGACTACTATTACGATCTCCCAAAGGAGCTTATCGCCCAGGATCCGCTTGAGGACCGGAGCTCATCAAGGCTCATGGTTCTTGGGAAAAGATCAGGCAAGGTAAGCCACCATCATTTCACGGAGATCATCGATTATTTAAGAGCCGGAGACTGTCTGGTCATCAACAACACCAGAGTCATTCCGGCAAGACTTATTGGGATAAAGAAGGAGACAGGAGCTCATGTCGAGATCCTGCTTCTAAAGAGAAAACAGAATGATATATGGGAGACGCTTGTGCGTCCCGGAAAGAAGCTCCGTCCGGGCGCCGAGGTGACCTTCGGAGACGGAGCGCTTACTGCGACCATACTCGATGTGGTCGAGGGAGGAGACAGGCTTGTCCAGTTCCACTATGACGGTATCTTTGAGGAGATACTGGACAGGCTGGGAGAGATGCCGCTTCCTCCATATATCACACATCAGCTTAAGGACAGGGACAGATATAATACTGTCTATGCCAGGTTTGACGGATCGGCAGCAGCGCCTACAGCCGGGCTTCATTTCACCAGAGAGCTTCTCGAAAGGGTGAAGGAGAAGGGAGTAAATATAGCCCAGGTCACCCTTCATGTAGGCCTTGGCACCTTCCGCCCGGTAAAGGTTGATGATGTAAGGCAGCATCAGATGCATACTGAGTGGTACCGCGTCACAAAGGAGACAGCAGACCTTATCAACAGGACAAGGGAAAGCGGCGGCAGGATAATAGCTGTTGGTACCACATCGGTCCGTACCTTAGAAACTGCGGCAGATGAAGACGGACATCTGAGGGCAGAGGAGGGAGACACCTCAATCTTTATCTACCCGGGATACAAATGGAAGATAGTCGACGGACTGATCACTAACTTCCATCTGCCTGAATCGACCCTTATAATGCTGGTATCAGCTCTGGCAGGACGAGAGCATGTGCTTTCGGCATATGAAGAGGCGGTTAAGGAGAAATACCGTTTCTTCAGTTTCGGCGATGCCATGTATATAAATCCAGATGACTAAAAAAAGAAGGCTTATTAAGCCTTCTTTTTTTCTGCCCAGGAACGGACCATTTTACGATATTTAAAGAACCACATATAGAGGACACATACTGCAAAAAGCAGGATGCCAAGCAGAGCTGAAACCGGTACAGAGCTGCCGGGGATTATCAGCTGGTCTGTGCGAAGCCTTTCTATAAAGGAACGTCCAAGGCCATAAAGGGCCATATACCAGAGGAAGATCTCACCATCGAATTTCTTTCTCTTCCTGTACCAGAGCAGGAAGAAAAATATACAGAGATTCATTACTGATTCGTAGAGGAAGGTCGGATGGACCTGTATGCATTTTATCCCGTTTACCGTTACGGCATTTCTCATCATCTCCGTCGTGATATCACAGGAGCGGTTTACGGCATCGATAGGGAGTCGCATAGCAAACAGGCTGTCTGTGTATCTGCCGAAGGCCTCTCTGTTGAAGAAATTGCCGTAGCGGCCGCATATCTGGCCTATTAGCACTCCGAAGCAGAGTATATCTGCACATTTGAAAAATGACAGCTTTTTTATACGACAGCAGATGATCACAGTTATAAGGCCACCTATGATACCGCCGTAGATAGCCAGTCCGCCACCTCTTATATTGAAGATCTGAAGCAGGTCATCCTTATACATATCCCAGGAGAAGACGACGTAATAGATTCTTGCTCCTATAATACCGAACAGGATACCGGCGACGAACATATCCATGAAGTCGTCCTGTTTCATACCGACCCGCTTTACCTCTCTCATTATGAAAAGAAAGGCAAGCATCATCCCGAGTGCTATGCACATGCCGTAGAAGGCTATGCTGAAGTTACCGATCATTAAATGCTTTCCCACATGCTTAAGCAATATATGAAGATGGGGAAAGGCTATGCTGTCATTGTACATTCTGACTCCTTTCGTTACCCGGATATTATACTATATCTGCTCCTTTCATGAAAGAGTCTATATTTACCTGCCCGAACATAATTTTTGTGAAATATGCATAGAAACTTTATTGCTATCACCGATATTGTGGACAGGTTTTCATGATCCACCATATATGGTGCCTCAAATGTCCTCCACTTTGCCCCACCCCTAGTAAAATAAGCCAATAGAACAGACTTTTTCGTTGAAATATCTATGTAAAAACTGTATTATGATTGCAAAAGTGGTTTGAAGTGGTGGATTGTGTGACTGAATGGTAAGGAAATGGATCCATAAGAGTGGATAATCATGAAAGGAGGTGACCGTCATGTTCATGGGTGAGTACAACCATACGCTCGATCCTAAGGGAAGAGTGATAATCCCGGCTAAGTTTCGTGAAAGCTTAGGAGAGAGGTTTGTGATCACCAAGGGACTTGACGGCTGCCTGTATGGATATCCCTATGATAAGTGGGAGGAGGTCGGAAGAAATTTCCAGCAGACCATCAGTACGAATAAGGAGGCAAGAGCCTTCTCAAGATTCTTCTTTTCAAGCGCCAGCGACTGCGATATAGACAAGCAGGGAAGGATCCTTATACCTGCCAATCTGAGAGGCTATGCGGGCCTTAACAAGGAGGTCGTGATCGCCGGAAACCTGGGACACATAGAGTTCTGGGACAAGGCACGCTGGGAAGAGGCCAACAGCTTCGAGGATATGGATCAGGTTGCCGACAAGCTCGGCGGACTGGGGCTTATGCTATGAGTGAATTCAGACATTACCCGGTCATGCTTGGCGAGACAATAGAAGCCCTTGACATAAGACCGGACGGGATCTATGTGGATGGGACCCTTGGAGGGGCCGGACATTCAAGCGAGATAGCTGCAAGGCTTACAGAGGGCGGCAGACTGATAGGCATAGATCAGGACATGGACGCCATAAGGGCATCGGAGCAGAGACTAGAACCCTATAAGGACAGGGTCACTCTGGTACATGATAATTACTCAGATATCTGTTCTGTCCTCTCGGGACTTGGTATCGAAAAGGTGGACGGTATCCTTCTCGACCTTGGAGTATCGTCCTACCAGCTCGATTCACCTGAACGGGGCTTTTCCTACAGGACAGATGACGCGGCTCTCGATATGAGGATGGACAGGGACTCTGACTTTACTGCGGCGGATCTTTTAAATACCTATTCTGAGAAGGATCTGGCGAGGATAATAAAGGATTACGGCGAGGAGAAATTCGCGCGGGAGATAGCCAGAAGGATAGTCGCCGAAAGGCCTCTTATGACGACAGGAGACTTAAACCGGGTCATAAGGGAGTCCATTCCTGAGAAATTCAGGCGCAGAGGAGGCAATCCTTCCAAGAGGACCTTTCAGGCTATAAGGATAGAGCTTAACAGTGAGCTTACTGTTCTAAGTGATACTATAGACCAGATGATAGATCTTCTGAATGAGGATGGAAGACTTGCTATCATTACCTTCCACTCGCTTGAGGACAGGATAGTAAAGAGCCATTTCAGAAAGGAAGAATATCCATGTACCTGCCCTCCGGATTTCCCGGTGTGTGTATGTGGAAAACGCTCCAAGGGATACGAGCTTACCAGAAAGCCAATCCTTCCTGGAGAGGCGGAATTAGAAGAGAATAAACGGTCGAAGAGCGCGAAGCTTAGGGTCTTTGTAAGAAAGACCTCTGATACATCGCAGCCAGTAGATCATATCAGACATTAGTGAAGGGAGTCGCTGATGAGGCAGACATTTTATTATGAAAGAGGGAGCGAGGCTCACGGATTCGTCACGGAGGAGGAGCATCGGGAGCATGTAAGACAGGAAATACTTGAGGAGAGGGAGAGAAGAAGGAGAAGACTGCATAAGAACGCACGCTTTCTCAAGACCAGAAACAAGAGGATAGCTGTTTCTTTCGGTATAGGGGTCGTGCTTATGGCAATGTTTTCAGCCTTTGTCTATCTGGAAAACGGGATCACAGAGTCAATGCAGACCATATCAAGGGATGAGGAGACTCTTTCACAGCTAAAGGCAGATAATTCGGCGCTTATGTCAAGGATCAGCACTGACGCCAGTCTTTCATCAGTGAAGAAGAAGGCCGAAAAGCTTGGAATGAAATATGCTTCTCCTGACCAGATAGAGTATTATACAGTAAAGGAACAGGATTACATGAGTGTAAACAACAGGTAATGCCGTTATGACAGAAGTCAGGAAACGAAAGCGAAAAGGGAAAAGGCTTTTTAAAAGAATGCAGAGGACTCTTACAGCCCTGTTCTTTATCTGTCTTGCTCTTTTTTGTTTTGTTATATTAAGGGTAATATATATACAGGCTGCAAACGGTAACAGGTATGCAAAGCAGGTGCTTAGGCAGCAGCAGTACCAGAACCGGACCATTCCCTTTAAGAGAGGAGATATAGTAGACGCCAAGGGGACTACTCTTGCTACATCTATCGATGTTTACTCTGTCATACTTGACTGCAGAGCCTTGAAAGAGAGTCAGCAGAAAAACAAGGACATACTGGATACGACAGCCAGCTCCCTGCACAGGTATTTCCCTGATATCAGCGAGGATGATGTAAGAGAGGCCATAGAAAAGCATCCTGACAGCCAGTACCGGGTACTGAAGAAGAAGGAAAGCTATCAGAGCATGAAGGCCTTCGAGAAGTTCATGGACTCAGACGAGGGCAGTGGAAAGGTGGCAGGCATCTGGTTTGAAAAGGAGTACGAGAGAAAGTATCCCTATCCTGATCTGGCCTCATCGGTCATTGGCTTTGTAGCCTCCGGAAACGCCGGTGTGACCGGGCTTGAGAACCAGTACAACAGCTATCTGAACGGGACCGACGGAAGATCATTCGGCTATCAGAACGAGGACAATTCCCTTGAAAAGAATGTGGTAGAGCCGATAAACGGATATACGATACAGACCTCTATAGACGTGCTTACCCAGCAGGCTGTAAATCAGGCTGTAGAGAAGTTCAACAACAAAATGGCAAAGGCGGCCGGCAATCATAAGAGAGGATCAAAAAATACAGCCGTTCTTGTTATGAATCCAAATAACGGACAGATCTATGCCATGTCGACCTATCCGACCTTTTCTCTTGATGACCCGAGAGACCTTACTGTCCTTTATTCAAAGAAGAAGATAAAGGGCATGACTGATAAGGAGTCGCTTGACGCATTAAATGAGCTCTGGCAGAATTTCCCGGTAAGCCATACCTATGAGCCGGGATCGACCTATAAGCCCTTTACCATATCTGCTGGCTTTGAAACCGGTACCCTGTCAGCTAAGAACAAGTTCTTCTGTGACGGAGGAGAAAGCTTCCCGGGCGGGGTCTATGTGAGATGTGAGTCCCATCACGGAATCCAGACAATAAGGGAGGCTCTGATGCACTCCTGTAACGATGCCCTTATGCAGATAGGAAAGAAGGAGGGAGCAGCCAACTTCTCCAGGTACCAGCATCTGTTTGGATTCGGACAGAAGACAGGGATAGACTTGCCCGGAGAGCCGCGCACCAACACGCTGATCTACAGCGAGAAGCAGCTTAAGAGCCAGCCTATAAACCTTGCGACCAATTCCTTTGGTCAGAATTTCAATACTACTATGGTGCAGCTGGCAAGCGGCTTTTGCTCCATAATAAACGGCGGAACCCTTTACAAACCGACAGTCGTGACTAAAATAGAGGATGAATCAGGAAATACAGTAAAGAAGAATGAGCCTGTAGTCCTTAAGAAAACCATATCAAAGGCCACATCAGACAGGATGAGGGATTATCTGAAGTCTGTTGTAACAGGCGGTACCGGAGTAAAGGCAGCCGTCAAGGGATATTCGATTGGAGGAAAGACAGGAACCGCTGAGAAGCAGCCCAGACGACAGGGAAAGTATCTGGTATCGTTTATAGGCTTTGCACCTGTTGAGAATCCGAGGATAGTCGTTTATGTTGTTGTGGATGAGCCGAACGCCGCAGATCAGGCCCATTCCAATTATGCCCAGGAGATAGCCCATGACATCTTTAAGACGGTGCTGCCATATTATGGTATATCTCGGGAGAAGAAGCAGAAGGAGACAGATAAAAAATGAAGTATCTAGTAGTTGGACTCGGAAAAAGCGGAATAGCAGCAGCCAGACTGCTGAAGAATGCCGGCAGGGATCTGATCCTGTTCAACAGCTCCGATATGGATGCGGATGAATTCAAGAAGGATAATCCGGATCTTAAGGGCCTTCCGTTTTTTACGGAGGTTCTTCCGGAGGAATGTTACAAGGAGATAGGCGAGGCTGTCTTAAGTCCGGGCGTGCCTCTTGATATACCATTCACAGAGGATCTGAAAAAAAGAGGGATCCGTCTTTCTGGAGAGGTCGAGCTTGCTTATGAATTCTCACATACGGACCAGATAGCAGCTGTTACAGGTACCAATGGAAAGACTACAACGACCGCCCTCACAGGACATATCCTGAAGGAATACTTCAAGGATGTAAGAATAGTTGGCAATATAGGTATCCCTTATACCAGTGAGGCTCTTACGACTAGTGAAGAAACCAGGATTGCAGTCGAGGTTTCCTCATTCCAGCTTGAGACTATAGACAGCTTCCATCCTAAGGCAGCGGCTATACTTAATATAACGCCTGATCATCTGAACAGGCATCATACTATGGAAAATTACATAGCAGTAAAGGAATCCATAGTAAAAAACCAGACTTGTGATGATACGACAGTGCTTAATTTTGAGGATCCTGTCTTAAGAGAGTTTGGCAAGACCCTTAGGAGCAGATGCGTATATTTCTCAAGCAAAAGAAGGATCGAAAACGGCATCTATTATGATGAGGATAGAAAAGCCATCTTTATCGATGATAAGGGCAGTGAGGAAAAGATAATAGATACCGACAGATTGCAGATAATAGGAGCCCACAACTATGAGAATGCCTGTGCTGCCATAGCTCTTACCATGGCGCTTGGTGTGCCGGTCGATGTGATAAGGAAGGCTCTTCCTGAATTTACGGCAGTAGAGCACAGGATAGAGTTCGTCTGCGAGAAAAAGGGAGTCAGATATTATGATGATTCCAAGGGCACGAATCCTGACGCAGCGATAAAGGCTGTCCTTTCAATGCCTGGACCAGTTCTTCTTATAGGCGGAGGCTATGACAAGGGAAACACATATGACGAATGGGTAGAGACCTTCCTGGGAAGGGTAAAGAGACTTGTCCTTATAGGAGCTACCCGTGATAAGATAGCCGACTGCTGTAAAAGGCATGGCTTTAGCGACTATGAGTTTGCCAAAAGCCTGACTGAGGCAATAGATAAATGTGCACTTGCAGCAGAAAGTGGAGACGATGTCCTACTGTCGCCTGCCTGTGCAAGCTGGGATATGTTTGCAAACTATGAGACCCGTGGTGACGAGTTCAAGGACTATGTGAGGAAATTAGCGGACTGATGGCTGGTAAGAGCAGAACGAGGATAGCAAAATTCAGGGATTATTCCAAGGTCAGATATTTCGACTACATCCTTCTGGGTGTAGTTATTCTGCTGCTTTTTTTCGGGATCGTGATGCTCTATTCCTCAAGTGCCTATATAGCGTCCGTAAAGTACGCCAATCCGGCCCATTATCTTAAGAAGCAGCTTTTTTATATGATATTAGGGGCTGTGGGTATGGGAATAGCTATAATCATAAAACCCCGTATATTAAGAAGAGCTGCTCCGGCGTTATACTGGGCTATACTGCTTATTAATATCGCAGTGCTTTTTGTAGGACACAGCGGAAACGGCTCGACAAGATGGATAAGGCTTGGCCCCGTATCCTTTCAGCCATCGGAGCTTATGAAGATAGCGATCATAATAATGCTTGCCTGCTTTGTTGCAGATCATACGAGGTATCTTGGCAGCATGGTCTTCAATCTGCACTGCCTATTCTATATCTTTATGGCCGTGATACCTGTATTCATCACTAATCTCACTACGGCAGCAATCATTGCCCTTATAGGGATCGGAATGCTTC
The DNA here is from genome assembly GCA_002480925.1 of Lachnospiraceae bacterium UBA7784. Taxonomy (GTDB): domain Bacteria; phylum Bacillota; class Clostridia; order Lachnospirales; family Lachnospiraceae; genus Weimeria. The sequence continues at coordinate 100,894 of DLDA01000045.1, read as the reverse complement.
TTATAGCAAGTAAACGCAAGAAGCCTCTGTATGCTATGATAATCTTTTGTATGATCATAGTGCTTATCGGCGCGGTCCTTATAATAACAAGGTCCAATGCCGAACCGGACAACTACAGGATGAGGAGAATATATTACTGGCAGCATCCTGAGAAGGCCACCCAGAATGCAGGCTTCCAGGTGCTTGAGGGCTTGTATGCCATAGGCTCAGGCGGACTTTTTGGCAAGGGAATAGGACAGAGTGCTACAAAGCTGGGAAATCTTCCTGAATCGCAGAATGACATGATCTTTTCTGTAATAGTGGAGGAGCTGGGAGTATTCGGAGTGATATGCCTGATACTTATGTATGTTCTACTGCTCTGGAGGATATATCTAATAGCAGTAAATGCTGAGAGCATGTTCGGATCTTTTATAGCTATAGGAGTCTTCCTGCATATTTCCCTGCAGGTCATCCTCAATATGCTTGTCGTTACAAACGTCCTTCCAAACACCGGAGTCACCCTTCCCTTCATAAGCTATGGAGGCTCATCTCTTCTTTGTACTATGTGTGAGATAGGCATGGTGCTTTCGGTATCACGGCAGATAAGGCTTGATCGGATAGACCTGGGAGGAGAATTCTGATGACACAGGAAAAGAAGAGGTTTTCTCCGGCCAGATTTTACAGGATCAATATAATATTTTTTATAATGATCATGGTCCTTGGACTTCTGGTGTTTCTTCTGGCAGTCTGTTCTGTAAGACAGGTAAGGGTATATGGCAATACCATCTATACCGATGCACAGCTTGAGGAAATAGTACTAAATGACCGCTACAAAAGCAACGGCGCCTGGGAGGTAGTCCGTAACAGGCTTCATCCGAGAAGGGACATACCATTTGTAAGCAAGACAGATGTTTCACTGAAGGGCTTTCATACCCTTGTGATAAGGGTCAGCGAAAAGCAGATAGCCGGATATATAGATGGAAAGGATGATAACCATATCTATCTTGACCGGGAGGGCAGGGTAGCAGAGGTGAATAAAAAGCTTCTTTCATCTGCCATACCAGTATCAGGACTATCGACAAAGAAAAGGATAGTGACAGGGAAAAGCTATCCGGTCGCAGAAAACAGGATGACAGCGCTAAGGCGGATCTTCCATGCTAAAACCAGCATGAATCTTAATATAGATTCGGTTAACTTCGGAGATAGCGGCGAGATCAGCCTGTCATGCGGAAGTGTCACTGTAAAAATGGGAACAAGTGACGGGCTTAAGGAAAAGCTCTTAAGGCTATCCTACATCCTGCCAAAGGTAGCAGGCGAGTCTGGAACACTACATTTTGAAAATTTCTCCAGTGATAATACAGATATTGTATTCGATGCTGATTGAATTTTTTTAAAAAAGGGTTGCGTATTTGAGCAAAAAAACTTATTATATTGTAATGAGATTTAAAAGCTGACAGACGCTTTTATGAGTTAGGAGGAAACACCCTTGATACAAGTAACTGAGGAGAATAACGGACTAGGCGGAGCGAAGATTCTCGTTGTCGGAGTCGGCGGTGGTGGAAATAATGCTGTAAACCGTATGGTGGACGAAGGAGTCAAAGGAGTAGATTTCCTTGGCGTGAACACCGATAAGCAGGCACTCGACAGCTGCAAGGCACCTGAGCTCCTTCAGATCGGTGAAAAGCTCACAAAGGGATTAGGCGCCGGCGGAGTTCCCGAGAAGGGACAGAAGGCCGCAGAGGAGAGCTCTCAGGATATATCAGATGCCGTAAAGGATTACGACATGGTCTTCGTTACCTGTGGAATGGGTGGCGGAACCGGAACCGGAGCTGCTCCTGTGGTCGCTCAGATTGCAAAGGAGCTTGGCATTCTTACCGTAGGAGTAGTCACAAAGCCCTTCACATTTGAGGCCAGAGTCCGTATGAATAATGCACTTTCGGGCATAGAGAGACTGAAGGCCAATGTAGATACTCTGATCGTTATCCCAAATGACAGACTTCTGGAGATAGTAGACAGAAGGACATCGATTCAGGACGCACTGAAGAAGGCTGATGAGGTCCTCCAGCAGTCTGTTCAGGGCATTACGGACCTTATCAATGTAAACTCACTTATCAATCTCGACTTCGCAGATATCACGACAGTCATGAAGGATAAGGGACTTGCACATATCGGTATCGGAGTCGGACAGGGTGATGACAAGGCAAGCGAGGCAGTCCAGCAGGCTGTTTCATCGCCTCTTCTCGAGACGAAGATCGATGGCGCCTCAGACGTCATAATCAATGTCAGCGGAGATGTCACTCTTTATGATGTAAATGACGCTTCTGACTATGTCAAGAATATAGTAGGTGACAATGCAAATGTCATAGTAGGAGTAGGACAGTCTGATGATGAGTCCATGACTGACCAGATCAAGGTAACAGTCATTGCCACAGGACTTGAGGATCCTAAGTCTGATATGAGGAGAGCAGCTGCCACAGGGAAGAAGGATGAGAGCGGTCACACCCGTTTCAAGCCATATGTTCCTCCTACGAGCAATGTTTCAAGGAATGAGGCTGCTACTACGGCCAAGTCCAGGCTTACAGACAAGGAGATGGACGATATCTTAAGCGGGATCAAGGGTTCATCAGATGGCACCCAGTCCTCGAACGGCGGATTCACGGGAATGATCAAGCCGGAGGCGCCAAAAAGCTCTGTAAAGGAAAGGGATATCCAGATTCCTGACTTCCTTAAGAATGGCAACAAATAATAGACGTTTAAGGGTCGCAGCCGGGAGAAAGTGAGCCGGCTGCGGCTTTTGTATAAGGGGTGTTTTTTATGAAGATAAATTTCATAGGAGCCTGCCATGAGGTGACTGGAAGCTGTCATTATGTGGAGGCCGCGGGGAAAAGGTTTTTAGTTGATTGCGGAATGCAGCAGGGACCTGACATATATGAGAATCAGGATCTGCCGGTTCCTGCAGCAGATATAGACTACTGCTTCATAACACATGCTCATATAGATCACAGTGGTCTGCTTCCTCTTCTCTATGCCAGGGGCTTCAGAGGACAGATCTTTGCTACAGAGGCGACCTGCGATCTGTGTGATATAATGCTTCGCGATTCTGCTCATATTCAGGAATCGGAGGCAGAGTGGAAGAACCGTAAGGCCAGAAGGGCAGGCGGATCGGAGGTGGTTCCGGTTTATACAATGCAGGATGTCTACGGTGTCCTGCCTCTCTTCGTGCCGGTCAGATATCATGAGCAGATCCATGTTTCTGATGATATAACGGCTACCTTCTATGATGCAGGGCATCTGCTCGGATCAGCCTCCATCTCCATCGACCTGCAGGAAAACGGAGTCAGCAGGACCATAGTCTTCTCAGGAGATATAGGAAATCCCGACAGACCTCTGATAAAGGATCCTGAGCTCCTTACTAAGGCTGACTATGTACTTACAGAGGCTACCTACGGCAACAGGGAGCATGGTCCTAAGAGGGATTTCGCAAGGCTTCTTGCATCCGTGATAGAGGATACCTTATCGGGCGGCGGCAATGTGGTGATACCGGCCTTTTCCGTAGGACGTACCCAGGAGATCCTTTATTCTATAAGGCGGATAAAGGAGGAGGGTCTGGTAAAGAAGATCGACACCGGATTTCAAGTCGTGATGGATTCCCCTCTGGCGGTTGAGGCTACTCATGTCTTTTCTATGAATGTAGCCGAATGCTTTGACGAGGAGGCACTCAATCTTGTAGGACATGGTATAAATCCTATAGCCTTTCCGGGTCTAAAGGTTGCGGTCACTCCGGATGAGTCGAAGGCGATCAATACAGACTCGACGCCAAAGGTCATTATCTCAGCCTCAGGTATGTGCGAGGCAGGACGTATAAGGCATCATCTGAAGCATAATCTCTGGAGAAGCGATTCTGCAGTTATCTTTGTGGGCTATCAGGTTCCGGGTACGCTTGGCTTTAATCTCCTGAACGGTGCTAAGGAGGTAAAACTCTTTGGCGAGGATGTAAAGGTCGCCTGCCGGATAGAAAATCTTCCGGGTATCAGCGGACATGCCGATCATACAGAGCTTCTGAAATGGATAGAGAATTTCAGCAGTCCGGTAAGGAAGGTCTTCGTAGTCCATGGAGATGATGATGTTGTTGACGGCTATGCAAAGGATATCACCGAGCATACAGGCTTTGCGGCATATGCTCCTTATTCAGGAGATGCCTTTGATCTTATCACAGGAGAGCAGATCGAGGAAGGCAGCAGGGAAGCTGTAAGAAAGTCCCGCGGCAGGATCAGGACTTCGTCGAATGTATTTGCCCGCCTTGTGGCAGCCGGTCAGAGGCTTGTTAGTGTGATAGAGAAGTGCCAGGGAATGGCAAATAAGGATCTTGCAAAATTTGCCGACCAGATAAATGCACTTTCTGATAAATGGGACATAAATAAATGACAAAGAACAGACTGACAAGGCTCCGCATAGAGATGGAAAAGGCAGGAGTGGATATCTATATTATGACTCTCGCCGATTACCATATGTCGGAGTACGTAGGAGATTATTTTAAGGAAATCGAGTATATAAGCGGATTTACAGGGACCAACGCTACAATGGTCGTGACTCACGACGAGGCAGGTCTATGGACAGACGGAAGATATTTCATCCAGGCCAGACAGCAGATGGCAGGGACCTCGATAAAGCTCTATGAGGAGGGTACAGAGGGAGTCCCTACTGTGATGGAATTTCTTGACAGGCATCTTCAGGAAGGTTCTACTCTGGGTTTTGACGGCAGGCTTTTTTCCCTGGACTGGTTTGAGCAGGCAGAGAGACTCTGCGACAGAAAGGGAGCCTACCTTAAGACAGATGAGAATCTCGTAAGCGCCTTCTTCACCGAAAGGCCATCCTTCCCAGAGCACAAGGTCTGGATACTAAGTCAGGAGTATTCAGGGATATCCACAGAAAGGAAGCTTTCAGACGTCAGGGAGGCAATGAAGGCAAAGGGAGCAGAGGGCTTCCTTCTTACAAGTCTTTATGACATTGCCTGGCTTTTAAACCTGAGAGGCGATGATATCCACTGTGTACCGGTCTTCATGTCATACCTTTATATCACGATGGACTCATGCAGGCTCTATGCGATGGAACGCGACTTCGATGTCGCTGTAAAGAAATATCTTTATGACAATGGCGTTTCCTTAAGTCCTTATGACAGGATATATAAGGATCTGAACTCTATAACCGAAAAGACCGTGCTCCTTGACCCTAAGGTAGTAAACTCAGAACTCGTCAATGAGTTTCCTAGTTCGGTAAGCCTGATCAGAGCAGAGAATCCGACCAGACTGATGAAGTCGATAAAGAATGAGACGGAGATTGCCAACACCAGGAAGGCTCATCTGAAGGATGGTATCGCGGTGACCAGATTCATCTACTGGCTAAAGCATGCTATCGGAAATGAAGAGATCACAGAGATGAGCGCCGCCGACAAGCTTTTGGAGTTTCGAAAGGCTGCTTCTGATTTCCTTGATATAAGCTTCGATACTATAAGCGCATACAGGGAGAATGCAGCTCTTATGCACTATGAACCGGGTCATGATCATGAAGTAACTCTTAAGCCGGAGGGTATGCTGCTTGTAGACTCAGGCGGACACTATCTGACAGGTACGACTGATGTCACAAGGACTATTGTCTTAGGAGATATCACAGATAAGGAAAAGGAATGCTTCACAAGAGTATTAAGAAGCCATCTGAGGCTTCTTGCGGCACATTTCCCTAAGGGAGTCTGCGGTGCAAACCTCGATGTGCTGGCCAGAGGACCTATGTGGGATCTTGGACTTGATTACAGATGCGGGACCGGACACGGAGTAGGTCATATACTTAACGTACATGAGGGGCCGAATGCTTTCAGATGGAATCCTAAGAACCCTGATGATCTTGTGCCGCTTGTGCCGGGTATGATCACAAGCGATGAACCCGGCCTCTACTTTGAGGATGAGTTCGGTATCAGGACAGAAAGCGAGCTTCTTGTCGTAGAGGATAAGAGGACGGAGTACGGGCAGTTCTACAGATTTTGTAATCTGACCCTTGTGCCTATTGATCTTTCGGCAGTGATTCCGGAGGGGCTGACAGATCCTGAGAGAAGGACCTTAAACGCATATCATGCAGATGTATATGAGGCCCTGGCACCTCATCTCCCTAAGGAAGAAGCAGCCTGGCTTAAGGAAGCGACAAGGGCTATATAAGCTATGAGTGAAGAAAACAGATTATTTGCAGATATAAACAGCATAGAAAGGGCAGCCGCAAACGGGCTGCCTTTTTGCGATACAGATGAGAAGACCCAGATCATGAGGGGAGTTATCCATCTGATCCAAAAGTCCTTAAAGGAGCTTGATGGAACAGGGATACTTACAGCCGACAGGGATCTTCTTACACTGGCAGGTCCTGATCTTATAATCTTTTATGTTTATTTTGACCAGACAGGAAGCCATATGAAAAAGGTCACTGAGCCGGCGTCAGCCTCTCTTACGGCCCTGTCTCATTTCATAGGAGAAAAGAGCGCGGCGGCAGTCCTTGATAAGGCAGGAGGACTTGAGGCAGCAGGGAATATATCCTTTTTCGGGATAAAAAAAAGGATAGCTGAGAAAAGTGAAGAGATAAAAGCCTGCTATGAAAGGCTCTGTGAATATACCTCCCTGACTGCAGACCAGCTGATAGAGCGCCTGCTTTCCGAGGAAAGGATAATTCCGGCTGATCAGATCACTGACCAGGAGGAACAGAGGGAGGAGGCTGACACAAGTGAGATAGCCCTTATCGGAGACCAGGACCAGCGTGAGCTTATGAAGAATACAGCTATGCGTCTCAGAGCAGGAGAGCATGTTGTCTTTTATGATATAAAGAATCTTCTCCACAGGCTGGGAGCCCTCAAGGGCCTGCCGTCAGAGATAAAGGGATCTCCTCAGATAGTCGAGGATCAGGACGGACAGCTGTCCTTATTTACAGACAAGGATAGGCCTGCTGCCTGCCCTGAGGCTGACCTGCTCTATGATGCTATAATGGAAATCGAACAGAGGGCCTGGCAGGAGTCCCTTTCAGGAGAAATATCATATGGAAGGGCTCTGAACAGATATTTCGATGATGTAAGGATAGAAAGCTATATAGCCGATCCGCTGGAGGAATATACACCGGGATCGGCCCAGGATATGGCTCTGGCCCATGACAGATACAGGGAACAGCTCCGATGGAATGGTGAGGAGGAGCTTTATACAGAGCTTGAGCTTCCGCTTGTCTTTGTCCTCTATGATATGGAAAGGACAGGCATATATATGGATGCCATCCGTCTGAAGAAGTACGGCCAGCAGCTTCTTTCTCATATGGAGGAACTTGAGAAAAAGATATATTCCGAGGCCGGAGGAGAGTTCAATATCAACTCTCCAAAGCAGCTGGGAGAGGTCCTTTTCGACAGGCTTCATCTGCCATCAGGCAAAAAGACAAAGACCGGATATTCGACCTCCCAGAAGGTGCTTTCTGAGCTTGCCGGAGATTATCCTATAGTAGCAGATGTACTTTCATACAGGAAGTATGCCAAGCTTAAGAGCACCTACGCTGACGGGCTCTTCTCCTGTGTGAATGCAGACGGCAGGGTGCATACGACCTTCCAGCAGACGGTTACGGCCACAGGACGTCTTTCAAGCACAGCTCCTAATCTGCAGAATATCCCTATAAGGCTTGAGCTTGGCAAGCAGATAAGGAAGGTATTCCTTCCGGCCAGCGATGCTCTCTTTCTCGACGCTGACTATTCACAGATCGAGCTTCGTGTCCTGGCCGATATGTCGGGAGATAAAAATCTAATCGAGGCCTACAGATCTGACAGGGACATACATACAGCTACAGCTTCGGCTGTTTTTCACGTAAGCACAGATCAGGTGACGCCTGAGATGAGGAGATCGGCCAAGGCAGTAAACTTCGGCATAGTCTATGGTATAAGCTCCTTCGGTCTGGGAGAGAATCTTTCTATCTCAAGAAAGCAGGCTCAGGAATATATCAATGATTATTTCAAGGCATATCCCAGGCTCCATGAGTTCCTCGATTCTCTTGTGACATCTGCAAAGGAAAACGGATTTGCAGTGACAAAGTACGGAAGGAGAAGACCAATACCGGAGCTTTCGGATCCCTCCTATATGAAAAGACAGTTTGGCGAGAGAGTAGCTATGAATGCCCCGATCCAGGGAAGCGCAGCCGATATCATCAAGATAGCCATGCTCAATGTATACAGCAGGCTCAGAAGGGAGGGACTCTCATCGAAGCTTCTTCTTTCGGTTCATGATGAGCTTCTGATAGAAGCAAAGCAGAGTGAGAGGGAGGAGGCGGAGAGGATACTTAAGGAGGAAATGGAAAACGCGGCCTCACTTCAGGTCCCGCTTCTTGTGGACCTGAAGGAGGGAAATGACTGGTATAGCGCACACTAGGGTTTTATTCTATGGGTGAAAAAAGGATTCGTACACATAAAAGATCATCTCCAGAGAAAAGAGCGGCCAGAAAAAACGGGATATTTCGTATGGTTACGGCTATCATTGCCATAAGCTTTGAGATATTCCTGATAACAAATCTTTTTACCAGGCTTAATGCTGAGGCAGAGTGGATAAATATGGTGACAAGGGCCCTGGCTTTAGTCCTTGTGATCTTTATCTACAATGAGGACAGGAACGCTGCCTTCAAGATACCCTGGATAATACTTATAATGGTGCTTCCGGTCTTTGGAATAATCATGTATCTGCTTATCGGGCTAAATGCTCATACCTACCAGATGAAAAAACGTTACAGGCAGATAGATGAAAGGCTCTATCCCATGCTTGAGGGCAACGATGATCTTAAAGAGCTGGTAAGTGACACAGATCCTGCTGCCGGAGCGGTATGCACCTATCTGCACGATCAGGCACATTTTCCCGTCTATGTAAACAGCCAGGTCAGGTATTTCGGAGATACGACAGAGGCTCTTTCGTCCCTTCTTTCTGACCTGAGAAGCGCAGAGAATTTCATCTTCATGGAGTACTTTGCTATAGATGACAAGGAGGCCTGGAAGCAGATAGAGGAAATACTTGTCGAAAAGGTAAAGGACGGCGTGGAGGTCAGGGTCTTCTATGATGATCTGGGAAGCATAGGCTTTATCAATACGGCTTTTTCTAAAAAGCTTAATTCTCTTGGCATCAAATGCAGGGTATTCAACCCCTTCTTTCCCGGCTTAAACAGGTTTTTAAACAACAGGGATCACAGGAAGATTACAGTGATAGACGGACGTATAGCCCATACAGGAGGCTATAATCTCGCTGACGAATACTTCAACATAGAAAGACCCTACAGAGCCTGGAAGGACTGCGGGATAAGGATAACTGGCCAGGCAGTCGATTCGATGACAGTGATCTTTCTTGAAAACTGGAATGCGACAAAAAAGAATTTCGAAAAGGATCAGATCTATGACAGATTCCTGGTAGCAAAAAAGGAGGAAGAAGGAAAGGGCTTCGTGGTACCATTTGCCGACTCTCCTATGGATGAGCTGGAGGTCGGAGAGGATGTATACATCACAATGCTAAGTAAGGCCAACAGCTATGCCTATATAATGACTCCATATCTTATCATTACAGATGAGCTTAAATGCGCTCTTTCTCTTGCAGCCATGAGGGGAGTCGATGTAAGGATAATAACGCCCGGAATACCTGACAAGAAAGTCGTTTATTCTATCACGAGATCCTTTTATCATGATCTCTGCAAAAGAGGTGTAAGGATCTATGAATGGAGACCGGGCTTCATGCATGGAAAGATGATGGTCTGTGATGATTCCTACTGCTTCTGCGGAACTATCAATTTTGACTACAGAAGTTTTTACCATCATTTTGAAAACGGAGTATTTTTCGGATACTGCGATGCGGTAATAGATGCAAAGGAGGACTTCCTTATGACAGCAGCAGAGGGGGAGGAGGTCACCTTAGACTACAGGGCAGGAAGAAAGGGGCTTTTAAAGCTGCCTCAGATGCTACTGCGCCTGTTTGCAGAACTGCTCTGAAGTGCTATAATACATGATGCGGGAGACTGGTGAGGGAATTTATGCATTTTATAGGAATAACAGGAGGAGTCGGTGCCGGAAAAAGCGAGGTGCTGTCCTTTATTGAAAAGAATTATAAGGTCGAGGTATTACATGCGGATGATCTGGCAAGACAGCTGGAGACACCCGGTCATGCCTGCTATGACATAATAAGAGACGAATTCGGATCAGAGGATATATGGGGAGCTTATGATGCCTCACATCCAGGCAAGCTCCGTATAGAATGGAAGAAGCTGTCGGATCTGATATATAGTGACGACGCTAAGAGAGAAAGGCTTGATCAGATAGTACATCCGGCAGTAAAGGAGGAGATACTAAACAGGGTTTCTCTTGCCAGAAAGTCCGGAACCGTCGATGCCTTTTTCCTTGAGGCGGCTCTCTTGCTTGAGGAGGGCTATGACAGCATATGTGATGAGATCTGGTATATCTATGCATCAAAGGAGGTTCGGAAAAAGAGACTTAAGACCTCCAGAGGATATTCGGATCAGAAGATCGATGCCATTCTTTCGGCCCAGCTTTCAGATGAGGAATTCCGTCACAGATGTCAGGTGACCATCGATAATTCATATGGGCTTGAAAGAGGTTTTCCGGAAGTGAAAAGGGAGATGAAGCGTTTGCTGGGAGCTAAGGGAGAAGGATCAAAGGATAAGACTGATAAGGAAATGGATAAGAGCAGGATGGCTGTTCCTGATGACAGGGAGCTTGTATACAGTCTTGATATAGGTACCAGAAATGTAGTAGGTACAGTAGGATATCAGGAGGGCGAGGACGATTTTCATGTCCTTGCCATGTCCAGCATGGAGCATAAGGCCAGAGCCATGCTTGACGGTCAGATCCATGATATAGGCATGGTGGCTGATATCATAAGAAGGGTCACAGATGATCTGAATGAAAGGCTGGGAATCAGGCTCCATGAGGTCTGTATAGCAGCCGCTGGTCGAGTGCTCCGTACCGTTACGACAAGGGTCGAGATGGACTTCGACGAGGAGACTGTCGTCACAGGAGATGATATCAATACCCTTGATCTGATGGGAGTCGATCAGGCCCAGAGGGATATTAACTTAGACGGAGGTCCTTACAGATTCTACTGTGTCGGTTACTCGACGATGAAGTATTATCTGAACGGAGAGCTTTTCTCCAATCTCGAGGGCCATAAGGCTACAAGGATAGAGGAGGTAATAATAGTTACCTTCCTCCCTGAGGATGTAGTGGACGGATTGTATTCTGCAGTTGAAAGAGCCGGGCTTTCCGTTATGAATATGACACTCGAGCCAATAGCTGCCATATCCGTTGCTATTCCGAAGAATTTCAGGATGTTAAATATCGCCCTTATAGATGTAGGAGCCGGTACCTCCGATATCTGTATCACAAGAGACGGAGGGATAATTGCCTACGGCATGATCCCTTATGCCGGCGACGAGCTTACAGAGGTCTTAGTCCAGGCCTTCCTTGTCGATTTCGATACGGCTGAGCAGATCAAGAAGGATTCTACGGATAGGGATGAGGTCACCTATAATGACATCATGGGTATCTCCCATACTATACCGTCAGAGGATGTCTGGAAGCTTACTGATCCTGTAATGACGAAGATAACCGATGCAGTTGCAGAAAAGATAACAGAGCTTAACGGCGACAAGCCTGTTGCTGCTGCCTTTGTGGTAGGAGGCGGAGGAAAGGTCCATGGCTTCTGCGAGCATCTGGCAAAGAAGCTGGGTGTGGTTTCAGAAAGAGTGGCTCTCCGTGGGGAGGAGGTAATGAAAAACATCACATTCCCTGACGGAGTGAAAAAGGATCCTCTTCTTGTTACTCCTATTGGTATCTGCATGAACTATTATGAGCAGAAGAATAATTTCATCATGATCCATTTCAACGGAGAGATGATGAAGCTTTATGATAACGGACATCTGAAGGTCGTTGATGCAGCCATGCAGAGCGGCATGGATACGGCTGAGCTTTTCCCGAGAAGAGGAAAGGAGATTCATTTCACTGTAAATGGACAGGAGAGGATGGTAAGAGGTCATGAGGGTGAGTCAGCCAAGGTAGTCATGAACGGCCACGAAGCTTCTCTTAATACTGTCCTGATCCCGAATGCGACAGTAACGATCACAGGCTCTACAGCCGGAGAGATGGGCTCGCTAAGGATAGAAAATCTCGAGGAGTTTACAAGAGCCTTTGTTTCATTTATAGTAAATGGCACAAAGGTCAGATGTCCTGAGTTCGTAGAGGTAAACGGAGTCCTCACTCCGGGAAACTACGAGATAAAGGATGGAGACGATATAGAGACAAGGAGTTACTATACTGTTTCTCAGCTGGCTCAGTTCATGGATGTGGAGCCTGATCCGGATCATCAGATCCTTGTCAATAAAAACCCAGCCGACATGAATACCCTGATCTATGAGAATTTCTCGATAGAATGGACTCTTACAGGCAAGGGCTTCAAGAAGGAGGAAGAGGAGGCAGAGGAGCTTCCTGATGAAAAGGAAGAGAAGGAGAACAAGAATGAGCCTGAGCAGGCAGCCACCAATACTCCTGACCTTCCGGCGACTCCGCTTACAAGCGAGGCTTTTGCTGACATTCCAAAGAAGGCCGGCAACCAGATACAGGTGAAATTCAACGGAGATGATGTTACCCTGTCAGGAAGACTCGATTATATATTTGCAGATGTACTTGCAGCTGTAAATTTTGATGTCAACCAGGCCAATGGCAGGATAGTAAAGACCATGAAAAACGGAGCAAAGTGCGGATACGCCGAGCCGGTTTCAGACGGAGACGAGCTTAGCGTGGAGTTTTTCGAATAAAGAGATGAAATAAGCGTCCGATTGGAGGACTCAATGGAAATGTTTTCGATTGCCAGCGGTAGCAGCGGCAACTGTATCTTAGTCGGCAATGACAGGGATCATGTGCTGGTGGACTGCGGTATTTCCGGCAAGAAGACAGAAAAGGGACTTAACCAGTATGATCTGACGACACCAGACTGTGCGGGTATCCTTATCACGCATGAGCATATTGATCATATTGCAGGGCTTGGCGTTCTGATGCGCAGATATGCGCTTAAGGTTTATGCGACAGCAGGTACTATAGATGCCATCCTGCGTGACGGACGGATAGGGAAGGTAGACCAGTCGCTTTTTTCTGTAATCCATGCAGACGAGAGCTTTCAGATAGGAAGTCTCGGGGTCAGGCCGGTCCACATCTGTCATGATGCAGCAGATCCTGTAGGATATATTATAAATGACGATTCCGGAAAAAAGGTAGGAGTAGTCACAGATCTTGGCTGTTATGATGATCATATAGTAGATGAGCTGCAGGGACTCTCAGCTGTCCTCTTAGAGGCAAACCACGATGAAAACATGCTCTCCTGCGGGCCCTATCCTTACCAGCTGAAGCGGAGGATTAGAAGCGACTATGGTCATCTTTCCAATTCCCTGTCGGGACAGCTTCTTGGCCGTATCCTGAATGATCACATGGAACATGTATATCTCGGCCATCTTTCCGCAGAGAATAATTACGGACCGCTGGCGCTTGAGACAGTAGGCCAGGAGATCACGGATGGAGACAATCCTTACAAAGCGAAGGATTTCAATATAACAGTGGCATCGAGACATCAGGTCTCGGAAAAAGTAGTAGTATAAGGAGAAAACCATGGAAAGTAAGAACAGAACGATCATCAGCGTTGTAGGAAAGGATGCGGTAGGAATCATTGCAAAGGTCTGCACCTATCTTTCAGACCATAAGGCAAATGTGCTCGATATTTCCCAGACTATCCTTGACGGATTCTTTACTATGATGATGATAGTGGATACGAGTGCCGCTGATCAGTCCTTCGGAGATATACAGAAGGGGCTTTCAGATATCGGATCAGATATAGGAGTAGATATCAGGTGCCAGAAGGAAGAGATTTTTGAGATGATGCATCGTATCTGAGGAAAGAAAAATGATTAATATTTTAGAAGTAGAAGAGACCAACAGGATGGTCTCCGATGAGAACCTTGATGTAAGAACCATAACGATAGGGATTAGTCTTTTTGACTGTATGGATTCTGATCTTGACAGATTAAATGACAATATTTACAAGAAGATCACTACAGTAGCAAAGGATCTGGTCCCAGCAGGTGAAAGGATAGAGAAGGAATTCGGTATCCCTATAGTAAATAAAAGGATATCCGTCACTCCTATAGCTATGATAGGCGCAGCAGCCTGCCACAGCCCTAAGGACTATGTGACCATTGCAAGGACCCTTGACAGAGCGGCAAAGACAGTTGGGGTAAACTTCCTTGGAGGATATTCTGCGATCGTAAGTAAGGGAATGACTACCCAGGACAGATATCTTATCGAATCGATCCCTGAGGCTCTTTCAGTTACTGACTTTGTATGCTCATCTATAAATGTCGGCTCGACCAGGACCGGGATCAATATGGATGCCGTACGTCTCCTGGGCCAGGTAGTAAAGGATACTGCGCTTGCTACAAAGGAGGCTGATTCTATCGGTTGTGCCAAGCTTGTGGTATTCTGCAATGCTCCTGACGACAACCCGTTCATGGCGGGCGCCTTCCATGGAGTTTCGGAGGCAGATGCTATAATAAATGTCGGAGTGTCAGGACCGGGAGTGGTAAAGACTGCTCTTTCCCGTGTCAGAGGAGAGTCGTTTGAGGTCCTCTGCGAGACGATAAAAAAGACCGCCTTCAAGATCACAAGAGTCGGTCAGGCCGTCGCAAAGGAAGCAAGCAGGATGCTCCATATACCTTTTGGTATCATAGATCTCTCCCTTGCGCCGACTCCGGCCATAGGAGATTCAGTTGCTGATATACTTGAGGAGATAGGTCTTGAGAGGGCAGGAGCTCCTGGAACGACCGCAGCACTCGCACTTCTTAATGATCAGGTCAAAAAGGGCGGTATAATGGCCTCCTCATATGTAGGAGGACTTTCAGGAGCCTTTATCCCTGTATCAGAGGATCAGGGTATGATCGATTCAGTCGAGGCCGGAGCCCTTACGATAGAAAAGCTTGAAGCCATGACCTGCGTCTGCTCGGTAGGACTTGATATGATAGCTATTCCTGGAGATACAAAGGCGACGACCATATCAGGAATAATAGCCGATGAGATGGCGATAGGAATGGTAAATCAGAAGACAACAGCAGTACGTCTTATTCCTGTGATTGGTAAGGGAGTAGGAGACAGCGTTCAGTTCGGAGGGCTTTTGGGCTATGCGCCGATAATGCCTGTAAATCAGTTCGACTGTCAGGACTTTGTAAACCGCAAGGGGCGTATCCCGGCACCTATCCATTCATTCAAGAACTGATTCAGTGTCCCCGGGGCTTCATGAAAAGAAGCCCCTTTTCATATGTTCTGTCAGCAGTCAGCAGCCTTATGAAGACAAATATCTCGACTGCAGTTGCTGTCCATATAGCATAATCCTTAATAAGAAGACAGAGGCCTGAGCAGACAGCAGCTCCGCTCACAAAGGAAAGTATCATAATGCCGTGGCGGGTGAAACGGCTTCTGCTGTCAGGCCTGTGATGGTGGAGATACTTTACTATATTGCTTCCGAACTGTCTTACATGGTTAGTGATAAAGGTCGTAGCCATACCTATTCCCTCGGCCTGGCGGAAGGTGTTGAACTGCATTGCCGCAAGGAAGTTAAGGGAAATCTGGCAGATCTGATCAGGAGCCTGGCTCGGTATGAAGCCTAGCGCGAAGGTTACAATGGCCTCTATCCCTACAAGCAGGGTATCCCATCTCATAAGCTTCATTTTCTTTATACGGAAGGCCAGAGCCTCTGATA
The DNA here is from genome assembly GCA_002480925.1 of Lachnospiraceae bacterium UBA7784. GTDB lineage: Bacteria > Bacillota > Clostridia > Lachnospirales > Lachnospiraceae > Weimeria. The sequence continues at coordinate 85,073 of DLDA01000045.1, read as the reverse complement.
TCATGGTCCCGCTCAGATAAGCCAGAAATGGCAGGAAATAATAAGCAGCTCCCTTGAAATCTCCCTGACCTAAATGTATGGCAAGCATTACGAGGTTTGCAGTCTGCGCATTGCAGAACACTCCTCCCCTCATCACAAAGGTATAGCCGCCGAATACTCCTCCGGCAAAAATAAGCAGATAAAAGATATACTGTTTTTCGCATTCAAGATAGGTGACTTCTTTATTCTTCTTCTGATCCATTGGGTGCTCCGTAAGTCTCTTAAATCTTAATAACCCCTCAATTATACACTTGTGGATAAAAAAAATAAATGTTAAAATCGTACGAAATCAGAAACGGAGAAGATAATGACTAGAAAAGCTGTTTTTTTTGATATTGACGGAACACTCTGGGATCTGAACAATCAGATACCTGACAGCACGGTAAGGGCGATCCATGAACTGCAGAGGAACGGGCATCTGGCCTTTATCAATACAGGACGGACAAGGGCCTTTGTGAGAAGGCGGAATCTGCTTGATATAGGCTTTGATGGTATCTGCTGCGGATGCGGCACCATGCTTGAGATCGGCGGCGAGGCCCTTTACTATCATAGGATATCAGACGATCTTGTAATCCATACGGTAGAGACCGTTAGGAAGTATCATTTCAAGCCTGTTCTGGAGGGCAGATATAATCTCTATCTGGATGATCAGGATTTCGCAAATGATTTTTTCGGAATGAAGCTTAAGGATGAGCTGGGAGATGATCTTCTTTCCATAAAGGATAACTGGGGCAGCTGGGAGATAAGCAAGCTAAGCTGTGCTACACCGGCTCCTCTGGCAGACGTGGATTCGTGCAGGAAGGAGCTGGGGAAATATTACCAGTTCATGGCCCATAACAGTGAGGTCTGTGAGCTTGTTCCGGCAGGACATACCAAGGCCTCGATAATCGACAAGGTCTGTGAGAAATTCGGGATAGATATAAGTGATACTGTGGCCATAGGAGACGGGGTAAACGATATAGATATGCTTTCCCATGCCGGAGTCGGAGTTGCAATGGGAAATGGCAGCGAGGAGGCAAAGGCCGCAAGCGATATGGTTACAAGCCCGATCGGACAGGACGGAGTCTTCAATGCTCTTTCAAGGCTCGGACTGATACTTGATAAATAGGATATTTTCCTGTAAAATAAGAAAAGTTTTGCAAATCGACGGAGGATACAGATGATACAGGCTTCTAATATTTCCCTTCGGGTAGGGAAGAAGGCATTATTCGAGGACGTAAATATCAAGTTTACAGAAGGGAACTGCTACGGGATCATCGGCGCAAATGGCGCCGGTAAGTCCACCTTTTTAAAGATCCTTTCAGGAAGGCTTGAGCCGACGACAGGAGAGATCTCCATCACACCGGGACAGAGACTGTCCTTCCTCGAGCAGGACCAGTTCAAGTATGACGAGCAGCAGGTCCTTGATACAGTGATCCAGGGAAACCAGCATCTCTACGATGTCAGGGAGGAAAAGGATGCTATATACGCCAAGCCTGATTTTTCCGATGAGGACGGTATCAGGGCATCAGAGCTTGAGGCTGAGTTCGCCGATATGGATGGCTGGAATGCCGAGAGCGACGCCGAGACCCTGCTTAATGGGCTTGGAGTTGATACAAAGTATCATAGCATGCAGATGAAGGAGCTTCCGGGAGCTTTAAAGGTCAAGGTCCTTCTTGCCAGAGCTCTTTTCGGGAATCCGGATATACTGCTTCTCGACGAGCCTACAAACCATCTCGATCTCGATGCCATTGGCTGGCTTGAGGAGTTCCTCATCAACTTTGAGAATACGGTCATAGTCGTTTCCCACGACAGATATTTCCTGAACAAGGTCTGCACACATATAGCGGATATCGATTATGGCAAGATACAGCTCTACTCAGGAAACTATGATTTCTGGTATGAGTCATCCCAGCTTATCTTAAAGCAGAGGAAGGAAGCCAATAAGAAGAAGGAGGAGCAGATCAAGGAGCTGAAGGAATTCATCTCCAGATTCTCAGCCAATGCTGCCAAGAGCAAGCAGGCCACCTCACGAAAGAAGGCTCTTGAGAAGATCGAGCTGGATGATATACGCCCTTCATCAAGGAAGTATCCTTATATAGACTTCCGTCCTAAGAGAGAGATAGGAAATGAGGTCCTTACAGTCGAAGGACTTACAAAGACTATAAACGGGAAGAAGGTCCTTGACAATATATCCTTTGTAGTGGGCCATGATGACAAGATCGCTCTTGTAGGAGGAAATGAGGCTGCAAAGACAGTCCTTTTCGAGATACTTTCAGGAAATATGGAGCCTGACAGCGGTGACTATAAATGGGGAGTCACGACATCCCAGTCATATTTCCCTAAGGACAATACAGCCATATTCGACAACGACATGATAATAGCTGACTGGCTTACCCAGTTCTCAGAGATAAAGGATGCAACCTATGTCCGTGGCTTCCTTGGAAGGATGCTATTCGCCGGTGAGGATGGCAATAAGAAGATGAAGGTCCTTTCCGGAGGTGAGAGGGTAAGGGTCCTGCTTTCGAGGATGATGATAGAGGCATCAAATGTCCTTATCCTTGACGAGCCTACCGACCATCTCGACATGGAGTCGATCACGGCTTTGAACCAGGGACTTATTAAGTTCAAGGGAGTCCTGCTCTTTTCCTCAAGGGATCACCAGATAGTAGAGACTACGGCGAACCGTATAATGGAGATCCTTCCTGACGGCAGCCTGATCGACAAGATCACGACCTACGACGAGTATCTCGAGTCCGATGAAATGGCTCGTAAGAGGACAGTCTACAACACAACGGATGATGAAGAATCCGACGATTAATTTTTTAAAAAACTCCTTGACATTCTCTCAGACATTTGATAAACTGTACAAGTCGCCTGAGAGAAAGCAAAGTGCATGATCAAAGGGGCCCCCAGAAAGCCTGCTTTCTGGGGAGAGGAGACACGATGGAGCAGCTTACATATTTGTCTGTTTTTCAAGACTGGCATGTAGAAGCGGAATCCGTGTCGATGAGGGATCTTAGCTCAGCTGGGAGAGCATCTGCCTTACAAGCAGAGGGTCATAGGTTCGAGCCCTATAGGTCCCATTTATCTGCATTTCGCAGATGCGGCGAGATAGCTCAGTTGGCTAGAGCACACGGTTCATACCCGTGGTGTCAAGAGTTCGAATCTCTTTCTCGCTATTGCAATGGAGCGGACGGAGCCTTAGGGTTCCGTCCGTTTTTGTTTACCGGCGGTGGTTGACAGCCGCTTTTTATCGCTTTATAATCGATCTATTATGTATTATCTGTCAGAGGAGATGTAAATGAGGATAGGAAACGGATATGACGTTCATCGTCTGGTCACAGGAAGGGACCTGATCATTGGTGGCGTGAGGATCCCTTATGAGAAGGGACTGCTGGGACATTCAGACGCGGATGTCCTGATCCATGCAGTGATGGATGCCCTGCTCGGAGCAGCAGGACTGGGAGATATAGGACTTCATTTTCCTGACAGCGATGACAGATACAGGGGAGCCGATTCCAGAGAGCTCTTAAGAAACGTCAGACAGAAGCTATTAGACAGGGGCTTTGTCGCAGGAAATATCGATGCAACGGTCATAGCCCAGGCACCCAGGCTTCGCCCATATATAGACCGGATGAAGGAGAATATAGCAGCAGATCTGGAGATTGCCCCCGATCTGGTGAATATCAAGGCTACTACAGAGGAGCATCTGGGCTTTACAGGCAGAGGCGAGGGAATAAGCGCCTCCTGTGTCTGCCTTGTCGATTCTATCTATGATGCAGCTTATTCAGCCGGATGCGGCTGTCAGGGATGCCCAGGGAGGAAATAAGGAGAATACCATGATAAGAATTTACAATACTCTCACCCGTAGAAAAGAAGATTTTGTTCCAATAAAGGATGGCAGGGTCAGCATGTATGTATGCGGTCCTACTGTCTACAACTACATTCATATAGGAAATGCCCGCCCTATGATCGTATTTGACACGGTCCGCAGGTATTTCCTTTATAAGGGCTACAAGGTAGACTATGTATCCAATTTTACAGATGTGGATGACAAGATCATAAGAGAGGCCAATGAGGAAGGCAAGACAGCCAAGGAGGTGGCTGATTTCTATATTGCTGAGTGCAAAAAGGATATGGAGTCCATGAATATCATGCCTGCCACAGCCAATCCTCAGGCCACTCAGGAGATCGACGGCATGATATCGATGATAGAGACCCTTATAGAAAAGGGAAGTGCCTATGTGGCAAAGGACGGGACGGTATACTACCGTACAAGGAGCTTCCCTGGATACGGCAAGCTCTCCCACAAGAATATAGATGATCTGGAGGCAGGCCACCGTGACATAAAGGTCACAGGTGATGACAAGGAGGATTATCTGGACTTCGTTCTATGGAAGCCGAAGAAGGAGGGAGAGCCATCCTGGCAGTCACCATGGTGCGACGGAAGACCGGGCTGGCATATAGAGTGCTCTGTCATGTCGAGGAAGTATCTGGGCGATACGATAGATATCCATGCAGGAGGAGAGGATCTTATCTTTCCTCATCATGAGAATGAGATAGCCCAGTCAGAGGTGGCTAACGGAGTTCCGTTCGCCCACTACTGGATGCACAACGGCTTCCTGAATATCGACAATAAAAAGATGAGCAAGTCCCTGGGTAACTTCCTGCTTGTAAGAGAGATCCTGAAGAGATATAACGGAGATGTACTACGCTTCTTCATGCTCCAGGCTCAGTACAGAAGTCCTCTGAACTATTCCGAGGACCTTATGGAGTCCGCCAAGAACGGCCTTATCCGTATCCGTACCTGCGGAGACAGGCTTAAGGATCTGATAGCCTCTGCAAGCGAGATGGAGATGAGCGAGGAGGAGGACGAGCTGCTAGATACGACAAAGGAATATGTCGAGAAGTTCGAGGATGCAATGGATGATGACTTCAATACAGCAGATGCCATTGCCGCTATCTTTGAGCTTGTGAAGTTCGCAAATACAAGTCTTGATTCGGACAGCTCCACACAGATGCTTATGGCTGTATTCGAGAAGCTGGAGAGGATGATGGGAGTTTTAGGACTCCAGTTTACCATAGATCATGACGATCTTGATTCTCATGTTGAGGAGCTCATAGAGAAAAGACAGCAGGCAAGAAAAGACAAGGACTTCGCTCTCGCAGACAAGATTCGTGACGACCTTCTGAACGAAGGAATAGAGCTGATGGATACAAGGGACGGTGTGAAGTGGAAGAGGATCTGACATTTGCGGCGCTTAAGGCACTGTATTCCCTTCCAGATGTAGACATAAGGACATATTCCCCGCTCTCGCTTGCTTTTCTGGGAGACGGAGTCTATGAGCTTATAGTCCGTTCCATAGTAACGGGACAGGGCAACAATCATCCAAGCAGGCTTCATAATATGAGCGCCCATATAGTAAAGGCAAGCTCCCAGCGCCGTCTGGCGGAGGCTATAGAGCCTCTTCTTAGTGAAAGGGAAAAGGATGTCCTGAGGCGGGGGCGCAATGCCAAAAGCTATACCCACGCCAAGAATGCCACAATAGCTGACTACAGGATGGCTACAGGCTTTGAGGCTCTTCTAGGCTACCTTTTCTTAAGCGGTCAGGATGAGAGACTTCTGTCCCTGATCAGGAAGGGACTTGATGAGACAGGACTTATTAGAATAAGACCAAAGGACACAGAGGAAAAAAACGATGCGTGATAAGAGCACAGTGATCGAGGGCCGCAATGCAGTTATAGAGGCCTTGAGAAGTGATATTACAGTCGAAAGGGTTTTTATCTTAAAGACCTCAACGGATGGACCTGTTAATACGATAATCCGTGAGGCGAGGAAGCAGGACATAAGGATCGATTTTGTAGACAAGTCAAGACTCGATGAGATCTGTCCTGACAGAAAACACCAGGGAGTTGCAGCCTATGTGGCTGCTTTTTCATACTCGACTATTTTTGACATATTAAAGATATCAGAGGAGAAGGGTAAGGATCCATTTATCTTTATACTTGATGAGATAGAGGATCCGCATAATCTGGGAGCCATAATCCGTACTGCCAATATGTGCGGAGCGGACGGTGTGATAATACCTAAGAACAGGGCGGCTGGACTTACAGCGACTGCCATGAAGGCATCTGCGGGAGCCGTTGCCTATACCCCGGTCGCAAAGGTTACCAATCTTTCCAGAACCATAGACGAGCTGAAGGAAAAGGGCATCTGGGTCTATGGCCTTGATATGGATGGAGAAAGCATATATAGAACCGCTCTTACAGGGCCTCTGGCTCTTGTCGTTGGAAACGAGGGAAAAGGCATAAGCCGGCTTGTAAAGGAAAAGTGTGATGCCATTCTTTCTATACCGACATTTGGAGACATAGACTCGCTTAATGCCTCAGTTGCCTGCGGAGTAGTGGCATTTGAGGCCCTGCGCCAGAGGATTGGCAGATGATATATCTTGATAATGCTGCGACAACAAGGATCAGGCAGGAGGTGCTAGGTGAGATGCTTCCCTATTTTGACCAATACTATGGTAATGCCTCGGCTGTCTATTCTCTTGGCGCAAAAAGCAGATATGCAATAGATCAGGCCCGTGACAGGGCAGCAGCTCTTCTTTCCACCAGGCCTGAGCGGATATTTTTTACATCAGGCGGCAGTGAGTCTGATAACTGGGCACTTATAAAGATTGCTGAGATGCTTTCTCATAAGGGCAGGCACATAATCACCACACAGATAGAGCATCCGGCTGTACTAAATACCGCCAGATCACTTATGGAAAGAGGATTTGAGGTCACATTTCTTCCTGTAGACAGCGAGGGATTTGTCTCGCCTGAGGCGGTTAGGGACGCTATAAGGGATGATACCATCCTTGTTTCTGTAATGACTGCGAACAATGAGATAGGGACGATAGAGCCTGTAGCTGAGATAGGAGAGGTCTGCCACGAGGCCGGAGTTCTCTTTCATACTGATGCAGTTCAGGCCTTCGGACAGATACCTATGGCTCCTGACCGGATGAACATAGATCTGCTCTCTGCAAGCGCCCACAAGATCTACGGGCCCAAGGGAGTCGGGCTTCTCTATATAGGTCCGTTTGCATCTCATATAGGTGCCCTGATCCACGGAGGTGGTCAGGAGAAGGACAAAAGATCCGGAACAGAAAACGTGCCTGGCATAGTTGGCTTCGGAAAGGCCTGCGAGCTGGCAGCGGCTACCATAGAAAAGCGAATGGAGGCCGAGTCGGCTCTTCGTGATCATCTGATAGGCCGGATACTCGACGAGATAGAATACAGCAGTCTGAATGGGCCATCAGGAGATAAGCGACTGCCGGGGAATATAAATATAAGCTTTAAGTATATAGAGGCCGAGTCCCTGCTTATCCTTCTCGATCAGAATGACATAGCAGCATCAAGCGGGTCGGCCTGCTCGGCAGGAAGCATAGAGCCGTCTCATGTACTGCTTGCCATTGGACGGGATGAGGAAGAAGCCAGGGAGTCGATAAGGATGACTCTTTCTGATAAGACCACTTTAGAGGAGCTCGATCAGACAGTGGAGATTCTTAAGAAAAATATTGACATGCTAAGAAGCTCCAATATTTTCTATCAGGCAGCAAAATGAAGAAGAAAGTTGTTGTTGGTATGAGCGGCGGAGTCGATTCATCAGTAGCCGCTTATCTGTTAAAAAAAGAGGGATATCAGGTGATCGGGGTCACAATGCAGATATGGCAGAATCCCGATCAGGCCTGCCGTCTGGAGGAAAGAGGCTGCTGCGGCCTCTCAGCCGTTGAGGACGCCAGGAGGGTGGCAGCTATTCTTGATATCCCATATTATGTGATGAATTTCAAGGACGATTTCAGGAAATACGTAATGGATTATTTCGTGAATGAATACAAAAACGGCAGGACGCCGAATCCCTGTATTGCCTGCAACCGTTATATCAAGTGGGAGGGGCTTCTTAGGCGAAGCCTTGATATTGGTGCGGATTACATTGCGACCGGACATTATGCCAGAATAGTTAAGCTTGGAAACGGCAGATATGCTGTAAAGAACTCTGTTACAGCAGACAAGGACCAGACCTATGTACTATACAATCTGACACAGGACCAGCTTTCCCATACTCTTATGCCGATAGGAGACTATGACAAGCCGACAGTCAGGCGTATAGCTGAGGAGGCCCATCTTCCTGTCGCCAGAAAAAGAGACAGCGAGGATATATGCTTTATCACCGATGGGGATACAGGGGCCTTCCTCGACAGACAGCTGGGCAATGAGGCTCCCGGAGAGGGTGATTATGTCGATGCCTCAGGTAACGTCCTTGGCAGACACAGGGGTATAACCCATTATACCATAGGCCAGAGAAAAGGCCTTGGCATAGCTGCCGGAAGACGCATCTTTGTAAGGCAGATCAACCCTTCGACAAATGAGGTCGTACTCGGAGAGAATGAGGACCTCTTCACAGACACTCTCATAGCCTCGGATCTTTCATATATGAGTGAGGAAAGATTTTCGCCTGAAAGGACATACATTGGCAAGATCCGCTACAGCGACAAGGGGACCCCATGCCGTGTATCCTATGAGGGCGACAGGATCCGTGTGCTTTTCGAAAGAAAGGTAAGGGCAGTCACTCCGGGGCAGGCACTTGTCCTCTATGACGGGGACTATGTGGCTGGCGGAGGCGTGATAGAAGGATGATATTATGATCGATTCACATATGCATACAAGGTTTTCAGGCGACAGCGAGGCAGACCCGCTTGACATGATAAAAGCAGCCAGAGAAAGGGGACTTGACGGTGTCTGCTTTACCGATCATCTGGATCTCGATTATCAGGAGGAACCGCATCTTTTTGATCTCGATATAGAAGGCTATCTTTCATATATGGCAGACCTTAAGAAAAGATACGAGACAAGCGGTTTCAGGATTTATACAGGTATAGAGCTTGGCCTTAAGAGTGAACTTGCCCAAAAGCATCATGAGCTTCTGAAAGAATACAGCTTTGATCTGGTCATAGGCTCTGTTCATGTCGTAAACGGAAGGGATCCTTACTACAGGAGTTTTTATGACGGGATAAGCGCGAGGGAGGCCTACAGGCTCTATTTCGACCAGGTTCTTTCGAATATCCGCTCCTTTGATGAGTACGATACCTTAGGACACTTAGACTATGTGGCCCGCTACGGTCTCAAGTATTTCAACGAGCCACTGGTCCTGTCTGAATACGCAGACCAGCTTGAGGCCATCCTTAAGCATCTGATCCTTCATGGCAAGGCTCTTGAGATAAATACCGGCTCATTCAGGTACGGGATGAAGGAGCCGAATCCCTCATATGATATCTTAAGGCTATACTATGATCTCGGAGGCAGGGATGTGACTATAGGTGCAGATGCCCATAGTCCCCAGACGGTAGGTGATCATTTTGAGGAGGTTTTAAGAAGGACAGGTCCTTATTTTAGATTTTTTAGAAAATTCAGACTGGACCACCCGGAATATCAGAATTGATATTTTTTCGTTAAATCTTTATCAAAGTAAAAATCAAGGCTTGCAAATTGAAGTCAAAACCGTTATGATATAGATGTTTACGGGAATTGTTCCGAAGACAGAACAAATATTATTTGTAGGAGGAATTACAAATGGCAGTAAGAGTAGCAATCAATGGATTTGGACGTATCGGTCGTCTTGCATTCCGTCAGATGTTCCAGGCAGAGGGTTATGACGTTGTAGCCATCAACGATCTTACCAGCCCTGAGATGCTTGCTTATCTTCTGAAGTATGACACCACACACGGAAGATACAACGGAAAGGTTGAGAACACAGATCACTCAATCATCGTAAACGGCAAGGAGATCGAGATCTACAAGGAGAAGGACGCAGCTAACCTTCCTTGGAAGAAGCTTGACATCGACGTAGTTCTTGAGTGCACAGGCTTCTATACATCCAAAGAGAAGTCAATGGCACACATCAATGCCGGCGCTAAGCACGTAGTAATTTCTGCACCTGCAGGAAACGATCTGAAGACCATTGTTTACAATGTAAACCACAAGACACTTACAGCTGATGACCAGATCATTTCTGCTGCATCATGCACGACCAACTGCCTTGCACCTATGGCTAAGGGATTAAATGATCTTGCTGCTATCAAGTCAGGTTTCATGACTACAGTTCACGCATATACAGGTGACCAGATGATCCTGGACGGACCTCAGAGAAAGGGCAACCTTCGCCGTTCAAGAGCAGCTGCTATGAACATCACACCGGCTTCTTCAGGAGCTGCAAAGGCAATCGGCCTTGTTCTTCCTGAGCTCGATGGAAAGCTTAACGGAGCTGCACAGCGTGTTCCTACCGCTACAGGTTCTACAACTATCCTTGACGCAGTAGTTACAGGAAAGGTTACAGTTGACCAGATCAACGCTCAGATGAAGAAGGAAGAGACAGAGTCCTTCGAGTACAACGAGGATGAGATTGTTTCTTCAGATATCATCAACAGCACTGCTGGTTCAATCTTTGACGCTACACAGACAAAGGTTCTTCCTATGGGAGATGATACCTTAGTTCAGGTAGTTTCATGGTATGATAATGAGAATTCTTACACAACTCAGATGTGCCGTACTATCAAGTACTTCGGTTCTCTGATCAAGTAATAGATTCTCTTTTCTAATCAGGACTTTGACGGGTCCGGTCATTTGGGCCGGGCCTTTTGTTTTTATTGGAGGAATTCCACAATGGGACTTAATAAAAAGACAGTAGATGACATCAACGTAGCAGGAAAGAGAGTCCTCTGCCGCTGCGATTTCAATGTACCGCTCGTAAATGGAAAGATCACAGACGAGAACAGACTGGTAGCTGCTCTTCCTACCATAAAGAAGCTTATTGCTGACGGAGGAAAGGTTATCCTCTGTTCACACTTGGGAAAGGTAAAGACTGAGGAGGACAAGAAGACAAAGACTCTTGCTCCTGTAGCAGTAAGACTTTCAGAGCTTCTTGGGCAGGAAGTGAAGTTTGCAGCAGATCCTGAGGTAGTAGGACCTAACGCAAAGGCTGCTGTAGCAGCTATGAAGGACGGAGATGTTGTACTTCTCGAGAACACCAGATTCCGCTCTGAGGAAACAAAGAACGGAGAGGCTTTCTCAAAGGATCTTGCTTCACTTGCAGATGTATTTGTAAATGACGCATTCGGAACAGCCCACAGAGCACACTGCTCAAATGTAGGTGTGGCTTGTGAACTCCGCAAGGAGGGCAAGCCGGCAGTAGTCGGATACCTGATGCAGAAGGAGATCGACTTCCTGGGAAAGGCAGTCGAGGATCCTGTCCGTCCATTTGTTGCCATCCTTGGAGGAGCAAAGGTGGCTGACAAGCTTAACGTGATTTCAAATCTCCTTGAGAAGTGTGATACTCTTATTATCGGTGGTGGTATGGCATATACCTTCATCAAGGCACAGGGATATACAGTTGGTAAGTCACTCTGCGATGATTCAAAGATCGACTACTGCAAGGAGATGATGGAGAAGGCAAAGAAGCTCGGAAAGAAGCTGCTTCTTCCTGTAGATGCTGTCTGCATCAAGGACTTCCCGGATCCTATCGATTCAGAGGTCGCTACAGAGGTCAAGGATATAAAGGCCATACCGGACGATATGGAGGGCTGCGACATCGGACCTAAGACAGCAGAGCTTTATGCATCAGAAGTCAAGAATGCAAAGACTGTAGTATGGAACGGACCTATGGGCGTATTCGAGAATCCTACTCTTGCAGCTGGTACATTAAAGGTCGCACAGGCAATGGCTGATGCAGACGCTACAACAATCATTGGTGGCGGTGATTCAGCTGCAGCTGTAAACCAGATGGGACTTGGAAGCAAGATGAGCCATATCTCCACAGGAGGCGGAGCATCACTTGAGTTCCTCGAGGGCAAGGAGCTCCCGGGAATAGCAGCAGCAGATGAGAAATAAGGTGAGAGGTGAGAGGTGAGAGGTTAGAGGTGAGAGCCTCATACCTCACACCTCACACCTCAGACCTCACACCTCACACCTCACCCCTATCAGTAAGGAGAATCATAAATGAGAAAAAAAATTATCGCCGGTAACTGGAAAATGAATGAGACTCCAAGCGAGGCTTTAAAGCTTGTTGAGACCTTAAAGCCGCTTGTTGAGAATCCGGATGTAGATGTAGTTTATTGTGTACCTGCTATCGATATAGTACCTGTAGCAGAGGCAGTAAAGGGAACCAATGTCCATGTAGGTGCAGAGAACCTCTATATTGAGGATAAGGGCGCTTATACTGGAGAAATCTCTGCTCCTATGCTTAAGGATGCAGGAGTAGAGTACGTGATCATTGGTCATTCTGAGAGACGTGGATACTTCAACGAGACCGATGAATTCCTGAACAAGAAGGTAAAGAAGGCGTTTGAGTATGGATTCACACCTATCCTCTGCTGTGGTGAGTCACTTGAGCAGAGAGAGCAGGGTGTTACACTTGACTGGATCCGTATGCAGATCAAGCTTGATCTCGCAGGCGTATCAAAGGATCAGGCAGCTTCCATGGTCATCGCCTATGAGCCTATCTGGGCCATCGGGACAGGAAAGACAGCTACAGCTGACCAGGCTGAGGAGGTCTGCAAGGCTATCCGTGAGACTATAGCTGATATCTATGATACAGATACAGCAGAAAAGATCCGTATCCAGTATGGCGGATCTATGAACGCCGGAAACTGCAAGGAGCTTCTCGCAAAGCCGGATATCGACGGAGGTCTTATCGGCGGAGCATCCTTAAAGCCTGATTTCGGTCAGATCGTAAATTACAATAAATGATCATAAAACAAAGGTTTTAGTTGATTTTCTTTATGGTTTGAAGTAAAATCATAAAGTTGGTATTCCGCTTTTACAGGGAAAGCAGAATATCTCAACTAAATTTTAAAGCACCTTTCCAAATGCGTCTTGGATGGGTGCTGTTTTTTAATGAGGAGTAAATATGCCAGGTTATACTAAAGAAGAGGCGCTTGAGTATGTTGAGGAAAACGACGTCCGCTTTGTAAGACTTGCATTTTCCGATATGCTTGGAAACCATAAGAATATTTCAATACAGCCGGATATGCTGCCGGAGGCTTTTTCTTCAGGGATAGCCTTTGATGCTTTCAGAGTTCTTGGCTTTGACGATCCTAAGTACAGGGATCTCTATCTTGTGCCTGATCCGGATACGCTGTCTGTATTGCCGTGGCGGCCGCAGACCGGAAGGGTTATCAGATTCTACTGCAATGTTGTCACTTCAGATGGGGAACCATATCCATATGACAGCAGACAGTTCCTTATAGATTCGATAAAGGAATGCCGTAAGCAGGGCTTTATGGTAAGACTTGGATTAAGGAGCGAGTTCTATCTTTTCAAGAATGATGAGGATGGTACGCCTACACTTGAGCCTATGGATCAGGGTACATACTTTGATGTAGCGCCTCTTGACAGGGCAGAGAATATCAGGCGTGAGATCTGTCTTTCGCTTGCCGATATGGATGTTCCACCAAGGTCAAGCCACCATGAGACAGGACCGGGACAGAACGAGATAGAATTCCGTGCATCGGGAGCCTTAAAAAGCGCCGATCATTTCATGACATATAAGAATGTCGTAACGACCATAGCTGCAAGAAATGGACTTACTGCTTCGTTTGACCCCAAACCTCTTGAGGGTATGCCGGGAAATGGATTCCATCTGAGGATAGCCCTTTTCAAGGAGACCTCAAATCTGTTTGAAACAGATAAGGATACAGTATTTTCGTTTATGGCCGGCATATTTAACCGCATCCGGGATATCACTGTTTTCTTGAACACCAGAAAAGAGTCATATCTCAGATTCGGAGAAAATGAAGCTCCTAAATATCTGACCTGGTCCATTCAGAATGAGTCCAGACTCTTCAGGATACCTGTGATTTACGGAAGGCATGAATACTGTCTTCTCCGTTCACCGGATTCAATGCTAAACCCATATATAGCCTTTGGTATGGTGATCCAGGCTGGACTTGAGGGAGTAAAGAACAAGGAAAAGCTTCCTGATCCACTTGAGAAGCCCGGAGATCAGATTTCCGACCAGGAGAGGAAAAAGTACTCAAAGCTTCCGCTTTCTCTTGAAGAGGCGATAGAGGTAGCCAATGAGTCCGACTTCTTAAACGATGAAAAAAGAAGGTCTATAACATCCCGTTTCCTTAAAACCCTAAAGGAAAATGAACTGTAGCCTATGGAGGTAGACCTTTGGAAAGAGCTTTGATAATAACAGATGCTCCTAAGGCGATGAGGTTCTTTCAGGATTTCTTGAAAAGCTATGGCTATCAGAAGATCCGTCTCTGTGCAACGGTAGAGGACGGGAAACAGGCTATGTCGGATTTTTCTCCAGATATATGTGTCATAAATGGTCCTATAGGTACTGAGAGCGGCGAGGATTTCTCGGTAGAACTTGCATCAGATATGAACTGTCAGGTAATCCTTTTTGTCAAGGAAGACTATTATGATGATGTATCTGATAATGTGGAGAAGGAGGGCGTTCTAGTCCTTCCGAAGCCGGTAAGCAGATCGCTTTTTGCCAGAGCCTTAGGGTTTGCAGAGGCCGCCGACGGCCGGATGAAAAAGGCCTGTCAGGAGATAAAGAGACTTGAAAGAAAACTTGAGGAGGTAAGGATAGTAAACCGCGCCAAGAGCATCCTTATGAATGAAAAGAATATGTCTGAGGCAGAGGCACACAGATATATAGAAAAGACTGCAATGGACAGACGTGTCCCAAGAGGACAGGTGGCGGAGGAGATTATTGAGTTTTATCAGGTGTGAGGCCGAAAGTTTCGAGAAGAGAGCGAGCTGTAAGCGAAGCTCGAATTTAGCGAAAAGAACTTCTTTAGCAAAATAGGTGAGAGGTGAGAGGTGAGAGGTGTGAGGTATGAGATTATGGAAATAAGTAAAACTATTGATTGATAAGCTGATATAGGATATAATGATATCTGTTTTGCAAGTGGGCTTATGATCTGAAAAAGGCTTGCGAACTGAAGCAAGGATGGGATTATTATCTGAATTTGAGTGAGGCTGCAATTTGAAGCTAGAGCAGACTTGTGAGCTGAAGCCAGAGTAGGATGATTATCTAAATCTGAAAGAGGCTTTCGAACTGAAGCCAGAGAAGGATTATTATCTGGATCTGAAAAAGGCTGCGATCTGAGTCGAGAATAGGCTTGTGACTTTGTTAGGTCATGATTTCAGACCTAACCCCTCGTCCCTCGCACCTCACACCTCGCACCTCACACCTCAGACCTATCCCCTCTTCCACCAGAAAGGAAAATAACATGACTAAGAACACAAAGTTTGTTTTCGTGACAGGCGGTGTCGTATCAGGACTTGGAAAAGGAATTACGGCGGCATCTCTTGGTAGACTGTTAAAGACCCGTGGCTATAAGGTCGCTTCAATGAAGCTTGATCCATATATGAATGTTGATCCGGGTACTATGAGTCCGTATCAGCATGGCGAGGTGTTCGTCACGGAGGATGGTGCGGAGACAGACCTTGATCTCGGTCATTACGAGAGGTTCATAGATGAGAACCTGAATAAGTTCTCGAACATGACATCCGGAAAGGTATACTGGAATGTGCTTAACCGAGAGAGATCCGGAGAGTACCTGGGACAGACAGTCCAGGTTATTCCTCATATCACGGATGAGATCAAGCATTTCATCTATCTCGGATCAGAGAGCACGAATGCAGATATCATGATAGTAGAGATCGGTGGAACGACAGGAGATATTGAGTCGCAGCCATTCCTTGAAGCCATAAGACAGGTTTCTCTGGAGAGAGGAGCAGGGAACACCCTCTTCATACATGTGACACTGGTTCCTTTCCTTGCAGGCTCCAATGAGCATAAGAGTAAGCCGACCCAGCATTCGGTAAAGGAGCTCCGCTCACTTGGAATTTCTCCTGATATAATAGTAGCAAGAGCCAATGAGCCGCTCGAGCAGAGCATAAAGGACAAGATAAGCCTCTTCTGTAATGTCAAGAAGGACTGTGTCATAGAGAATACGACAATGGAATCCCTTTATGAGGCGCCTCTGATGCTCCATGACAACGGACTTGATACAGTAGTCTGTCGTGAGCTGAATCTCGGAAACAAGAAGCCTGATCTGACAGAATGGCAGAATCTTGTCAAGAGGATTCATAATCTGAAGAAGAGTGTGAAGGTCGGAATAGTGGGAAAGTACGTAGCTCTGCATGATGCATACCTCTCTGTAAGAGAGGCACTCTATCACGGCGGATATGAAAATGATGCCAATGTAGAGATAACATGGATCGATTCAGAGAAGATCACAGATGAGAATGTAGCCGATACCCTGAAAGGACTCGATGGAATGGTGGTTCCGGGAGGCTTTGGCGAAAGAGGTATCGAGGGCATGGTTACAGCCTGCAGATATGCCAGAGAAAATGATATCCCTTACCTTGGTATTTGCCTTGGAATGCAGATATCAGTGATAGAGTATGCCCGTGACGTGGTTGGGATTGATGATGCCAACAGCCGTGAATTTGATGAGAATGGAAAGCATCTGGTCATCGATCTGATGGAAGAGCAGATGCGGATAGTTAGAAAGGGCGGCACAATGCGTCTTGGAGCATATCCTTGCAAGATCGTAAAGGGTACCATGCTCGAGAAGGCATATGGACAGCATCAGGTAGATGAGCGTCACAGACACAGATTCGAGTTCAATAATGAATACAAGGAGACGCTTACTAAGGCAGGACTTAAGATTTCCGGAACCTCTCCGGATGGTTCTATAGTTGAGGCTGTTGAGGAGCCTAAGAACCGTTTCCATGTCGGAGTCCAGTTCCATCCTGAGTTCAAGAGCCGTCCTAATAAGGCGCATCCTCTGTTCAGAGAATTTATAACAGCATGCGTAAGTAAATAAAAAGACAGGGATCATGGATTAATGCTAATTTAATTAGTGAAGGCATTGAAAGACTTTAATATAGAGCCACCCAATTCTCATATGAGAATTGGGTGGCTCTATTTATCAAAGACAAGTCTCTTTATATCGGAGACCGGCATCCTTTGTCCCGTCCATTCATAGAATGATGATGCTCCCTGAAACAGGAGCATATATCTGCCATTGGCATAGCGGCAGCCCATTTCCCTGGCATAGGAAAGAAGAGTGGTTTCACAGGGATGGTATATGATATCTGATACAAAAAGCGAAGGACGCAGAAGCTCCTTTGGAACAAGACTATTTTTATCATCCTCCATGCCGACGTTTGTGGCATTTGTCAGGATATCTGAGGAAGCGATAGAAGCTCTCATGGCGTCCATATCCTCCATTGGGAAGAGGCGGACATTACAATCTGTTTCTGCCGACAGTCTGTCGACAAAATCCTGTACTGATCCGTAGGTCTTGTTTCTGCGCTTTAAGATATCGATCTCCCTTAGCCCGGAAAGGGCGGCGGATACTGCAATGGATGTCGCAGCACCACCGGCGCCGAGAAGAGTCATCTTTTTACCGTGATAATCGAAGCCGGCATCTGAAAGCGAATCCAGATAACCGGTCCCGTCTGTGGTATCACCGATGAGCTCACCGTCATTATTTACCACAGTATTTACAGAGCCCGACAGACGTGAGGCCTCGGTAATCCTGTCAAGGAAAGGGATGACTGAGCGCTTGAAGGGCATGGTCAGATTGAATCCGCCTGCGTTCATAAGACGAAGCGATGCGACAGCCTCTTCTATCTTGTCAGGCTCAATATCGAAGGCCAGATATACCATATTTATGCCTAGAAGTTCTGCGGCAGTCGTATGCATGATAGGGGAAATGCTGTGTCTGGCCGGATGTCCGAGAAGACAGAATAATCTTGTATGACCATCGATATTCATATCTTTTTCCTCAGGCCTGCTCAGCCATTTCGTAGAGAAGACGCTCAGTATCCTCCCAACCCAGGCAGGCATCGGTGATCGACTGGCCGTAGGTTGTATGATCGGAGATTTTCTGATTGCCCTCGACCAGATAGCTTTCTATCATCACACCCTTGACAAGGCTGTGTATATCACTTGAGAAATGACGGTTGTGCATTACCTCGTGAACGATCCTTATCTGCTGCTTGAACTGCTTTCCTGAATTGGAATGGTTGGCATCAATGATAGCAGCAGGATTTACTATATCCATGTCATTATACATTGAAAGAAGTCTGATCAGATCCTCGTAATGATAGTTCTGTGTCGTGTTACCATGCTTGCTTACGGCTCCGCGGAGAATGGTATGAGCCAGAAGATTGCCGCTGGTCTCCACCTCGTAGCCGGCAAAGGTGAAATGATGCGGATGCTGGGCAGCATAGACTGAATTGAGCATTACAGAGAAATCACCGCTTGTAGGATTCTTCATACCGCTTGCGACATCAAATCCGGAAACTGTCAGTCTGTGGTGCTGATCCTCTACCGATCTGGCGCCTATTGCAACATATGAGAGAAGATCATTCACATAGACCCAGTTCTCAGGATAGAGCATCTCGTCTGCTGCGCTCATTCCGAATTCGCTTATGGCTCTGATATGCATATGCCTCATGGCCTTAAGACCGGCGATCATATCTGGTTTCTCCATAGGGTCAGGCTGTGAGGCTATACCCTTGTAGCCCTCTCCTGTAGTACGGGGCTTATTCGTATAGATCCTTGGAACTACGAGTACAGCATCCTTGATCTTGTCAGCTACTCTTGAGAGCCTTTCGATGTATTCAAGAACAGCATCCTCATTGTCCGCAGAACATGGACCGATAATAGCCAGAAATCTGTCATCGGCGCCTGTTATTATATCTGCGATCTCTCTGTCTCTTTTTTTCTTCACCTCTCTGGCCTCCGCTGAGAGAGGAAGCTCCTCCTTTATCTCCTCAGGAGTAGGCATTTTCTTTAAGAAATTAAAACTCATCTGTTATTCCCTTTCCTTGAATTAAGTGCTTTCTTATGATAGAGTATTAAAGGAGTTTTGTCAATCAACCAGGAACCGTGAAAAGCTATATGAAAATAAGAAATCTTGAGATAAATAATGGAATCCCGGCTGTATGTATCCCGCTTACTGATACGGTACAGGAGGAAATGGTGGAGCATGCCGTCCATGTGGCCCAGGAGACTGATATCATTGAATGGAGGATTGATCTCTGCACAGGTCTTAAGGACCTTGGGCAGGCACTTTCTGACCTCAGAGGGGCGGCATCCGATACTCCACTTCTTGCGACACTAAGGACTGAGATGGAGGGCGGAGGCTTCAGAGGAAGCTCATCCGAATATCGTGATATTATCATGCAGTGTGCCTCGAGCAGCTGCGTGGATCTTGTCGATGTGGAATACAGAGCACTTCCGGACCTTAAGGCCTTTCTTAAAGCCATAAAGGATAATGGAGTGAGATCCGTGGTCTCACATCATGATTTTTCTGAGACGCCGGATGAGAAGGAGATGTATTCGATCCTTGAGGAGATGGCTGATACAGGAGCTGATATAGTAAAGCTTGCTGTAATGCCACGCACCGTTCATGATGTCTTATCACTTCTGTCGGTCACTTACAGATTCCATGCTCTTCATCCAGATAAGCCTCTTGTCACGATGAGTATGGGACCGCTTGGAGTCTCAAGCAGGGTATGTGGTGGAACATTTGGCTCATGCATCACATTTGGATGCGATGGTAAGGCCAGCGCTCCCGGCCAGCTTGACTATCGTAAGCTTAAGGAAATGATCAGGATCCTTGATGAGGCGGGCAAAAGATGATATATCTTATCGGATTTATGGGATGTGGCAAGACATCCACAGGAATAGAACTTGCAGGCTTACTTGGCTTTCCATTTCTTGATA
This sequence comes from Lachnospiraceae bacterium UBA7784, assembly GCA_002480925.1. GTDB lineage: Bacteria > Bacillota > Clostridia > Lachnospirales > Lachnospiraceae > Weimeria. Next base: position 65,248 of record DLDA01000045.1, on the reverse strand, counting down.
CCGACCAGCTTATCGTAGACAGGGAGGGCATGTCGATCCCCGATATTTTTGCAAAAGAGGGAGAGAGAGGCTTTCGGGAAATAGAGACTGCCGTGTTCAGGGATCTCTCAGGGGATACAAAGGATGCGGTCGTATCGTGCGGAGGCGGCGCTGTTTTAAGAGATGAGAATGTCATCCTTATGAAAAAGAGCGGAAGGGTGATCCGCCTCAGCGCAGATGCCAGGACAGTATATGACAGGGTGAAGGGGGACAGTAACCGCCCTCTTCTTATGAGCCCCGATCCGCTCTCCCGTATAAGGGAGCTTATGGCAGAGAGGGAGGAGGCCTATAGCAGGGCCTCTGATATCACGGTCGCGACCGATGGCCTGACACCTGCTGAGGTGGCCTCCAGAATACTGGCTGTCTTGACAAAGTAGGACCATACTGATATCATACAAAGGCACGGTTGCCTTTATGGGACACCATACCTGTAGGCGTAGCGCAGCTGGATAGCGCGTCAGACTCCGACTCTGAAGGTCGTGGGTTCGAATCCCATCGTCTACATTTTTTTACTGCCGCTGATGTGGCAGTTCTTTTTTTTATAGGAAAGAATATGGCTTTAGAATCCCAGTGCCTGGTACTTTTGGCAGAGAGTTCGTTCATGGATCGTACACGAGGTAAAAGCATGTGGATTCTTCCAGTTCATTATTAATTCCAGCCTTTTGAGGAGTGTGCAGAGGGAAATTGAGGATAATCGATACTTGATTCGCTCTGAAAATCCATATATAATAAAGTCAGACTTTAGATTTGTCAGAAGCAGGGAGGCAATATGTATATCGAGCGTCATTTGCAATCACAGATCAGGAAATACTCAGCATTGTATCCGGTTATCATGCTTTGTGGTCAGCGTCAGGTAGGGAAATCAACCATGCTGTATCATATAAAGGAGAAGGACCGTACCTATGTCAGTCTGGATGATATAAATGCCAGACGGCTTGCGGAAACGGATCCTGCCCTGTTCTTTGAGACCTACAGGCCGCCGGTGCTGATCGATGAATTCCAGCGTGTACCTGAGATCCTGCTGGAGATTAAGCATATAGTTGACAGCAGGGAGCTGAATGGAGATGACAATGCCGGACTATTCTGGCTTACCGGATCACAGAAGTTTTCAATGATGAAAAATGCCTCTGAATCCCTGGCCGGGAGAGTTGGCATTTTTGATATGTCATCACTCTCATCAGCTGAGATAGCCGGACGGGAAGCCTGGGTATTTGACCCTGAGATTGAAGAAATAAAAAGGAGAGTTGATGGGGTGGAGGCTCCATCACTATCACAGGTGTTTGGAAGGATATTTGAGGGAGGGATGCCACGCATAATCACATCAGAGATCGAGCCGGAACGGTATTATTCTGATTACGTGGATACATATCTGGAAAAGGATATACGTGGCTATGCACAGATCGGTAAGCTAAGGGAATTTTCGGATTTTCTTGTTTATATGGCAGCTCATACGGCACAGGAACTGAATTATTCCAGAATAGCATCAGATATAGGTATATCAGCTCCTACAGCAAAGGAATGGGTCAGCATTCTGGAGAGCTCAGGTATTATCTATCTTCTGCGGCCATACTCCAATAATATAACGAAGAGGCTGGTAAAGACTCCTAAGGTCTACTTTATGGATACAGGTCTGGCTGCTTATCTGACAAGGTGGCCCGATCCGGAAACATTAAGCGTCGGTGCCATGAGTGGAGCCTTCTTTGAGACATATGTGGTTTCAGAGATTGTAAAAAGCTATTTTAATGCAGGCCAAGATCCGGATTTATACTATTACCGGGACAAGGATCAGAAGGAGATAGATCTGGTGATCTGTCGTTCAGGAAAGATCTGGCCGATCGAGATAAAAAAGAGCATGGCTCCAGCCCATCCAGATAAGAATTTTCAAGCTCTGGATAAAACAGGTATGATAGTAGAACCTGGTATCGTGTTATGCCTGAATGATAAGCTGATCCCTATAAACAGAAAAGCCTGGTTGTGCCCTGTGGGAGTATTATGATTCCTGGCCCGGGTCTTTTTTTACTATGTTTTAACCATATGATCACACTTTTATCACAATAGGGCTGTATCATATGAATTGTCAAAGGGACAAACCCTTTGATGGAAATTGTTTTCGTTTTTCATACTCCCCCTCTTTTACAAGGAGCCCCGCCCGGGGCTCTTTTGTTTTATCATAACTGGTGGGAATTGTGCATCTGTTACAAATGTGTTATAATCGTTAACTGTAACTGTGACTTTTGTGAGAGCAAGGTTATGGGAATCATAAAGTATCAGGATTGGAGAAGGATAATGAAATTCCTGGATGAGATAAAGAAGTTTTTTTATAACAAGAGACATATAGAAGCGATAGTGCTGTCAGTTATTCTACTGGTAATCGTATCTGTGGTGCTATCCGAAGGCCCCGGAAGCATAAGTCATTACGGAGGAAGCGCTTCCTCAGGAGATGCAGGCATTTCAGGGGGCTCAGGTAAGACAGAAAAGACAGCCTACAAGAAGGAGAAGAAGGGGTCACAGCTGCATGATCTGCTTGAATCATATTATAAGGACTATGCGGCAGGCGATACGGATGATCTGGCAAAGATCGCCGATCCTATCTCAGATATGGAGAAGAGCTATATCAGGTTCATGAGCTCCATAGTCGATTCCTATGATATAGAACAGATCTATACGAAAAAGGGAGTAAGCGAGACGTCATGGCTTGTCTCGGCCTATGTCAATATGCACTTCAAGGGACTTAAGTCTGCGGCACCGGGACTTGATTTCTTCTATGTGGAGCAGGGAAGTGACGGCGCGCTCAGGATAAATAATTTATACAGCTCATTCAACCAGACCAACCGTGAGAATGTGATGGATCCTAAGGTCGTTTCTGCAATAGCCTCATTTGAGGAGCAGAAGGATGTTGTCGATCTGCAAACCAAGGTGCAGAAGGAGTATAACGAGATCTCACTTTCTGACAAGGACTTTGATGAATTCATGACTAAGACCTACCCTAAGAAGGTGAAGTCATGGCAGGCAAAGTACAGAGTAGTCGCGAAGAAGGCGAAGAAGGCAGAGGAGGCAAAGAAGAAGGCAGAGGAGGCAAAGAAGAAGGAAGAGGAAAAGGCAGCTAAGAAGGAAGAGGAAAAGAAGGAAGAGAGCACAGAGAGTAAGGATTCCGGAAAGCCTCTTTACAAGACAAAGACAAAGACCAATCTGAGAAAGCACTCCTCAGTAAATTCAGATATCATAAAGACACTTGCCAAGGGAACTAAGGTCACAAAGATAAAGGACAAGGGCAAGTGGATGAAGGTCAAGTACAATGATAAGACAGGATACATCAGGAAGATGTATCTGAAGAAGGTAAAGTCGTCATCGTCTTCATCTGAGAAATCTGATAAGGCCCAGAAGCCGAAGGAGGGGAAGAAGCTTATCCTTAAGGATACGCTTAATATCAGGAAGAAGCCTGATACGGATGCTAAAAGGATCAATCTCGCCTATGCGGGAGAAAAGGTCCTCGTAATAAAGAACCGTGATGACGGCTGGACCAAGGTTTCGTATCATCATAAGAAGGGATATGTCAAGACGGAGTATCTTAAGTAATGGAAGAGATAAGGATAAATAAATATCTGTCAGAATGCGGCTACTGCTCGAGAAGGGCTGCGGACAAGCTTGTAGAAGAGGGAAGGGTAACGGCTGATTCCAGGACGCTTACTACCGGAGATAAGGTGACAGAGTCAATGGATGTAAGAGTCGATGGAAAATCAGTAAAGCTAGAGACCAGACGGGTCGTCATTGCCTTTAACAAGCCGGCTGGCATAGTATGTACCTCAGATAAGAAGGAGCCGGACAATATCATAGACGCGATCTCATATCCAATCAGGATATATACTGTCGGCAGGCTTGACAAGGAATCCAGAGGACTGATTTTTCTTACAAATGACGGCGATTTCATGAACCAGATGACCGCTGCCAGATATCATCACGATAAGGAATACTATGTTACCGTAGACAAGGAGGTAACAGACGATTTTATAAAGAGGATGGCGGGTGGAGTCTATCTGCCTGAGCTGCGCCAGAGGACCAGGAGATGTCAGGTCAGAAAGATCAGATATGATTCATTTGCAATTACTCTTAATCAGGGCATGAACAGACAGATCAGACGGATGTGCGAGGCCTTAGGTTACAGGGTAAATGACCTGCAGAGGATAAGAATCTCAGGGTTGAATCTTAAGGCTCTTAATCTGCGAGAGGGAGAATACAGAGAGCTTACCGATGAAGAGATGAAAAAACTGGAGATACGATGAATTATCAGGATTATCAGGCGCTTTGTGATAAGATAAGCTATCACATGGATCTTTATTACAATAAGGATCGAAATGAGATAAGCGACTATGAGTATGATCAGCTGATGCAGAGTCTGAAGGAGGCGGAGAAGGAGCACCCTGAATGGATAAGCCCGGATTCTCCGACCCAGAGGATAGGCGGAAGTGTAAAGCGTGAGGCCGGAGTCAGGGTGACTCACAGAGTCCCGATGCTTTCAATAGAGGACGTTTTCGATAAGAATGAGGTAAGGGCATATGTGGCAAGAGTGCTTGCCGCGCATCCTGATGCCTCTTTTTCTGTTGAAAGAAAGATCGATGGACTTTCGATGACACTTCGATATGAGCATAGCGATTCTGACAATATGCTGCATCTGTCTCTGGCCGAGACGAGAGGAGACGGCTTTGTAGGAGAGGATGTGACTCTTAATGCAAGGGTCATACCAGATGTAAAAGAGACAATAGATCTGCCCTTCGAATATCTGGAGCTTCGCGGTGAGGTCTATATGAGCCATCAGGATTTCTTCAGATACAATGACGAGATGGAGGAGCAGGGGAAAAAGCCGGCTGCAAATCCGAGAAATCTGGCAGCAGGCACATTGAGACAGCTTGATCCGGAGGTCACAAGATCCCGTGGACTTAGGATGTTTATCTTTAATGTACAGGATGGACCGGCTGATTTCATGAAAAGCCATACACAAGCTCTTGCAGAGCTTTCCAGGAAAGGGGTCCCGGTCGTTTATCACAAAAAGTGCGATAACGCCGACCAGGTGATAGCTGTGATCGATGAGATAGGATCCATGCGTGACGGACTGGCCTTTGATATAGATGGCGCAGTCGTAAAGATCGACCAGGTGGCATACAGAGGAGATTTCCCGGAGGGAGCCAAGTACAGCGCAGGTCATATAGCCTTTAAGTATCCTCCTGAGGAAAAGAGAGTCAGGATGGACCAGATAGAGGAGACGGTCGGCCGGACCGGAAAGATAGGCTTTATTGGACATATTTCCGATGAACAGACTAATAGGCCTGTAAGGCTGAACGGGACCAATGTGTCAAGAGTCACACTCCATAATCAGGACTATATAAACGAGAAAAGGATAGGAATAGGCGGTATCTATCTGCTGAAGAAGTCCGGAGACATAATACCAAAGATAAGCGGTACCGTGAAGGAGCCTGAACGGATCTATCATGTCGGAGATACATGCCCGGTATGCGGACATAAGCTTATAAAGGAAGCGGACACAGCAGATTATTACTGTATAAACCCTTCATGCCCATCCCAGCTTCTAAGGACCTTAAGCTATTTTACAAGCCGCGGATGTATGGATATAGCCGGACTTGGCGAGAAGCAGATAAAAAACCTTATAGATGCCGGATACCTGAAGGATTTTACCGATATTTACAGACTTAAGGACAGCCGCGATAAGCTTATAGCGGATGGTATAATAGGCAGGGAAAAAAATACTGACAAGATCCTTGCTGCAATAGAGGAATCAAAGACAAGAGGACCAGTAAGACTCTTAAGCGCACTTGGCATAAGAAATGTAGGCGGCAGGACTGCCGCAGCTCTTATAGGTCATTTTCATTCGATAAGTGCTCTTTCAGAGGCCGGGAAGGATGAGCTTACTGAAATAACCGATGTAGGCCCTGTTATAGCAGATGACATAGTCAGTTTTTTTGCTCAGGATGATTCTAAAAAGCTTATAGCAGAGCTTAGGGATATGGGACTCGTAATGGAGGAGAAGCCTGAGGAGAAGGGGACTGCGCTTTTGGGACTTACGATCGTTGTCACAGGGACTCTCCCTGGACTTGGCAGGGCAGAGGTAAAGGAGCTTATAGAAAAGAATGGCGGCAAATGCACAGGCTCTGTTAGCAGAAAAACAGACTATCTGGTGGCCGGAGAGGCAGCAGGCAGTAAGCTTGATAAGGCAAGGGAGCTTGGTATCCCTGTGATCACAGAGCAGGACCTTATCGGTATGATAGGGGATCCTACACATCAGGCTTAATGAATATTGCATTGTCATGGCTTAAGTGTAATGATAGTAGGAAAAGATGAGAGAAAGGAGCAGATTATGCCGATCAGAACTCAGGCTGATATGCCGGTCAATGAGATACTTGAACAGGAGAATATCTTTCTTATGGACGAGAACCGGGCAATGCACCAGGACATCCGCCCGATCGAGATAGGTATCCTTAATCTTATGCCTCTCAAGGAGGAAACCGAGCTTGCTCTTCTGCGTTCTCTTTCAAATACACCGCTGCAGATAGATGTGACCTTTGTCTGTACCAAATCACATCTGGCAACTCATACATCAAGGAGCCATCTGAATAAGTTCTATGAGACATATGATGATATAAAGGATCGCCAGATGGACGGCTTTATAGTCACAGGTGCGCCTGTCGAGCTTATGCCATTTGAGGAGGTCGATTACTGGGAGGAATTCACCCGGATACTTGACTGGGCCAGACAGAATGTGACCAGTACCATGTTCCTCTGCTGGGGCGCTCAGGCAGCAATGTATTATTATTACGGGATCGACAAGATCACGCTTCCGAAGAAGCTTTTCGGCGTCTATCCTCACAGGGTTTCCCACAGGAAGGTGCCGCTGGTAAGAGGCTTTGATGATATATTCTGGGCTCCTCATTCCAGAAATACAGAGGTGGATGATGAGGCGGTAAGAAAGGATGACAGGTTCATAATCCTTGCCGAATCCAATGAGGCCGGAATCTTTCTGGCTACGACCTGTGATGGAAGTGAGATCTACTGTATGGGACATCCTGAGTATGACAGGATGACTCTTGACAAGGAGTACAGAAGGGATCTGGCAAAGGGAATTCCTATTGATATGCCGGTGAACTATTATCCTGGTAATGATATGAATAAGAAGCCGCTCCTGCAGTGGAGAGGACATGCCAATACCCTTTATACCAACTGGCTCAACTATTATGTATATCAGAATACACCATATGAGATGAACAGGATCAAAAAGGAACTGATCTGACTGCTATAGTTTCCTGTCCTATAGATACTAATCAGATCTTTAAGCATAATGCGGCGATAGAAAAACGGTACACCACGAGGATGTACCGTTTTTATTGCTTTTATGGGCAGGACCAAGGGATCCGGATGCCCTTGTCATGGATCACTGGTTATTGGACTTCTCGTTTTCCTTGACCTCACGCATTTTCATAGCTCTTACCTTCATAGGCAGACCGAACAGGGTGATGAAGCCCTGTGCGTCATGGTGGTCGTAGAGATCACCGGTTGTGAAGCTTGCCAGAGACTCATTATAGAGTGAGTAAGGTGATGTGGTGCCTGCCTTTATGATATTTCCCTTGTAGAGCTCGAAACGGACCTCTCCGGTAACCGGCTTCTGAACGGTCTTTGTAAACGCGATAAGACCCTCCATCGTAGGAGTATACCATTTGCCTTCGTATACCAGCTGAGCCATACGGTTTGCAACGTCCTTCTTGAAGTCCATTGTATCACGGTCGAGAGTCAGCTCCTCCAGCTGCTTGTGAGCCTCACAGAGGATAGTTCCGCCCGGAGTCTCATAGACGCCACGGCTCTTCATACCTACGACACGGTTTTCTACAATATCAATGATGCCGATTCCGTGCTTTCCGCCGAGACGGTTGAGCTCTCTTATGATATCAGCAACCTTCATCTTCTTTCCGTTGATCGATGTAGGAACGCCCTCCTCAAAGGTCATCGTAACGAACTCGCCCTGATCAGGGGCCTTCTGCGGGGTACTTGACAGAACGAGAAGATGGTCGTAATCAGGCTCGTTTGAAGGATCCTCGAGCTCGAGTCCCTCATGGCTTATATGCCAGAGATTCCTGTCACGGGAGTAGGACTGGTCTACTGAGAAAGGAAGGTTGATACCATGAGCCTTTGCGTAGTCTATCTCGTCCTGTCTTGACTGAAGAGTCCATTTGTCATCACGCCATGGTGCAATGATCTTTATATCAGGTGCTAAAGCCTTGATAGAAAGCTCGAATCTGATCTGGTCATTACCCTTTCCTGTTGCTCCGTGACAGATAGCCACAGCGTTTTCCTTACGTGCGACCTCGACAAGCTTCTTTGCTATGCCAGGACGAGCCATAGATGTGCCGAGCAGATACTTGTCCTCATATACAGCATCAGCCATCACGCATGGCATGATATAATTCTCTGCGAAGTCATCTGTGATATCCTCGATATAGAGCTTGCTGGCTCCTGAGAGCCTTGCCCTCTCCTCGAGACCATCAAGCTCCTCTTCCTGTCCGCAGTCAACGCAGCAGCAGATCACATCATATCCATAATTCTCCTTGAGCCACGGAATGATAGCCGTGGTGTCCAGTCCGCCGGAGTAAGCGAGTACAACCTTTTCTTTTGCCATTTCTGATCCTTTCATCAAGAATATATTTTTAACATCTATATGTTACTACAAGTTTCTTTATGATTCAAGTGGAAATTTATACAAATGACATGAATAAATATACGGATGCATTTATCAAAATTCAAAAAGAACTTTCCTAATACCACTTGAAAATTATAAGACAAAGATGTATTATTATTCAGTCACGAAAAAGGTACTTCATTTATGCCATGGTTGTGCTATCATAGTATTCGGAGTTTTTATTATGAATTATAGAGAAATGACAATTGATGATTTTGAAAAGGTGCATGCTCTGTGGATGTCGATACACGGGTTTGGCATAAGGAGTATAGATGACTCCAGAGAGGGAGTGGAGGCCTTTCTGAACAGGAATCCAGGATTCTCGGTAGTCGCAGAGGAAGGCGGACAGATAGTCGGAAGCATTCTCTGTGGCCATGACGGAAGGACAGCATGCTTCTATCATGTCTGTGTCCGCGAGGACAAGAGACGACAGGGTATAGGCAAGGATATGACGGTCTGGTGCATGAGAAAACTGAACCAGGCTCATGTAAATAAGATATCACTGGTGGCCTTCAAGGATAATTCGATTGGCAACAGCTTCTGGCAGCAGGAGGGATGGAAGGAGAGGGAGGATTATAATGTGTATGATTTTTATCTGAATGAGAAGAATATAACGGAGTTTAACAGGTGAAAACAAGGAGGCAATTATGCAATTAATAAAAGGCGGCGTTACCGCTCCAAAGGGTTTTATGGCAGCTCATGCTGCTGCCGGAATAAAGTATGCAGGCAGGGATGACATGGCTATGATCGTCAGCAGGAAGCCATGCATAGCGGCTGGCACCTTTACAAGAAATGTAGTAAAGGCGGCTCCGGTTCTTTTTGATAAGGAGATAGTCGAGAAGTCCGATGAGGTCCATACAGTAGTTGTAAATGCCGGAATAGCAAATGCCTGTACCGGGGAGGAGGGCTTCTCATACTGCAGACAGACCGCAGAGGTAGCGGAGAGGGAACTGGGCTTCCCTTCTGATTCTACTCTTGTCGCATCGACTGGTGTTATAGGAATGCAGCTTCCTATGGACAGGGTAAAGGCCGGAGTAGTAAAGCTGGCAGGAGCGCTGGATGATAGTAATGAGGCATCAGATGCAGCTGCAGCGGCCATAATGACTACGGATACCAGGCCAAAGCAGGTCGCAGTAGGGGTGATGATGAGCGATGGAAGTGAGATCAGGATAGGAGCCATGGCCAAGGGCAGCGGAATGATCCATCCGGATATGTGCACTATGCTCTGCTTTATCACGACTGACTGCAATATAGACAAGCAGTTAATGAGCGAGGCCTTAAGGTCAGTCGTCTGTGATACCTTCAATATGATCTCTGTCGACGGTGATACATCGACAAACGATACCTGTCTTCTTCTGTCAAACGGAGAGGCAGGAAATAAGCGCATAGTATCTGAGGATAAGGACTTTGCAGCCTTTACAGAGGGACTTTTCTATGTGGCAAGAAAGATGGCCATGATGATGGCAGGAGACGGCGAGGGAGCCACGGCACTGTTTGAGGTGAAGGCAGTCCACTGCAGGGACAGGCAGGAGGCAAAGACCTTTGCCAAGTCTGTCATCACATCCAATCTGACAAAGGCAGCCATATTCGGACATGATGCCAACTGGGGAAGGATACTTTGTGCCCTTGGCTATTCAGGCGCATCCTTTGATCCGTCAAGGGTGGATATCTCTGTAGAGAGCGAAAACGGCAGGATAGAGCTTGTAAAGGATGGAGTCGCTACCGATTACAGCGAGGAACTGGCAAGCAGGGTCCTCTCAGCCGAAAAGGTCACCTGCATATGCGATATGAAGCAGGGTATAGAGGAGGCGACAGCCTGGGGCTGCGACCTGACCTATGACTATGTAAAGATAAATGCTGATTACAGAAGCTGACTTAGGAGTATAAATATATGATAATGCGTAAGGATGAGATGCAGACGGTGATGAAAAAGGCCGAGGTCCTTATAGAGGCACTGCCATACATCCAGAGATTTAACCGTAAGATAATGGTGGTAAAATATGGCGGATCAGCTATGCTCGATGAGAATCTGAAGCAGCAGGTCATAAAGGATGTGACCCTGCTGAAGCTGGTAGGCTTCAAGCCCATAATAGTACATGGCGGAGGAAAGGAGATCTCCGAATGGGTAAAAAAGGACGGAAGAGAGCCACAGTTCATTAACGGACTCCGTGTTACGGACAAGCCGACAATGGATATAGCAGAAATGGTCCTTAACAGGGTAAACAAGTCACTTGTATCAATGGTCGAGCGTCTGGGAGTCAGGGCCTGCGGGATAAGCGGCAAGGACGGAGGTCTCCTTCATGTACAGAAGAAGTATTCTAATGGACAGGATATAGGCTTTGTAGGCGATGTGGACAGGGTAGATCCCAAGATCCTCTATGATCTTTTAGACAACGATTTCCTGCCAATAGTATGTCCTATAGGATTGGATGACGATTACAACACTTACAATATAAATGCCGACGATGCTGCAACAGCGATAGCGGAGGCGATGGAGGCGGACAAGCTGGTATTCCTTTCAGATACGCCTGGAGTTCTTAAGGATAAGGACGATCCATCGTCACTTATATCTGAGCTTTCTGTAACAGAGGCAAGGGAGCTTATAGATGACGGAGTGATCCAGGGAGGAATGCTTCCAAAGGTAAAGAGCTGCATTGGTGCTATCACCAACGGAGTTCACAGGGTCCATGTCCTTGACGGAAGGATAGAGCATTGCCTGCTGCTCGAGTTCTTTACCAACAAGGGAATCGGAACAGCAATTTTATCAGATAACGAGGAAAGATACGATGAACAGGAATGAGTTTATGAATAAGGCCGAAGAGCATCTGATCCATGTATACAACCGTTTTCCGGTTGTCTTCGAAAGGGGAGAGGGAGTCTATCTCTATGATACGAACGGGAAAGAATATCTCGATTTCGGCAGCGGGATCGGTGTAATGGCCTTTGGCTACAACGATAAGGAATACAATGACGCGCTTAAGGCGCAGATAGACAAGATCATCCATACATCAAATCTCTTCTATCATGAGCCTCTTCTTCCGGCAGCAGAAAAGGTATGTAGGATCAGCGGAATGGATCGTGTCTTCTTTACCAATTCAGGTGCAGAGGCCATAGAGGGAGCCTTAAAGACCGCCAAGAAATATGCCTACAAGAAGCACGGAGTCGGAAAATACGAGATAATCGCCATGAGAAACAGCTTTCACGGACGCACGGTAGGAGCTGTTTCTGTCACAGGAACTTCAGAGTACAGGCAGCCATTCTATCCTCTGATGGATGGAGCCAGATTTGCTGATTTCAATGACATAAAAAGCGTCGAGGATCAGATAGACGAGAATACCTGCGCTATCATTACAGAGACAGTACAGGGAGAGGGCGGAGTGACCCCGGCCAGCAAGGAGTTCATTAAGGGACTTAGAAAGCTCTGCGATCAGCATGACATCCTCCTTATCCTTGATGAGATTCAGTGCGGAATGGGACGTACAGGCTCTATATTTACCTACAAGCAGTATGGGATCACACCTGATATCCTGACAACTGCAAAGGCACTCGGCGGAGGAGTTCCTGTCGGAGCCTTCCTTGTCACAGAAAAGGTTGCAGCCAATTCTCTTGAGCCAGGAGATCACGGCAGCACCTATGGCGGTAATCCGCTTGCCCTTAGCGCTGTAAGCAAGTCAATAGACATAATAGAAGGAAGGCATCTGCCTGAAAACGTGGTTGCCCTTACACCTTACTTTGAGAGCATCCTTGATTCGTTTACGGAAAAGTATTCCTTTATCAGGGGACACAGAGGCATGGGCTTCATGCAGGGACTAATAGTCGATAAGAGCATCCCTGTAGGAGGAATCTTAAACAAGGCTCTTGATGAGGGACTCGTCATACTTTCCGCAGAAGGCAATCTGATCCGTTTCCTGCCGCCTCTTATAATGGATAAGGATGGCTTTGATCAGATGGAAGAAAAATTAAATAAAGTATTTGCTGCTATTTAGCCTTGCAGAAATCTCATCTTTCATTTAGAATATAAGGAGCAGTTACCGGATACTCCCTGAAAGGAGATCCGATTATGAAAAAAGGTTTGATAACAGCTCTTGTGATGCTCATGCTTTTGCTTGCTTCCTGCGCAGACAGCTCCTATCTGGAGAAGTCCAATGCCCGAGGAGACTTAGAATCTGTCTCCTCCTCTGATAAGGAAAGCGTGAAGGCGACAGAGGACAGGATCTTTGTGCAGATAGAGGGCGCAGTGAAGTCTCCAGGTGTATACCAGATGGAGCAGGGCGACAGGGTCTTTGCTCTGATAGAAAAGGCAGGAGGCTTCAGAAAGGATGCCTATACAGTTGATATCAATCAGGCAGAGCCACTTAGCGATGGAATGAAGCTTATCGTATCCACAAAGGATGAAAGAAAGCAGCAGGCAAGCGGGACCGCCTCATCTGAAGGATCGCAGATCGATATCAATACAGCGGATTCTGCTGAGCTTATGACTATAAGTGGCATAGGCCCGGGAAAGGCTGCTGCCATTATAGAGTACAGGGAGCAGAACGGGAGATTTTCCTCTACAGAGGATATCACTAAGGTAAGCGGTATAGGTGAGAGCACCTACAAGAGGATCAAGGACAGGATAAGGGTTTAGTATGGCACGGGTTCTGATAGTCGATGATGAGGAGCATATCATTAAGGGAGTCAAGCTTGTATTAGAGCATGACGGAATGGAGTGCGACTGCGCATATGATGGCGCGAGCGCCCTTGAGAAGGCATTGAGTGAGGATTATGATATAATCCTTCTTGACCTTATGCTTCCTAAGATGGACGGATATGAGGTCTGTCAGAGGATCAGGGAGAAGTCACAGGTTCCTATCATCATGCTTACCGCAAAGGGAGACGACATGGACAAGATCATGGGTCTCGAGTACGGAGCTGACGACTATATCACAAAGCCCTTTAATGTTCTGGAAGTCCGTGCCAGAGTTAAGGCCATTTTAAGGAGAATGCAGCACAGTGAGTCATCCGATGAGGTCATCGAGAATGGCGACATCAGGATCGATACATCGAGTCGGAGACTCTTTATCAAGGGAAAGGAGCTTAATCTCACAAGCAAGGAGTTTGAGATGCTCTATCTCCTTGTAAGTCACCCTGGAAAGGTCTACAGCAGGGATGCTCTGCTGAAGGAGGTCTGGGGAGAGGATTTCCCGGGAGACGCGAGGACAGTAGATGTACATATAAGGAGACTCCGCGAAAAGATAGAGCCCAACCCATCGGAGCCGAAGTACGTACTTACCAAATGGGGGCTCGGATATTATTATCAGAAATGAAGCTTATTTTTTCTCTCGAAAAGAAACTTCATAGCATGAGGGCGGCGATCTTTCTCGCCCTTCTTTTATTGGGAGTCATCCCTGGTGTGATCACAGGGGGGATCTTTTTTCGTATGTATGAGAGCAGGGCTCTGGATATGGATGCAGTATCCATGACCAACCAGACTCAGCTGCTCTCTGACCAGATACTCTCGACCGGTTATCTGAAGAATACCCAGGTGGATGAGATCAATACCCAGCTCAAGGCCCTTGGCAATATCTATTCCGGAAGGATCATAATCATTGACAATTCCCTTCGCGTAGTAAAGGATACCTATGATATCAGCGAGGGAAAGACCTTTGTCTGGAAAAATGTGATCGAATCCTTAAGAGGTCAGAGGACATCTGTCTATGACAGGGTAAGTCACTGCCTTATCATAACAGTTCCTATTCAGAACAGTGATTCCTCCAACAATATAGAGGGCGTGATACTTGTGACCAGATCCACGGAGAATATGGAGCAGAATCTTTCCTTCTACAGGAATCTCCTTGTCTATCTGTCTATAGTCATCATTGTAGTTGTATTTCTATTATCATGTCTGCTTGCCGACCGCTTCACCAGACCACTCCACAAGCTATCCGATGCAATAAAGGATTCACAGGAGCTGCATGACGAGGTCGCAGTAGAGGACTTCACTGAGACAGGGGACATCTCTCATAATTATAATGAGGTAATGAGAAAGATGAGGGCCATCGACGAGTCGAGGCAGGAATTCGTATCTAACGTCTCACATGAGCTGAAGACCCCTCTTACATCTATGAAGGTTCTTGCCGACTCGCTTAATGCGATGGAGGATGAGGCCACTATAGATATGTATCAGGACTTCATGCATGATATCACTCAGGAAATAGACAGGGAGACAAAGATCATAAATGATCTGCTTTCTCTTGTAAGGATGGATAAATCAGGAGCCACCTTAAATATCACCTCGGTAAATATAAATGATATGCTTGAGTCTCTTCTTAAGCGCCTGGGGCCAATAGCTAAGAAACAGAATGTCGAGCTTGTGCTCGAGAGCTTTCGGCCTGTGACAGCTGAGGTCGATGAAGTCAAGCTGTCACTTGGTATCATGAATCTGATAGAGAATGGTATCAAGTATAATGACAAGGGTGGTTATGTCCATGTGACCTTAAATGCCGATCATCAGTACTTCTATATAAGCATTGAGGACAATGGAATGGGAATTCCAAAGGATTCGATAGAGCATATTTTTGACAGATTCTACCGCGTGGACAAATCCCATTCCAGGGAGATAGGAGGAACCGGACTCGGACTTGCTATCACGAAGAATGCGATAGATATGCACAGGGGCCTGATCAAGGTCCATTCCGAGGTTGGTGAAGGCACCACCTTTGATGTGAGGGTTCCTCTTATCTATATAAAGGAGCAGGCATGAAAAAGCTGATCAGAAAGACTCTAGTGATCCTTCTTTTATTTACCCTTATAATAAGCATGGCCTCCTGCACTAACAGACCGGAGGGCCGGGAAAAGAAGGAGAGGGGCAGTATAGAGGTGTATTTCCTTAACCAGACCAAAAGTGCTCTTTATCCGGTGGAAACTAATATAAAGGGACAGACGCCACGGGTTAAGGCAGAAAAGGCCATAGATATGCTCTCTACAGCTCAGGAGGATTCAGATTATGTGAACTCCATCCCGTCAAGCATAATGGTTAGAGGCTTCTGGATAAAGAATAAGAATCTTACGATCTCATTTACCCGTGCCTACAGAAATATGAACAGGGTAAACGAGGCCCTTATGAGAGCCTCTCTCGTAAAGACCCTGGTCCAGATCGACGGAATAGATACTGTGACATTTCGGGTAGTAAATGACCAGATAACCGATAGCCAGGGTAATCCTATAGGAGCCATGAACGCAGAATCCTTTGTCGATGATTTTGGAAGCGAGCAGGATTCTACAAAGGCACTTGAGCTGGTGCTTTACTGTCCGGCTGCTGACGGAAGCGGTCTGATCCGGGAGAAAAGAGACGTCCATGTAAACGAGAACGTGCCTCTGGCTACTGCAGTGATAAGACAGCTGCAGAAGAATCCTGATTCCAACGGAGCCCTTGTGACGCTGCCTTCTTCAGTCAAGGTCCTGTCTGTCAATGTAAATGACGGTATCTGCTATGTGGACCTCGATCAGTCGATCGACAATTTAGACAGCAGGGTATCGACCAACATGAGGATCTATTCGATCGTCGATTCGCTCTGTGAGCTTGGTCAGATATCAAGGGTCCAGATCCTTGTAGGCTCAGGAGACCAGGCCTCGGTGATTACAGACGATGAAAAGAATGGGACCTACAGCCCGAATCTGGATTTCGTGGTCAATGACTGAGAGCCGTGCTTATCTCTCCTGATTCCAAAAGCATGATCTGTCCACTGTCTATAGTACAAAGATAGGGAATGCCCTTTTCCTTAAGACGTGAGAGTGTATCACTTCCGGGATGGCCGTATCTGTTACCGGCTCCGGCTGATATGATCACAAGGTCCGGATCGGTCGCAGAAAGCCATTCCTCACAGTTAGAATAATTGCTCCCGTGATGGGCTGATTTTAGTATCAGTCTCTCACCGGGGCTTTTTCTTATTTTTGAACCATATCGCTTTAGGATATACTTTTCCTGGTCTGCGCCGATATCACCGGTTTCTATTATACGGATGCTTTTTCCGTTGTCTGGTCTTATAGTTATAAGAGTCACAAGGCTGTTCTCATTGGCTCCCTCAAAGTCGCTTACATTATCAGGGAAAAGAGTCTCTATGGTAAATAGGCGGCAGGAGAGCCTGTCGCCTCCGTTGAGGTAGCTTATTGCTATTCCGCTTTTGCGGCACAGTTCCTCTATCATAGTAAGCTTCTCATCCTTTTCGATCCCTGAAGAAAGGTAGAGTCTTCTGATAGGATAGCCCTTTTTGGCAAGCTCTACAAATCCGCTTATATGGTCGTCGTCCAGATGGGTCAGGAAGTATCCCTCTATTGATGATATTCCTCTGTATTTAAGAGAAGGTATTATAACATTTTTGCCGATGGATGAGCTGGTGGAGCTTCCGCCATCGAACATAAAGCAGCGTCCGTCAGAGCTTGTGAGCATCATTCCATCCCCCTGCCCGACATCAAGCATGGCAAAGGAATCGCTGTGGGCTGGATGGGAGAGTATGGCTATAAGGAGCAGGGAAAGCACGGTAAAGACCGTAAATGTCCTCCCGCTTCCAAAGACAGGAAAAAGCTTAAGCCTGGACCAGGTCCTTTTGGTGAAACGCATAGTAAACAGCCTGCGGTACTGAAGCCTTAAGGCAAGGGAAATAAGTATCACAATAAGGAGGCAGACAAGTATCTTTGCAGGGCCAATCCTTCCTGTTACAACAGAAGAAAGCGTAAGCCCCTTGAAGCCGGAGGAGGAAAGCTCATAGAGGTAGAGAATCAGATGGCAGGGGAAGAGTATGATCCTTGCCATAAGAGTGGAGAAAAGGCCTGCGAAGCCGCCTGCGAGACCTGCGACAAGCAGGAAGGGAAGCAGGGGCAGGATGATCACATTCAGAATGCATGCTGCAAGTGGAAAGGAATAGAAATATGAGGCACAGATAGCTCCCATAGAGATCTGTATGCAGAATGAGCTTATAAGGGCCAAAGCCGTATCCTCGGCCAAGGAAGGGATATGTCGCCGCCCCTTTTCCTTCCTGTGCCTGTTTTCCCATCGCAGATCAGTATAAAGACTGTAGCATTTACCGGCAGGAGTCGCAAAAAGGGCTATAAAAAATATGGCTGAAAAGGACATGGCAAAGGCAGGACCGCTTATCTGCAGCGGATCGGTAAGACAAATAAGAATTGCAGCTGCAGAAAGAGAGGTCAGTGTATCGGTCTTATCCACCGCAAGCTTTGAAAGCATATAGATAAGATACATGGCAACGGCTCTTTTTGCCGAGACAGAGTCTGAGATCGAAAATGCATAGATGATCACAAGAAGAGATGAGAAAACAGCTGAGATGCGTACAGGGACTAAAAGCCGCCTCAGAGCCTTAAAGACCAGACCGCCGACTATTGATATATGAAGGCCTGAGATGGCCAGTATATGACTTAGCCCGGCATCAGTAAGAAGCTCCTTTACATCGGAGTCCAGAAGGCCCTTTGTCCCAATAGTAAGAGAGGCCAGAAGAGTTCCCTCCTCTCCGGGAAGGGCAGCGGTAAATACAGAAAGAAGCCTGTACTTAAGTATGTATAGAAGCTCCGCGAATGGGAGGAGGGCGCGCCTTATCGTAGCAGGGGAAGGGTCATTTATCTCCGTGATCACAGAAAGCGATCTGTAGAAGGCTTTCTGGTCAAAGCATCCGGGATTTCTGGCCGGCTCCATCTCTCTTACAGCTCCGCTGACCCTTATCATATCTCCGGTCCTTAACATATCATCTGTACTGGTAAAGACAGCCTTAAGGCCAGCAGATCCGCGAAGGGAAATATAGTGCCTTATACCGGATGCGGTCCGTTCCTTTCTTACCAGCCTTCCGTACAGAGTCACATTTCCAGCGGAATTTACCGCAGAGTATCCCTTATCGTAGTCTGCCTGGCGTATTCCGGCAGAGACTGCTCCAGAGACAAAGGCCAGAACCGTCACGCATAGAAGAATGGCGCAACGCTTTCCCTCTCTTTTATAGAAGATAAATGGTATCAGAAGAAGCGGTATAAGTAAAAGGATCCGCTTGCCATATAGTATAAAAAAGCAGCCGCCCAGCATTGAAACAGCGGCGATCATTATAGGTCGTTTGTTCATATTCTCTCCTTTGTAGGGCCTACTAATCCCTATTATGCTCCCTTCCGATAATATTTGCAACCACATTATATCGGTGCTATAATGCAAGATATCGGGAGGCGTAAGAATGGATCAGAGCATGGACATGGTCAGGGTAAAGGACTCTGACTGCGAGAAGATCGAAAGGATCGGAAGAGACATTTTAGATTCCTGTGAATTCAGAAGGATAATAGGCCAGAGGCATCATATTTTTTCGACAGTCGGCTATCATAGCGTACATGTTGCGTTTATGATGCTTTTTTTTGCGAGGATATTCAGGCTGAGCGAAAACGATGCAGTAAGAGGGAGCTTATGGCATGATGTCGGTATCTATGACAGGGACTCTTTCTCTGGAAGCAGGGATACAGCGCATTCACATCCGATAAGATCGCTTGAATCAGCAGAGAAGAGCGGTACCATAAACAGGATTCAGGCAGACATGATAGCGAACCATATGTGGCCGGTGACCCGGAAGAGGCCAGGGACAAGAGAAGGATTCATGATCACTATCGCAGACAAGTGCTGCGCAGTCACAGAATTCCTAAGGCTCCATAACGACCGGGTCGAGAGGGTTTTGAAGGATATAGCCGATGAGGTCGATTGACAGCGAGATAGAAAAGGGAAGCTTCAAGAGAGTATATCTCTTGTTTGGAAATGAACATTACCTGCTGGCCAGAGGGAGGGAAAAGCTTCTTGCTGCCTTAGGAGTGAAGGATAAGACAGACATGAATTACAGCTGTCTCGATCAGAACAGCTTTTCAGTGGATGCGCTTATAGCTGACAGTGACACTCTTCCTTTTTTTGCTGAAAGAAGAGTGATCCTTGTGATGAACAGCGGCTTCTTCAAGGGCAATAAAAAGGATAAGGACAGGCTGGTAAAATATATAGCGGATATTCCGCAGACTACTGTGATAGTCTTTGTCGACCAGGAGGTAGACAAGAGGGACAGGCTCTATAAGGCAGTTTCAAAGAATGGGACAGCAGAGGAGTACAAGCTTCCTCAGGAAAAGGAGCTTATAGGCTGGATAGGAGGCAGGCTGAAGGAGGCCGGCCTTAGCATGAAGCGTGACGCCTGGGATGAGTTTTACTTAAGGACCGGCTCATCAATGGATCTTATGGATCAGGAGTTTGAGAAGCTTGCAGCCTATTGTATGAATAAAAAGCTTATAGAGAAGAAGGACGTGGAGGATATCTGTGCAAATGCAAGCGAGACTATAGTCTTCGCGCTTACAGATGCCATAGCAGCAAGAGATGCCACTCGGGTATTTAACGTATATCAGGACATGCTCAGGCAGAATGAGCCTGCCCCGGTGATATTTTCCCTGATAGAAAGACAGTTCATGCAGCTGCTGCAGCTTAAGAGGATGGGAGGCGCAGGGGCCTCGTCGGATCTTAAGAAAAAGGTGACCGGTGTGAAAAATGACTGGGCCTTAGGCAAGCTTGAGAGATCTGCACAGAGGTTTTCCGAGGCAGAGCTTATGCATCTGCTCAGTGCCGCAGCAGAATATGAGGAGGGCTATAAGCGGAGCAGGATAAATGACCATCTGGCAGTCGAGCTGCTAATAACCGAGGCAATAAAAAAGCCCCGCCCGGAATGACGGTACCGGACGGGGTTTAATATTTATATCTTAGTCCATAGCATTTACAGCCTTGGTAAGGCGTGAGACCTTCCTTGCTGCATTGTTGGCATGAAGGATTCCCTTGGAACAAGCCTTAGGGATAGCAACTGTTGCAACCTTGAGTGCAGACTCTGCTGCAGCCTTGTCACCGCTTGCTACTGCCTTCTCAACATTAGTAACTACAGTCTTGACATTAGATCTGATAGCCTTGTTGCGGGCAGCCTTCTTAGCGCTTACTACAACTCTCTTCTTTGCAGATTTGATGTTTGCCAATTCTATTCACCTCCTGAATCTGGATTATCACGTGATAATGAGTGCAGGGGATTGACACGGTTCTCCCAAGCAATCATACCTATCTATAATACAGATATAAGAAGTGTTTGTCAAGGGGGAGTTTGTCTGATATAATAGACAGGATATAGGGGATAGGGTTTAGGGTATAGGGTATATAAAGGATACTACTATTCCCTAGCTCCTAACCCCTAACCCCTAATATAAGGAGATAGAATGGATCAGTCACATATCAGGAATTTTTGTATTATAGCACACATCGATCATGGTAAGTCAACTCTTGCGGACAGGATGATCGAGATGACGCATACACTCACCAAGAGAGAAATGCAGGACCAGGTTCTTGACAATATGGATCTGGAGAGGGAAAGAGGGATCACGATCAAATCCCAGGCGGTCAGGCTCATCTACCATGCAAAGAATGGAGAGGAGTATATCTTCAACCTGATCGATACACCGGGACATGTAGATTTCAATTACGAGGTTTCCCGTTCGCTTGCAGCCTGTGACGGCGCTATCCTGGTCGTAGACGCGGCCCAGGGTATAGAGGCCCAGACGCTTGCTAATGTATATCTGGCGCTCGATCATGACCTTGAGGTCTTACCTGTCATCAATAAGATAGATCTGCCTTCTGCTGATCCTGATAAGGTAGCAAAGGAGATCGAGGATGTCATCGGTCTGGACTGTGAGAATGCTCCGCGTATTTCAGCAAAGACAGGTCAGGGCGTGGATGAGGTCTTAGAGCAGGTCATCACACAGCTTCCTGCTCCAACTGGAGATGCAAATGCACCGCTCAAGGCTCTGATCTTCGACTCACTCTATGATTCATACAGGGGTGTTATCGTATTCGTCCGCATCCGCGAGGGAAAGGTAAGGCCGAAGGACAGGATCAGGATGATGGCCTCTGGTGCTGAATATGACTGCGTGGAGGTGGGATATTTTGGCGCTGGTCAGTTCATCCCATGTGATGAGCTTTCAGCCGGAATGGTAGGGTATATCACAGCTTCTATCAAGGATGTAAGAGAGACGAGGGTCGGAGATACAGTGACACTGGCCACCAATCCGGTGGCAGAGGCGCTCCCAGGATACAGACCTGTGAAGCCTATGGTATTCTGTGGAATCTATCCTGCTGATGGCGCGAAGTATCCTGAGCTTAAGGATGCTCTGATGAAGCTCCAGTTAAACGACGCAGCGCTTACCTTTGAACCGGAGACCTCACAGGCACTTGGCTTCGGATTCAGATGCGGCTTTCTGGGCCTTCTCCATCTCGATGTAGTCCAGGAGAGACTCGAGAGAGAATATGATCTGGATCTGGTCACGACGGCTCCGGGAGTAGTTTACAAGGTCCATAGGACAGATGGCACAGTGACAGAGCTTACCAATCCGTCCAATCTTCCTGACCCTTCAGAGATAGAATATATGGAGGAGCCTGTTGTTGATGCTGAGATAATGGTCACAAGCGACTATATAGGCCCGATAATGGATCTGTGTCAGGAGAGAAGAGGGCAGTACGTTTCTCTTGAGTACATAGAGGAGACAAGGGCAGTCCTTAAATACGTCCTGCCCCTCAACGAGATAATCTACGATTTCTTTGATGTCTTGAAATCGAGATCCAGAGGCTACGCCTCATTTGACTATGAGCTTAAGGGCTATCAGAAATCGGAGCTGGTAAAGCTTGATATCCTTATCAATAAGGAAAGAGTGGATGCCCTTTCCTTTATTGTATTCAAGGATACTGCATATGATCGCGCCAGAAAGATGTGTGAGAAGCTTAAGGAAAATATACCGCGTCATCTTTTCGAGATACCTATTCAGGCCGCCGTGGGAAGCAAGGTAATCGCTAGAGAGACAGTAAAGGCCATGAGAAAGGATGTCCTGGCCAAGTGCTATGGCGGAGATATTTCCCGTAAGAGAAAACTGCTGGAGAAGCAGAAGGAAGGAAAGAAGAGGATGAGGCAGGTGGGAAATGTGGAGATACCGCAGGAAGCATTCATGAGCGTGTTAAAGCTCGATAATGATGAATAAGATGGAAGATTACCGCAGATTTGAACTATATATACATATACCCTTCTGTTTGAGAAAATGCGACTATTGCGACTTTCTCTCAGGGGTTTATGGATCAGAGGATCAGGATGAATATGTAGAGGCGCTCATAAGGGAGCTTGTCTTTATGTCCTACCGGGTGCATGGGACTGTAAGTTCTGTATATATAGGAGGGGGGACTCCGACCTGCATAGATCCTGACCATATCGCAAAAATAATCGAAAGCGTCCGGGAATACTATAGCCTTGATCCTCTTGCGGAGATAACTATCGAGGCAAATCCGGGCACAGTGACAGAACGGGGAGCAAATACATACCGGGCAGTCGGTATAAACAGGGTCTCTGTCGGGCTCCAGTCGGCTGATAATGATGAGCTTAAGCTTCTTGGCAGGATCCATACATATGAGAAGTTTCTTTCTACATATGAGATCCTTCGCCGGGCCGGCTTTACAAATATCAATATAGATATAATGACAGCTCTTCCGGGCCAGACTCCGGACAAGTTAATCCACACTCTGGATAATGTCGTAGCATTACGGCCTGAGCACATTTCATGCTATTCTCTTATTATTGAAGAAAATACACCGTTTTACCAGCGCTACCATGAAGATTGCGTCCGCAGGGAAAAAGGAGAGGCGACCCTTGCCCTGCCTGATGAAGATCAGGAATATGAGCTTATGAAAAGAGCCCAGAATTTCCTTGTTTCAAAGGGATATATCAGATATGAGATATCAAACTATGCGAAATTCGGCTACGAATGTGTCCATAATGAAGGCTACTGGAGGAGGACGCCATATCTGGGAGTAGGAGTTGGAGCTGCATCCCTGATACCGCCTGGCTATTTTGCCTTTGAGCCTGAGGACCCAAAGGAGACTGGCGGGATGGGGCTTGAATGGAGGACAACCAATGAATCCTATATATATGACTATATTGAGGATACCCTCCATTACAATGAGATCACATCAGAGGCATCCTTCCTTGATATACCGACGATCGATAAGGCGACCCAGCTAAGCCGCAGGGAGGCAATGGAGGAATTTATGTTCCTTGGTCTTCGGATGACAGAGGGAGTGAAAAAAAGCGTTTTTCTTAAGTCTTTCGGTACCCCTATAGAAAAGATATACGATGTTCCTATAAAGAAGCTTATCCGGGAGGGACTGCTTTCGGATAAGGGGGATGATCTGGCTCTTACAGAAAGAGGACTCGATATTTCCAACTACTGTATGTCATTGTTTTTGATGGATTGAAAAAACTATTGACAAACAAGGTCAACAGGCGTATATTATGTATCAGATGGTATTAGCACTCCAATCATTTGAGTGCTAACAGACGAAAGACAGGAGGTGAGCTTTTGGAAGAGGATGAAGAGTTATCAGAAAGGCAGAGGAAGATCCTTGATGTGATCATCAAGAATTATCTGGAAACCGGAGAGCCGGTCGGCTCGAGGACGATCTCGAAGAGCTCCGATCTGAACCTTAGCTCAGCAACCATCAGGAATGAGATGAGCGATCTCGAGGAGATGGGGTATATTCTCCAGCCTCACACCTCAGCAGGGCGGATCCCTTCAGACAGGGGCTACCGCTTTTATGTAAACGAGCTGATGGTCGAGAAGGAGACCTCTCCTCCCGCTGAGACATCGAATCAGATGCTTGTGGAGAGGACAGACAGACTTGAGAAGATGCTGCGTCAGGTAGTAGATATCCTGGCTGCCAATACCCAGTATACATCGATGATATCGGCACCGGCTATCTCAGGAGTCAGAGTCAGGTTCGTGCAGCTGTCGGCTCTGAATGAGAGACAGATACTATCGGTGGTCGTTATGGATGGAAATTCCATCAAGAACCGTATCATAGATGTCGATTCACCGATCGACAATGAAGATCTGCTGAAGCTCAACATGCTTCTGAATACGAATCTGTCAGGCCTTACGGTAAATGATATCAACCTGACCCTGATCCAGAAGATGAAGCAGTCAGCCGGAGAGTATTCGGATATCATTGAGAATGTCCTGGAGAATGTAGCAGGCACCATAGAGCAGGATGAGGGCCGTACCATATTTACCAGCGGCACTACGAATATTTTCAAATATCCTGAGCTTTCGGATGCCAACAGAGCAAGTCATCTGATCTCGACCTTTGAGAACAAGGAAGAGCTCGAGAATCTGATAAATGATATAGAGTCAGACGAGGAGGGCAATCCTAACGGCATTCAGGTATATATAGGTGATGACATTCCCAATATGCCTGATGTGTCACTTGTCACAGCAAAGTATGATCTGGGTGATGGCTTCAAGGGAACCATAGGGATCCTTGGCCCCAAGCGAATGGATTATGAGAATGTGATGAAGAATCTGAAGTCTCTTAAGAAGCAGCTTAAGGACATAGTCGTTACATCGAGACTTTCGGATCGATCTGAAAAGCCGAAACAGATCACTAAGAAGAAGGAATAGAGGTAGCTGGAATTGAGCGAAGAAAAGGATAAGAAGGAAGAGGAAGTAAAGAAGGACGAGACCTCCGTGGAGAAGAAGGAGGACTCAGTAAAGAAGGAATCTGCAAAGCCTGAGGGCAAGGAAGAAAAGAAGGATTCCGAAAAGACAGAAGGCAGCAAGGAAGAGGATAAGACAGAGACTGATAAGAAAAAGGGCCCGTTTTCAAAGGATAAGAAGAAAAAGGACCCTAAGGACGATCAGATAAAGGATCTTAAGGATCAGCTTCTCCGGCAGATGGCTGAATTCGATAATTTCAGGAAGCGTACAGACAAGGAGAAATCCACAATGTACGATGCCGGAGCCACAGATGTGATAGCAAAGATCCTTCCGGTCATCGACAATTTCGAACGGGGACTCTCAGATGTGACGGACGACACTGATGATGCCTTCAAGAAAGGCATACTGATGATCTATAAGCAGCTCCTTACAGTCATAAATGATCTCGGAGTAAAGGAGATCGCGGCAGAAGGAGAGAAGTTCAATCCCGATCTTCATAATGCAGTAATGCATGAGGATGATCCTGATAAGGGAGAGCAGGAAATAGTGCAGGTCTTACAGAAGGGATACACCTTCCACGACAAGGTCGTAAGACATGCAATGGTAAAGGTAGCAAACTAAGGAGGAATAATAATGAGTAAAATAATCGGAATCGACTTAGGTACGACAAACAGCTGCGTAGCAGTTATGGAGGGAGGACAGCCTACAGTTATCCCTAACAGTGAGGGAATGAGGACTACACCTTCTATCGTAGCATTTACAAAGGACGGACAGAGACTCGTAGGTGAACCGGCAAAGCGTCAGGCAGTTACAAACGCTGACAAGACCATCTCATCGATCAAGAGAAAGATGGGAACTACTGACGGCCCTACTATAGATGGCAAGAAGTATTCACCTCAGCAGATTTCAGCAATGATCCTTCAGAAGCTTAAAAGCGATGCAGAGGCTTATCTGGGTGAGAAGGTTTCTGAGGCAGTCATCACTGTTCCTGCTTACTTCAACGATGCCCAGCGTCAGGCTACAAAGGATGCCGGAAAGATCGCAGGCCTCGAGGTAAAGCGTATCATAAACGAGCCTACCGCAGCAGCCTTAGCTTACGGACTTGATAATGAGAACGAGCAGAAGATCATGGTATATGATCTCGGTGGTGGTACATTCGATGTATCTGTTATAGAGATCGGTGACGGTGTCATCGAGGTTCTTTCCACAAACGGCGATACCCATCTCGGCGGAGATGATTTCGATAACCGTGTAATGCAGTGGATGATAGATGAGTTCAAGGCCAAGGAGGGTGTTGACCTTTCCGGAGACAAGATGGCTATGCAGCGTATCAAGGAAGCTGCCGAGAAGGCCAAGAAGGAGCTCTCAAGCGCAACCACTACCAATATCAACCTTCCATTCATCACAGCTACTGCTGATGGCCCTAAGCATCTCGATCTCGACCTTACTAGAGCAAAGTTCGATGAGATCACAGCAGATCTGGTTGAGAAGACAGCCATCCCTGTACAGAACGCCTTAAAGGACGCAGGACTTACAGCAGCAGACCTCTCAAAGGTACTTCTTGTAGGTGGTTCTACACGTATCCCGGCAGTACAGGCCAAGGTAAAGCAGCTGACCGGCAAGGAGCCATCAAAGAACTTAAATCCTGATGAGTGCGTGGCATTAGGAGCCTGCATCCAGGGTGGTAAGCTCGCAGGAGATAAGGGAGCAGGAGAGGTGCTTCTTCTCGATGTCACTCCTCTTACACTTTCTATCGAGACAATGGGAGGTATCGCTACTCATCTGATCGAGAGAAATACCACCATCCCTACAAAGAAGAGCCAGATCTTCTCTACAGCAGAGGATAATCAGACAGCAGTAGATATAAACGTAGTACAGGGTGAGAGACAGTTCGCCCGTGACAATAAGTCACTTGGTCAGTTCCGTCTCGACGGGATCCCTCCTGCTAGAAGAGGAGTTCCTCAGATCGAGGTCACATTCGATATCGATGCAAATGGTATCGTAACTGTATCCGCAAAGGATCTGGGAACCGGCAAGGAGCAGCATATCACTATCACCGGAGGAAGCAGTATGTCCGATGAGGAGATCGATAAGGCTGTCAAGGAAGCAGCTGAGTACGAAGCTCAGGATAAGAAGCGTAAGGAAGCTGTTGATACAAGAAACGATGCTGACGCATTTGCTGTTCAGACAAGAAAGGCTCTTGACGAGGTCGGCGACAAGCTCGATCCTAATGACAGGAGTGCAGTTGAGGCCGATCTCAAGGCTGTCGAGGATCTGGTAAACAAGAATCAGAAGCCTGAGGATATGTCAGATGATGATGTAGCATCCTTAAAGAGCGCTAAGGAGAAGCTCGAGCAGTCAGCCCAGAAGGTATTCACAAAGATGTATGAGAATGCCCAGGCTGCAGGCGCTGCACAGGGCGGCCCTACCCCGGGAGCTGGCGCAGGTCCACAGCCGAATGCAGGCAGCACTGGCAACGGTAACAACGGCGGCGATGATGTCGTTGACGCAGATTTTAAAGAGGTTTGAGGTTAGAGGTCAGAGGTCTGAGGGTTAAACCTTAAGACCTCACACTTCAAATAACCTAAACAAGGAAGGAATTACATGGCAGAACAGAAAAGAGACTACTACGAGGTTCTGGGTGTTGATAAGAGTGCCGATGAGGAGACTATCAAGAAAGCCTATCGTAAGCTCGCGAAGAAATATCATCCTGATATGAATCCCGGAGACAAAAACGCAGAAGCAAAATTCAAGGAAGCTTCAGAAGCATATGCCGTTCTGTCTGATCCAAAGAAGCGTCAGCAGTATGACCAGTTCGGGCATGCGGCATTTGATGGAGGCGCCGGTGGTGGCGGCTTTGATTTCAACAATGTTGACTTCTCTGATATATTCGGAGATTTTGGAGGCTTTGGAAGTGTATTTAGCGATTTCTTTGGCGGTGGAAGCCAGGGAAGAAGAGCCGCAAATAATGGACCCCAGCGAGGAGCTGATGTCAGGACAGCTGTAAGGGTCTCCTTCAGGGAAGCCTGCTTTGGCTGTGAGAAGGAGATAGAGCTTACCTTAAAGGATCCGTGCCCTACCTGCCACGGCAGTGGCTGCAAGCCCGGCACCAGTAAGTCGACCTGTACCAAGTGCGGAGGCTCTGGACAGGTCGTATCTACAGAGAGATCCATATTCGGTATGGTTACCCGTTCCAGTGTCTGTCCGGACTGCGGAGGCAGCGGATTTATCATTAAGGATAAGTGCCCTGACTGTCGTGGAACCGGATTCAAGCCTCAGAAAAAGAAGATCCTTGTAGCGATCCCAGCGGGAATCGATGACGGACAGATGGTACGTCTTAGAGGAAAGGGTGATCCTGGAGCAAACAACGGACCGCGCGGTGACCTGCTCGTAGAAGTCAGAGTCGTAAGGAACAATGAGTTCCAGAGAAATGGATATGATATCTATTCTACTCACCCGATCTCATTTGCCCAGGCAGCTCTCGGAAGCAAGATAATCATCAATACCATCGACGGCAAGGTAGAGTATGAGGTGAAGGCAGGTACACAGCCTGGCACCCGTATCAGACTTCGTGGAAAAGGCGTCCCTACTATCAGGAACAAGGATGTACGAGGAGATCACTATGTGACCCTTGACGTACAGGTACCTCGTTCACTTACAGCCCCTCAGAAGGAAGCTCTGAAGGCATTTGATGATGCATGTGGCGGAAGTCTTTCCCCGCAGCCTTCCCCAAAGAAGGGCAAAGGACCTTTCGGACGACGTAAATAATAAATGAAGTGTATATATCAGAATGAATGCGGTTCATGTGACTGCATAAATATGGAATATCAGGCAACCCTTGACAATAAGCAGAGGCTTATGGAAAATCTCTTCGGAGAGGATCTGACCCTGCCCGTCAAGGGTATGCCTTTTCCTTTTTATTACAGATATAAGGTGAATTATGCCCTGGGCTATGATCGTGACAGTAAGCGTATAGTCTGCGGCAAATATTCAAGAGGAGGCCATGATCTGGCAGGCATCGATTCATGTCTTATCGAGTCGAGGGATTGTCAGAAGCTTGTTTTTTTTATCACAGAGCTTCTTCCCAGGCTAAGGATCAGGGTATATGACGAGGACACAAGGACTGGTAGCCTTCGGTATATTTTTGTAAGACAAAGCTTTTCCACCGGGGAAATGATGCTTGTTCTTGTAAGCTACAATACCGATATACCAGGCAAGAAGCATCTGATCGAGAGTATTGTTTCGAATTTTCCCAACGTAAAAAGCATATATTTAGATATAAACAAACGAAGCGACAGCATGGTGCTCGCACCTGAGCTTAAGCTGCTTTACGGGCAGAGAGCTATTATTGACAAGGTATGCGGCAAGACCTTCCGTCTTTCTCCACTTGCCTTCTATCAGGTAAACCCTGCCCAGATGAAGAAGCTCTACCAGACCGCCATCGAATTCGCTTCTCTTACAGGCAGTGAGCATATCATAGATGCATACTGTGGCATTGGTACCATTGGCATAATTGCCTCGGATAAGGCAGCCTCGGTAACAGGCATTGAGAACAACAGAGATGCTGTGAAGGATGCGATCTTTAACGCCAGAACAAACGGAGTAAGGAACGCCAGATACATCTGCGGCGATGCATCTGAGCTTTTTCTACAGAAGGACCTGAGGGCCGACCTGGTTTTCATGGACCCTCCGAGAGCCGGAGCCGACAGGAAATTCCTCCGCTCACTTATGGCCCTTCATCCAGAGCGTATAGTCTACATATCCTGCAATCCGACGACCCTCTCCCGCGACATCAGGATTCTTTCGGATGAGTACCGCCTCAAAAAAGTGCAGCCTGTCGATATGTTTCCGTTCACAGATCACATAGAGACTGTGTGCCTCTTGAGCAACACCCAAAGCAAGAAGAAAGAGTCCTATATTACGCTTGATGTGGAGATGGAAGATTACTATCGCATCAAGAACGAAGGGAAGAATTCTACCACCTAAAGTTCAGCCTCACAATCGAATAGGAATTTGAATAGATAAGCTGCAGATGCGGAAGCGATCCGAGATCTGCAGCTTGTTTTGTTTCAAGCCAAACGATTGAAAAAGGAGGACAAACACATGGCAAAGAAGAACGAACGGGAACTGAAGGTTTATGCAATGAGCGGATACAACTACAAATCCGTTCCAGCGATCCGGTTGATGGGGCAGTGGCTGGAAGCTGCCGGTTTCCATATCGGAGATCCGGTATTGGTCAAGTGCGAGGATGGAAAGCTCGTCATCAGCCTGGACACTGCAAGAGCGGAGCTGATCGATGCAGAGAAGGCGTTTATGGAGAAAGAAACCAGAAGGCTGCATGAACGTTTTCTGAAGGAAAAGAAAAAGCTCCACGCACAGTTTGTGGCAGAGCGGCAGGCAGAATATGCTAAAGATCAGGAGAGGGGGAAGGCCTATGTTTAATGCGAAAGAGCTTTCCGTTCTGGATCCAAAGTATTTCTCCATCATCTTTACAGATGCTTTTGATGTGACGATTATGAGCCGGAATACAGGGCACTACTGGTTTATTCATAATCCGGAGTATCCGACACCGGGGACATGTATCATTTTCCATAAGCATAAGGCATCACATCCATATCACCAGCACGGTCGTGCGAATAGTTTGAAGCAGGCTGTCCGGAGCATACAGAGTCACGACAAGTGGCAGATGCTGGGTAGACCGTCTAAGAGATAAAAATCGAATACAGGGGCACACAGCAAAAAGGTGAGCAGCATCCGGGCATGCCGCTCTTCCTTTATTTTAATCGGTCAGCAACCTCAATGAATCAATCTTTGTAGTAAAGGTCTCGTGCCATTTTCTGGGCAGCCTTGATATCGGCGTATCCCTGGCTTTTGCCCAGATTTAATTCTTCGAGGATCTGGCCTTTTGAACGGTTCTGGCCGAGAAGTTCAAGGATTCTGCCGTATTTGGGGTTGATGCCTTTTACTTCTGCAATCAGTTCCTTGATGATGATACCGAGAAGTACGGTGTCTTCGAGAGAAGGTGTTTCTCCGGGTTCAAAGCCACTCTGATCTTCGTCGCCCTCAGCATCGTCCTGAAACTTGTTGTAAGACAGATCGTCTTCATGACCATTTTCTTTGAGAAAATCCTCTGTGCCGCCGGTTGCAATATATGTGCGAACCTGAGCGTTGAAGAATCTCATCCAATTATCAAGGGTACCTGCCTGGATAGGAGCGAAAGCTACGGGGATTTTGTGACCGTTGATATTCCAGGTCTCGATGTTGTCTCTGATGATGGACTTGTCTTTGAACATTTCCTTCGTCATGAGCATCGGCGCAAGCTCTTCGTTCGCTGCTGGCGGAATGTTGTTGTACGGTTTCTTGTTTCCGTATTTACTCTGGTTTTCGTTGCTTGAGAAATTTTTACTCTGAAACATAATTCGGGCCCTCCTTCGACCCAGGGCCGAAACGGAAGGTCCGAACTATGTCGCTGTGAACGTTATAGATTTGTACGCAAAATAAAATCGGTGGAAGGCATACAAATCGAACGGAAAATCCGTTTCGGTTTGCATCCTTTCCACCGATGGTCAGGCTGCATTACGCATTAATGATTATTTGGTTGTGATCCTACTGCCCGGAGTAGGAATTGCAGCGGGAATCGAATGAAATATTTATCTGCGAACGCAAATAATTTATTTACTTATCACCCGAACTGTGCTATACTGTCATTTGGAGTATTGGCTTTGTTCGGAGAGTGTCTCTTCCCACACTGTCATTATATCCGAAACACCTTGAAAAGTCAGTATTTTAAGGGGTTAGAGCGGTTCCTATAAAGTTATCATAAAGTTTCTTTTTGGGGAGGTGAGCTGATTGCGGGAGCTGGTTTTAGCCACAGTAGTGGCAGAAATAAAGAATGCTTTTGTTGATGAGATCAGTGATCCTGAACTCATAGAGCTTCTTTATAGAGGTGTAGCTGAACCCTTGGGGATGACATTAAGCAAAGTGGGGAAAGGTACTGCCAGCAAGATTGTGAACAGGGCACCACAGGGCAATCCGCTTAGACTCATAAAAGGCCATTCGCAAGATCCTGAAGTTAAGTCATCAATTGGAGCCTTTTTCAAAAAGAATGTCACGCGGCACTTTATGCCGGGAATGGAAGAAGAAATTATCTTTCATTTT
Organism: Lachnospiraceae bacterium UBA7784; assembly: GCA_002480925.1. Classification (GTDB taxonomy): domain Bacteria; phylum Bacillota; class Clostridia; order Lachnospirales; family Lachnospiraceae; genus Weimeria. Next base: position 32,760 of record DLDA01000045.1, on the reverse strand, counting down.
CGGGGCGATATAAAGGCAGACGGTAAAATACCTGACAGCAAAAAAGATGAGCTTCTTCGTTTGGGTAAGAAGGAAACATTTGATGAATTCTTAGGACAAGTCTACCTGTATTCTCTTACCAGAGATAATGTCCTTACACCTGAGGCAAAGGCCAAGCTGGATACAGAGTTAGAGGAGTACAAGAGACATCCGCTGGAGGATGCGGAAATACCGGAAACGATAATCAAGGAAGAGCACGAATATACGACAGCACTTGCAGCAGCTTATGCTCAAGCAGAAAACATAAAAACCTTTCCAATGGATAGAATCGGAGAGTATCCGAAGTATGAAAAGCATCTTTCAGAACAGCGTAAGTACTATTTTGCTGCAGAGGCTGTCAGACGTAGCACACGAGATATTTACGACAAAGAGGATCAGTTCGACCTGCTGAAAAGTGAAACATATGAATATATCAAGGATGATTATGAGGATCCTGCGGAAAGCGGCCTGACTCGACTTAAAGCTGTGTTGAGAAGAGTACGTGATTTTAATTCGAATAGATGCTGGCTTTTGAGAGACACAGATTGGATAGGTGTACCTCAGAAAAAAGGGGTATGTCACTTCCTTGTAAAGGACGGCACTATAGAAGGGTGGGTGAGAGACGACGATGGACCGATTGTTTAATTCAACGTTTGAAAACTCTTTACGCCTGCTGATATTACTGGATGAATATGATATGCCGCAGACGTTGGACATGCTTTATGCGGTGGATTTTATGACGATATACAGTGAGCCGTTTGGCTTATCAGAGCAGAATCTTAACGGCGATAATGATCTGAAGTTCAGCGAGTTTGCTTCACAACGGGATCTTGTAAAGGAAGCGTTGAAAGAACTTGTTTTGAACGGTACTGCAGAGGCTGTCAGCTACAAGGATGGTCTTTCATATATCATCACCCCGGAAGGGGAGGACTACTGTGGTGCTCTAACGAGTGAATATGCTCGTGAGTACAGGAAAGCCGCAAAATCTGTAATCAATGCAACCAAAGGAAAGCCCGAGAGATCACTGATTGCAGAGATATTTAAGCTTGGCGGCAAATCTTATCGACAGGAGGGTCATCAATGAGCAGATTTTATATTACCAAGATTTCTGCCTCCGGAGAGAAGGTTGAGTATTCATCAGTACCGTTTAAGGATGGCGTTAATTTTATTGAAGGACCTTCTAATACGGGAAAGTCTTATGTTATTGGCTGCATCGACTTCATGTTTGCAGGGAAAGAGGTACCTTTCTCAAAAGATGATACCGGTTACGACACTGTTATGCTGGAAATGGAGTCTGACGATGGCTATTCGTTTAAGGCTGAAAGAAAGATAGAAGACGGAAGCAGCGGTGATAAGGGATCGAATGTTGTGAAAGTGTACTCTGATTTTCCAGGAGTAGACAAAGACGAATATAAAGTTAGTAACGGGGAATACAGCACATTGCTGTTGAGCCTTATAGGTATTGATAAAGTCCCTAAAATCATCGCAACGCAGGCACCGACGGATGAAGAGATGACCATTCGTACTATCTTTCATTTCTTCTTTCTGAGTGAAGAAAACATATTTGAAAAGCGAACTCCGTTTGATAATCCGGATCATTCCAAGATTACCAAGAGTCTGACTTCGCTTATCTATCTACTTACATCCGATGATTTAAATCGTTTCCTGCCCAAAATCAGCGTTGAGGAGCTGGAGAAGAGAGCTACCCGGAAGGCAGGGGTCATTAGTTACCTGAATCAGAAGATAGCAGACTTGTCAAAACAGAAGGAACAGCTTGAAGAAGCCTTGGCTGCTGATGATGGCGTAGATATTGATGCCAAGATAGACGAGTTTGTGGCTGAAATAGAAAAGGTTGAAAGGCAGATTGTCGATGCCTCTGAGGAAAGCCGGAAGTTACTTGCACAAATATATGAAGTGAATGCAAAGCTTCAGGAAGCCAGATTCCTGGGCAATAGATACCGGGCACTCCATTCACAATATATGTCTGATATTAAGAGATTGAATTTTATTGTGGATGGCGATGCTAAGGGGAAGACCGTTCATCACAAGGATAATTGTCCGTTCTGCGGGCATGAGATGGATGCCGAAGAAGAGGATCGTACTTCATATGTTGAATCTGCTAAATCCGAACTTGCACGTATCAGACTGCAATTGGGTGATCTGGAAGTAACGGAGACAGATACCAGAAAAGAGATAAAAGAACTTGAAGAAACGCTGAAAGCATTAAATGCTCAGAACAGTAATATTACAAAACTGTTGAATCAAAATCTCAGACCTCATGCTGCAGAGCTCAGGGCTGCTGTCGCAGAATTCCGTAGAATTCAGCAGGTAAGGCAGCAACTGCAGTCCATATCATATATGTCGACGGAGTTGAGTACAGATGTTTTCGAGAAGGAAAACGAAGAGGATGAGACTGCGACAAAGTTTGATGCAAAAAAGAATTTTGATAAAAACATCTGGAAGGATCTGAGTGATTCCGTCAATGAAATGATAAAGGATTGCGCTTATACTGGAAGACCTGAATCGTATCTAAATATTAATACAGCTGATGTTGTTGTTGGGGGAAGACATAAGAAAAACCAGGGTAAAGGATATCGCGCATTTCTGAATACAATAATGCTTTTTAACCTGATGAAGTACCTTGAGAGCAACGGGAAGTATGCGTCACATTTTCTTGTGTTAGATTCGCCGATCCTGTCTCTAAAGGAAAAGAAATACAGCATCAAGGAAAGTGAGAAGGCCACAAAGGGAATGAGAGAATCTTTGATTCAATACATTATCGATCATTGTGGCAATAACCAGCTGATCGTAGCCGAAAATGAGCTCCCAGAGACGGTAAACTATCAGAATGCGAATCGGATAACGTTTACGATGGATGAAGAGCAGGGACGTTATGGATTCCTGCATAGTGTAAGAAATCCCGAAGAAGAGTAACGCACATTGCATGTGAGAATAAAGAGGGAAAGACCATGAAAAAGACCATTAGTTACGATAAACTTTGGAAACTGTTGATTGATAAAAAGTGGAATCGTACAAAACTGAAGGATGAGAGCGAAATCAGCACAGCTTCACTTGCGAAGCTTGGAAAGAACGCGAATATCACGACAGATGTTCTAGTGAAGATTTGCAATGCTTTGGAATGCGATTTCTCTGACATCATGGAGATGGTTCCTGTGGAAGAAAAGGATATGTCTTCTGAACAGCATGCGGAAGATTGAAAGGATAGATTGTTATGGTAGATTACGCACCAGGGATGAGGACCATCATTCGAGATGAAGAATGGATGGTTAAGAAGGTCGAAAAGAACAACATGGGGAATAATGCCCTTTACTGTGTTGGCGTATCGCCATTAGTAAAGGACAAAGAGGCTGTATTTCTGACTGATCTGGAAGAGATTGCAGTAGTGGATCCGAAGGATGTAAAGCTTGTCATTGATGGGTCATCTTTCTTCCGGCGGACACAGTTGTATCTGGAAAGTCAGTGGAGGCAACAGATCCCGACAGATACAGATCTACATATCGGAGATAAGGCGGCTATGGACCTGATGCCTTATCAGCTTGAACCTGCGCAGATTTCGCTTCGCAGACCGCGTCAGCGCATCCTGATTGCAGATACAGTTGGCCTTGGTAAAACACTGGAAGCCGGTATCCTGATGAGCGAATTGATTGCCAGAGGAAAAGGCAGGAGGATACTGGTTGTTACTGTTAAGAGCATGATGACGCAGTTCCAGAAAGAAATGTGGAACCGCTTCACGATACCGCTGGTGCGTCTGGACTCAAAGAAAATCCATGATATCAGGGCGAAGCTTCCGTCAAATTATAACCCATTCAGTTATTACGACAAGACCATCGTGTCTATTGATACGCTGAAGAGAGACGTTGAATACAGAACACATCTGGAGAAGGCATACTGGGACATTATTGTAATCGATGAGGCTCAGAATGTTGCAGAGCGTGGCGATCATCAGGCGCAGCGTTCCAGATTGGCTAAGCTGCTTGCGGATCGTTCAGATACTATGATTATGCTTTCAGCGACACCGCATGATGGACGGGCGAAGAGTTTTGCATCGTTGATGAATATGCTGGATCCTACAGCTATCGCGAATCCGGATGATTATACCAAGGATGATATTAAAGGCCTGTGCGTGCGTCGTTTCAAGAAGGATGTGAAGGATCAGGTCAGCGGATCGTTCCTGGAAAGAAGAATTGAGCTACAGCGTTGCAAAGCATCAGCAAAGGAAGAGATCGCTTTTGATATTTTTGCAGAGATGCAGCTGCAGATGGATTTGAGTAAAACAAGAGCTCAAGGACAGCTCTTTAAGACCAGTCTGGAGAAGTCGCTTTTTTCCAGCCCGGCAGCCTGCATCAAGAGCATTGATGCCAGACTTAACAAGCTTCGTAAGAAGTACTCAGACAACGAGATCAAGGATATCCGCGCACTAGAAGAACTGAAGAGCGCGTTGGAGAATATTACTCCTTCGGACTTTTCAAGGTATCAACAGCTCCTGACTTTGTTGAAAGATAAAGAATACGGATGGACCGGAGCAACAGATGACCGTGTTGTTATCTTTACAGAGCGCATTGAGACCATGAAATATCTGGCGGCAAGACTCCGCGAGGATCTTAAAATGCCGGCCAATGCGATTCAGGAAATTTCAGGCGTTATGAGCGACGCAGAGCAGCAGACAATTGTTGAGAACTTTGGGCGAGAGGAAGCTCCGGTCAGAGTACTGGTTGCTTCGGATGTCGCATCAGAAGGACTTAATCTGCATTACCTCAGCCACAGGATGATCCATTTTGACATCCCGTGGTCGCTTATGGTGTTCCAGCAGAGAAACGGGCGTATCGACCGTTATGGGCAGCAGAAGCGTCCGGATATCCGCTATATGATGATTGAAAGCAATAATCCACGTATTAAGGGTGATATGAGGATTATTGAGATTCTGATTACCAAGGAAGAGCAGGCACTGAAGAATATCGGAGATCCGGCATTGTTGCTTGGTAAATTCTCCATTGAAGATGAAGAGTTAGTGGTATCCGATGCAATAGAGAACGGATCAGATGCAGCTGCATTTTCAGAGACATTGGATAGCGGTGAAGCAGAGTTTGATCCTTTCGAGGCACTGATGGCAGCTTCTGCTGATACAAGTGAACCTGCGAAGGTCAAAAATGATGAGACGCTGTTTTCGGATGCCGATTATCTGTACCTGGCGATGAGTTATCTTAACCAGTCTGAGAGCCATCCCGTTGAAAAACTTCAGTCCGTATCCGGCATGGAAGTGACAGTAACGCCTGATATGAGAAAGCGCCTTACTGCTTTACTCCCTGATGAGGCTATGCCGCAGGGCGATTATTTACGGCTGTCCGATGATAAGGAATTCTGCATGGAAGAAATGAAGAGAAGTATGCAGAATAACATGGCAGAAACGGCATGGCCCAAGGTTCAGTATCTCTGGAAACAGCATCCTTTGTTTACATGGGTAAATGATAAAGGTGGATTGTTGTATGGACGCGGAGAAGCCCCGTTTGTTGGCATTCCAGATAAGATGAAACCGGAAGAGACCATCTTCATCGCTACCGGAAGCATTCCTAACAAGCGTTCCACTCCGCTGGTAGATGAGTGGTTTGGGCTTCAGTATGAGAATGGAAGATTCGTAAAGAGTCTGAGCATGAATGAGCTGCTTGCGCATACCGGGTTCCGAAGCACAAAGATCCCGAACAGTGCAAGCCTGACGGAGGCTGATGTGGCTGAAGCTGAGGGCTTACTGCCCGATGCCGTTGAACACGCGAAAAAGTATCTGGAGGGGTACTATCAGAGCTATCAGAGCCATATCAATCCGCTTCTGGATGAAGAATTGGACAAGCTGGCTGAACTGGAAACACGTCATAAATACTATCAGCTGTCGTTGTTTGAAAGCGAAAGAAAGAAAAGCGAGCAGGAACGTATGGTAGATGAATTGTTTGATAAATTTACGACTTGGGTTACGGACACCATGTCGATACAGAATAATCCCTATATACGGATTATGGCGGTAATGAAGGGGGTAACAAGATGAGCATGGATTTAACCGGAATTACCAACCAAAACGAATACTACACGAATCATTATTTCTCATCAATCTTTGAAGAGAACGCTTCTGAGACGATCTCCGCATGGAGAGCGGAAGCAAAGGAAAGCGAAGAAATCAGGACGCCGTGGGCGCTTCTGCGTGATGTTGCACGCCAGTATTACCCGGTTCATGACCGTTTTCTTCGCTCAAAGTTTGATACCCAGACTTTGGTGAATATTCGCACACTTGCTGATATGTACTTAAAGGCTCTGGGTTATCCGGAGGCGAAGCCAGAGTGGATTGAGATTGATGATACGCTTAAGGCACCTGTTTACCTGGAGCTTACCAAAGCGAATGGAGCACCGGCCTTATGGATCCTGCTTGCAACTTCTGATGATAAGGAAGCGGCTATTCTGGATAAGTATTGTTTTGCTGCAGATGAAGTAGCGGAAGAAGGGCTATATTCCGTACCGGCCAATGTTCTTACCAATATTCCAAATGAGGATCTTGTCACCAAAATTCTCTTTGGTCAGGCAGAGCCTCCGCGATTCATTTTGCTGATCGGAATGAACCAGATAGCTCTGATCGACCGTAATAAATGGAATGAGAAGAGATATCTGCAATTCGAACTTGAGGATATATTCAGCCGTCATGAGGAATCTACACTGCAGGCGATGGCAGTTCTTCTGCATAGAAATAGCCTGTGTCCTGAAGACGGAACAGCACTCCTGGACGAGCTGGATGCGAATTCCCAGAAGCATGCGGCAGGCGTATCACAGGACCTGAAGTATGCGCTTCGTGAAAGCATTGAGATTCTTGGAAACGAAGTGCTTTACGACATGGCTACCCGTCAGGGGAGAAATCTTGAAACGGATCCGGTAGATGCCGGTGACCTGACTTTAGAATGCCTGCGGTACATGTACCGTATGCTTTTTGTGCTCTTTATTGAAGCAAGACCAGAGCTTGGGTATGCACCGATTCAGAATCTGACATATAAGTCCGGATACTCCTTGGATAATCTGAGAGATATCGCTGATGATATCCGTGATGACGTGACTGAGGTCGGTAGTGGGTATTTCCTTCATGAAACTCTTTCCAAACTGTATGATCTGATCTACAGCGGATATCCGGAGTCTGAGGAAGACCTGCTGAAGTATTCACAGGAAGAGAGCCTGCACGATATGTTCGTGATCGCTCCGCTGAAGGCTCATATCTTTGATCCTGAATACACGAAAATGATCACAAAGTCGAAGCTTCGCAATTCATGCATGCTTCGGATCATAGATCTTATGAGTCTTACGCGTGAAACCGGGCGGCGGAACGACAGGCGCGGGCGTATTTCCTATGCAAATCTGGGAATCAACCAGATGGGATCTGTATACGAAGCCCTGCTTTCGTACCGTGGGTTTATCGCTGAGACAACGCTCTTTGAGGTAAAGCGAGCTGGAGACAGTTTTAATGAACTGGATGTTGGTTACTTTGTTACTGAAGATGAGTTGGATCAGTATACCGAAGATGAACGTGTTCGCTATGAGAAGAATGATCCGGATGGGAAGTATAAGAAGGGTCAACTCCGCAAATACGAGAAGGGCACTTTTATATACCGTCTTGCAGGTAGAGAAAGGGAAAAGTCTGCATCTTACTATACGCCGGAAGTCCTGACAAAATGCCTGGTCAAGTATGCTCTGAAAGAACTGCTGGAAGGAAAGACCGCAGATGAAATCCTGCATCTGACCATCTGTGAGCCGGCAATGGGATCCGCAGCATTCTTGAATGAAGCCATCACGCAGCTTGCGGAAGCGTATCTGGATAAAAAACAGAAAGAGCGTGGGGAGATGATCCCTGCAAATGACCGTTTGAAAGAACTTCAGAAGGTCAAGATGTATATGGCGGACAGGAATGTTTATGGCATTGACCTGAATCCTGTCGCTGTAGAACTGGCCGAAGTATCACTTTGGCTGAATACGATCTATGAAGGTGGCTTTGTGCCGTGGTTTGGAACGCAGCTGATTAACGGCAACTCACTGATTGGAGCAAGAAGACAAGTATACCGTGTGGAATCCCTCAGTACAACATCAAAGGGGCTCCGTTGGTATGAGAATGCTCCTGACAGAGTACCACTTGGAACAAAACGCATGCCGCGAAAGCAAGTATATCATTTCCTGTTGGGAGATCCTGGCATGTGCAGTTATTCCGATAAAGTCATCAAATCCTTGGAGCCGGATAGAATAAAAGCAATGGCGAAGTGGAGCAAGAAGTTCACAGAGCCGTACAGTGAGGATGATCTGGTAACGCTTCTACGCTTGTCTACTGCCATTGATGAATTGTGGGAAGCACAGATCAATCTGAGAAAAGAGGTGGAGGCTAAAACACAGGATTCTCTGTCTGTTTATGGATATGAGGATGATGCCACAGATTCCCATACAACCATCAGACAGAAGGATCAGATCCTGAGCGAACTTTATAAATCCGAACACATGAAAAACGCCGGTCCATATGCAAGACTGAAGTTTGCTATGGATTATTGGTGTGCTCTCTGGTTCTGGCCAATCGATAAAGCGGATTTGTTACCTAGTCGTAGCGAATTTCTCTTTGACATGTCTTTGATACTTGAAGGTACGATGGCGTCCGTTAATGTCAGCAAGGAAGCAAAAGGTGGACAGTTATCATTGTTCCCTACAGAGATGGAACAGATTGCGTTAGATATAGTGGCAACATACGGATCTGGGTCTGTGGTAGATATTCCGCGCCTTCGTAAGGAAAATCCAAGGTTGAATCTAGCATATGAAATTGCAGAGCAGAATCATTTCATGCATTGGGAATTGGAGTTTGCGGATCTCTTTGCAGAACGAGGGGGATTCGATCTGGTTATAGGAAATCCGCCCTGGATCAAAGTCGAGTGGAATGAACAAGGGGTTCTTTCAGATCGTCATCCTATGTTTGCTGTGAAGAAGTTGTCTGCAACACAGACAACTCATCACAGATCTGAAGCGTTAAGTAATGAAGTCACACGGAGGAACTATTTGAATGAATTTGAAATGCAGTCAGGACAACAAGCGTTTTTGAATGCAATTCAAAACTATGATGAGTTACGTGGACAACAAACCAATTTATTTAAATGCTTTTTACCACAAGCTTGGCGATTTGGAAGTAAGGATGGGGTAAGTGCTTTTATACATCCTGATGGAGTGTATGACGATCCTAAAGGTGATTCTCTTCGAATAATGTTATATCCCCGTTTAAGAAGACATTATCAGTTTGTGAATGAGAAGCTACTCTTTGCAGAGGTAGGCCATCCGACTGTATTTAGCCTTAATGTTTATGGATCGCCGCGCTCATTAAAAAACTCGTGCTTCCATAGTATATCAAATCTGTTTGACCCTAGTGCTATTGATCAGTGCTATGAAGAGGCAGTTGGTGAAGCAGAGGGAATAAAAAATGAAAATGGAGAATGGAGCATCAAAGGGCATCCAGATCGTGTCCTAAAATATGGAGAAAAAGAATTGTCAATTTTGGCAGCATTATCAGATGATGATGCAAACCCATATGCTGCTAAACTCCTGGCACTACAAACAAAAGAATTGTTAGAAACTATTCAGCGGTTTGCAGATTATCCGAGTGTTTTAAGAAATGTTGATATATATATGAGTGAAATGTGGCATGAAACATATGCACAGAATGATGGCACGATACGTAGAAATACAACATTTCCAAGTGAAAAAACGGAGATGATATGCTCTGGTCCCCATATTGCTGTAGGTAATCCTGTATTTAAGACCCCTAGAGCTATCTGTGAAGAAAAAGGAGACTATGACGTAGTTGATCTTACCGCCATACCCGATAACTACATGGCTAGAACTAACTACACGATTGATGTTGATTTAGAAGAATACATCCGTAGAGATGCGGAAATTTGGGGAGTCAAATATCATTCTTTACCGCGGTTAGTGTCAAGAAAAATGCTTAATCTAAAGCAAGAAAGAACATTTAATGTTGCTATTATTCCTGAAGGATATGGGCACATTAATGGGCTTGTCGGGGTAGCATTTTCTAATTATAGGGACTTGCTTATAGCAGGTTCTTCTTGGGCATCAATACCGTTAGATTTCTATGTAAAGGTTATGGGGAAAGCAAACTTTAATTTTGCTGCTGCATCTGGGTTCCCAGTGTTGAACTCCAAATATGATACCGCAATTATCACACGTGGGGTATTGTTAAACGCCGTTACCAAGAATTATGCACTCGTGTATGAAAAAAGCCTGGAATACATGGAAAAGGGTATCTTGTGGGCGAAGGAAGATATACGTTTGCCGAAGAAAGAATTGCCGGATAAATGGGATAGAAATGTAGCTTTGCGAACCGACTATGAAAGAAGACAAGCGCTCGTAGAGATTGACGTTTTAACAGCTATGGCAATAGGAATGAGTCTGAAGCAATTAAAATCTATTTATCGTTTGCAATTTGCAGTATCAAAGCAATATGAAATAGATACTTGGTATGATTCGAACGGACGTATAGTGTTTACCAATAATCGAAGTATGACAGGGGTTGGCTTCGAAAGGAAAGAATGGGAAAACGGCATTAAAGGATCACCGTCCGGGAAAAAGTTTTATCGAACCATTACCGATGATACTATGCCTGGTGGACCAGTTGAAAGAACTATTGAGTATGTTGCTCCGTTCGACCGCTGCGATCGAGAACAAGATTACGAAATTGCATGGAAGTTCTTTGAAGAGAAATATAAAGACTCTGTGCAGTAACACATGATGAAGGAGGCTATGCAGTATGTTACCTTCCATACTTGCCAAACAATTGGAAAAGGGCATTGGGGACTATATCGAGACCACTTTCCCAATGACAAATGAGCCGTTTAGGGGTTCCGTAAGAAATATGCTGGATACAAAGGATTCTGTTTACCACGAACCTTACGTATCTGTGCGTCTTCCTTTCCGAGTGGCAGAGAAGATGCCAGACTGTTTTGAGGCGATCCATCCTGCATACCTCCCGTATGTTCACCAGGATATAGCTTTTCATAGATTGACCGGAGATGATGGACAATCCACTTTGATCGCAACAGGAACAGGTTCCGGTAAGACAGAGTGTTTCTTGTACCCTATTCTGGAATATTGTTATCAGCATCGTGGAGAGAATGGCATTAAGGCACTCATTATCTATCCAATGAATGCATTAGCGACGGATCAAGCAAGGCGTATAGCAGGTCTAATTCACAAAAGCCCAGAGCTTCGGGGTAATGTAACGGTTGGCATGTATGTTGGTGGTCGAGAGCATACTCCGAGCCGTATGATGAGCGAAGATAATGTCATCACGGATCATGAGACTTTGCTTAATGCACCGCCGGACATTCTGATGACGAACTATAAGATGCTTGACTACTTGCTTGTTCGCCCAAAAGATGCCGGACTCTGGAAGGACAATGCACCAGACACACTGAAATATATTGCTGTCGATGAATTACATACTTTCGATGGTGCGCAGGGTACAGATTTAGCCTGCCTGCTTCGTCGCTTAAAATCACGTCTTTGGACCCCGGCAGGCTACCTTTGCTGCATCGGAACATCTGCAACGATGGGATCTAAGGATAACGGTAAGGGAATCCTGGAATATGCATCAGAGATCTTTGGAGAACCGTTTGAGGAGAATGCTGTCATCACGGAGGATAGACTTTCACCGGCAGAGTTCTTTGCAGATTCTGACATCACGGATTTTACTATTCCGACAGATGAACAAGTTAAGAAACTCACTACTTTGACACAGCAGGATGACGAGAAAGCTTATATCGCTGAGGCGGTAAAGGCATGGATGAATCTTCCTGATATTGATATTTCAACACCAGAGGGAAAAATCGCTTTAGGAAAACAGCTGATGCATCATAGCTTTATGCAGGCGATGATTTCCTTCATAAAGGGAAATTATTATCAAGTATCAGCAATTGTTGATGAATTGCAGGTTAATTATCCGGCATTGAAAGAGATGGAAGACCCGGCAGAGGCTGTAAATGCACTTCTGGCGCTTGTTTCCTATGCCAGAACAGGATCGGCGGAAAGTCTGAGGCCTTTCCTAAATGTTCAGGTTCAGCTTTGGATGAGAGAACTGCGTCGTCTGGTGGCAAAGGTGTCGCCGAAGATGGTCACATACTCTATCGCACATGACTTGAATACACAACAGGCGAAGCAATATCTGCCTGTGGTAAACTGTCGTGATTGTGGAGCTACCGGATGGACATCGATACTAAGTGAGCGTATGAATGCTACCATAACAAGCCTGGAGGCATTCTATAATCTGTATTTTAAAGCGGATGAGAAGATAGTAATGATGTTCCCTCATAAGGAAAGCGATCGTCCGTGGGGATTTATTGAAGCTCAATTATGCCCTGAGTGTTTGCAGGTAAAGATTGGCGAGGACGCATCTGTCTCCTGTGATAATTGCGGGGCTGATACAGTTAAAGTCCTGATTCCGAATCCGATCAAAACCTCAGGCTCTAAAAATCATAAGCAGTTTGTGTGTCCGTTTTGTGGATCAAAGCGCGGCATTTCCCTGATGGGTCTTCGGAGTGCTACAGAGATCAGTACGAGTATCTCACAGCTGTTTGCGTCAAAATTCAATGATGACAAAAAGACGCTGGCATTTTCCGACAATGTTCAGGATGCTGCACATCGAGCCGGATTCTTTAATGCCAGAACATGGAGATTTGGTTTTAGAAGCGCACTGCAGCGCTATGTAGAAAACGGCGGTGCAGGGAAGTCGCTTGCTGATTTTACAAAAGGGTTCATCGATTACTGGCATGACCAGATGGACGATGAAAGCTTTGTCAGCTTCTTTATTGCTCCGAATATGACCTGGATGCGTGCCTATGAGGAAATGATCCAGAATCGTAAGCTGGGTAAGGATGCACTTGCCAAAAAGCTGATGTCAGATATAGAAAAAAGGATCTCCTATGAGATCATGCTTGAATACGGACTTACAAGCCGTATAGGACGCACATTGGAGAAATCGGGTTGTTCTTGCCTTTCTTTCAAGGAGGAAGAGCTTCTTGAGGTTGCCGGAAATGTGCAGGAGCGTGTGACTAACGAGATCGGATCATTGCCGAACACTTCTGCGAAGCGATATGAGCAGATGGTTGCAGGCTATGTAAGTATCATGCGGCAGAATGGTGCATTTGATGATGATGCATTCTATCTGTTTTTGAAAGAGAACGGAAATACCTATCTGCTTTCCAATGATCGCGTGAGCTGGATGCCCGGAAGGCAGTCCGGAAGAAATACACCACGATTCATTTTTAAGCAGAATAATCCCACGGGAAAGCGGAACTTCAATTTCGATACGGTGGCTGAGAGAAAATATACGGATTGGATTTCTTCGTGCTGCGATGAGTTTATGATTGAGCCATCGACTTTTACTATGATCAGCCAGATCATTCTGGAGGAATTAGTGAAGTCAGGTCTGGTGGTAACGATTCAAATTGCTCCGGACTATGTGGTCTATGGCTTGGATAAGGATCGTGTATATATCACAGATAAGGTAATTCAGTTTAAGTGCGATACCTGTGGAATCGGCCATGCAGTTTCTGAAGAGAATAAGGGTTTATGGGAGGGAGCACCTTGCACGAGAAGCGTTTGTAACGGCTCTTTCGAAGCATCAGAGAGCGATGAACTGGACTATTATGGGAAGCTTTTTACATCCGGCGATATCGCCAGGATAAATGCGAAGGAGCACACCGGCCTTCTGGAGAGGGATGACAGAGAAGCTCTGGAGGTGGATTTTAAGCGGAGTAAAGATGGACAGAAGGTTTGGGATCCGAATGTTCTATCTTGTACGCCAACGCTTGAAATGGGTATTGATATCGGTGACCTTTCCACCGTCATCCTTTGCAGTATGCCTCCGGCTCAGGCACAATTCCTGCAACGTACCGGACGTGCAGGACGTAAAGATGGAAATGCGTTGACGCTGGCTGTAGCAGCTGCGAGACCGCATGATCTGTACTTCTATGCGGATCCGTTGGATATGATGGAAGGCAATGTACAGCCGCCGAAGATCTTCCTGAAGGCATCTGCTGTTTTGGAGCGTCAGTTTGTTGCTTACTGCATGGATTCCTGGGTGAAGCGCGGGGTGCCGGAACAGTCAATTCCTAAAAACATAGGAATTATTCTTGGAAAATTGGAGAACCATCCGATGGATATGTTCCCGTTTAATTTCCTTAGCTATGTGCAGAATAATCTTACACATCTGCTGAATTCCTTCATACAGCTGTTTGTTCAGTACCTGGATGATACAGCAAAGCAGGAGCTGAAAGAATTTGCTCAAGGAGACCGTCTCAAAAAGAGTCCGATGCATATGAGCATCCTTGAAGCTTTTGAGGCAATGAAAAAGCAGAGGGATTCTTTGTCGGCAAGCATTAAGCAACTGAAGGATATGGTGAAGGATCTGGAAAGCAAGCCGAAAGATTCTTCCTATGAGGATGAGATAAAGGAACTGAAGGCTGAGCAGGCAGCTCTCATCAACGTGTTAAAGGAACTGAACAAGAAAGATGTGTTCAATTTCCTGTCGGATGAGGGCCTGCTTCCTAACTATGCTTTCCCGGAGGCCGGCATCATTCTGAAAGCCGTTCTCTATCGTAAGGATGAAGCAGATTCTGGCGAAGGTGAAGCAAAGAAAAAATATAGGAAGTCTGTTTATGAATACAGTCGCAGTGCTTCTGCAGCTATCAGTGAATTTGCTCCGAACAACAGCTTTTACGTTGATGGAAGAAAGCTGACTATAGACCAGATCGATCTGACCAGCTCTCAGTCCGCAAAGTGGAGACTGTGTCCGAACTGCTCTCATGCACAGATTGAAGAGGCAGGAAAGAATACCGCATGTTGTCCGCAGTGCGGTAGCCCGGCATGGGCGGATTCCGGGCAGGTTCGGAACATGTTGAAAGTGCAGATGGTCTACTCCAACATGGATTATACCAAGAGCCTTATTTCTGATGAAAGCGATGATCGGTCAAACGTATTTTATTGTAAGCAACTGCTTGTAGATGTAGATGAAGACCATGATATTTCAAGCGCTTACCAGATGGATAATGAAGAGTTTGCATTCGGTTATGAGTTTGTAAAGAAGGCTACTCTCAGGGAGATCAATTTCGGTGAGAGCGATATGGTGGGAGAGAAGCTTTCTGTATCCGGTGTTGAGGATGTCAGAAAGGGCTTCAAGATCTGTAAATATTGTGGAAAGATTCAGCCAGATCATGGGAAGGAAGTGCATACATTCTATTGCAAGACCAGGAAGATGCCGGCGTTCAGTAACGATCCATTTGAAGAGTGTTTGTTCCTTTATCGCGAGTTTGCAACAGAGGCGCTGCGTATTCTGATTCCGGCGACTACTATGGATTCTTCCAATGTACGAACGGAGTCATTTACAGCCGCTTTTATGCTTGGAATGAAGGAATACTTTGGCAACGTGGATCACCTGCGGGCAACAGTAAGTGAGGTGCCGGTCCCGGATGCTGATTACCGGAAGCAGTATCTTGTAATATATGATTCCGTTCCTGGCGGTACAGGATATTTGAAGCAGTTGATGAACGAAAAGAATTCGCTCATCGACATCTTTGAGCGTGCTCTCCAGAAACTGGAGCAGTGCTCCTGCAAGGAGGATCCGCAGAAGGATGGCTGCTATCACTGCCTGTATGCTTATAGACAGAGCCAGAATATCGGCAATATATCACGTAGCACGGCAATCCGAATCCTGCGTTCTATTTTGAGCGGAAAAGACAATCTGACAAAGATTGAGAAGCTGGCCAGCGTTCCCGTCAACTCATTGTTTGACAGTGAGCTGGAGCGACGTTTTGTTGAAGCACTTGCTCAGATGGGAAATGAGAACCGCAAAGTAGATATTTCCAAGTCGCTTATTTCAGGCAAGGAAGGATACATATTAAAGATCAATGATCAGACCTGGGAGATTGAGCCTCAGGTATTGCTTGATGCTACTCGGGGCGTCAAAGTAAGTTGCAAGCCGGACTTCATCATTAGCCCTGTCGGGAAATCAGATAAGCTTCCGGTAGCTATCTTCACAGACGGGTTTATCTACCATAAGGATAAAGTCGCAGATGATACCTTAAAACGAGAGGCGATTCGGAGAAGCGGAAGATATCGTGTATGGAGCCTTAGCTGGAGAGACGTGCAGTCTGTATTTACCCAGCAAGGAGACTATTTCACGCCGACCTTGACGTATGAGAAGATGCCATCCGGTGCAAAGATGTATCAGCCGACGATCAGTGCAGCAAAAGCAGATGCTTTAAAACCGAACAAAATGTCTGCGATGGAACTGCTCATGAGATATCTGGAAATGGATGGTTCTGATAAGTTATTTGCAGCGCACGCACACGGTATATCGTTGTCGCTTCTGGAACCGACTAAGGCAGCAAGTTCCATAGATTTCATCAATTGGAACGATGTTACCGGAAAGGTGAACGGGCAGACTCATTATACAGAGGATGATTTTGTACAGCCGGGAACGTTCTTTGGAACGTGGATTCCGCGGAGTGATAATACTCATCTTTACATGTATGCCGGAATTCTGGCAGCTAAGATGAAGGCTGACAGAAATGCAGCTGTTTCAGTGTGTGCGGTGCTGGATGATCGTAAAGATTCCAGAACAGATAAGTATGAACAGGAATGGAATGGCTTCTGGCAGTTCTCCAATGTGATGCAGTTTGATGATCAGTTCATTGCGGTATGTTACACAGGACTCGATAATCAGACGTATTCAGCATTGCCTAGTGGCAGGCTTGAAACTGCAGCAGAGGATGTCACGCCGGCTGAGGTATTGGTGGAAGCCTGGGATGAAATAAAATCCATGCTGTTTGATGATATCAGCAAGAGTATTGCTGATGAGTGTAAGGCGCGTGGCATTCCTGCTCCTGAAGAAGCTGGTTATGAACTGGCAGATGCATCCGGAGAAGTCATTGCTGAAATAGAGTTGGCGTGGATTGAGAAAAAGATAGGATTTATGACTGAAGAGCAGGTTGCAGATATTGAAAAGGCCAAAGCTTCAGGTTGGAAGATATTTACCGTATCGGATGAGATTGATGATACGTTCAAGGAGGTGTGATAGATGGATGCAGCAGCAAAGGTAGCCATATCTGCAGATTTCCTGACGGCATTTGCAGCATTGCCGAGGCAGATCCAAGGGAAGGTTACGGAATTTATAAATAAGTTCCGCAACAATCCTCAGTCTCCGGGAATCAACTATGAGAAAATCAATGGCGGGTTGGATAAAAAAATCTGGTCCGTGCGGATTGATGATACATACCGTGGGATAACAGTAAGACAGCCTGAGACGGGTGTTTATCTGCTATTGTGGGTTGATCACCATGATGAAGCTTATGCTTGGGCACGGAATAAAAAGTGTGAGATCAATCCAAAGACCGGTGCTATTCAAGTATTTGATATTGTAACCACGCCGGTTGTGGAGCCTGCAGCTCAGGACTTTGTACTGTTTGCGGAACTTACGGATGAGGGCTTGATCGAGCTTGGAGTTCCGGAAGAACAGATTCCCTTTGTTAGATCTATTGGAGATGCCCAGGAGTTCTATGCCAAGAAGGGCAGCTTTGCCAGTGATACTTTTGAGGCATTGTCATGGGTGGTAGAAGGCATTCCCGTTGATGAGGTAATTGAACTTTTCAAAGAAGAGAAAGAGGGCAGCAAACCTGCAGGAAATCTGGCGGATGCTCTGGAAAGCCCGTTATCCTTGAAGTCCTTTGTTGTGGTTGAAGGGGAAGAAGAACTACGTCGTATCATGGCTGAGCCGTTGGAGAAGTGGAGAGTATTTCTTCATCCGACACAGAGGAAGATTGTGAATAAAAACTATTCTGGTTCTGCGAGAGTGCTTGGCGGGGCAGGAACCGGAAAGACCGTTGTTGCAATGCACCGGGCAAAGCATCTGGCAGCAGGGCTGAAGGACAAGGAAAGAATTCTTTTCACCACTTATACAGCAAACCTTGCTTCTGATATTAAGGATAATCTGCGAAAGATCTGCACGCTGGATGAAATCAGAAGAATTGACGTGATCAATCTGGATGCGTGGGTATCTCAGTTCCTTCGTGAGCATGGATATCCGGCAGAGATTGCTTATGATGAAAAGGCTGACAACCTCTGGGAAGAAGCAGTGACAGAAACAGATTTTTCCGGGGAATTTCCTGTGAGCTTCTATGAAGAAGAATATAATCGCGTAGTCGTAGCGCAGGAGGCATTCTCGTTAGAGAAATATGTTAAGGCAAGCAGAACCGGGCGCGGCACCAGACTCGATAGAAAAAAGAGAATGCAAATATGGAAGGTGTTCGAAGCTTACCAGAATCTAATGAAGGAAAATCAGGTCCGTGATATCAATACAGCTATGTATGAGTGCAGGCTGTTAATAGAAAAAACATCCTCAGAAACACGGTATAAGCACGTCATCGTCGATGAGGGACAGGATCTTAGCGCTAATGCGTTTCGTTTGCTCAGGTCGATTGCCGGTGAAGAACATGAGAACGATATTTTCATAGTTGGCGATGCGCACCAGAGGATTTATAAAAACAAAGCCGCTCTGTCAAAGTGTGGAATCAATATCAGAGGAAGAAGCAGTGTTCTGAGAATCAATTACAGAACAACAGAAGAGATTCGGAAGGCAGCGTTTGCTTTACTGAATGGAATATCCTTTGATGACCTTGACGATTCCTTCGATACCGGGGACCGTTGTCAGTCTCTTACGCATGGATCAGTTCCGGAGATAATTGCTACAACGAATGCAAATGAGGAATTTGATGCAATACTGACAAAAGTCAAAGGATTGATCGATGGCGGTGTGTCTGCAAAAAATATCTGCGTTGTCGCCAGGACGCACAGATTGCTGGATGACTATATTGCTCATTTCACTTCGAGTGGGATCCGCTGTTACGAGATCAAGGGAAATAAGGCGGATGACCGTGGTCTGGATGGGATCCGTGTTGCCACGATGCACAGAGTTAAGGGGCTGGAATTCCAGTATGTGTTTGTTGTAGCAGCTAACAACAGGATTATTCCATTAGTTTCAGCGATTGATCATACGGATGCCGTCAGTGAACAGGAAACTATGACAGCTGAAAAGTGTCTGCTATATGTGGCGCTGACAAGAGCTCAAAAGGGTGCTTTTATCAGCGGGTACGGGAAGATGTCAGAGTTCCTGCAGGGGAAGTAACTATTGGTTAAGGAGTATCAGAAGTATGAGTTTGATTCTATGCCCAGAATGTGGAACGAAAATCTCTGATAGAGCGACAAAATGTCCTCATTGTGGCTTTCAGAGCGCTGATGCCGAGAGGCCTATTAGCGAACAAGACAAGTATGAGA
Organism: Lachnospiraceae bacterium UBA7784; assembly: GCA_002480925.1. Classification (GTDB taxonomy): domain Bacteria; phylum Bacillota; class Clostridia; order Lachnospirales; family Lachnospiraceae; genus Weimeria. The sequence goes on along the minus strand of DLDA01000045.1, from coordinate 13,329 downwards.
TAGTTCCCATTTTTGAATATGATATTGAGGAGTGGAAACCTAATAGGGGAGATCTGAGCGTGATCTCTTATGAAGACAATAAAAGCCTTATCGAATACTTTGGTAGTTGGGAAACAATTCAGGTCAAACTCCCGGCAATTGCTGAAGTCATTGGGGCTATGGCGAATAAAGAACATGTGATGATCGCCAAAATGGATAGCTATGTTAAAGATCTGATTGATAAAGGAATATATCGCTTTACGATTGATAAGCAGGGAGAAATCCTTCCGACAATCAGAGATGCTGATGGCTTTGTAAAACAGGTGCGATTGGAGGATATGGCTCTTACGCCTAACCTGACACAGTCTCTGAACAATTTATCTACACATGCCGTTATGGCTCAGATATTGGATGAGATTGAGTATGTCGGAGATGCTATTAGAGAAATACACATTGAACTTCAGAATGATCGACTGGCTATGGCTGAAAGTTCCCGCGACAAACTGAAGCAGGCACGGATGATACAGGATGCAAAGCTGAGAGAAGTCGCGCTAATCGGAGTAGTAAACAGCGCTACAGATGCGAAGAGAATTCTTATGAGAAATTTCTCACAGAATATGAGCCATATCATCGAGCATTCCCATAAGAGTGATCTTCAGCTGATACTATCTCCGAAGGGTGAAAGAGATGTCAGCCAAAAAGCTATTGATTCCTTCCAGGCGCTGGTGTACATAACAAACGCTGTCCAAACAGAATGTGAAGGCTATGCAATGCTTGGAGAATATGAGCCCTGTCGTGAGTGCTTAAGCGAGTTTAAGACCTTCATTGAGGAAAACGGTCTTAATAAGAGAGACACATTGCTTTTGCTAAACGAGAATTCTTCTCAGAAGAGAATTGAGATAGTGGATGAGTTTTCAGATATAGCTTCAAGAATATCAGCATTTGATACATCTTCAGGGCAGATAGAGTTTCGGATGCGAGATTTACTGACGGTTGCTGATGAAGGGGGTGAGGAAGATGACCAAGAATGAGACCATTGATAATAATCAGATAAGGTATTGTAAAAAGTGCGGATGCGAGCTTTCGAGTACCAATAAGCACAAGCTCTGTGATAATTGCAGAAGAGAGCGTGCAGCGAAAATCAGAAATGGCGCACTTGGAGCAGTAGGAACCTTAGGGAGTATCGCGCTCTTCGTCATAACGAAAGGGAAGCATGGTGGCGGTGGAAATAAGGCGTAATTAAGGATAATGTTGTAGCGGCCCTCCGGCGATGAACCGGGAGCCGCTATTTTCATGTCAGTCTTTTTTGTAAAAATTGGTCTCGTAGCCATCGGCACGGAGCAGGATGTCCGGCATCCAGTCCGGAGATCTGCCCATCTGTTTACAGATCACATTCAGGTCAACATCAGGGCTGCATTCGATGATCAGCTCATCATGAACGTGACCGACGATAAAGCAGTGCCGGAGAGTCTTCATGGCGTAGCAGAGAATGTCGCGGCTGACAGCCTGGACGATGTTCTCCACGAACTTCGGACCATAAGATTCGATGCGTTCCCATTTCTTTGTTGAGCCGACTCCTTCGTAGGTGACGGATTCGCCGCCATACTGGTTTTCTCCAATACGTGGCTTCACGTAGGAGAGCAGACGGCCTGACGGGAGCTTGATGAAGAGCATGCCGCTTTTATAAAAGAAGCGGATCCCGCGTACTTCGGTCTGGATGCGCTGCGTGATGGTGGACTTGACCGCACGATCGATGTCCCACCAGAAGGCGGTGATCATAGGATTTGAGCTCCGCCAGGAATTGACCAGTGGTTGCAGTTCTTCTTCGTTCAGTCCCATTTCCAAGGCTCCCATTGATTTCAGTGTCCCGACACTGCCACCGTAACCGAGAGCCAATTCTGCGATCTTGCCTTTCTGACGGAGATGACCGTTGATACCGTGCTTTTCAACTGGGACTCCGAACATCTGGCTGGCAGAGGCACAATAGATATCTTTGCCTTCCGCGAATACCTTGGAGCGCCAGGTCTCACCGGCAAGGTAGGCCAGCACTCTGGCTTCGATGGCGGAAAAGTCGCTGACAATGAACTTGTATCCTGGACGGGGCACGAAGGCTGTTCGGATCAGCTGTGACAGCGTGTCCGGGATATCATCATAGAGAAGCTGCAGGGTATCATAATCACCGGCTTTCACAATGGCTCTGGCTTCTGCGAGATCCGGCATGTGGTTTTGCGGAAGGTTCTGCAACTGGATCAGTCTGCCTGCCCACCTGCCGGAGCGGTTGGCTCCGTAGAACTGGAACATACCGTGGGCTCTGCCGTCTTTGCAGACAGCATTCTGCATGGCCTGATACTTCTTAACCGATGATTTTGCAAGCTGCAGGCGGAGTCGGAGGGCTTCTTCCACCTGACCGTCGGTATCATTGATCAGCTTTGCCACATCCTTCTTTCCGAGGGATCCTGCTTCCACACCGTTTTCAGAGAGCCAGGCTTTCATCTGCATTACGCTGTTCGGGTTCTCTACACCGGTGATGTCTTGCATGGTTTCGGATAGGGCAGCTTTGGAGCGTTCGTCAAAGGTTATAGCATTTTCAACTACATCCATGTCAAGGGCGATACCTCTGTCATTGATCTCCTGGTCGAGGTGATATTCTTCCCAGATGAAGTCTGGGACAGGGTATTTCGATAGGCGTTTCTGTATTGCCATTTCTACTTCCACATCGCGTTTATTGTAGGATTTAAAGAGTGACCACTTCTCCGGATCATGTTCCGGAAGGTTACGGGTGCGTCCGCCATTGCTTTTGGTCGGTTTACAGGGGTTGCAGAAGTAGCGGATCAGGTCTTTGCCTTCTTTCAGCTTCTGATCCTGCAACTTCAGAACAGCACCGACACCTTCCAGCGAGAGCGGCAGTCCCATATAAGCTGACCAGATCATGGTGCATTTCCAGGAGGCCGGATCCAGATACTGACCGGCGGGATCCTCCGGGATGCTGTAGCCGGTGAAGTATTCCGGGCGATGCTTCTTCAGCCAGTTGGAGAGACAAATTCGTTCAAAGGAAGCGTTGAAAGCCCACTTGGTTACATTCTCATCAGATAATGCTGCAAGGATCTATTCCGGGATAATGTCACCGCAGGCAAGGTCATACACCACGACGGGTCCTCCATCTACAGAGACTCCGAAGAGCAGTATCTCAAATTCTTCAGACTCAGCGTACTTGTAAGCACCGCACTTGGTGATATTCACGTCGCTGTAAGTCTCTAAGTCGATTGACATTTCTTTCATCATCATTGTCCTTTCCATGAAAAGAGAAGCGGCAGATTATGCCTGCCGCCTCCCGTCTGTTTAACGTCTATCTTCCAGCATCTTCTGGTATCTGAGCTCTGTTTCCTTGCGTTCCAGTTCATCCTTTGCCTTCTTGCGTTCATATTCTTCCTTGTCCTGCTGCTTGATCTGAAGCATAAAGCGGATGCCGTAGATAACGCCGATCAGGAAAGCCAGGATAAGGCCGCAGCTGAAGATGTTACCGATAAGAGTTACTACACTGTTTGCAAATTCCATGATTGTTACCTCATTCTTTCTGTAGATTGTCGCAGGCAGCGGCGGTATTACCGCCACCTGCATTGGTTGTCAGGTTAGTCGAGGAAATCATCCTCATCGTCTGCCGTTGCAAAGTCATCCTCAGCTCTGGATTTGCCGCCGAGAGGTTCACCGTCGCGGATCTTCTGAAGGTTGTTCAGACCGCAGGCGATACCCTTGTTGCCGTTGCTGTTGAAGGCGTACAGGTTGATGCTGGCTCTGCCGTACACGCCGGAGTAGACTTCGGAGCGTTCCAGTATCGGCTGTCTGTCCGCATCTACGATGCCGGGAGCTGTTGCACTGTTGGCGTTGATGAAGTAGGCGTTCTTGTAAGCCTCATCATCCGGTCTCTCCAGATCACCGTCACGGAGAGGTGTCTTGATAGCGGAAAGGGCAGGAACGGACTTGCCGTTGCCCTTCAGCTTGCTCTGACCTTCCTCATAGGCTGCCTGGATAGCTGCCTTGATCTTTGCGACCGTAGCGGTATCGGACTTCGGAATGATGAGCGACACGCTGTACTTCGGAGCGCCGCCGTTGATGCTCTTCGGATCCCAGACATTCGCATAGCTCCATCTGGTGTTTACGCCTGTGATTACCTTTGTCGGAATAGTTACTTTGTTTGCCATGATTTTTTCCTCCTTATTCTTCGCTAAAATCATCTTTGGCTGTGTTCAGTGCCGGTCTTTTGTCTGACTCCGGCACAAGTGTCGGTTTGCCCTGCGGCTTTGTGATGAAGCCGGATAGGAGTTCGTTGAACTTCTTTTTTCCGAGAAGAGAAGTCATTGCTGTGATTCCCAGAAGCTTCTTTTCGTAAGGATCGAAGCCGGCGGCTACCACTGTGGATGCAACTGCATTTTCATCGGAGTATTTACGGTTCGATTTGCCTTCTACGACTTTGAAGCCGGGATACTCTACGCCGCTGAGTGCCTGTTGGAGTGCGTATTCCTTGATGTCATTTGCCCAGGCGACCAGATCATCGATCCGGGGAAGGATGGCAGCGATTTCTGCTTCATCCAGGTTGGGCGGCATCTCGAAGTCATACTGTGCGAGCTCCAGGTTGTGTTCGGCACGCTTGCGGCAGGTTGCCTTTGCTTTGCAGAACTGGCAGTGGTCTCCGGCGTTATATTCGCCTTCGCCGTTGTAGGCCAGAGCTGCGGTAGGCTTTAAGATTTCCTCAGCCCATTTCATCAGGTCGTCTCTGCTGATCTCGTAGGTACTGATGTTGTCCCGGCGGGGCTGGAAGATCGTCATGCGGATGGTCTGGATGTTGTAGAGATATTCGTAAGTATCCAGAGCGCCTAAGGCGTAACACATCATCTGCGGATTCTCTTCGGCATCCACCAGGACACCGAGCCCGTATTTGAAATCGATGATATGCGGCACATCGTCCGCGATGATCACGCAGTCGCCGGTTCCGAAGCCTTCCGGTACCCACTTGGAGAAGTCCAGTTTTTCTTCGATCAGGATCAGCGGGTCGGTGCAGTGCGTCTTTGCTTCTTCAATCTGCTCTGCGACGTAGGCTGCATACTGATCGGTACAGTCGTCCATCTCCGTATCGAACCAGGTCAGGTTCTCTGTCGGATCCTCAGGATTTCTTCCCAGAAGCTTCTCCACATTGTATTCGCAGAGGGCATGTGCATCGGTTCCCTGTTGGGCGTAAGGACTGCCGCTGTCATTGATGCCGGCACACAGCTTTGCGCTGGGCGGGCAGGCGAGCCATCTGTGGCTTGCGGAGGCGGAAAGATATGCGTGTTTAGGCATCGGTTAATCCTTCCACCTCTGTGACAAGTGCCGCGTAGTCCTTCGGATCCACATTGGTAAGGCTGCCTCCATTGCCGTACTTCTGAACGATCGCTTTGACATCTGCTTTGAAGCGGCCTTCTGCTTCGTTTGCTTTCTTTGCGAGGATCCCTCTGACTTCTTCCTTGGAGTATTGCTTTTCAGCAGGTGCTTCCGCAGGAGCGGGCTCCTGTTTCTTTGTCTTCTTCTCAGACTTTGCCGGGGCTGCTTCTTCGGTTCCGGAATAGAATTCCTTCAAAGCTCTGCCGGTCTCTGTCAGGGTTTCTCCGCAGCTGATCAGGTTGTCGATCATGGCGGAGAGTTCACTCATTTTGCTCATCGCATTTACCTCCGTTTTCGTTATTCTGTTTTCTCAGGTTGGCTGCCAGTCGTTTCGCTACAACGCTGATGACGATCAGTGTGTCGATCAGCTCTTCGTCGATAGCCTCATCCGGCTGGCTGTTCACAGTAGATTCTTTCTGCATCTGCAGCACCTCTCTTTCCGATTGGCTCTTGGCCTTTCTATCTTCCTAAGCGGGTTTGATGATTGTTTTTCCGGTCGGAGGGAATAATTTGTGAAAAAGATTGCCGGTGGCGCGTCGCTATAAAAAGGAAGCGATTCGCTGCCGGCTTATTTTTGTGAAAGAAATCTCCGGGCTGACCGGAAAATCTGAGTTGCAGGGCGCTTAGGAAGTTAGGAGGACTCTATGTCCTAACTTTTTAAGAAAAGAGGTTTGAAGTTTGCAGATAACCATGTTTACAGCAGACTGCACCGGGCAGGCCGCGAACTGCAGCTATCCGAATCGGAGAGTGGTGACCACGCCGGAGGAAATGCGGGAAGCAGTCCGGTTCGATCATGTCTGCGCAGAGTACAAAGGGAACTATCGAAGCATCGGAAACTTCACCAGATCGGATGTGGTGGTGATGGATATCGACAATGACCATACCGAGGATCCGGCAGAGTGGATCACGCCGGAAAAGCTGGATGAGCTGCTTCCTGACATTTCCTATGTAATTGCCTTCAGCCGGAACCACATGAAGGTGAAGGACGGAAAGGCGGCAAGACCGAAGTTCCATGTGTATTTCCAGATCACGGGGACGGCGGATGCAGGCTGGTATGCAGCGCTTAAGAGAGGAATCAAGAAACGCTTTGACTTCTTCGATGGGAATGCGCTGGATGCTGCAAGGTTCATCTTCGGAGCGGATGCCGGTGAAGTGGTCTGGCATGAAGGATGGATGACTATCGATGAAGAAGTCGAGCCGGACTATGAAGAGCCGAAAAATGAAGATGCCGGCAGCAGCACCGGACCGATCCTGGAAGGCAGTAGGAACAATACGATGAGTCGCTTTGCAGGGAGAGTCCTAAAGAAGTATGGCGTGACGGACAGGGCAAGGGAAGCGTTTGAGCTTCATGCGAGAAGATGTGATCCGCCGCTTCCGGAGGATGAGCTGAATACGATATGGAACAGTGCAGTGAAGTTCTATAAGAACACGGTCTGCACACAGCCGGGATACGTGGAACCGGATGAGTATAATGCAGAGTTTGATTCTCTGAAGCCAGAGGATTTCTCCGATATGGGAGAGGCGAAGGCCTTGATTAAGGAATACCGTGATGAGCTCCTGTATACGGATGCTACTCAGTTCTTAAGCTATGACGGCATGTGCTGGAGAGAGAATCGGCAGAAGGCTGTGGGAGCGGTTGAAGAGTTTCTGGATATGCAGTTGGTGGAGTCGAGGGATCAGTTTGAAACGGCGGTTGCTCATATGCTGGCAGTGGATCCGTCATTGGATGAGATTACGGTCCGGAAGGGCGGCAGGGCTTTAGAGAAGCTGGTCACACCACAGAATGCGGAAGCTTTTGGGGAACTTCAGGCGGTCAGAAGCTATTACGGCTTTGTGATGAAGTACCGGAACTACAAAAATATCGCAGATACCCAAAATACTGCGAAGCCGATGGTGGCAACGGACATCAATCTCTTCGATGCTCAGGAGAACTACCTGAACACGCCGGGCGGAACCTATGACCTTGCAAAAGGCGTGAACGGAATGATGCCGCATAAAGCAACAGATCTTCTGACAAAGATTACGAATTGCACTCCGGGCGAAGATGGCAAACAGCTCTGGGAGGATGCGCTGCAGCTGTTCTTCTGCGGAGATCAGGAACTGATCGAGTATGTGCAGATGACGGTCGGTATGGCAGCGGTCGGGAAGGTTTATGTGGAAGCTCTCATCATTGCTTATGGTGAAGGCCGGAATGGTAAGTCTACGTTCTGGAATACGATATCCAGAGTCTTGGGAACATACTCCGGCGCGATGTCAGCAGACTCCCTTACAGCGAACTGCAGAAGGAATGTAAAGCCTGAGATTGCTGAGCTGAAGGGGAAACGCCTCATTATTGCTGCGGAGCTGGAAGAGGGAACAAGGCTTTCGACTTCGATCCTGAAGCAGCTGTGTTCTACGGATCAGATCAGAGGCGAGAAGAAATTCAAGGATCCTTTTGACTTCACTCCGTCACATACGGCGGTACTTTATACCAATCATCTGCCGAAGGTCAGTGCATCGGATGATGGTACCTGGAGAAGACTGATCGTGATTCCGTTCCACGCAAAGATTGAAGGGTCTTCTGACATTAAGAACTATGCGGATTACCTGTACAACAATACGGGGCCAGCGGTTATGAGCTGGATTATCGAAGGTGCAAGGAAGGTGATCGAGCGCGAGTTCAAGATCGATCCGCCGAAGGTGGTGGCAAACGCTATTGCAGGGTACCGGGGAATGAACGACTGGCTGACGCATTTCCTTGAGGATTGCTGTGTGACCGGTGACGGCCTGGAGCAGAAGTCTGGTGATCTCTATCAGGAGTACAGAGCATATTGTCTGCGTACCGGTGAGTATGCACGCAATAACGCCGACTTCATTGCTGAGATCGAGAAGCGCGGTTTTATGCGTAAAAAGAAAAAGTCCGGTATGTGGGTGCAGGGATTGCAGCTTAAAGACACGGACTTTGCGGATTGATGTGAACCTGTGCAGGACGGAAACGGGGATTATCCCTGCCTTTGTCCTGCACTGAAGCTAAAAGGTGCAGGGTATGCAGGATGTTTACATTAATACGCGTACAGGGAAAATCTTAAAAATTTCTCTATAGAGAGTGTTATGCGGCGTCATGCACACCCTGCACCATCATTTGATGGAGGTTAGCGATGCGTGAAAAAGTCATAGAGCAGAAGCTGGTCGCGGAGGTGAAAAGGCGCGGCGGCATCTGTCCGAAGTGGGTGTCTCCGGGATTTGACGGGATGCCCGACCGGATTGTCTTACTGCCGAGCAGGCACTTCGGACTGGTGGAGGTCAAGGCTCCGGGCGAACGCCCGAGACCGCTGCAGGTTTCACGGCACCGGCTTCTGATGAGATTGGGCTTCCGGGTTTATGTACTGGATGATCCGGAGCAGATTGGAGGGATTCTGGATGAAATACAATCCACTTGATTATCAGATATATGCGATCAATTTTATAAAGGAGCATCCTATAGCGGCGATCCTGCTTGATATGGGTATGGGCAAGACCAGTATTGTGTTGGCAGCACTGAATGACCTGATGTTTGACAGTTTCGAGGTGACTAAGGTGCTGATCATCGCACCGCTTCGAGTGGCGAAGCATACCTGATCAGCGGAAATACAGAAGTGGGATCAGCTGCGTGGACTTCGATATTCCATAGCTGTCGGAACGGCAGCAGAGAGGATGAAGGCGCTTCAGGCGGATGCGGATATTTACATTATCAACAGAGAAAATGTTCCCTGGCTGATCGAGAAGAGCGGGCTGCCGTTTGACTACGATATGGTGGTGATCGATGAGCTGTCATCCTTCAAGAACTGGCAGGCGAAGAGGTTCAAGGCACTGATGAAGGTAAGGCCGAAGGTGAAGCGGATCGTAGGTCTGACAGGAACACCTTCCAGCAATGGTTTGATGGACCTCTTTGCAGAGTACAAGGTTCTGGATATGGGAGAGCGTCTGGGAAGGTTCATCAGCCAGTACAGGGTCGAGTACTTTGTACCGGATCAGACGAACGGTCCTATCGTTTACAGCTACCGGCTCCGGAAGGGTGCGGATAAGAGGATCTACGACAGGATCTCCGATATCACGATTTCCATGAAGGGAACCGACCATTTGCAGATGCCGGAGCTGGTGAATTCCGAATATCCCGTGTATCTGGATGAGGATGAGCGGGCGAAGTATGAGGCGATGGCCAGTGACCTGGTGATCAATCTTCCGGGCGGTGAAGTTACGGCTGCCAATGCAGCGACGCTTTCCGGAAAGCTGACACAGATGGCAAATGGTGCAGTCTATTCCGATGCTGGCGGTATCGAGTTCATTCATGATAAGAAGCTGGATGCTTTGGAGGACATCATCGAGGCGGCAAACGGCAAGAGTATTCTGGTGGCGTATTGGTACAAGCACGATCTGACAAGGATCATCGACAGACTGGAAGCTCTGGGTGTGAACTATGGAAAGCTGGATTCGGATCAGAGCATCGAGGACTGGAATGCAGGAAGACTGGAGGTGGGACTGATACATCCGGCTTCTGCAGGACACGGACTGAATCTCCAGAGCGGCGGTAATACGTTGGTGTGGTTCGGCATGATCTGGAGCCTGGAGCTTTACCAGCAGACGGTAGCCCGGCTTTGGAGGCAGGGGCAGGAATCCGGAACGGTCGTAGTACAGCATATTATTACAGCCGATTCGATTGATGAGCGAATTATGAAGGCGCTTAACGCTAAGGGCAATACGCAGGCCAGACTGATCGATGCCGTGAAAGCGGAGGTAAGTGCCTATGGCAGGAAATAAAAATCTGGCAGCGGATCCGTATGAGCGATTGGCGAATGCAATCATTCTGCAGGCAGTCGCTGATTACAGGGTGGCTCTTAAGAAGATCAAGGCACATCCGAAGGATCGAAAAGCAATAGATGAGGCTTTGGAGATCGAGAGGTTCTTCCGTTCCGGCTGGTACAGCCAGCTGACAAGTGTGGACGGGGAATACTTGGTCAAGAGGCTTCAGGACGAAGTGAGACAATCAGAGTCAATCCGAGGGAGAAAAAATAAATCCAATCGGAGGTAGCTTATGAACAGACATCAGCAGGAAGCCAAGAGATATTTATCACAGGCGTTCGGACTGAACCAGCGGATCGAGAGCAAACTGGGACAGATTGAGGATCTACATGACCTGGCCACCAAAGCAACGGTGACATATTCGGATATGCCGAAGAGCCTGAACAGGGATGGCTCCAGAATGGAAGATGCCATTATCAAGATCATCGACCTGGAGAATGAGATCAATCAGGATATGATGAAGCTTGTGGAACTGAAGAAGGATATCATCCGCAGGATCAAAGCAGTGGAGAGTGCAGAACTTCAGACGATACTGGAACTGCGGTACCTGTCCTATATGAGATGGGAAGAGATCGCCATTGAACTTGGTTATGGAATCGATAATGTATTTCGCCTTCACAGGAGTGCCCTGGATAAAATAACGATTCCGGAAACAATACAGTAAAATCAAGTTCGATACAGTAAGCCTATGTGATAATGTTAAACTGGCAAAAGCGAAAGATGAGAGAGCCGTTGCGGAGCAAAAAACCGTGGCGGCTTTTTCTGTGGGAAAGAAGGTGGAATGATGCCAAGGAAACCGAAGCATCCATGCTCTTATCCCGGATGCCCGAAGCTGACAGACAAAAGATTCTGTGAAGAGCATGAGAAGCTGAGCAACAGTAACTATGAGAAGTACGGCAGGGATAAGTCTACGAAGAAGAGATACGGTCGTGCATGGAAGAGGATCCGTGACAAGTATGCTGCGGAGCATCCCTTCTGTGAGCTGTGTTTTGAACGTGGAATTATCGTGCCGACTGAAGAGATCCACCACAAGCTGCCTTTGAGTGAAGGTGGCACGCACGATCGCAGTAACCTGATCGCGTTGTGCAAGTCGTGTCACTCAACCATACACGCGAAGAGAGGGGACTATTGGGGGCAAAGGGTTCCCGCGAAGCCTGCTTCGTGGGAAGAGGACGAGCAGTGAAGTGACCGAGACTCCGCGCTTGCAAGGAGGCGAGGGATACGGAACTTGCGAGGACGAGGGTAGGGGCGGTGCGAATCTCTACAGGTACGGCTCCCAGGGAACGGCGCGGGGGTCACGCGTGCAAAATCGCGAAATGGAAGACGGGGGTATGAGCCTGCATTGTCATCTCAGAATTCGATTGACAAACGACACGTTTGGTTGTAATATTTAATTGAAATTCGGCAGAATACTAAAATGCCGAAAATAAATTAAATGAATTCGAGGTGGAAAAGATGGCGGGTACAGCAATACTTCCTGAAGATCAGAAGATCTTTTCCATGAAGGAGCTTAAGGAAAAAGGCTTCTCGCAGTATAAGGTCAGCAAGCTGGTCGATGAAGGAAAGCTTATAAAACTGAATAAGAGCTATTACGAGAACGCAGAGTATCGTGGTGAGGAATCAGACTTCTATTATACCGAGGCATATGCACCGAAGGGTGTGATCTGCCTGCTCAGCGCTGCTGTTTATTATCATCTGACGACGTTTATTCCGGATGCTGTTGATGTAGCTATACCAAGGAAAGCAAAGGTATCCACTATGCCGGACTGGCCACAGATGAATGTTCATCATTATACCGATGACAGACATGAGCTGGGCGTTACAACGGTAAAAGAAGGTAAGAATGAATTTCATATCTACGATATGGAAAAGACCGTCGTGGATATCGTGTTTTACAGGGAGAAGGTCGGTATTGAAGAAACCAAGGAGATACTTGTGACCTATCTGCAGAGAAAAGACCGGAATCTGAACCGGCTTCTGAAGTATGCAGAACTGATGAAATGCGACAAAGCGATGAGACAATATCTGGAGGTGCTCGTATGATAAGTGCAATATCTGTAAAGGACAGATTGAAGAACCAGGCGGTGGCCAGCGGTAAAACATTTCAGGAAGCATTGACGGCGTATGGGTTGGAAAGAACCGTATACAGACTGTCGGTGTCAGAATATGTGGAGCGATTTACACTTAAGGGCGGTATATTCCTGTATGCGCTCTTTGAAGGTGAGTTTGCAAGAGCCACAAGAGACATAGACCTTCTGGCAAGGAATATGCCGAATAATGTGGAGGATATGAAGAAGGTATTTGCAAACATCTTCTCCATCGAGTGTGATGATGCTTTGCGGTATGATCTGGATGCGTTGGAGGTAATAGATATCACCGAGTTCAAGGAATATCATGGTGTGAATGTTTCCATCATGGCATATCTGGACAGGACGAAGGTTCCAGTATCTATTGATATCGGATTCGGGGATGTTGTTTATCCGGACAGAGTAAAAATGGAGTTCCCGGTACTGCTCGATATGGAGGTGCCGGAGATTTATGCATATTCCATTTCATCGGTGATATCAGAAAAGTTCGAGGCTATTGTTTCTCTTGGTGATGCAAACAGCAGATATAAGGATTTTTATGATATTTATATCCTGGCTGACAGGTATGACCTTGACGGAACAGAATTGAAGGAAGCAGTCAGAGAGACCTTTGAGCATAGAGGTACAGGTTTTGATGATATCTTTGCTTTCACTGAAGACTTTTTGGCAAGTGAGATTCACCAGAGCAGATGGAAAGCATTTCTAACAAAGAAGAAAGCGCTTGTGGATGCAGAACTGGAAGATGTGGTTGAACTGCTCAAAACGTTACTGCTTCCAATTGTAGAGAGCATAACCGGAAACAATAATTATTCAGCAAAATGGGATCATGAATCTCGAAGCTGGAAATGAAGAAGTGAAATGAACATCAAGAGGATCATGTGAAGAGCATGGTCCTTTTATTATGCAATTTTCGAGGAAGGAGGGATTCCGATGGCTGGGAGAAAACCGAAGCCCACAGCGCTTAAGAAGCTGGAAGGCAATCCGGGGAAAAGAAAACTGAATACGAAGGTGTTAACTGTCAAGTAAAAAT
>DLDA01000019.1 GCA_002480925.1 Lachnospiraceae bacterium UBA7784 | reverse complement strand
TATACCTCTACCGGCAGGACCTATACAAATAATCTGATCAGCCACTTAGTCGGCGAATGCTCCTCATATGAGGTGAAGACCACTGGAACGGCCAGGTAAATAGGGCCTAGGGATTAGGGGCTAGGGGCTAGAGCCCAGGGGTTAGGGATTTCCACCCCTGTCCCCTGATTCCTAACCCCTAACCCCTTAGAACAGACTCATCTGCTCGAACTCCCCCTGGTCTTTTACCCTCACATTCGAGACCATCATACTCTCGGATGCACTGCCTCTCTGATGCTCGGCCTTCAGGTAGGCAAGACCATTTCTGAGGCTCGATGGATACAGATTCAGGACATAGATATTGTCAAATCTGTTATAGATCGATTCACCGCCCAGGCCGCTAAGGCAGATAAGCTGGGTATTGGTTTTTGAGGCAAAATCCATAAGTGGCACGAGAAGATGTGAGGCATTGGTCTGGGCAAAAGGATTGTCCATTATTATCACCTTGCTCTCTTTCCTGTCCGCAAAAATGTCACTGTCATTCCTGCGCAGATAGTATAGAAGACTCGTCAGTATCACAAAGGCGGACAGGAAACCCTCGCCTCCTGAGTTCCTAGCGACTTCAGACCAGGTGATAGGATATTCCCTTAAGGCCTCGATCTTGTAGAGATGGATAGTAACATTGCTTATCCCTGCTACAGCATCATATAAGGCCTTGGTCGTAAGCTTTACACCCAGATACTCCTCTATATTCTTATTCTCTGACAGAAGAAGGACGCAATGCTCTGTCACATCCCTTACATAATCCTTAAGTCTGGTGATATAGACAGCCTCATTTGCCTCCCAGTCTGGAGTCTTGATCTGAAGCATCTTTACAGGACGGTTCCTTACAGTGATCGTCGAATTATCATCTATCTTGCCCAGATCGCTGTTTACAGCTGCCAGATAGTCAGAAAGCATATCAACCAGCTCATTTTCCTCCTTTTCAACCAGAGAGATATCTACAAGCAGCTTTTCTATCAGCTGATCAAATGAGGAAGTGATTATATCCAGCTGCTCCAGAAGCCTTTCCGCCGAATCGGTAAGGGACATAAGCGTAGCAAGCGGCTTCTGGAAAAAATCATCTGATAGTTCCTCTGTACGCATAACAGCAGTTATCTGTCTGCCGATTTCCTCCCTGAACCTTTGCAGGCGCTCCTTTATCCTATGGTAGCCACGCTTCAGCTCTCCCTGACGATTCACTATCTGATCCGAGCTCTCCTCCGACAGTTCATTTATTAGCTCCTGGTCCTCATTCCTCTTAAGATCAGAAAACTCAGCCATAGCAGCCAGATTTTCCTCATATACCTGTGCTCTCTTCTGTGTTTCCTTTATCTGATCCTCCTTCTCTTTTATCAGATGCTTCTTCTCGAGAATAACCTGATCGAAGCTTATCACAGGGATCTGTGCCTTAGGGACAGCCTCCTCCTCTCCTGTCTCTTCCCTCATCTTGCGATAGAGATAGTCCCTTCTCTCCTCGAGCTTACCCTTATTTTTCTCGGCAGAAGCTACCTGTCCCTGCTTTTCATTCAGTTCAGAAAGTAGTGTTTCAGATTCATTTTCAAGACGGATCATCTCCTCCTGATCATAGACCACTTCCTTCCATTCCTCATTTGAAAATCCATATTCTACAGCGCTCCTGTTCAAAAGAGCCATCTGCTCATTAAGCCTTCCGGACTTTTCGGCAATCGTTTTCTCAAGCTCCTTTACCTCGACCGCTGACTTGGAGGTAAGGGCCTCAAATCTGGCAATAAGCTCTACAGCCATCTCCTCAGTAACAGCCTCCTTTGACCTTTCATACTGCTGGTATTTGGAAAGCTCTGAATTTATTTCTGTAAGCTTAAACCTGAGCTGGGATTTTTCCTCATCAGCCCTTCTCAGATCCTCCTCAAGCTTTGTGCTAAGCTCATTTATATTCCTTATCTCCTCCTCTGTCTCCTTAAGAGACCTCTCGACCCTTTTTCTTTTTTCGAAAACTCTTATATAGGACTGATACTGATCTGTAAAATCGGAAAGATCATCTAAAAAGGTTCTTAATGACCTTATCTTCTCATCCGCCTGTCCAGCCCTTTTAGCAAGTGATGCAATTTCATCCCTGACAGAGGCCTGCTCCTTTTTATAGTCATCTATCAGCTGCCCTCTTTTTTCTATATCAGCCCTCAGGCCTTCTATCCTCTGATCAAGCCTTTCACAGACTTCCCGGCTTATTTCCTGGTTTGCGATCCTGCCATACTTGTCATAGTAGACCCTGTATTCCTCCTCCCTTGAGGCTATGGAATCCCTTATATGGCTTATTTCATGCTCCTTTGCCGCCAAAAGCTCCTCCATACGCTCCTTATTCAGGAGTTCGTTGTTAAAGCAGACATAGAAGCATACGTTTCCAAATCTAAAGAGATTCTCCTTTGATCCAGTGCTTTCTTCCTCCGGGCTGATATTCATATCCTCTCTTACAATAAATGGTACAGGAATAGAGGTATCCCTCTTTTCACTTATTAAAGACAGGCGTTTCATATCACTTCTGCTTATGATAAGAGAGTATGGAAGAAAAGGAAACTTCTCGACAAGCATCCGGTTCTGATCTTCCGAGTTGGCGTTTTTTGAAAGCCACCTCATACCATAGACATAGTCTATCCCGGCTTCCTCCAGCATAGTCTTGAATTCGTCAGAAAGCTCCACGGCCTCCTCTCCGCCAAGTTGTCTCAGCTCTCTCTTTTTTACAGCAAGAGATATTTCCATGCTCTTTCTTATATCCTCATTTGCCGAGAGCTTTTTTCTGGCTGCCGAAAGAATACCTTCTGTATCCAGTATGTCCATATCCTTTATGTCAAAGTATCTGATGATCTCCCTTCTCTCCTCGATCTGACCATCGAACTCCTTTTTCTTATCGAGACTGTATGAAAGATCGCTTTCAGCGAGCGTCAGAGCCTTTCTTTCCTCCTCGGTCTTATGAGCAAGAGATTCCTCCCTCTGCTCAAGAGAAAGCTTCTGTCCAAGCAGCTCCTTTTTAGATCTCTCGCAGGCGGTCAGACTTTCCTCTCCGGAAAGTCTCTCCTCAGTAAGCGTCCCCTCCTCATAGAGGCCAAGGATATTTCTAGACAGATTTCTATTATACTTCTTATTAAAGATCTGCTCTCTCTGGGCAAAAAGCTCTATCAGCTGATCGAGTCCGCCTATCTCCTTTGAGGCCTGCTGCCTTTTTGCCTGCTCCTCCTTAAGCTTATCTCTGTTCTTTGAGATCTCCTTCATAAAGCCTGCACTCTTACCCAGAACAGAGTCTATCCTTTCCTCCGTATCACTTTTGAGGTCAGAATAGTATCCGGCCAGCTGGCAGCCAATACGCTCGCGTTCAGGCTCATTGTTCTTATCTTTCTCCTTCTGGGCAGAAAGCTTCTGCCAAGCGCCCCTCAGATCCTTTACCGTCGCATTTATATCTCTCTGCTCCCTGGCGCAGCTTAACAGATGCCTGCTTTTTTCTATATCGTTTCTCTTTTCGGTAAGTCTTTTGCATGATGTGCAAAGCTCTGCTATCTTATCCTCGTTTTCCTCTATCCTGTCATCATTTTCGTAGATCTGAAACGAGTATTTCTGATATTTCAGATGGTTTATCTGGGATGAAATGTCATCTCTTTCCTCTGTAAGACCTTCCTCCTCATCATGCTTTTTTTCAAGCAGCTCCTCCAGGCTGTCACGAAATAAAGCGATCTGATCCTGCCTTTCCCTCATCTCCTGTTCACCCTGCAGATAGCGCTGGCCCTCTTCTCTTACTCCGGCTGTCTGCTGCCTGAAGACCTCTATAGAATCACGCCTTTTTATCTTTGACCTGTTCTCCATATAGGATCTGACATATTTGGCTGTAAGCGAACGGAATTCCTTTATGGAGTCAGAGCCTCTGTTAAGCTTTTTCTCGATCGTATCAAGAAGCCATTTTTCGACAAGGCCCTCCTCATTCTTGCAGTCTGAAAAGAGGTTGGAAAGTCCGGACTCTTCCATATTTATCTTATGGATAATTGCCTCCCATTCACGATAATAGATCTGGTATTCGGAGAGCTTGTCAAAATACTGTCTGGACTGGGCGCTCTGGTTCATGTCATAGCAGAAAAAGGCAGTCCCGGCTTCCTTTTTCCAGCTGTCGAAAAGCTGCCTGCACTGGACATATCCCTTCAGGACCACTCCTCTTGATGTCTCCTCTGTAAAAGGGATATGGGCTATATCAAGCCTTGACTCCCTATCATACTCGGTGATGAAATTCGTGATCTCTGTATCATAGGCAGAATCAGCATCCTGACTCTGACGCACCATCATACCAGTGAGCACATAGCCACCTCCGCCGTCAAGCTTCCACTCGACCATGATAAATGTAGGCTTTGAAGTATTAAAAAAATATGAGAATTTCCTGTCGGCTAAGTCCCTGTAGTGTCTGTGTACAAATGGTGCCATGATCATCTGTACCAGAACTGTTTTTCCTCCTCCGTTCCTTAAGGAAAGAAGGGTATTCTCCCCATTCATATCAAAGGTCTCATCACCTATCTCACAGGCGTCCCTGTTGTATTTTAAGTTAATGATCCTTACCCTGTTTATCCTGCTCATTTATCCCTTTCCTCCTCGTCATCCGAAGCCATATCTCCATCCTGGTCAAGCTCTCCCAAGACCCTTAGGACCCTCTGGTAATTATTCTTGTTCAGAAGGTTCCAGTCCATGAACTGATCGAGCTTCTTTGTGGTCTTTATCATGTCATCCGTCTCTATATATTCTATAAGTCCCTGTCTCTCAAGGAATCTCAGAATATAATAGAGAAAGCCCTCCTTAGTGGTCCTGGCTCTTGATCCCTTTTCATCAGACTTCAGCTGCTCATATGCCTCCGAAATATTTGTAAATGCTATCCCTGTCTCCTGCTGGCTGTCCTCATCATATCTGCTCATTGCCTCAGAAAGCCTTTCCGAGATAGTATTCTGCAGCTCCCCTGCCCTTATGAAGTCTCTGGTATGGGCACTCACTCCGACTCCGTCATAAAACATACTAAGTAAAGTAAGGATCACGAACTGACTCAGATAGTAGTCCTTGTCAGTAGCATTGGACCGGCACAGCTCTGCCTTCAGCTGGGCCTTGGAATAGCCAAGGAAATAATTATCCTCTCTTGGTATCAGATAGATAGTATCTCCATACTGTTCCACATCAGAATCCAGCGCATCTCCCTGAGACTTGGTAAGCCTCTGGACAGGATCACTTGTCGTATAGGCATCAAAAAGCTCTGCGTCCTTTTCCTCAGACACCTGATGGTTCTCGAGCAGGGCTGCGAAGATTTCCTGACTCTTCCTTATCTCTTCGATCTCAAACGGCATCCTTATCCTCCCATCTTACACGTATCAGCACATTAGAGCAGCAGATATCTCTTATTACCTCACCGGAATCATCGTCTGCTATCCCGGTAAAGACAGCCCTGCTGCCATCATCTATCTTCATGGCCTCTATCAGATATATACTTCTGTCAGTAATTTTCTCTACAAAATCAAGTATAGATGAGGACAGGGAAAAGACCCTTGCCTCCTCCTGTATATTTTCCCTTCTCTCCTTTAAAAGAAGACCTATATCCATTTCCCTGCTGTTTAAAAGCTCGACCATTATCTCCTTGAACTTATATGTATCAGGTATAAGCCTGTGCTTAAGTTCCTGATCATCCCTGCATTTTTCCTCCAGATCCTTTAATGTGATACAGGATGCCTGGCCTCTGTCGGTCTTTTCCTCTCTGCCATTCATTGCCTCTGTAAGTATGGCAGCAACGCTCTCGTCATAAAGAGACAGCTTCCTTCTTATCTGCTCCATTCCTCCTTCATCATAAGGAGTATCATCAATGAGAAGCTTTTCATCCTCCAAGGCCTCTCTTTCCTTAAGAGTCCTCTGTACTGCAAGTGCTCTTGACGGATCATAGATCTTGCCTGCTGGTCTGGAAAAAAGTGGTCTGAGGAAAAGATCCACACGGTCAAGACATGATGGATCCTTAAGTATCCTGTCATAGAAATCGGCTGTATAGGAAAATCTCCTGACTGCCGACATCTGTGACAGCTGCTCAAGCTCCTTCGTATAAAGGGATTTAAGATCCAGATGGGAACCGAATATCTTCTGCTGCTCCTCAAGCGCCCTGCCCAGATAATCATCTATCAGTGAGAGATTCTCGAGATTCTTCCTGTTCTCAGAGGAAAGATCACTGTAGTCTATATCCTTCTCCTCTATCTCTCTGGTCTTGTCATGGATCATCCTTCTGTATGAAAGGAACTTCTCCTTTGTATCGCTTAAGGTATCGAGATTCTCATTCATTATACCCCGGTACTCTTCCACCGAATAGCTCAGGGCATTCCTCCTGATCCGGATCATTGCGTCCTGTATCTTTCTATACTGGATCTGCAGCATCTGAAATACATTTCTGATATCTGTAACAGCCTTGTCATAGCTCTGCTTCTTCAGATGAAGCTCAAATATCATCTCATGGACAGGTAGCTTCAGATTGTCCTCGATCTCCAGAGTGGAAAGGACCAGATCATAGCCATCATCCGTCAACTGGTAGGAGGTTCTCTTTATCCCTCCATCCGTATAGATTACACGGTTGTTCACATAGGCTATGGGGATATCCTGATAGTCCTTCCTGTCGAAATCATAGCCCTTGAAGGACATAGCGACTCCATCATTAGATAGTATCACATTGATAATGAAATCCGCCATGGCCCTGCTGTCCTCATATCCCATTGCTTTCCTGAAATATGATGAGTTCAGATCGTCTATATAGGCTCCTATATCATCAACCGTACAGCTTTCATCCTTAAGTGACTGCTCCATGATATATAAAAGAACAGCAAAAAGCAGATTCATCTGCTCGTCATAGGTCTCAAATCCGTACTGTCTTAGGGTCTGCCTGTTCATAGTCATCCGCATCAGCACGGCATATCTGCCAACATGCTTCATACGGCGGGTGAACTGGTTCAAAAATTCATACTGCATTTTTATTATCTGTCAAGAAAGTCCGTCACATTAAGGATCTCCTGAGGTATATATCTGTCATCCTCCAGCAGACTCCTTATAGTTCCTGCTGTATCACTATCAAAGTGCCTGAAAAACTCTGTATCTATATTTCTGTTCTGCTTTTCCCTGGTAAATGGCATCTGATCCAGCCCGGCTGCCTCTGCCTTTTCTACCATTCTCCTGTAGGCCATATCAAATGGTGTCAGACTTCTGCCTGATGATGTAAATATCTCCCTCAGATTATCATAGATACCTATCCCCTCGTAATCTATATCACCGAAATAGAGATAGGTATTCCTCTGATCGGTCATATATTCCTCAACACAGCTTTCGAAATCCTCTATTGATTTCCAGATGCCCTTACCTGAACCGTATATGACCGTTGAGATTGTAGTCCCTAATATAGAATACGGTCCGTCCTTTTCTATAAGGATGCGGCGGATTGAGAAAAAGGTATCCTTGTTTTCTATAAACAAAAAAACGGAGCCCGGCTTTCTACTCGCTGAATAGTAAGCCAGTGGCTCCTGTGTCGTATAAAAGTTCATATCCTCCGGTCCAAGCCCGCAGTTCTTCAGTATACGAAAGCCTGATGACTTCTGAAAAAATTTCTCCAGATGCCAGATATCAAAGCTCCTCTCATTTTCTGAGACAGGTATCCTCAGGGCATCCTGATTCTTATCAAGATACTCACTAAGCGAGATCACATATTTCCTGTCCTTTTCATAAAGGCTCAGATGATGGAGATAATAGTCGGGAGATATCCTGTAGTTAAGACCATACTTAAGCTCGCTGATGTATGCACTCCGATCAGCCTCATCCTCGATGATCCAGTAGCGGAGCGGAAGAGGCGGATTCTTGCCATTTGTAGAAGCACTCTTTACCGGGCTTATCCTTCCATCATTTATCAGATTCATAATATAGTCGTACTGATCCTGATATGATTCACCGCGACGGGATTTGAGTATATCTTCAAGTGTGATCTTTTTCATATATTTTCAGGGATCAGGGGCCAGGGGTTAGGGACTATTCCCTAATCCCTATACCCTATCCCCTGCTTTCCTCCTCACTCATCAATCGAATAATTCGGTGCTTCCTTTGTGATATGGATATCATGCGGATGACTTTCCTTTAAGGCTGCGTTGGAGATCTTTATGAACTTGCCCTTCTGCTGGAGGTCCTTAATAGTAGGTGCTCCATTGTAGCCCATTCCGCTGCGGATACCGCCGACCATCTGGAAGATCACATCCTCGACGCTTCCCTTGTAGGCTACGCGGCCCTCGACGCCCTCTGGTACAAGCTTTCTTGCGCCCTCCTGGAAGTAACGGTCCTTTGATCCGTTTTCCATAGCGGCAATAGAGCCCATGCCTCTGTATACCTTGTATTTACGTCCCTGATAGAGTTCAGTAGCTCCCGGAGCCTCATCACAGCCTGCGAAAAGTGATCCCATCATGCAGACATTTCCACCTGCTGCAAGAGCCTTTACCATATCTCCTGAGAACTGGATACCACCGTCTGCTATGACAGGAATATTATACTTCTTTGCCACATTATAGCAGTCCATTATGGCTGTGATCTGAGGCACACCGATACCGGCTACAACACGGGTCGTACAGATTGATCCAGGTCCTATACCGCACTTTACAGCATCGGCTCCGGCCTTTATCAGATGCTCTGCTGCCTCTCCTGTAGCTATATTTCCTGCGATGACCTGAAGAGAAGGGAAAGCGGACTTTATCTCCTTGACTGCGTTTATGATATTCTTTGAGTCTCCATGAGCAGAATCGACTACCACACAGTCAACCTTTGCCTCAACAAGAGCCTGTGTACGCTCCATCATATTGGCAGTGATGCCAACTCCGGCTCCACATACAAGACGTCCCTGTGAATCCTTTGCGGAATTAGGGTACTTTATCTGCTTCTCTATATCCTTAATAGTGATAAGGCCCTTTAATCTGCCCTCACTGTCGACTATTGGAAGCTTTTCCTTTCTGGCCTTTGCAAGTATCTTCTTGGCTTCATCAAGTGTGATACCCTCGGGTGCTGTGATCAGATTCTCAGATGTCATGACTTCCTTTATAGGTCTGTCATAATTCTCCTCGAACTTCAGGTCACGGTTTGTGATGATACCTACGAGCTTGCCGTCCTCAAGGGTAATAGGTACTCCTGAGATACGGAACTTATGCATAAGATTCTCGGCATCCTTTAAGGTATTATCAGGTGAGAGGAAAAAAGGATCAGTGATAACGCCGTTCTCTGATCTCTTTACCTTATCAACCTCCTCTGCCTGCTCCTGAACAGACATATTCTTATGGATGATACCGATACCACCCTGTCTGGCCATGGCTATAGCCATACGGTGCTCGGTAACTGTATCCATAGCAGCTGACATCAGCGGCACATTCAGAGTGATAGTATTCGTAAGCTTTGTCGAAAGATCGATCATGTTTGGTGTTACTTCCGAATACTGAGGCACTAACAGCACGTCATCAAATGTGATTCCTTCTCCTATTATTGAAGCCATTTTTTCCTCGCTTTCCTGATCTGCTTCTACAATTAGATAATTAGATAAATACTAGCAAAAAGAAATGAAGGTGTCAAGAGGAAGACATATGCTGTCCAATTATTTTAATAGCATCATAAAGAATACTCCGTATGCCGCTGCAAGCGCCGCTCCGGCAATCACATCCCTTACGAAATGCACTCCCCCTGCTACCCTTATCACACACAGGGCAAGGGCTATCATAAGCATGACTATACCTGCCTCTCTTAGATAAAACAGATAGGTCACTGCTATCATGGTGACAGAAAAGGCATGACGGCTGGGAAAGCTTTTCCCCCTTGTCTCCTTGGGGATAAGCGGCGGTCTGCCGCTCACCTCATATGGCCTTTTGAAATCAAGCCGCTCTCTTATTATGGTCTCTATCAGGAATCCACTTGCCGGGACAAGGATAACCTTTATCAGGTCAGCTCCAGGGCCGTAGCTTACTGCTATATAGATCACAAGGATAATATAAGCCGCATAGGTCACTCCTGTAAGACCCCTGTCCAGAAATACAATAAATCTCTTCATCCGTTTTACCGTCACCTTATCTGAAGTTCATAGTCGCCTGACTTCAGAGCCTTCTTCACATCCGACTTGAAGCCTGCCCAGGCATCCTTATGCTCCACGAAATACCTTGGACAGAGCTTTCCTGTCACATCATAGTGTCTTATTATATCCTTCTGGCTTAGGCCAAAGCGGTGGCAGAGATAGGCGCAGAGCCTGACAAGAGATGAATAGGTCTTTTCCGTAAACCTGCCGTCCTTTCTGACATGACAGCATTCTATCGAGATAGTATCCATATTTCTCTCGTTTGAAGCATATGAAACCTCCCGTGTAGGAATGCACTGGACTATCTCTCCATCTATCCCTACTATGAAATGGCTGCTGGCATGAGTCGCATGACTGTCTTTAAGTCCATCGAAATAATCCCTGTTTTCCTTTGCGGTCGAGCCCGGATTCGCAGTGTAATGTACGACTATTCCATTTATTCTGGGAAGCCTTATCCCTGGTCTTGAATATTTGTTGGGAGTCAAAAGATCCACATTTATACAATCAGCTGCATATGAGCCTTCATAATTTTCCACTGCAGATCCATTATCTGCTCTGTCCTTTTTATTAGATCTTAGCGCACAGCTTCTTAGCAGAAGACATATTGTGATAAGCATCATGGCAGACAGGAGTACGATCAGGATCCTTATATGATCCTTTGAAATTTTCTTTTTTCTATATGAAACAAGCTTACTCATAACTACTTATTCTATACTTTTAGCCGGTAAAATAAAAGAGTTTCCCTGAAAGGGGCTTGTTTCGAAAAGAATATTACTTTTTAGGTAAAATCCCTGTAAAAGGTATTGCATTTATTAAGCAACTGTGTTATTGTATTAAATTTTCTCTTACATTTCTTATAAAAAAGTGTTATAATAGACGCAGTATGAAGAAGAACAGGAGGATACATGTACAAGGTTGGCGATTATCTGATGCATGAGACATCAGGCGTATGTCAGGTGAAGGAGATTTCAGAGAAGGCTCTGCACGGCAAGGGTTCCGAGAAGCTTTATTACTGCCTCGAGCCTATCTTTGAGAAGGGCAAGTCCACAGTCATCACACCGGTAGATTCCAATACAAGGATCCGTGATGTAAAGAGCTCCGGAGAGTTTGAAAAGCTGCTTGACGAGATCCCAGGTATCGATGTGATCCATGAAGAGGGCAACAGAGCCCGTACCGAGAAGTTCAAGGAAAAGATTTCTCTGTTTGACCCAAAGCCTCTTGCTTCTGTCGTGAAGAGCATCTATCTGCACCAGAAGAAAAGAATAGCCTCCGGCAAGAAGCCTATGAGCTCTGATGAGAGAGTCATGGACGTCGCAGGCAAGCGTCTATTTGAGGAAATGGCCTTTTCTATGAAGTCTGATATGGAGACTGTGAAGAAAGCCTTCTTCGGACGCCTCGATGGAGAAGACAGATGATCGCATCACTCGCGGTCTCAAGCGTCGACTTAAAGCTTAGCAAGCGCACCTCCATCCTTACGGGCAATTACGAATACTATTACGCCTGCGGGCTTTTGGAGAAGAGATCATCTCCCGGACTTAACGGTGATCTCTCTCCGTCCGAGCTGTATAAAAGAGTTCAGGACTTTCTCTCAGATAGCGAAGTCGATCCTGATGGCGACTACCTTATCTACCTTCTCAAGCGTTACGAGCCTGACGAGAGATATGACAGCCAGATGAAGGACCTGTTTATCTCCGGGACAAAATCATAATTAAACTCCCTCCGGAATACCGGAGGGAGTTTTTTATAAGTCTTCCTCTACCTTAACCGTCTTCTTCCGAACTAATAAAACAAAAATGTTCCGAAGCGAAGACGACAGAGACCTGGGGAAGCCTTGTCTTTACTGATCCTTAAGAGGAAGAGCATCTCTCTTTTCCTTGTAGTGATGGGCCTCCTCAAGCATCATATCCTTGACCTTCATCAGGCGTACCTGTGAAGATCTCTCATTTTCATCAAGCTTCATTGTGATATATCTGATATTTTCCTGAGTCTCGGGGATAAGTACGTGCTCAAGCGCATTTACTCTTCTCCTTGTCTTCTCTATCTCGGCAGCCATCAGCTGACAGGATTTCTCACTTTCTGCAAGTCTTATTAGCTTAGGCAGAAGGAGCGAGAGCTTCTCTACACCGCAGTCGAGATCAGCCGAGGTAAAAGCAAATCCATAGGGATAAAAATCCCCCTCACTGCTCCCTCGAAACGAGGTCTCAAATACAGGTATATCTACACTCATTACATTTTTGGTCGACACATCGACAGTCACTTCCTGCTTTGGTGCCATAAAAGCCACAGAAACCGCTTCCTTTGACATCTGGCTTCCGGCAAGCACGAAGCTCATGTTGGCCATTTTTATCTCTTCCTCTACCTCCTCGCGCAGGGCCTTGTCCTCACGCACTAGCTCTAAAAATCTACGCATGAGCTCGTCGCGCTTGTCCTTTAATAGCTTATGGCCCTTTAGCGCGGTCTGGAGCTTCTTCTTCTGACGGGTAAGCTCCATTCTGGTAGGATTGACATGTGAAGCAGCCATAGGGACTCCTTTCTTTCTAGGGGTTAGGGTCTAGCCCCTCTCACCTCTCACCTCACACCTCTAACCTCTAACCTCATAATACTCATCCAAAAACTCATCCTTTATCCTCTTCAACTCTGAACGAGGCAGGATGCGCAGCAGCTCCCAGCCTATATCAAGGGTTTCCTCGATCGAACGGTCTGTGGTATAGCCCTGATTTACATATTTCTGCTCGAATTCATCTGCAAATCTGGCATAGAGCTTGTCTATATCGGTAAGGGCCGCCTCTCCTAAGATGATCATAAGCTCCTTTGCGTCCTTGCCCCGGGCATAGGCAGCGAAAAGCTGGTTCATCGTATTGGCATGATCCGCTCTTGTCTTTCCCTCTCCAATTCCCTTGTCCTTAAGTCTCGAAAGAGAAGGGAGCACATCTATAGGAGGCTTTATGCCCTTCTGGTAAAGCTCTCTTGACAGGATGATCTGTCCCTCTGTTATATATCCTGTAAGGTCAGGAATAGGATGAGTCTTGTCATCCTCTGGCATGGTAAGTATAGGGATCATAGTTATAGAGCCCTTCTTTCCCTTCTGCCGTCCTGCTCTCTCATAGAGGGTAGCAAGGTCAGTATACATGTATCCAGGATATCCACGGCGTCCAGGGACCTCCTTACGGGCAGCCGATATCTCACGGAGTGCATCAGCATAGTTAGTGATATCTGTCATTATCACGAGTACATGCATATTTTTCTCGAATGCCAGATACTCGGCAGCGGTAAGAGCCATTCTAGGGGTAGCAATTCGCTCCACAGCAGGATCGTTTGCAAGGTTTACGAACAGGACAGTCCTGTCTATAGCCCCTGATTCCCTGAATGACTCCTGGAAATAGTGAGCCTCCTCAAATGTAATACCCATTGCAGCGAATACAACTGCAAACGGCTCGTCTGTTCCTCTTACCTTTGCCTGACGGGCTATCTGAGCCGCAAGCTGTGAATGAGGCAGTCCCGATGCTGAGAAGATAGGCAGCTTCTGTCCACGGACAAGAGTATTCAGTCCGTCGATAGCAGATATGCCTGTCTCGATGAATTCCTCAGGATATGCTCTTGCGGCAGGATTCATAGGAAGTCCGTTGATATCCCTTCTCTCATCAGGAAGGATCTCAGGTCCCCCATCTATAGGACGGCCAAGACCGTCAAATACACGTCCCAGCATATCCTCTGAAACTCCAAGCTCCATAGGACGACCCAGAAACCTTACTGATGAGGTATCCAGATTAATCCCTGTCGAAGGCTCGAACAGCTGGACAAGTGCATTTCCACCGTCGATCTCCAAAACCTTGCAGCGACGCTTTTCTCCGTTTTCAAGAGTAAGCTCTCCAAGCTCATCATATGTGACATCACTGACGCCCCTTACGAGCATCAGAGGGCCGGAGACTTCCTGTATAGTTCTGTATTCTCTAGGCATTTAGAAGTCCTCCTTTTTTGCTGCTGCTTGATGGATCTCTCTGTCAAGCTGATCAGAGATCTGGTCGAATCTTTCCTTCAGATCCTTCTCAGGGGTATACTTGAATCTTCCTATCTCCTCTCTTACCGGAAGTGCTACCAGATCATTAAGGGTTGCTCCCGAATCAAGAGCCTCTATCGACCTGTCATAATATGAAAGAACAAGCTCCATCATCATAAGCTGCTTTTTAAGAGATGAAAAGGTATCGACCTCATGGAAGGCATCCTGATGAAGGAAATCCTCACGGATACTTCTTGCAGCCTCCATCTTCAGACGGTCAGGAGCCGAAAGGGAATCCATTCCGACAAGCTGGACCATCTCATTCAGCTTGCTCTCATCTGAAAGTATGCTCATAAGTCTTCCACGAAGCTCCATCCAGTCAGATGAAACATTGCCGTCGAACCATTTGCCGAGACTATCGAGATAAAGCGAGTATGAGGTCAGCCAGTTAATAGCCGGGAAATGTCTCTGGTAAGCCAGATTAGCATCAAGCGACCAGAAGACCTTTACTATTCGAAGAGTTGCCTGAGTGACCGGCTCTGATATATCACCACCTGCCGGAGAAACTGCTCCGATAACCGAGAGTGCTCCATCCCTGTCATCACTTCCCAGACACTTGACATGGCCTGCTCTTTCATAAAACTGTGCCAGACGGCTTCCAAGATAAGCCGGATAGCCCTCCTCACCAGGCATCTCCTCAAGTCGTCCGCTCATCTCACGGAGGGCCTCTGCCCAACGACTTGTCGAGTCAGCCATCAGTGCCACTGAATATCCCATATCACGGAAATACTCAGCAATAGTGATACCTGTATATATAGATGCCTCACGGGCTGCAACCGGCATATCCGATGTATTGGCTATCAGAACAGTCCTTTCCATAAGAGAATGTCCGGTCTTAGGATCCTTAAGGGTTGGGAACTCGTTAAGAACATCTGTCATCTCATTTCCACGCTCACCACATCCTATATAGACCACTATGTCTGCATCCGCCCACTTGGCCAGCTGATGCTGTACGACAGTCTTGCCTGAGCCGAATGGTCCTGGAACTGCGGCAACTCCACCCTTTGCTATAGGAAAAAGCGTATCTATAACACGCTGCCCTGTAATAAGAGGTCTGTCAGGAGAAAGTTTCTGTTTATATGGTCTTTCCTTTCTTACAGGCCATTTCTGAAGCATCGCAACAGTATGATCCTTTCCATCATTATCTGTTATGACTGCTACAGTGTCAGTTACCTTGAAGTCGCCTTCCTTTATCGAGCTGATCCTTCCAGAGATACCGAAGGGAACCATTATCCTCTGGGTTACCACATCGGTCTCCCTGACAGTTCCTATTATATCTCCGGCCTCTACCTGATCGCCCTGGGACATGACAGGAACGAAATGCCAGATCTTATCCCTCGGGAGTGCAGGAACCTCGACTCCACGCTTCAGGTTGTTGCTCCCGGTAACCTTCATTATCTCTTCCAGAGGACGCTCTATACCATCGTATATATTTCCTATAAGACCGGGTCCAAGCTCGACGCTCATCGGCTCACCTGTCGACTCGACTGGCTCTCCCGGTCCAAGTCCACTGGTCTCCTCATATACCTGGATACTCGCTTCTCCTCCGCGCATCTCGATGATCTCACCGATAAGTCTCTGCTCAGATACGCGGACCACATCAAACATATTCGCTTCACGCATACCCTCAGCAATGACAAGAGGCCCGGCTACTTTTTTAATTGTTCCTAAACTCATATGGTCACCTCTTAACTACCAAAAACAATGTCGCTTCCAACTGCCTGTTCCACGCTTCTTTTCACTGCAAGCATCCCTTCCCCGGTATTTCCGCTTGCTCCGGGGATCAGGATTATAGCAGGAAGTGGCCTCGAGGCATAGGAGGCGATTGTTCTGTCTATCTGTTTTGCCAGCGCCTCCGTGACGTATATTACTGCGGTCTGTTTCTCTGCAAGGTCACGAAGTATCTTCTCGGCTGACCTGGGATCCGTGACCGGGAAAGTCTCGAAGCCAAGGGCTCCGAATCCGTAGATCGAGTCCCAGTCACCCATTACTGCGATCTTATACATAAGTTTTACTTATCCTTTCCCTGATCATCGTATCAGGCAGATCATTTTCCTTTCCGGTAAGGATGATACGGACATTGCTGATTTCAGACATCCTTGCAAGTATATATGCTGCAAGAGGTCCGATCGTAAACGGATGATAAAGCTCTGTCCTTATCGAATCCATCAGCGAATCATTACACCATTTCTCAAATGCGAAGAATGATCTTTTAAGCTTTTCGACAGCATCCTTATATCTGGTGTTTTCCAGATAGTCATATATCCTGTCCCGTCCCAGACATGCTGCCTCCGAGAGTCTTTTTATATCGATCGTATCGCACTCTGCAAGCGCCCTTGAATAAAAGGTCATATCCTTAGCGATATCTGCTCCCCTGACAGCTGTCTTTATATCAGAAAGGGCGACCGTAAGCTCTCCGTACCTTCTGATAAGGGAATTATGATCTGATCGGGCTGCCTCTCTTATGGCCCGAAGAGACGCCCTGTCTATTATCACATCACAGGCCTGTCCGTCTCTCGAATGCAAAAGCTCGTCAGTTGCTTCCTTTCCTGCCTCTGCCATGGCATCCGGCAGGGAAGAAAAATCCTGTTGTGAAACTGCTGTCCTTATCCTTTCAACTGGGATCGTTCCTCCCTCAACAAAGATATCATCTATCTGACCTGATGAAACTGTAAGCTTTATCGCGGCCTTCAGATTGTGATAATCCCTCTTCAGCAGGAATACATCAAAGGCATGCGGATCATCGACCATTGAAAGGACTGTATCGAAGGTCTTTTCCTCCTCATAGGAGAGGATATCCTGTACTGACTCTCCTGACCCATTGTTCCTGCCCTTCCAGCCCTTCTCGGACAGAAGAGAAAGGGCCTCCCTTTCAGATGCAGCGCCGATCAGCTGTTCCATAAAGGCATCGTTTAAAAGCGCATTTTCCTTTGCTCTGATCCTGGCGACCGCATATGTATATTGCTTTTCCGGCATAAAAGCCTCCCTTCAGTCGTCAGTCAAATATGGTTTCCTTTATTATGTCTGTAAGCTCGTCCTTTTTCGCAAGAAAAAGTTCATCTATAGAGACGTTCTCATAAGATCCCTCATAGGAAAGAATGAATCCATGAGCGAAATCAGCAACTGAATTGCCCTCTGCTACAGACCTGCCGTCAGTAAGCTTGGCAGAAACCTTGTCAACAAATCCTTCAGGCAGCCTCCCTGCATCCTCCTTGCCGAACGTGATCACTCCTCTGCCCTGATCGGCATTTTCAATGATCAGCTTCTCAAGGAATGCAGCATAGTCGCTGTCGCTAAGCCCATAGAGCTTTTTCTTTGCAGCGAGAAGAGTCTCCTCGATGATCTCCTGCTTCGCAGCAAGAAGACAGCGGCGCTTTATTATGTCTCCAGCCTCATCAGCCTGCTTTAGAGCTTGTGCTGCTGTGGCGGCTGCCCTGTCCGCTATCTCCTTTTCTGCGGCGTGGATCTCCTTTTCGGCTTCTCCTGTGATCTTGTCGGCCTTTTTTCTGGCCTCGTCAAGGATAGCATTTACGCCGTCTTTTGACTCCTGTTCGATCTCGCCTACAATCTTGTCTAATCCTGTCATCTGATCTCCTTCTCCTATCTGCTTCTCCTTTATTTATGCAAGAGCAGATACACCGAATATTGAAAGAATTGATACAAGAAGCGCAAGGATCGCATAGGTCTCTACCATTGCAGGAAGGATCATTGCTTTACCGAACTGATCCGGCTTCTTTGCTACAAGACCGATAGAAGCAACTGCAGCCTTTGCCTGGCAGATGGCAGAAATAAGGCCAACTACTGCCATCGGAAGGCAGGCTGCGAAGTAAAGCATTCCCTTCTGAACGCTCATGTCTGCGGAGCCACCCATTATTCCTATATTAGTCAGGGTAATGAATGCTATAAGAAGTCCGTAGATACCCTGAGTACCTGGAAGAAGCTGAAGGATCAGGACCTTTGAAAAAAGTGACGGATCCTCTGTTATCACTCCTGCGGCTGCCTGTCCGGCCTTTCCTACTCCGATAGCTGAACCTGCACCTGCAAGAAGTGCTGATAATGCTGCTCCTAAGAGCGCCCAAACTGTTCCCATGCTCATAGTCAGATTTCCTCCTTAACCTTGTAATATTTTGTCTTTTCCTCGAATGGCGTGAACTCTCTTCCGCCGCCATTATAGAACTTTCCAAAGAACTCCACATACTGGAGCCTGTTTGTATGCACATAAGCGCCAAGGGCGTTTATTGCAAGGTTTAATATATGCCCGATCACGAAGATAAGTGCATACATGATAACGCCTGCCACTAGCGGCATGGCTCCTCCTACCATCCCTGCCATGGTATTGAATACCGACGAGATGACGGAGGTTGCAAGACCAAGAGCCAGAAGCCTCGAATATGACAGCACATCTGACAGATACGAGGTGATACCGTAGGCTCCGTAAAGTCCCTTTGCAAGTCTCTTTCCCCAGTTTTTCGAATCTCTTCCTGCGAAAAGAACGATTCCTGTAAATCCAATTATCGCTACTATAGAGCTTATCTTCTTTACGCCTGCTCCCAGAGTAAACGTAAGACCAAGCATGCCTGTTATCATAGGCAGGCAGAGAAGAAGCACTACACAACCACCGACAAACATATACCAGAAGAGTCCGTCATAAACTGCATCCCGAGGCTTCCCGTTCTTTATGTCCTGATACATAAGGATCCCCAGACCTGTAAAAAGATGGATAAGTCCTACTGCAAAGCAGAAGGTAAGCATCTTTATAGGGTCATCAAGAGGATTGAACCAGATCGGCGGAAGCAGCCTTGCTGCTGCATCCTTCGGCACATTGAAAAATGTCTGGGCCACCGAGGATACGACGTCCCCGAAGAAGCTTCCGAATATAAAGCCTACTACCGTGGTAGCTATACCGCAGTAAAAGAACATCTGGAATGTCCTTTTCATTCCCTCCTCCATGTTTTTGAATTTCTTCAGAAGGACCCCGCATACAGTTGCTATGATGATGCCATATGCTGCATCCGAAAGCATAAGTCCGAAGAAGATATAATAGAAAAGCGACACAGGCATTGACGGGTCTATCTCGCCCTTGCCCGGAAGAGAATAGCTCTTTACGACTCCCTCGACAGGAGAAGCAAAGGCATTGTTCCTAAGCTTTACCGGTACGTCCTCATCCGGCGCAGGATCTGCAAACTCACATGCAAGATCAAAGCGTGCCTCAAGCGCACGAGACAGCTTACTGTAGTCAGCTTCAGGCACATATCCATGTATTATCACAACATGGTCAGACTGGTTCAGCTTACCGATAACATCATACTTATCAGATCTCATTCTGAAATAATCAATGATAAGTCTTATATCATCTCTTCTGTCACCATAGCCCTTTATCTCTGAGACCAGCTGCTGTCTTCTTGCAGACGCCCTCTGCATCTGGGCATCTATTCTCTCAATAGCTTTAGCCGGAGCAAGTGACACTCCGTCCTCTACTGCCCTTGACTGGGAAGGAGCCTTTGTGAAATTCATCCTGTGCAGGACCTCAGACAGTTCCCTCTCATGCGTCCTTAGAGTCGTAAACATGACAGCCGTGCTGGTATCATCAGCGCTTATGATCCTTACATCCACCTGATCGGAAAAATCGCACAGCTCTCCGAGACAAACATAGATCTCCTCAAGATTCGTCCTTCCGGTAAGCGTCCCTATAAAGCTTGTCGTAAGCCTTGTCCCGGTAAAATCCAGCGGAAGGTCGAAATCCTTCCAGGGATAAAGAGCTTCCTTGTCCATCTGGGCCTTAGGGACCGCTGCAAGTGACTGGGCATATTCCCTGTAAAGGGAGTTGATACAGGAGACTGTCTCAAGAACCTCGTCACGCTTTGTAAGTGCCCTGCCGAACTCCTCGACAGTGAGCGTCTTTCTTCCCTCAAGGGATGAGAGAAGCCCCTTCTTCTGCGGATCAAACCGCTCAAGCACCTCCAGGGCATCCTCCATGGAGTGAATATTCTTTTCAAAGATCTGCTTCTGCGCCGATACATCGATCTTTTTGTAGCGGCCGTCCTCTTCTGTGTCTGTGTCTATTTCTGCTGTGCCCTGTCTCTGAAGAAACTCGAGTAACTGTTTTCTGTCGCGGCGCATCGCAATGATCGTCATCCGCTTCATTGGCATCACAGCCATAGAGTCTGACCTCCTTTCCTACAGGTCCTTTTGGACCTGTCAACTAACGGCCATCAGTCAGGGCCTCTAATATCCGCTCAAGCGCTTTTCCTTCCTTTGTCTTCGCATCGTCCCTAAGCTGCCTGGTAAGAGCTCCGCCCTCCTCCTTAGCCTTCTGTGTGATGGAAGCTGCCCTCTCACGGGCGCTACTGATGGTCTCCTGGGCTTTCTGCCTTGCAGTCTCGATCCTCCTCTGCTTTAAGTCCTTTGCATCGGATGTGGCCTTCCTGATGATGGCTGCCGCATCATCCTTTGCTCTGGCCTGGGCACTGTCGAGATCGTCCTCGGCCTTCCTGATCCGGTCGATAACTTCCTTCGCCAAATAGCATCACCTGTCCTTTCATTCCCTCTGTTCAACGAAATTATGAACTTTTTCTGTTCACCCTATAAATTTTACAACAAGTCATTGATTAAAACAAGTAAAATATATGAAAATTGCACAAAAAAAGAGTAGCACCGTATTTTGTGCAACTCTTTTATTTCACATATATTTTTGTTTCCTTTTTCCTTTACAGATTAGAATATCCCATCAGATATTCGTCTACCTCCCTTGCACAGAGGCGTCCCTCATTTATCGCCTTTACTACGAGTGACTGGCCTGTATGCATGTCTCCTGCCGTAAATACCTTATCCGCAGATGTCCTGTGGCTGCCGTTTACACCAGAGACATTAGTGCGTCCATCAAGCTCTACCTTAAAGGCGTCTGTCACATATTTCTCAGAGCCTAAGAAGCCTGCTGCAATAAGAACAAGCTGACAAGGAACCTCTTTCTCGCTTCCCTCGACAGGAACCATATTCATCCTTCCTGTCTTCTCATCCTTCTTCGCTTCGAGTGAAACAAGAACTACAGCTCTAAGATTGCCCTTTCTGTCCTTCTTGTATTCCTTTACAGTAGTCTGATAGATCCTCGGATCATGACCAAATACAGCGATGGCCTCCTCCTGGCCGTAATCAGTCTTTAAGATCCTCGGCCACTCAGGCCAGCTGTTGGACTCTGTCCTTGCCACAGGAGGCTTGGGCATCATCTCAAGCTGAGTCACTGATGCTGCCCCATGTCTTACGCATGTACCTACGCAGTCA
Source organism: Lachnospiraceae bacterium UBA7784 (assembly GCA_002480925.1). Lineage (GTDB taxonomy): Bacteria > Bacillota > Clostridia > Lachnospirales > Lachnospiraceae > Weimeria. The sequence goes on along the minus strand of DLDA01000019.1, from coordinate 26,205 downwards.
TTTCCTGTGTCTCCGCCTCCTATGACGATAACATCCTTGCCCTTTGCGGAGATATAATCTCCCTGAGGAATGGCATTTGCATCAAGGGCCTTTGTCGTCGATGTAAGGAAATCAACAGCAAAGTAGATCCCTTTTGCATCCCTTCCCGGAGCTGCTATATCTCTCGGATGAGAGGCTCCGCAGCAGAGCACGACTGCATCGTAATCCTTTAAAAGGCCTGCTGCCTTCAGGGAATTTCCTGCATCAGAGTTAGTGACAAAAGTGATGCCCTCTTCCTCCATTACAGAAACCTTTCTGTCGATCACGCTCTTCTCGAGCTTCATATTAGGGATACCGTATCTTAAGAGTCCTCCGACTTTGTCATGTCTCTCATAGACTGTGACAAGATGTCCTCTCTGATTAAGCTGATCAGCAACAGCAAGTCCGGAAGGCCCACTTCCGATCACTGCGACCTTTTTGCCTGTGCGTACCTTAGGAGGATTCGCTGCTGCAAGTCCATGCTCATAGGCATACTCTATGATCGCATGCTCATTTTCCTTTGTCGATACAGGATCAGAGTGAAGTCCCTCGGTGCAGGCCTTCTCGCAGAGAGCAGGGCATACCCGGCTGGTAAACTCCGGGAAATTGGAGGTCTTGTGAAGCCTTATATATGCCTGCTCATAATTGCCATGATAGACAAGATCATTCCATTCAGGGACCAGATTGTTGAGCGGACATCCTGAGGTCATACCGGCTATATTGCATCCGTACTGGCAGAACGGGACTCCGCAGTCCATACATCTGGCGCCCTGAAGCGACTGCTTCTGTGAGCTCAGATATGTATGGAATTCATGAAAGTCCTTTATCCTTTCCTTTGGAGAAAGTGCCTTTGATTCCTCTCTGTTGTAATCTAAAAATCCAGTTGGCTTACCCATTACTTAATTCCTACCTTTCTCCAGTCATGCAGTAAACGGTGAAAACTCATCAGCTTCTGTCTTGATCTTTATGTCGCTCTGCCCGGTGACTGCTCTGAATGCCTCCATCTGGGCAGCCTCTGATGACAGTCCCTTTTCCTCCATCCAGGCAATCGACTGCTGCATCTTCTTGAAGTCGTGAGGTACTACCTTCTTGAACCTAGGCAGATACTCAGAGAAATGATCATAGATCTCCTTTCCCTTTTCAGAGCCTGTGACAGCAACGTGCTCAGCGATAAGCTCCTTCAGTTCCTGAACATCGTACTTGTCAGTTACCTGCTCGAGGCTTACCATGCTCTGGTTCAGTCTCTTGTAAAGAGTTGCATCGTCATCAAGTACATAGGCGATACCGCCGCTCATTCCGGCTGCGAAGTTCTTTCCGGTGCGTCCTAATATAACAGCAATTCCGCCTGTCATATATTCGCATCCGTGATCTCCGACTCCCTCTACGACTGCAGTTGCACCTGAGTTCCTTACAAGGAATCTTTCTCCTGCAACTCCGGAGATAAAGGCTTTTCCGCTCGTAGCGCCGTAAAGAGCTACATTACCGATCACTATATTCTCATCTGCCGGTATCCTTGACCCCTTAGGAGGATAAACTATAAGCTTTCCTCCTGAAAGTCCCTTTCCGAAATAGTCGTTTGAATCCCCGACAAGCTCTATAGTAAGTCCCTTAGGAATAAAGGCCCCGAAGCTCTGTCCGCCTGCTCCCTTGCAGTGGATAGTATAGGTATCCTCAGGAAGGCTCTCCTTGAACTTCCTTGTGATCCTTGATCCGAACAGGGTGCCAAATGCTCTGTCTGTGTTCTTCACATCAACATCCACTGACTTCTTTTCACCTGGCTCTATATCGAGAGGAAGCTTCTTTAAAAGCACCTTCTGGTCGAGAGTATCAGTAAGCTTGAAGTCGAACTCGTTCTTCTTGTCATAATGGATAGGCTTCATATCCCTTACAAAAGGATTGTCGAGGACATTGGTGAGGTCAACCCTTGCATACTTAGGATGCGATCCGTCTGAAACGTCATCCCTTACCTTCAGCAGGTCGCTTCTTCCAACAAGCTCATCTATAGTCCTTATCCCAAGAGAAGCCATAATCTCGCGAAGATCCTCAGCTATGAACTTCATGAAATTGACAACATACTCAGGCTTTCCGGCAAAGCGCTTTCTAAGCTTAGGGTTCTGGGTAGCTATTCCCACAGGACAGGTATCCTTGTTGCAGACACGCATCATAACGCATCCCATTGTAACAAGAGGTGCTGTAGCAAAGCCATATTCCTCTGCTCCGAGCATGGCTGCTATAGCCACATCCCTTCCTGTCATCAGCTTACCATCTGTCTCTATGATGACCTTTTCACGGAGGCCGTTTCTGATAAGGGTCTGGTGAGCCTCAGATATACCAAGCTCCCATGGCATTCCTGCATTATGGATAGAAGAAAGCGGTGCTGCTCCGGTTCCGCCGTCATGTCCTGAGATCAGGATGACCTGAGCCCCGGCCTTTGCGACTCCGGATGCGACTGTTCCTACTCCTGCCTCTGATACGAGCTTTACAGAGATCCTTGCCTTGTCGTTTGCATTCTTCAGATCATAGATAAGCTCTGCCAGATCCTCGATCGAATAGATGTCATGATGAGGCGGAGGTGAAATAAGGGATACACCTGGTGTGGAAAGTCTTGTCTTGGCTATCCACGGATAGACCTTCTTTCCAGGAAGATGACCGCCTTCGCCCGGCTTGGCTCCCTGGGCCATCTTGATCTGGATCTCCTGGGCTGAATTCAGATATACAGAGGTGACACCGAATCGTCCGCTCGCAACCTGCTTTATGGCAGAGCAGCGGTTCAGTCCGTCTGAGCCAATGCTGAGGCGATCCTCCTCTTCTCCTCCTTCACCTGTATTGGACTTTCCATGAATCATGTTCATTGCTATAGCAAGAGTCTCATGAGCCTCTCTTGAAATGGATCCGTAGCTCATTGCTCCTGTCTTGAACCTTCTCATAATGGAGCTTGCCGGCTCCACCTCCGAGACAGCTATCCCCTTCTTAGGGAACTTAAAGTCCAGAAGTCCGCGCAGATTCTTGACACAGTCCTCTCTCTCTACCTCCTTCTCATATTCCTTGAACAGGGAATAGTCGCCTGTCCAGGTGGATTTCTGCAGGAGATGGATAGTGTTAGGATTGTAAAGATGCTCCTCCTTGCCGGAACGCATCTTATGATAGCCGCTTGAATCAAGAGTAGTATCCTCTCTAAGCTCAAGCGGATCGAAGGCCTTGTCATGACGGTACTCGACATCCTTTGCTATATCATCAAGCGTGATCCCGCCTATAGGAGAGGTCGTGCCTGTGAAATATCTGTCGATCACCGACCTGTCTATACCGACTGCCTCAAATATCTTGGCACCCTGATATGACTGGATCGTTGAGATACCCATCTTTGAAGCGATCTTTACTATTCCTGAAAGGATGGCATCATCATATGCCTTGCAGGCTGCATAGTAATCCTTCTTCAGGGTACCCTCCTCTATCAGCTGGCGGATGCTCTCATGAGCGAGATATGGGTTTATCGCAGAGGCTCCGTAGCCTAAGAGAGTAGCAAAGTGATGGACATTTCTAGGTTCTCCACTCTCTAAGACAAGAGAGAGACGGGTCCTCTTCTTTGTACGTACCAGATGCTGCTGCAGGGCTGATACTGCAAGAAGTGAAGGGATGGCTACATGGTTCTCATCTACTCCTCTGTCGGAAAGGATAAGGATATTTGCCCTGTCCCTGTATGCTCTGTCAGCTTCTACAAACAGATGCTCTATTGCCTTCTCAAGAGATGTGTTCTTGTAATAGGTGATAGGTATGGTCTCCACCTTAAAGCCCGGTCTGTCCATATTCCTGATACGGAGAAGATCTGTATCGGAAAGGATAGGATGGTTGATCCTTAAGAGATTGCAGTTCCTTGCGCTCTCTCTTAAGACATTTCCTGCTGTCCCGAGGAAGATGGTAGTAGATGTGACTATCTTTTCTCTTATCGAATCAATAGGCGGGTTTGTGACCTGGGCAAAGAGCTGCTTGAAATAGTCAAACAGTGGTCTGTGCTGGTTCGAAAGCACAGCCAGAGGAGTATCCACTCCCATTGCTCCAATGGACTCGGTCGCATTCTCTGCCATAGGCATTATGCCCTCACGGACATCCTCATAGGAATATCCGAAGGCCTTCAGAAGTCTCTGTCTGTCTGACCTTGAGTTCTCTGGGACCGGCTTATTCGGGATAGGCACATCAGAAAGGTTTACCAGATTCTGGTCAAGCCACTCGCCGAAAGGATGACGTGATGCATAGAGATCCTTTACCTCCTTGTCGTCGATAAGTCTCTGCTGCTTTGTATCCACGAGAAGCATCCTTCCCGGCATCAGACGATCCTTCTTTACTATATGACTCTCATCTACAGGCAGGACTCCTACCTCTGATGAAAGGATCAGGTAATTATCATCTGTCACATAATATCTGGATGGACGAAGTCCGTTACGGTCAAGGACAGCTCCCATTATGTCTCCGTCAGAGAAGATGATTGATGCAGGTCCGTCCCATGGCTCCATCATGGTAGCATAGTACTCGTAGAAGTCCTTTCTCTTCTCATCCATGGCACGGTTGTTGGACCACGGCTCAGGGATCGTGATCATAACGGCAAGCGGAAGCGGCATACCGTTCATCATCAGAAACTCAAGCGTATTATCAAGCATTGCAGAATCTGATCCGTTAGTATTGACTACCGGGATGATCTTACTCATATCATCCTCGAGGTACTCGGAGTACATGGTCTCCTCACGGGCAAGCATCTTGTCCGCATTACCCTTTATGGTATTGATCTCTCCGTTATGGACTATGTATCTGTTAGGATGGGCACGTTCCCAGCTAGGATTTGTGTTGGTAGAGAAACGTGAATGCACTATGGCTATGGCTACCTCGAAATCAGGATCTGTAAGATCTGCATAGAAGGTACGGAGCTGATTGACAAGCATCATGCCCTTATAGACTATTGTCCTTGAGGAAAGGGAAGCGACATAGGCACTCTCCTCACAGGTCTGCTCGAAGACTCTGCGTACTACATAGAGCTTCCTGTCGAAATCTATGCCTCTGTTCACTCCCTCAGGTCTGCCGACAAAGGCCTGACACATATAAGGCATTGTGGACCTGGCAAGCTCACCAAGGATCTCTGTCTTTACAGGGACATCCCTCCAGCCGAGGAAAGGCACACCTTCCTTTTCGGCTATGATCTCAAACATCTTCTGAACGCGCTTACGTCTGAGCTCATCTGTAGGAAGGAAGAAGACACCTACACCGTAATCGCCCTCCTCCTTAAGCTCGATGCCGATCCGGGCGGCAGCCTTCTTGAAAAACTTGTGTGAGATCTGCAGCAGGATTCCTACTCCGTCACCTGTGGTTCCGGCAGCATCTTTTCCGGCCCTGTGCTCAAGATTCTCAACGATCTTTAAAGCATCTGATACGGTCTTGTGAGTCCTCTTTCCATCGATGCTTACAACTGCACCGATTCCGCAGCTGTCATGCTCGAACTGGGGATCATAAAGACCCTCCGGCTTTGCCAGCCGTTCTTCTTTTGGATTTGCCATTACTTTTCCTTTCTGTTGTCAGACAATTCAAATAGTTTGACATTTTAATTTTTGCAAAAAAAGGAGACAACAAACCAGACACCATAAAGATGCCGGATTGCAGTCTCCATTGACTTGCTTTTATATAGTTCTAATTTTAACCACAGGATATGCTCATGTCAACACTGTTTTTTATAAAAAACAATCACATAGCCAGATAGGACATGATGCCAGCAACGGTCTTTGCGTCCTGAATACGTCCTGAGTATATCTCCTCTCTCAGCCAGTCAGGACTGTATTCCTTAATCTCTATATCCTCATCCGGATCGAGATCCTGGCCCTTTGTCCTTACGACATCCCTGGCCAGATAGACATCTATGAACTCATTGCAGAAGGCTACTGTCGTTTTCAGAGAAATAAGCTTCTGCCAGTTATCCGTGGTATAGCCTGTCTCCTCACCCAGCTCCCTTTTAGCTGTGATAAGAGTATCCTCAGTAAGAGAATCCCTCTTGCCTGCAGGAAGCTCAAGAGTATAGCGGTCCAGGGCTGGACGATACTGGCGGACCATTATGATCTGTCCATCCTCTGTAATAGGCACTACACATGCAGCCCCCATAGGATGCTCTACAAAGTCCCAGTTCTCGACCCTTCCGTCCGCAAGCTTTATCTGGTCCTGATAAACATTTACTACTGCTCCAGTATAAATGAGCTTTCTTCCTATCCGCTCAGGATGCTTGTCCATATTGACTCCTTCTCATAAATAAAAAAGAGAAGAACATGACCTGTCCTTCTCTGTTTCTATCCCTTAACTGATATGCTGCATTAAGGAAACACCAGACAATTAGTTGTACTTACGCTTTCTGGCAGCCTCAGACTTTTTCTTACGTCTGACGCTTGGCTTCTCATAGTGCTCTCTCTTGCGGATCTCCTGCTGGATACCAGCCTTGGCACAATTACGCTTGAATCTGCGAAGTGCACTGTCTAATGATTCGTTTTCTTTAACGATAACGCTAGCCACTCTTGCTCTACCTCCCTCCAGTGTTGGGATTGTGAAAACTCACGCAACTAATATTTTACCACTACTGCAACAAATGTCAAGTCCTATTTAATGGCTGAGATAATTATATTCGTCCACAAGCTCCTTCGGAGACTCTATGCCTTCCTTTTCGAACCTCTTTAGAGTAAGGGCAATTATACGCCTGTCTCTGGCCTCGTGGTTGTTGAACCTCTCTATGAACTGCTTGTACTGAGGATTTTCCTTCAGAAGCTCCTTTGAGCGGCCCGAAAACGGAGCATACTTAGCCAGAATCTCCCTTGGTATCTTTAAAAGACGCAGTGATCCATTGCTTTCGAAGCGGATATAGTCCGAATAGTCTGCGACAAATACTGCCTTGAAATTATTGTTGTATTTCTTCAGCTCGTTCTTGATTCTCTCCTTTATATCGGCTGTGATCTGGCTGTTCTTCCTGTAGAACTGCAGATAATCCGTATATTCAGCCGTAAGCGATGGGTCTCTCATATCATTCCAATGGATACCCTGCTCTGTCTTGCACATCTCCCAACGGAATTCTCCGCACAGCCTTGTCATGGCAGAAGAAATATCCTCGGACATGATTATAGGAAGAAGCATCCTGGCTTCGGACTGTCTTCTCTTCCCCTCTATCTCCTGCCAGAGTGCGAACCTGGATCCCATCACCGGCATCAGGATAAAGTTCGGCAGAAACTGCTTATGGACAGGCAGCTGGGTGATGTTCCTCTCAGGATCCGAATAGATATCATTCCTGTAAAAGATACTGTAGTCCCTGTCTGTGATCTCTGCAAGTTCCTTATAGACCTTGTCAGCGTGGAGATAGCCCTTTTCCATGGATCCGATCACATTTACATCATCAAAGACCGGCTCGAATGCGCTTATCCTTCCGAAGGTCATCCTGTTTCCGATGGTAAAGAGATTACTTATCTCGAAATGCAGTCTGTTCCTGCCGCTTACCAAAAGCTTCTTATATAGTTCCTCGGTGATATCCCCACTGTGCAGCTGGTCCTTCAGATAAGCCTGATAGTCCATATCAAACTCATTTCTCGAGGGTTCTGCCTGCATCCTGTATACCCTTGCAAGCCATTCATATGCACACATAACATGGCCCCTTGGATCAGGGCGGTAGGATGAAGCAAACCCATACAGGGTTCTAAGCTCCTCCTTTGTCAGGAGTTCCTCATCAAGCAGGCCAAACATAAGGAAGGTCCTGACATAGACAGGCATCTCCTTCTCCTTTATGGCCTTTACAAGGACCGCCTCATAAAGCGGATAAAAGGCTGAGCTTAAATGTCTCCTTATCTTCCTGATCTGGTCGGATATACCATAGCGGTCCTTTATGGACTTGTATTCCCGCATGGCGCTTCGTATATCAGCCGTATCTTCAGGCGACAGTCCTGAATAGACGACAATCCTGTCAAAGATACCCGTAAGGGATGACATATCCTCTCCATTACCATTGGTGATCGAGGACAGCTTCGACTTCAGGGCAGAATACTCTACCAGAAAGCCTGTTGACGCTTCCTTAAGCTTCTCCTTATAGGCTTCTACCTCTCCTATCCTCTTCCTTACCTCGTTTATGAACAGGACAGCAAGATCAGCAAGGCTCGCTGAAAGATCTATCCTTCCGGCAAGCAGCTCGTCCTTTCTGCCCTCAAGAGTCATAAGACTCTTAAGGAGCCTGACCTTCCATTCTTCAATACCGGTATCCTCTACAGGCCCTGGGAAAGTACGAAGGGCCTGATAGTCCTTTATCTGATCACCTGTACGCCTGCACATATCAGGATAGGAATCGAGCCTTGAGATAAGGTCTCTGTACATGGCCCTGGCACTGTCTATAAGCTCTAAAAGAGCGTCATAGAGGTTGCAGGTATTCCTTACAGCCTGCTGGGTCATGACCGGAGCAAGCTTTGGATACTCTTTGAAAACCGAATCCAGATCATTGTCCCGAGAATAAGGGCAGGCATAGGTAGAGCAGGCAGTTACTGCCACATAATCGCTGTCATAGCCCTCGTCAGGCGAGACGCCGATCCCAAGGATGCTCCCTGGCAGCAGGGTCAGACTTGCCTCACCTACAACCCTCTCTACCGTTCCCTTGAGAAGGATCATAAGAGAGTCTGCTGTATCATTCTTTTTTAGTATGACGGACCCTGCCGTCCAGTTCGCAATTTCTGCCATATTATGATAACTGTTCCTTAAGTACCCTTGAGGCCTCCTTTATGGCATCAGGGATCTTAGAAGCGTCCCTTCCTCCGGCCTGAGCCATATTTGCTCGTCCGCCTCCGCCTCCACCTACTATGGAAGCCACAGCCTTTATCAGATTTCCGGCATGTGCACCCTTCTTTACTGCCTCGTCTGAAGCCATAGCAAGAAGTGCTACCTTGCCGTCATTATCGGAAGCGAGGAATATTACACCGTCCTTCAGCTCTTCCTTTATCTGGTCTCCGACAGAACGAAGATCTCCGCCTCCGACGCCCTTAAGCGCCTTGGCATAGAAGCTTACTCCGTCTATATCCTCTATATCATCCTTTATATTTCCGATAGCATCCTTTGCAGCGCTGCTCTTTAAGGACTCATTCTCGCTCTTTAAGGTCTTTATCTCATTGTAGAGAGAATTTACCTTGTCGAGAGCGCTGTTGAGCGGGCTCTTAAGAGCGGCAAGGACCTGATCCATTTTTTCCTCCATGTCCTTGTAGTAGGAAAGAATATTGTCTCCGGTAAGAGCAGTTATCCTTCTGACGCCGCTTGATACTCCGTTCTCGGAAAGGATCTTTATAGCGCCGATCTCTCTGGTATTCTTCACATGAGTTCCTCCGCAGAGCTCTGTGGAGAAATCTCCCATCTTTACGACTCTTACCTTATCGCCGTACTTCTCTCCGAACAGTGCCATAGCTCCTGTCTTCTTGGCATCCTCAAGGCTCATAACCTCAGTCACTACATCTGCTCCGGCATGGATACGCTCATTTACAAGCCTCTCTACCTCTTTAAGCTCCTCGTCAGACATTGCAGAGAAATGTGTAAAGTCAAACCTTAACTCCTTATCATCCTGATATGAGCCGGCCTGCTGGACATGCTCACCAAGGACATCCCTTAAGGCCCTCTGGAGCAGATGGGTAGCCGAATGGTTACAGCAGATCCGCTCTCTTCTCTGCTGATCTACTGACATCTCTACAGGCTCATCTATAGAGATCACTCCGTCAGAAACATATCCGACATGACCTACCCTGCCTCCCAGCAGATGGATGGTATCTGTAACCGTAAAGACTCCATTGTCGGTGCGGATCTCTCCTGTATCTCCGACCTGTCCTCCCATGGTACCGTAGAAAGGAGTGACATCTGTTATTATCGTTCCCTTCTCTCCGTTGGAAAGAGCCTTTACTATTTCTCCGTATTTCCCGTTTTCTGGATCGACCTCTGAGGTCATACAGCTGATCTTTGCTGTCGTATGTAGAGTATCATAGCCTACGAACTCAGTTGTAATGGTCTTATCTATATCATCATAGACAGTTGCAGCCTTACCCATGTAATTGGAGGTCTTTCTTGCATCCCTCGCCTTCTGCCTCTGCTCATCCATGGCTGCCTTGAAGCCGTCCATATCTACATTAAAGCCCTTTTCCTCGAGGATCTCGTTTGTCAGATCCACAGGGAAGCCATAGGTATCATAAAGCCTGAAGGCATCCTTTCCTGAAAGGACCTTTTCATTCCTTGATGAGAGATCATCCTCTAGCTCCGAGAGGATAGAAAGTCCCTGATCTATAGTCGCATTGAACTTGTGCTCCTCCTCAGTAAGGACTCTTCTGATAAACTCCTGCTTTTCAAGGAGCTCAGGATATCCGTCGTGGCTCTCACGGATCACCACATCGGCAAGCTTACCCATAAACTCGCCCTTTATCCCCAGCATCCTTCCGTGACGGGCAGCTCTTCTGATAAGACGTCTTAACACATATCCTCTTCCCTCATTGGAAGGAAGGATACCATCACTTATCATGAATGTCGTCGATCTGATATGGTCTGTTATAAGCCTGATCGAAACATCATCCTTTTCATCCGTCTGATAGGTCTTTCCTGAAAGGGAGCATACTGCGTCTCTTATAGCCTTCATGGTATCGATATCAAAAACGGAATCAACATCCTGCATTACAACTGCAAGTCTCTCAAGTCCCATTCCTGTATCTATATTCTTCTGGACAAGCTCTGAATAATTGCCATGTCCGTCATTATAGAACTGGGTGAAAACGTTGTTCCATACCTCCATGAAACGGTCGCCCTCTCCACCCATAACGTCCTCAGGGCCATTGCCGTGCTTCTCGCCTCTGTCATAATAGATCTCAGAGCACGGTCCACAAGGGCCTGCACCATGCTCCCAGAAGTTATCGCACTCTCCGGTCTTGGGATCGCGATAGAATCTGTATATCCTCTCGGCAGGAACGCCGATCTCCTTGTTCCAGATATTAAAGGCCTCATCATCCTCTCCATAGATAGAAGGATAGAGCCTGTCCGGCTCAAGACCTAAAACCTCTGTAAGGAACTCCCATGACCAGTGTATTGCCTCTCTCTTGAAGTAGTCACCGAAGGAGAAATTCCCGAGCATCTCAAAGAAGGTCAGATGCCTTGCTGTCTTTCCCACATTCTCTATATCTCCTGTCCTTACGCACTTCTGACAGGTCGTCACCCTTCTCCTTGGCGGTATCTCCTGGCCTGTAAAATATGGCTTGAGTGGTGCCATTCCTGCGTTTATCAGAAGAAGCGAATCATCATTGTGGGGCACAAGTGAAAAGCTTTTCATTACGAGATGTCCCTTGCTCTCGAAGAAATTCAGATACATTCTTCGAAGCTCATTTACTCCGTATTTCATGGTTATAAATCTCCTTAAAAAAGTAATTTTACCAAATAACAATTATACTCTTTTTTCAGCAATTCAGTCAATATTGAATATGATATTATCCCGGTCGATATCTATGACCTTGTCCTTAAGCCTTACTATCTGGGGAAGTCTCCTGAAGCTCTCTATTGCCCTGTAATCCTCCCAGCAGCCCATAGGAAAAACAAGATCGCAGTCTACATGGGTAAGGAAATACTCTATCCCCTTGTATGCGCCTGCTCCTATCCGCGGATCGAGAACCACAAAGCCTATATCTATGTGCCTGTTTTCAAGCCCTCTGATCTGTCTTTTGTAGCCTCCTCCATAGAGATCCGCATAAAGTCTGTTGCCATCACTATCTACATTCCATACAGAAAGGTCTCCAGCATGATAAATGGTAAGCCCGTCTGTCTCTACTATAAAGGCTACACCGGCGTCATTGCTCCTTAGCGTAGACACCTTTACCCCGTTTGCCTCGCAGGAGGTATTCGGTCCAAGATACTTTATATTCTGTCCCTGGCCTTTTCCAAGGACCGGCCTGATGTCTGATGAGAAAAAATAATGCGTCTCCCTTTCCTCTGCCCATTTAAGGACCTCTTTTGAAAAATGGTCTCCATGACAGTTGGACGCAAAGACATAGAGAGGCTTGTCCGCCGAAAAGAGCGGCTCCTTGCCGTGAAAAACAGGCTCTCTTATAGCGGATGCCGGAAAATAGTCAAAGACTATCTGTTTCGTATCAGTCTCTACGACAAATGAGCTTTGATGAATGAATGTAACACGAAGCATGGTTTCTCCTTATTTTTTCTTAGATGTCTTCCTTTTACCGACTCCGCCATAAGAGCCCTCCTTATAGAATCCGGAGGCGTATCTGAAGCACCTAGTAAGCACAGCTCCATTATCCTGTCTCTTTACTATATCGGTATACTGCTTTATGAAGTCACAGAGCTTTCCCATATAGTCCTTCTCGTCTATTTCTGAATCAGCTACCTGTGAAAGCCCCTTCTCCCAGCTTGCTGTAAGGGTAGGATTTAGCATTGGCCTTATGGAATATCCCACGACATAGTATATCATCTCTCCTGTAAGCGTCGGAGTGATCACCTGAGTCTTTTTATTAAGGGACAGATATCTGTTCTTTACCAGCTTTTCAAGTATACCGGCTCTGGTCGCCGAGGTTCCGATCCCGTTTGAGCGGATCTGCTCTCTTAGCTCATCATCCTCTATAAGCGATCCGGCGTTTTCCATCGCAAGTATCATTGAACCCGATGTATAACGTTTAGGCGGCTTTGTCTCCCCCTCCTTTATCTCAAGTGAGCTAGCACTTATAAGGTCACCTTTCTTTATAGAAGAAAGGCTTTTGTTAGCCGAGCCTGACTGGTCCTTGTTTTTCATGAAAGAATAATTCATTACCTTCAGATATCCCTCGCTCGACAGATATCTGTCATTGGCATAGAAGTGCTCGCTGTAGCTCTTATGATCCTCTCCCGAAAGGGCTGCCTCTGCCTCGATAGCGGTCTTCTTATAGACTGCCTGGGGATAGAATATTGCCAGAAACCTCCTTGCTATAGTCTCATAGACCCTCTGCTCTGTAGGATTCAGGCTCTTTAAGGCAGAAAGTCCCTGGCCTGTCGGTATTATGGCATAATGGTCCGTGATCTTCCTGTCATCGGTATATCTGGTCTTTCCTATATTCTTATAGGAGCCGCTAGAAAGGATCTCGTCGCAAAATGATGAAAATGGAGCCAGATTCTTAAGGCCCCTTATGTTCTTATCTATCTCCTTTGCGATAGCTGAGGAAAGCACCCTGGCATCGGTCCTGGGATAGGTAACGAGCTTTTTCTCATACAGTGACTGGATTATAGTAAGGGTCTGGTCAGGGGATATCTTGAAGAACTTGGATGCGTCGTTTTGTATCTCAGCCAGATTGTATAGAAGAGGAGGATTCTTTCTCTCATCCTTTTTCTGGACTGAAAGAACCTTCATCGTAAGGTCGCACGCAGCCATATCAGGCCCTTGGTCAGGTGCCTTGTCGGGAAAAATATCTCCTTTGCAAAGGAGAGAGGCAAGTCCTGTAGCACCAGATCTTTCATTAAAGCCGTTTTCCTTATAAAGAAGATCTGAGCCATTATAGAAGGAGAGCTTCTGGCTCCTCCATTCGAGAGCAAGCCCGTCAGCTGTATTTGCTATCAGCCTGTAAAACGGAGTCCTTACAAACTGCCTGATTTCTATCTCGCGGCGGACTACCATCCCAAGCACACAAGTCATGACCCTTCCTACTGCTATGACCTGGTATCTGGTGTTTAGAAAGGATGCCATCCTGTTTCCGTACTTAAGAGTAAGGAGCCTGGAAAAATTGATCCCCATCAGATAATCTTCCTTGGCGCGCAGATAGGCAGCATCTGCAAGTGAATCGTATTCACTTTCAGGCTTAGCTTCTCTGATACCGCGTTTTATCTCCTCATCTGTCTGCGAATCTATCCAGACCCTTCTCTCATCCTTGCCATGGACTCCTGCCATATCACGAACAAGACGGTAGATATATTCTCCCTCCCGTCCGGAGTCGGTACAGACATAGATCCTTTCAACATCATCTCTGTTCAGTAGTCCGCTTACTATTTTGAACTGCTTTTTTACTCCTGGAATAACCTCATATCTGAACTTATCCGGAATAAAAGGCAGGGTGTCAAAGGACCATTTCTTATATTTCTCGTCATAGACCTCAGGGTAGCTCATTGTGACAAGATGTCCTACGCACCAGGTCACAACTGTCGAATTACCCTCCAGATAGCCGTCATGCTTTACCAGATTATCATCAAAAACGGCCGCGAAAGCTCTCGCGACCATTGGTTTTTCAGCTATGAAAAGATTTTTCCCCATACATCCTCCTTTTATTATTGGCGCCGCGGGATAAGGCTCCCGCGACAGACCGTTTTATTTTGCCTCAATATATCCCTTTGCCTTAAGAAGCTCAGCGCAGAGCACAGCTCCACCTGCAGCGCCTCTCATAGTGTTGTGGGAAAGACCTACGAACTTCCAGTCAAAGATAGAATCCTCGCGGAGACGGCCTATTGTTATTCCCATTCCGTTCTCATAGTTCACATCGAGCCTTACCTGAGGTCTGTCATCCTCTTCCATATAACGGATGAACTGCTTAGGAGCGCTTGGAAGATCAAGCTCCTGAGGAAGTCCTGAAAATGAGGTCATGGCATCGATAAGCTCCTGCTTTGTAGGATTATCTGCAAAGTTTACGAAAACTGTTGCTGTATGTCCATAAAGGATCGGTACCCTTATACACTGGGAGGTGATCTTCATGCAGTCTGAAGGGACTATCTGTCCGTTCTCTACCTTACCCCAGAGACGGAGCGGCTCTCTTTCTGACTTCTCTTCCTCTCCGCCAATGTATGGAATAATGTTTCCTTCCATCTCCGGCCAGTCCTTAAAGGTCTTTCCAGCGCCTGAGATAGCCTGATAGGTTGAAACAACTGCTTCTGTAGGATGGAACTTCATCCATGAGGTAAGGACAGGAGCATAGGACTGGATAGAGCAGTTAGGCTTAACCGCAATGAATCCGCGCTTTGTCCCAAGTCTCTTCTTCTGTGACTCTATAACCTCGAAATGCTCTGGATTGATCTCCGGAACTACCATAGGCACATCCGGTGTCCAGCGATGTGCTGAGTTATTGGAAACGACAGGAGTCTCGGTCTTTGCATAAGCTTCCTCGATTGCCTTTATCTCATCCTTTTTCATATCAACGGCTGAGAAGCAGAAGTCTACGTCCTTTGAAACCTCTTCAACATCGTTTACGTTCTTTACTACTATATTCTTTACAGCCTCCGGAATAGGAGTATCCATCTTCCAGCGGTCCTTAACGCACTCCTCGTATGTCTTTCCCGCACTTCTTGGAGATGCAGCGATCTCTGTCACCTCAAACCAGGGATGATTCTCAAGAATAGCGATAAAACGCTGTCCTACCATTCCTGTTCCTCCGAGGATACCTACTCTTAGCTTTTCACTCATTTTCTTTTTCCTTTCTTATTTCAAAGAATCTGTGACCTGCGCACCCTGCGGGGTCATGATTTCTTAGTTGCCTTAACTACAGTTTCCTTAAGCTCAAGGCAGCGGTCCTTTACTCTCGGATTCGTATTCGGATTGCCAAGAAGCTTTGAGATCAGCTGGCTTGCCTTGCCATACTCCTTGAAGTGTATAGCCATATTGGCCATTATATATTCTATGCTTACTGTGTTGAGTCCTGTCTCTGTACTGTAGGCCTGGTCAAATCCATCATAGGCCTGCCTGTAGAATCCGTTGTATTCCTCTATGAGCTCTGCTCTCTTATGCAGCTGCTCAGGAGTATGGTCAGGGATTTCCTTTATCTGGTCACGCCTGATCCAGGCTATCCTAAGACATATAAGTGCCTTTTCCGAGGTCCTGGCATGCTTTGCCATTGCAGAAACAAGAGCAAGTTTGTATCTGTCGACTGCCTCATCCGGAGAATATGTCTCAGGCACATCATCAGAAAGCGGAGTAAACTTGCTGCAGACTGCTTCCTTTACCCATCTCATCTGTGTAGCTGAAAGATGCTCGAAATACTTGGTAAGGGCTGCATATCCGCAATGCGGACAGACTATGGCATCGTACTTTATCGTGTCTATATTGTGATAACGAGGACGGGTATCTGCATCCGCTCCTATCCTCTTTACCTTTCCGCTCTTTACTGCAAGCACCTTGAACTTATGATCGCAGATAGGACACTGGACCGACTTCTGCAGAAGCAGATCCTTCTCTGTGAGATCCTCAATGGCAGTCTTCTTTATCTCCCTGCCCTTGGAATCCTTCTGCTGTCCGGGATTTTTAGTGATGTCAAGATCCCCGTCGGCCTTGATCCCGAACTTTTCCAAACCTGATAACAGATTCATTGCAAATCCTCCAAAACTAGTTCTCTGCCGGTAACCTAAACGAGCTCTTCAAGGAAACGATCCGGTTGAAAACAGGCTCTCCCTTCTTCGAATCCTTGCAGTCTACCGTAAAGAATCCGTTACGCACGAACTGGAAGCTCTGATAGGCAGTTGCCTCCTTTACGGAGCTTTCAATATAGGCCTCCTTTACGATAAGAGAATCAGGATTCAGATTCAGGCTATTATCCTCATTGTAGACTCCCTTTTCCTCATCGATGATATTCTGATAAAGCCTTACCGTAGCCTTGAATGCGCTCTCCTTATCCACCCAGTGTATGGTTCCCTTTACCTTTCTTCCATCCGGAGAATCTCCGCCTCTGGTAGCCGGATCATAGGTCGCATGTATCCTTATGATATTGCCGTTTTCATCCTTATCTACTCCTGTGCAGGTGACAAAATAGGCATTCATAAGACGGACCTCATTACCAGGAAACATACGGAAATACTTCTTTACGGGTACCTCCATGAAGTCGCTCTTTTCTATATAAAGATGCTTTGAGAATGTGACCTCTCTTTCACCCAGATCAGGATTCTCTACATTGTTCTTTACTGTAAGCTTCTCGCTCGCTCCATCAGGATAATTGTCTATCACAAGCTCTATCGGATCAAGGACAGCCATAATGCGGGAAACCTTTGTCTTTAAGTCCTCTCTGATGCAGTATTCCAGCATAGGATACTCTGCTATGGAATTGGCCTTGCTTACTCCTGCAAGCTCGACAAATCTCCTGATCGATTCAGGCGTATAGCCTCTTCTGCGAAGTCCTGCTATAGACACAAGTCTCGGATCATCCCAGCCATCTACTATGCCATCCTCTACAAGCTTCTTTATGTATCTCTTGCCTGTTACCACATTCTTCAGATAAAGCTTGGCAAACTCTATCTGTCTCGGAGGATTCTCGAATTCACATTCCTCTACTACCCAGTTGTAAAGAGGTCTGTGATCCTCAAACTCGAGAGTACAGATGGAATGAGTGACACCCTCTATCGCATCCTCTATAGGATGGGCGAAATCATACATAGGATAGATGCACCACTTATCACCCTGTCTCTGATGAGTCATATGAGCCACCCTGTATATGACAGGATCCCTCATATTGATATTTGGCGAAGACATATCTATCCTTGCCCGGATGACCATTTCTCCGTCCTTGTACTTTCCATCTCTCATATCGGAAAATATCTGAAGCGACTCACTTACAGGACGGTCGGAATTCGGGTCCTTTTCACCAGGTTCTGTAAGGGTTCCCCTGTATTCCCTGATCTGGTCAGCTGAGAGATCAGATGCATAGGCCTTACCCTTCTTGATGAGCTTTACCGCATACTCATACATCTGCTCAAAATAGTCTGAAGCATACATGGTCTTTTCCCATTTGGCTCCAAGCCATCTGATGTCCTCCTGGATCGCATCTACGAATTCAGATCTTTCCTTGGTAGGATTTGTATCATCAAATCTCATATGGAACTGTCCATGGTATTCCTGAGCCAGTCCATAGTTCAGAAGGATACTCTTTGCGTGTCCTATATGGAGGAATCCATTCGGCTCCGGAGGAAATCTGGTAACGACATGATCGAAACGTCCGCTCTCTAAGTCCTTGTCAATTTCCTCTTCAATAAAGTTCTTCATTATATGACTCCTTACTATCAGGTCTTATGTACATGAGTGAACAGATGGTCAGAGCAGTACTCATAATTGCCCTTGCATTTGGTACAGAATCTGAAATCCAGCTCTGGATTGGAGATCTCGGTGCGTCCGCATATACAACATTTATGTATTGGGACCTGCCTGCTCTTGGTAAATCTGGTCTTCGGCTTCTGATCCTCTCTGGTCTGCCAGCCACTATAGCCTGCACTGTTATAGCGTCTTTTGAAATCATGCTGTCTCTTCCACTGCCTGGGTCCCTTAAGGTTCTTTGTCTGCAGATAGTAGAGGACAAAGTTCAGAAGCGATGCTGCTATTGCAACTATCGCAGGGATTCCTGCACTTCCCATCCTGATCGCAGATATCACGTCTATACCGATGAAAACAAGATAGAGATATGCCATCCACTTCATCTTTACAGGGATAAAGAAGTAAAGAAGTATCCTCTCCTCTGGAAAGGTAAGGGCAAATGCAAGGAAGATGCTCAGGTTGATGTAGTCTGTCGAGAAATATGCACCAATCGATATCATCTGGTTTCCGGTGATCCCCCAGGCAGACAGATAGAGGATAAAGGCTGCTATCACAGTGATAAGAAGCCCGCCCAGCATATAAACATTGAACCTGAAGGTACCCCAGACCTGTTCCAAGGCTCTTCCCAGCTGCCAGTAGAAAATGATCATTATGATCGCAAAGAATATATTCTGAGCCGGAGGTATCATCACCCAGGTGATGATTCTCCATATCTGTCCATGAAGGATATAATACGGCTCAAGAGTCATAAGATCTGTCAGGCCATTTCCGAATGCCTCAAGTATGTATCCTATCACATATCCTCCGATGAACCAGTTCATCAGATGAGGTATGGCATAACGGCCCAGCCTGCGTTCCAGTTTGTCTAACATAGCTTTCCTTATAAAAAATAAATCCGCTTATCTAAGCATACTTGTTTCATTATATTTCGTTGATGCTCTCTTGTCAATTATAGCTTGTCTTATATGTCTTCCGATCGGCATGGATACGAGAGCAATGACAAATGTAAAGACTAAGGCAAGCAGAGTCATCGCTGCCTTTGGCAGGAAATCAAGAAATCCGTTTACTATATTGATCCCCAGAAGCTGACAGAGGTACATCGGCATCGAAATCTTTCCCAGCCACATGACAAATCCATTCGAGAATGCCTCTCTGCCGATAGTCTGTCCGGAGAAGGCAAGCACTATGGAAAGAGTCATGAACATAAGCACATGAGTCTCGTACTTGGAAGTATATGAGGAAAGGGAGTAGAAGATCGTAAGAGCAAAGCCTGCTATCTCAATGACAGTAAAGATGATCCTGTCCCTTCTCTGAAAATACCTGTGGCTTAAGGTCCTCGCGAACTCGAAGGCACTGGCTCCAAGTGAAAGCTCAGCTATCGCCCTGAATACGCATACATATCCAAAGCCTATCCATCTGTCCTGATCCGCAAATGTCCCGAAATTGTACTGAAGGACTCCGAGTATCCATAAGGAAACCAGAGGTCCTATAGCCCTTGTATAAAGATAGTAGAACTTCGAGATGACCGGATAGAGCAGGAGCATGGCTATAAACATAGCTGAGATATACCATTCTATCACATCCACATTTGTGTTAGTGAAGCCGAACTTCTGTAGGAAGAAAAATTCCGGTATGGCATTGAAGATGTACTGCATCACATCCTTTGCGCCTCCGTCATATATATCCTGCACTACCACCTTCAGAACCATAAGAGCTATGAACGGGAAGACATGATAGGAAAATATGCTTATATACTTCTTCAGCATATATCTGATCGTAGTGCGTCCCAGCTCAACCGGCTTTACCAGCCCCAGACGCAAATTCTTCCTTCTCTTATGAATGGATCTGCCCATCAGAAAGCCTGATACCACAAAGAAAAACTCCACTCCGTAATATCCTCTTCTAAGGACCGGTACTGAAAAGTCGCCCAGACTAAGGTGAGAGAACCCAAAGGTCCTGCTGCAGTGAAACAGTATTATGGTAAGGCAGAATACAAACCTGAGCAGTTCAATTTTCCCGTTTTTGTTATAAGTCTTCATAAGAGTATTCTATCAGAAATCCGCAAATAAATAAAGCAAAAAAAGATGAGAGGCCCATCTGCCTCTCACCCTGGCCGGTCAGTTCATATTCTTGAATGCGCTTGAAAGCATCAGCTTGATCCTGTTCAGCTGGTTTACCTCTGATGCACCCGGATCATAGTCTATAGCTGCTATATTGGCTCCCGGATACCTGGAACGAATCTTCTTTATTACTCCCTTTCCTACTATATGGTTAGGGAGGCAGCCAAACGGCTGTATGCAGACCACATTGTTGACGCCTGAATTTACAAGCTCGAGCATCTCTCCGGTAAGGAACCAGCCCTCGCCTGTCTGGTCGCCAAGTGATACTATCTCCTTTGCCCTCTCTGCTGTCTCTTCTATGTATGCAGGCGGAGTGAAGTGCCTTGATTCCTCAAAGGCTTTCCTTGCAGGACGCCTCAGCCACTCAAAGAAGCGTATCCCCAGATTGGACATTGTAACTGCCCGCTTTGATGTTCCCAGATTCTCATGCTTGAACCTCTCATTAAAAAAGCAGTAGAGGAGGAAATCGGTGAGGTCAGGTATCACTGCCTCTGCTCCCTCTGATTCCAGGAGATCTGCCAGATGGTTGTTGGCCACCACCGAATACTTGACCATTATCTCTCCTACTATACCGACACGAGGCTTCTTCTGATCCGTGATCGGAAGATTATCGAAATCAGCGATTATATCACGGCACATCTGGGAAAACTTCCTGTGGGAAAGCATGGCCGGCCTTGAAAGGAAGTCTATTACCTTTTCCTTCCAGCTGGAATAAAGCTCATTGGCACTGCCCTTTACCTTCTCATATGGTCTCATTCTGTAGAGACATTTGAGGAAGATATCTCCAAAGACCAGCCCGTAAAGGCCATGCTGGATCAGCTTTGGTCCAAGCTTAAAGCCCGGATTCTTCTCCAGACCAACCACATTCAGTGAGATCACAGGGATATCTCCGTAGCCGGCCTTGCCAAGGGCTCTTCTTATGAAGGAGATATAGTTTGAGGCCCGGCAGCCGCCTCCTGTCTGGGTGATCAGAAGGGCCGTGCGTTTAAGATCATACTTTCCTGACTTGAGCGCAGCTATAAACTGCCCTACTACAAGAAGCGAAGGATAGCAGGCATCATTGTTTACGAAGCGAAGCCCGTTATCCACACAGTCCTTTGCAGGCACCTCAGGAACCACAACGGTATAGCCGGCACTTGACATGGCAGGCGCTATGATATCGAAGTGGATAGGAGACATCTGAGGAGCAAGAATGGTATAGTTTTTCTTCATATCCTTTGTAAAGATCTTACGCTGATATGAAGAAGGCACTATCCTTCTCTCTGCCTCCTCCTTTCTGGCATTTCTCTGTCTAACCCTGATCGCTGCCAGAAGAGAACGGACTCTTATCCTTGCTGCGCCAAGGTTATTAACCTCATCTATCTTGAGGCAGGTATAGATCTTGCCGCTTTTCGTCAGGATATCGCTTACGCAGTCGGTCGTGACCGCATCAAGTCCGCATCCGAATGAATTAAGCTGGATCACATCGAGACAGTCGGTCTTCTTTACAAAGTTGGCTGCCGAATACATTCTGGTATGGTAGGTCCACTGATCCATTACAATAAGCGGTCTCTCCAGCTTTCCAAGATGAGAAACCGAGTCCTCGGTAAGTACTGCCATACCATAGCTTGTGATAAGATCAGGAATCCCGTGGTTTATCTCGGGATCCACGTGATATGGCCTTCCACAGAGAACTATTCCGTGCCGTCCCGTTTTCTTCAGATACTCTATCGTCTCCTCACCCTTTTTCTCTATGTCCCATCTGGCATGAGTAAGCTCGTACCAGGCCTTATGAGCGGCATCCCTGACCTCATTTTCAGGTATATCGTATTCCTCCTTAAAGACCTTTACCAGCTGGTCGGAAAGCACCCCTTCATTTGTAAAGGCCATGAATGGGCTTATGAACCTGACCTTGCCCGAGGTGATATCCTCTACGTTATTCCTGATATTTTCTGCATAGGAGGTCACTATAGGGCAGTTATAGTGATTGTTGGAATCAGGAAACTCATTTCTCTCATATGGCACGCACGGGTAGAAGATGGTCTTTACTCCGTTATTAATAAGCCACTGAACATGTCCGTGAGTAAGCTTTGCCGGATAGCATTCAGACTCTGACGGTATTGACTCTATTCCAAGCTCATAGATCTTTCTCGACGAATCCGGAGAAAGGACCAGATTAAAGCCCAGCTCCTTGAAGAATACGGCCCAGAAAGGATAGTTCTCATACATATTAAGGACCCTTGGTATCCCTATCGTTCCGCGCTTAGCCTTCTCCAAAGGAAGCGGCTCATAGCCGAATACCCTCTTGTACTTATAGTCATAGAGGTTTGGAATATTATCCGGATTCTTCGGTTTGCCAAGTCCTCTTTCGCAGCGGTTTCCTGTAATGAAGCGTCTTCCGTCTGAGAACTTGTTTATAGTCAGCATACACTTGTTCGTACAACCCTGGCAATGAGTCATATTCGTAGAATATGTAAGGGAAAGGATCTGATCCATCGAAAGCATGGATGTGGTCTTTTCATCCTCGTATCTTTCTCTTGCTATAAGGGCAGAGCCGAAGGCTCCCATAATCCCGGCTATATCAGGCCTGGTCACATGGAGGCCGCCTATCTTTTCGAAGGCGCGAAGAACCGCATCATTATAGAAGGTTCCTCCCTGAACGACCACGTTTTTTCCAAGCTGTCTGGGGTCTGAGAGCTTTATTACCTTAAACAGGGCATTCTTTATTACTGAATAGGCAAGTCCGGCTGATATATCGGCAACCGATGCTCCCTCCTTCTGGGCCTGCTTGACCTTTGAATTCATGAATACGGTACAGCGGGTACCTAAGTCGATCGGATGCTCCGCAAAAAGTGCCTCCTTTGCGAAATCGATCACACTGTAATTAAGTGACTTTGCAAAGGTCTCTATGAAGGAGCCGCATCCTGACGAGCATGCCTCGTTCAGCTGGACAGAATCTATTGTATGATCCTTTATCCTTATGCACTTCATATCCTGTCCGCCTATATCAAGAATACAGTCGACATCCGGATCAAAGAATGCCGCTGCATAGTAATGGGCGACCGTCTCCACCTCTCCGTCGTCAAGCTTGAAGGCTGATTTCAAAAGTGCCTCTCCGTATCCAGTAGAGCAT
Source organism: Lachnospiraceae bacterium UBA7784 (assembly GCA_002480925.1). Classification (GTDB taxonomy): domain Bacteria; phylum Bacillota; class Clostridia; order Lachnospirales; family Lachnospiraceae; genus Weimeria. The sequence continues at coordinate 2,924 of DLDA01000019.1, read as the reverse complement.
GAATGGACTATATGGGCCTCAGGCGGCAGAAGCTTATTTATCTCTGCCATTGCCCGAACAGCTGTCTTTAACGGTGATCCGTTATTATTATCATAGAAAGAATACAGGAGTCTTCCCTCATCATCTATCAGGGCTACCTTTGTCGTGGTAGAGCCCGCATCTATTCCAAGGAAGACATTTCCCTTAGCCTGCTTTATATCAGCTGTCTTTACATGGTTATTTCCATGCTTTTCCAAAAAGGCGTCATATTCCTGCCTGTCCTTGAAGAGAGGTTCCATCCTGGCCACCTCGAATTCCATCTTAAGTGGCTTTGAAAGCTTCTCCTCGATCGAGGAAAGCATCATCTGGCTCTCATCCTTATAGTTCAGTGCAGATCCGATCGCTGCGAAAAGATGGGAATTGTCAGGGATTATAGTATGCTCCTCATCAAGCTTTAAGGTCTCTATAAATCTCTGGCGCAGCTGGTCAAGGAAATGAAGCGGTCCGCCAAGAAAGGCCACATGGCCCCTTATAGGCTTTCCACAGGCAAGTCCTGAAATCGTCTGGTTTACAACTGCCTGAAAGATAGAAGCTGAGAGGTCCTCCCTTGTAGCTCCCTCGTTTATAAGCGGCTGTATATCTGTCTTTGCGAAAACTCCGCAGCGGGCAGCTATAGGGTATATGGAGTTATAGCTTTTTGCATATTCATTAAGGCCGCTCGCATCAGTCTGTATAAGAGAGGCCATCTGGTCTATAAATGAGCCTGTACCTCCGGCACAGACTCCGTTCATCCTCTCCTCGACATTGCCATTCTCGAAGTAGATGATCTTTGCGTCCTCGCCGCCTAACTCTATAGCCACATCAGTCTGGGGCGCATAATGAGTAAGAGCCGTAGCTACAGCCACGACCTCCTGACAGAATGGTATGTTCAGATGATTGGCCAGTGTGAGTCCGCCGGAACCTGTGATCACAGGAGATACCATATGGTCTCCTGCTGCCTTAATGGCATCTGATACAAGGCCGTAGAGTGTTTCCCTGATATTAGCAAAATGCCTTCTGTAGTCAGAGAAGAGCAGATTGTCCTCTGTATCAAGAAGTGCTACCTTCACGGTCGTAGATCCTATATCGATTCCAAGCGTATATGGTTTTTGTGACATATATTTTCCTTCCGTCATTTTATAGCTAAAACAGGTATATGCACCTGTCAAGTGATTATTATAGGTAAATAAATGTTATGTTTCAATCTACAAATATCCTCAAATGTTGTTTTAGATTGCGCGCAATCGAATACCCCTATCAGATGATTTCCACATGTTTTTATCGAATCTGGCGGCGTATCCTACTCAATAAAAAAAGGATTTGACTATATCCAGGGTTTCTATTATGCTAAACTTGTACCAATCGAGAAACTGACGTCGTTTTTCACAAAGGATAAGATCAGCTGATGAACAGTAAAAATGCAGTAAATAATCTAAGGCTTCTAGTTGTAATTGTGGTCTCATCACTTCTTCTCGCGATTAATATGAACACCTTCGTCTCGACCGGAGGGCTTGTTCCGGGAGGCGCCACAGGACTATCGCTTCTGATAAAGCGTTCTCTGGCTAAATTCGCGGGGTTAAGCCTTCCGTTCACGCCTCTAAACCTCGCGATCAACGCGATCCCTGTCTACATAGGCTTTCGTTTTATCGGAAAGAAATTTACCGGCACCTCGCTCATGGTCATAGCGCTCTCTTCAGTGCTTACTGACCTTCTGCCCAGCTACGTGATCACTTATGATACTCTGCTGATAAGCATATTCGGAGGGATCTTAAACGGGGTCGCCATCTCCCTCTGCCTCAAAAACGATACGACAACAGGCGGAACGGATTTTATATCTATATATATATCCGAAAAAACAGGCCGGGACTCATTTAACGTGATTCTGGGCATAAACGTCGTGATACTTGTGATCGCCGGCCTGCTCTTCGGCTGGGACAAGGCGCTCTACTCCATCATCTTCCAGTTCGCCACAACTGAGGTCGAGCACATGATGTACCGCAACTACCAGCAGGTGACACTTCTTATCATAACGAAAGTTCCTGACCAGATATGCGAGATGATCTACAGCCAGACCGACCACGGCGGCACAATCATCGACGGAATCGGCTCCCATGAGAAGAACCCTAGAAAGATCGTCTACTCAGTCATTGCCGGCTCCGAGCAGGATCGTGTCATCCGTTCCATAAAAAAGGCAGATCCCGATGCATTCTGCAACGTAATCCGCACTGAAAAGGTCATCGGCAAATTCTACCTGAGACCACATGACTAAGCTAACGCCTTTTTTATAAGCACATTTTTGCCTGACAATAGATGTGTCAGGCGTTTATAATCGCCATATAAATATTTTATTAACAATTTCCGAATTTATGAAGGAGAATATCTATGAAACTAAACTATCTTGAATGGAAATGTCCTATCTGTGGAAAGAGGAACAGGGACGAGACAAATACTTTTGCTTATGGTTCCCCGATTCGTAATTGCAGGTACTGCAACTGTGAATATGTTGATAGGAGATGGACAGAGATAGCAGTTGAGGGACCACAGGACATAAGTACAAACCCCGGAAACTCCCTTAAAATAACCGTGCTTCTGCTTGTAATTACTGCTGTTTGCTGGGGATTCGGGTATCTCAGATATATTGACGGGTTGAATCCATTCAAATTTATTGTCCTGGGAGCCCTGGCGCTGATAATAGCAATATTTTATATAATCAATGCCATCAGGGTAAGGAATGGCAGTAACCGCGATGAACTGAGACAGTACATGAGAGAGTCCGAACAGCGACTCCAGGATCCGGCATACGTTCAAAAGCTTATATACTATGGATATAAGGTACCGGAAAAATATATCAGATGAAAAATGCACCACCTGTACCTGGTACAGGTGGTGCATGTACGTTATTTCGT
>DLDA01000028.1 GCA_002480925.1 Lachnospiraceae bacterium UBA7784 | reverse complement strand
CCGGATACCTGGAATCCTGATGGTACGAAAAAGACAAAGCCGATGGAGCTTTCGGCCGATCAGATTATAGAAAAAGCACTTAAATACAAGCCTTACTGGGGAGATGAAGGCGGTATTACCGTAAGCGGTGGTGAGGCGCTGCTTCAGATAGATTTCCTGCTGGATTTTTTCAGGAAATGTCACGAGAAGGGAATAAACACCTGCCTTGATACCTCGGCCGGGCCATTTACAAGAGAGGAGCCGTTTTTTACAAAGTTTAAGGAGCTGATGAAATACACGGATCTGGTCATGCTGGATATAAAGCAGATCTTTGACGACGAGCATATAAAGCTTACAGGTCATACAAACAAAAATGTCCTGGATGCGGCTGTCTGGATGTCAGAAAATGGAGTTCCTATGTGGATCCGTCATGTTCTGGTTCCGGGGATCACGACCGACGAAAAGGAGCTTAAGGCTCTACGGGCTTTTATCGATACCCTAAAGACTGTAAAGAGAGTAGAGGTGCTTCCTTACCATACTCTTGGCGTCTATAAGTACGAGGAGCTCGGTATCCCTTATTCGCTTGCTGATGTGAATCCGCCGACCGAAGAAGAGATCCTAAGAGCAAGGAAGATACTCGGAGCACAATAAAATGCCTGTTACTTTTGATAAAGTGCTTGACACAGGATCATAAAAAGAGTAAAATCATATCGTTCGCGTGAGCGGATCGAATGCAGGAATGGCGGAATTGGCAGACGCGCAGGCTTCAGGTGCCTGTGGCTATTGCAGTCGTGAGGGTTCAAGTCCCTTTTCCTGCATTATCAAGGGATTGCTGATATATTCGGCAATCCCTTATTTTATGCGGCTTTCAGGGCGATTTCGGCCTTCCGGTTCATGCAGGAAATTACCGATTTCTGACCACTTTTTCCGATGTTTCGTACACGACTCGTAGACAGAATCTGAGCATTCTGCTATAGAGGATAGAAATAAGGGCTCATTGACAGGTGATTACTCTTATCTTCCAGGCTGTGTGACCAATAAAGAACCTCTGACAATAGACAGCATATTATGAGGAAAGGGGCCCATATTATTTGCTGATATAGATATACTTTCCGAAGACAACACAGATGAACTGAGTTTGCATTTAATTGAAAGATGGAGGGATTAGTGAGGAGAATAAGAATTGATGCAGTTGCCAAAAAGACATTATCAGTTAGCGAATACAGATAAGTGGATTTCTCCTGGAGAATATAATGGAACAAAGGGGGGTATGGGAGCTTGTGGTAAATACAAAGACAAAAACAGTCTATCACATTCTGTTCAGAAAGAGCTGAGGCTTTTTTGAAAATAATTCGGGATCATTCATTCGAATATTATAGAGTGATGAATAATTTTTTCTTTACATCAGAGATGTTTATGCTATAATATTTTTTGTGTGTGAGCCGCGGACTTGTGTAAACGGCACATAGACAGGTGACGCTTGTATTATAGGAAAAAGAAAAGAAAGGAGCTTTAAACGATGAAGTTTAAAAGCAGCTATCTGCAGCAGGTCTATGACGGACTTGAGGCAAGGAATCCTGAGCAGAAGGAGTTCTTAGAGGCAGTAGGAGAGGTTCTTGAGTCTCTTGAGCCGGTAGTAGAGAAGAATCCTAAGCTCGAGGAGGATGATGTTATCGGACGTATGGTCGAGCCTGAGAGAGTGATCCTCTTCAGGGTACCATGGGTAGATGACAATGGCAAGGTTCAGGTCAATCGTGGATACAGAGTACAGTTCAACTCAGCAATCGGACCATATAAGGGAGGACTTCGTTTCCATCCTTCAGTAAATCTGTCAATACTTAAGTTCTTAGGCTTTGAGCAGATCTTCAAGAATTCCCTTACAGGACTTCCTATCGGAGGAGGTAAGGGTGGATCTGATTTCGACCCTAAGGGAAAGAGCGACAGAGAGGTAATGAAATTCTGTCAGAGCTTTATGACAGAGCTCTGCAAGCATATAGGAGCAGACACAGATGTTCCTGCAGGAGATATCGGAGTAGGCGGACGTGAGATAGGCTATATGTACGGTCAGTACAAGAGACTCAGAAATGAGTTTACAGGTGTTCTTACAGGAAAGGGACTGACTTATGGCGGCTCCCTTGCCAGAACTGAGGCTACAGGATATGGACTCTGCTACTATACAGAGGAAGCTTTAAAGACTCTTAAGAATGATTCTTTCAAGGGTAAGACAGTAGTCATCTCAGGATCAGGAAACGTAGCTATTTATGCCTGCCAGAAGGCAACAGAGCTCGGCGGTAAGGTCATCACTATGTCTGATTCAAACGGCTACATTGTAGCTCCGAATGGAATCAAGCTTGACGTGGTAAAGCAGATCAAGGAAGTCGAGAGAGGACGTATCAAGGAGTATCCTGCACGTGCAAACGACGGTTCAGAGTACCATGAGGGATGCTCTGGAGTATGGGGCACCAAGGCTGATATCTATCTTCCATGCGCAACTCAGAACGAGATCGATGAGGACAGCGCAAAGAAGATCGTAGCTAACGGAGCTATCGCTGTCTGCGAGGGAGCAAATATGCCGTCCACTCCAGAGGCAATTGCAGTATACAAGAAGGCAGGTATCATGTTCGGACCTGCAAAGGCAGCAAATGCCGGCGGTGTAGCTACATCAGCTCTCGAGATGAGCCAGAATTCAGAGAGACTTTCATGGACCTTCGAGGAGGTTGACTCAAAGCTTCAGGGAATCATGAAGAGTATAGTTCACAATTCCATTGATGCAGCTGCTAAATATGGCTTTGATGGTGACCTTCAGGTCGGAGCCAATATAGCAGGCTTTGAAAAGGTAGCAGATGCAATGCTTGCTCAGGGGATAGCATACTGATACCAGAGAAATAATACTAACGGAGAAATAATGAAAACAGGCTGCAGGGTTAATCCCTGCAGCCTGTTTTTATGAACAGCTCAGTGATGCAGCAGAGGAAAACGACTGATCAGGAGAGCTTACTGTTTATCTTTTTCTGCTCTATCACAAAGTAGATGATGATAAGAGAAGAAGCAGCGATATAGCTTATAGGATAGCATCTGAGAAGAAAGGTGATGTCCCGGTTCCCTGTAAGGAAGGTCCAGAATATCCTGAAGATGCAGATGCTAAGAGTGTTTGTTATCGTGGAAAAGACCACATGGTTTTCTGCACGCAGTGAGGACGAGAGTACATCAGATGGTATGAAGATCCAGTAGATGGGAGCTATGACCTTTGAGATTCTTGCACCGATGGTTATGACAGCCTGGGATCTGGTAAACATGGAAATAAGAAAGGGAGCGGCTGATACTATGACTATGGCAGCGATCACAGAGAGCACAAGCTCCATTCCTATTACATCAAGGATAGCCCGTTTTATCCGCTGAGGTTTTTTTGCACCATAGTTCTGACCGACGAAGGTAGTTATAGAGACAGAAAAGGCCTCAGTAATAAGCCACCAGAAGGCATCTACCCTTCCATAGGCAGTCCAGGCAGCAACGGTATTTGAACCCATACGGTTTATAGAGGTCTGCAGTATCATATTTGATATAGTAAACATGCTAACGCTTATCGCAGTCGGCAGGCCGATCTTTAAAATATTTGAAAGGATAGGGAGATTTATGTGAAGTCTTTTAAGAGATAGCTTCATGGCACCTGTCCTAAGGACCAGAAGCCAGGTCACAAGGGCTGCGGAAACTCCCTGAGAGATCACTGTAGCGATACCGGCACCAGCTACCCCCATTTTGAGTACGGCGACAAGCCAGAGATCCAGCGCTATATTTATCACACAGCATACTATAAGTATGTAGAGAGGACGCCTTGAATCACCTATAGCGCAGAGTATACCTGAGCCTATATTATAGATCAGGATAAAGGCAAGGCCGGCCATCAGTATCCGCAGGTAGGTAAGGGAGCCCGGGAAAAGATCATCCGGAGTACCCAGCAGATGAAGAAAGGCCGGAGCCAGAAGAACTCCTGCACTCCCAAGTATAAGTCCGCCGGCAAGCGCAAAAGTATAGGCTGTGTGGAGGGCCTCATCAATACGCCTTCTGTCATCTGATCCGTAGGCCTGTGATATGATGACGGTTGCTCCTGAGGCAAGCCCCATAAAGAAGGTGATCACAAGCTCTATTATAAGTCCTGATGAGCCACCTACGCTTGCAAGGGCAATCTTTCCGGAGAAGCGGCCGACTACAACGGCATCCACAGTATTATAGAGAGTCTGGAAAATGGCTCCTATAAGGATCGGAAAGAAAAATATAAGTATCTGCTTCCATATTACCCCGCTTGTTATTTCATTTTTTTCTGTTGATTTCATGACGACTATTATATAATGTTTCGGGGATTGCATTCAACTGTTTTTTGATATAAAGTATTTAGGACAAATGAAGGGAGATATCATGGCAGAAAAAAAACATTTCTATGCGGTGAAAAAGGGCAGGAAGACCGGTATATTTTTAAGCTGGGACGATTGCCGGAAATCAGTAAGCGGCTTCAAGGGAGCTGTATATAAGGGCTTTGTGACCAGACAGGAGGCAGAGGAATATCTGAATCCTTGTGAGGATGATGACAGGCTTAGGGACATTCCGGAGGATAAGATGCTTATTGCCTATGTGGATGGCAGCTTCTCAAAGGATAAGGGTCGTTATTCATATGGCTGTGTTTTCATCGGCCCGGATGATAAGGTAGAGACTATGTCAGGAAGCGGAGATGATCCGGAGGTCCTTAAGATAAGAAATGTCGGCGGAGAAATGCTTGGGGCCATGCATGCAGTAAAATACGCCTATGAGCATGGTTACAGGTCGGTGGATATCTGCTATGACTATGCAGGAATAGAGATGTGGGCAAAGGGACTATGGAAGGCCAACAATCCTCTTACACAAAAGTATGCTGCCTATATGAAGCGGATGGATACAAAGATTCCTATAGTCTACCACAAGGTGGCAGCCCATACGGGAATAGAATATAACGAGCTTGCGGACTCTCTTGCAAAGCAGGCTTTAGATCAGACAGAAAGACGGTAAGGACAGATGAAGGAACAGGTGGGATTTGATCCCGGAAAAATAGTATTCGTAGGATTAGGGCTAATCGGAGGCTCTGTTGCAAAGGCGATAAAGAAGACCTATCCCGGTATCCATCTTTATGCCACGGCAGGACATAGAGAGACTGTGGAGGCTGCATTTTATGACGGGCTGATAGAGAACAAGAGCCTCTTAAGCGATCAGGAGATAGCAGATTCTGACGCTATATTTCTCTGCTCTCCGGTGCTTGTAAATGTCGAGTATCTTTCGAGGATAAAGCCCTTCCTATCACCTGATACCCTGATCACAGATGTGGGCTCTGTAAAGGGAGATATAGCGGCTGAGATAGACAGGCTGGGGCTTTCGGACCAGTTCATAGGAGGTCATCCTATGACAGGGTCAGAGAATACAGGCTACTCCTGTTCTGATCCCTCCTTTCTTGAAAACGCATATTATCTTCTGACCTATCAGAGCGAGAGGGCAAGGAGGATAGTTCCGTTTTTTGACAGATTCATATCGGGACTGGGAGCTATCACAATGACACTAAGGCCGGACCAGCACGATATGGCTGTTGCAGCCATAAGCCACCTGCCTCATGTGATATCGGCATCGCTCGTGAATCTGGTCAGGGAGGATAACAGGGATGATCTCTTACGTACTATAGCAGCAGGCGGCTTTAAGGACATCACGAGGATATCATCATCATCTCCAGTAATGTGGGAAAATATCTGCCTCTCCAACAGGAAGGCTATCCTTAGTATGATAGACCAGTATATGGAGCTGCTTTCGGATTTCAGATCAGAAATAGAGGACGGCAATGGAGAAGAGATAAGAGCAAGATTCCAGTCGGCCAAGGACTTCCGCGACAGTCTTCCTGTAAAGAAAAGAGGACTGCTTCCGGCAGACTTTACAATCTTCTGCGACCTCTGTGATGAGCCCGGACAGATCGCAACGGTTGCGACACTACTTGCCGCTTCAGGTATTTCTATCAAGAATATAGGTATAATCCACAACAGGGAGTTTGAGGAGGGAGTGCTCCAGATAGAGCTTTATTCCGAGGCAGACTATGAGGGAGCAAGGACTCTTCTTGAGTCACACAGCTACAGGCTTCATCTGAGATGATTATTTATGGAGAATTATAATGCATAAATGTAAGCAGCTAAGAGGAGAAATAAGGGTTCCGGGAGACAAGTCGATCTCACACAGAGGTATAATGCTTGGCTCACTGGCCAGAGGCAAGACCTGTCTGCACGGATTCTTATCCGGGGCAGACTGCCTCTCAAGCATTGAATGCTTCAGAAGGCTTGGCATTCAGATAGAAAGAGAGGGTGAAGAGGTAACCATACATGGAAGGGGCCTTTATGGTCTAAGGGAGGCTTGCGGCTTATTAGATGCCGGAAACAGCGGGACTACCACAAGGCTTATATCAGGTATCCTTGCCGGGCAGAACTTTACAACAGGCATCACTGGTGACGATTCGTTAAGGAAACGTCCAATGAAGAGAGTGATAGAACCTCTTGGCCAGATGGGGGCAGATATAAGATCAGCTGATGGATTCCTCCCGCTTACCATAAGAGGAGGAGGACTCCATGGCATAGACTATATATCCCCTGTAGCGTCAGCCCAGGTGAAATCCTGTATACTACTCGCAGGTCTTTTTGCAGAGGGATCTACCTCGGTCACAGAGCCGGCTGTATCAAGAAACCATACCGAGCTTATGCTTAAGGGATTCGGGGCGGACATAAGGACAGACACGAAAAGACACTACAGCTGCATAAGGCCAGGAAGCCAGCTTACAGGACAGGATATCATAGTACCTGGAGATATCTCGTCGGCAGCATACTTCCTTGTGGCGGGACTTATCTGTCAGGACAGTGATATCCTGATAAAGAATGTGAATACAAACCCGACAAGAGCAGGGATCCTAAGTGTGATAGAGGCAATGGGAGGCAATATAGACTATATCGACAGGAGAGAAGTATCTGGAGAGGAGGTCTGCGATATAAATGTAAGGACCTCACAGCTTCATGGGACCGTGATCGAGGGAGATATAATACCGACACTTATAGATGAGCTGCCTGTAATAGCTGTTATGGCTGCCTTTGCAGATGGTGAGACCATAATAAGGGATGCTGCAGAGCTAAAGGTCAAGGAGTCAGACAGGATCGCTACTGTTTCAGAAAATCTCAGAGCAATGGGCTGCGACATCAGGCCGACAGATGACGGATTTGTGATAGAAGGGGGAAGACCGCTCCATGGAGCCCTGATCCATACCTATAAGGATCACAGGATAGCGATGAGCTTTGCCGTGGCCTCGCTTGCAGCAGACGGTGAGAGCGAGCTTGACGATTATGCATGCGTTGATATTTCCTATCCGGGATTCTTCAGGGATCTGTCCGGGCTTTGTGGCAAATCTGTCAAGCATTTTTGAAAATGT
>DLDA01000036.1 GCA_002480925.1 Lachnospiraceae bacterium UBA7784 | reverse complement strand
CTCACAGAACGACCTCGCATAGGATTCAGACTTCGCTATCGCTCGTCTTCATCTCTATGCTTTCGGCCTATATGAAGCGACAGCCAGTCCATATCTGACGGCGTCGTTATCTTTCTGTTATACTCATCTCCGGCAAGCGGATGAGCCTTTATTCCAGCTCCCTTTTCCATCACCATCACATCATCTGTGATCTCTGCCAGATCATACCCCTTGCTTTCCAATGAAGCATAAGCATTCAGGATATCATCCCTGAAGAAAGCCTGAGGCGTCTGCATGCCAAAAAGCCTGCTCCTGTCAAGAGCCGGAAGAAGCTCCCCGTCAGGAGCAAGCATCCTTATAGTATCCTTTACAGGAATCACCGGTACGACTGACCGGTATTTTTTTACTGCATCAATAGTATCAGCAATAAGCCTCTGTGAAATAAGAGGCCTGGCACCGTCATGGATAAGTACGATATCCCCCTCGGAAGCATTTATCCCATTAAGGACTGAAGCAGCCCTGCAGGCTCCTCCGACCGTGATGCTTCTGCACTTGCTGATATGGTATCTTTCTACTATCTGGCTGCACAGATCCATATACTGCCGGCCGCTCACAAGGACGATCTGGTCAACCGGGCTTTTTTCAAAGGCGATCAGACAATAGGCTATCAGAGGCTTCCCCCCTGCCTCGATAAACTGCTTGGGCCGATCCGCCCCCATCCTGCTGCCCTTACCGGCAGCAAGGATAACAGCACTTATACCCTTCATTATCTCCTCTTCCTGTAGACTACTACGACAATACCGCAGGCAATGAGCAGCACCGGTATGAATATACCGAAGAAAAAGCCATAGACCTTTATTACCTTTGCAGATACGGTAAGGGTTTCCTGACTTATGGACTTGGCAGGTATATTAAGTGACTTGCCGCTCTCTTCCGGAAGTATGTATGAGAATACATCTGAAAAAAGTGTCTCATTTCTTCCAGATACGACCTGGTTCATCGAATCGGTAAAGGCATAAGCAGATCCGAAGGCCGCTACCCATCCCTTGCCCTTCTTGGAGATCAGTCCCAGGGAATACCTGCCCTGAGTGTCGTTGCCCTCCTTCTTTATCTTTGCCTGACTGTCAGAAACTGCAGCAGTCAGATCATCAGAAGACTGGCTGTTCTTTGCTATGGCCTTTTTGCCTGTGACTGCCAGGTTCATGTATTTAAAGCCCTTGTCTCCTGTCTTTGACAGACCTACCGAATAAGGTATAATGACCTGAAGAGTCCCGTTCACATCGCTTGTGGCCTTTGTAGACTTCACCTCAGGAAGCAGCAGATAAGGACTCTGATAATAGTAATTCTCGTCTGTCTCTGCGATCGCTCCGTCTGTCGTTGCTATTCCCTGATCCTTTAAGAATTTTCTCAGGTTCGTAAGAGATGAATTTTTCATTACATCAAGGGCCACGAAGACTCTGCCTCCTCCGCTCACATAGCTCTCAAGCTTCTTTACGTCATCATCGGAGAGATCGCTCTGAGGCCCGAAAATAAGCACTGCGGATGCATCGGAAGGTATCTTGTCATTCTTAAGCAGATTTAGATCCGCTGTCTCAGCATTTATCTTCTCAAGGGCTCTCTTAAATGTGGCATCGAGCTCAGGCTCATCATGCCCGCTTAAAAGATATATCCTTGAAAGATCCTTAGCATCAAGATAACATATGGCCCCGCTGACCTGGCCCTCGATATCATAGCCCGATATCTTCTGCGAATAGGTAGTATAGTCAACAGATGACTTATAGAGATCATCTACCGGAATGACCTTGCTCCTCTTGCCTGAAACAACGATAAGGCTTCCTGTGGAAAGATCCTCAGATGTATACCTTGATGCAAAGGTAGGATTCTTGTCAGGATCTACATACTTCACCTTTATATGGTCCGAGGCAGCCTGATACTGCTCCAGAGTCTTCTTCAGAGTGATCTCGTAATCATAGGTAAGAGATGACTCCTTTGCCATACAGTAGATAGTCACATCCTTATCAAGGCTCTTAAGAAGCTTCTTTGACTTGTCATTCAGTGTATAGTACTTCTCAGCAGTCATGTCAAATACAGCTGCCTTTGCCGGAACCTTTGCCATAGCAAAATTCCCAAGCACTGCTACCGCTGCGACAGCCACTAAGGTGACAAATGAGAATGCTGACAGGGAAAGCTGCTTTCTCGATACATTGTATCTTCTCTTCAGTATGATCTGGGTCGTAAGCACAAGGCATACCATTATCACACTAAGGAAATATACCACGTGCCTTAGTGAGAGGCTTCCGGAAAGGAAGTCAGAAAGAGGCGTTATGAAGTCATACCATTTAAAGACCTTTGCCAGTGGTCCTGTCAGTGAAAAGGTGCTTGCAAAGGATTGGGATATATATCCTGCGAAGATCAGAAGAAATGATACTACTGCTGAAACGATAAGGTTTCCGGACAGAGACGATGCAAATAGTCCTATGGCAAGAAGAGCAAGTCCGTATAGGAGCATACCAAGAAGTGCCGTATAGTTTTCCCTCAGGGAAACCTTTCCGAACAGGCGCAGCACCAGAGGAGAAACAGCCATTACAGCTATAACGCAGAAATAACAGCAGGCAAGGGCAGCATATTTTCCAAGGACTATCCTTCCTACAGAGACAGGTGATGTAAGTGTAAGCTGATCCACCTTGTCCCTTCTTTCAGCGGCAAAGACCCTCATAGTGATAACCGGAACCGTTATCAGAAAAATAAAGGACATACCGTTAAGTGCATAAGATATGGTAGGGATTCCCTGATATAGGTTGTAGACAGAAAAATACAGGCCGAATACAACGAGATTCAGTCCCACGAATATATAACCTGTCATGCTGCGGAAAAATGAAAGAAATTCTCTCTTAAATATGGCGTTCATCTGTCCTTCCCTTCTCCTTCCTGTACGTCTGTATCAGTTGATGCATGATCGAGCTCGGTCACGTCCTTTTCAAGTTCCTCTATATTGTCTTCATCGATGATATCCTCCTCGTCCTCATAGCGTGAGGCCTGCCCCTCATCAGTGACAGTAGCCTCCTCATCGCCCTCAGTCAGTTCAAGGAATACATCCTCCAGAGATTCATCGTGCTCTTCCAGCAGATGCTCTGTATTGTCAGAAAGCACCAGCCTTCCCTTTGATATGATAAGCACATGGTCACATACCTCCTCTACCTCGGAAAGTATATGGGAGCTTAGTATGACAAGATGATCCTTCTTAAGGGATAGTATCATTTCCCTCATATTTACTATCTGTCTCGGATCAAGTCCGGCTGTCGGCTCATCGAGAATGATAAGCTCGGGATCACCGATAATGGCTGATGCAAACCCGACTCTCTGTCTGTAGCCCTTTGATAAGTTTTTTATAAGGCGTTTTTCTACATCAGCTACACCGCATCGCTCAATGGTCTCTGATACAGCATCCTTGCGACAGGCCCTCTTTACACCCTTAAGCTCAGCATCGAATTTCATGAATTCAGCTACTGTCATATCATTGTAGAGAGGAGGGATCTCAGGCATATATCCGATAAGTACCTTCTTCCTGTTCTTAGGAAGCGTAAGATCCTTATCATCCAAAATGATAGATCCTGAGCTTGGCGCTATATATCCTGTAAGCATGTTCATAGTCGTGCTCTTCCCTGCGCCGTTGGGCCCTAACAGACCCAGTATCTCACCCTTATTCCCTGTGAAATCAAGAGAATCGACGACTGTTCTCTTTCCGTACCTCTTTGTAAGTTTTTCTACCTTTAGCATATTTCTCCTTTACAATCTTAAAAGCACAGTCTCAATTCTAGATCAAAACTGTGCCTTTTAATTGCTTAAATTATGAACTTTTTGTGTATTACCTGTTCAGAGGACTCACACGGTAAATAATGTCGTCTCTTGATGGTCCATTTGATACCATGGTAATAGGATAGCCTATCTGCTGCTCTATGAAGTTCACATAGTCCTGTGCCTCCTTTGGCAGATCAGGGAACTCACGGATACCTCTGATATCGCATTTCCAGCCTGGAAGTGTCTTATAAACAGGCTTTGCCCTCTTTAGGTCTTTTGTCACAGGGAAGTCTGTCGTCTCCTTACCGTCGATCTCATATGCAACGCATACAGGGATCTCATCTAAGTATCCGAGATCATCGAGGACAGTAAATGCGACATCTGTTGCCCCCTGTAGCCTGCAGCCGTACTTGGATGCCACGCAGTCATACCAGCCTACTCTTCTCGGACGTCCAGTCGTAGCTCCGTATTCTCCGCCGTCTCCTCCGTGATTTCTAAGAGTCTCTGCTTCATCCCCGAATATCTCTGAGACGAATTCTCCTGCTCCTACCGCAGATGAATAAGCCTTGGATACAACGACTATCTGCTTTATCTCATATGGAGGGATTCCGGCTCCTATACTTCCGAATCCAGCGATAGGCGACGAAGAGGTGACCATAGGATAGATCCCGAAATCAGGATCCTTCATAGTGCCAAGCTGTCCCTCAAGCAGGATGGTCTTATCTTCCTTTATCTCTCCCTCGAGAAACTTAGGAACGTCGCAAAGGTACGGCCTTATCCTGTCTCTTCTCTCCTTTATCCAGGCAAGAAGTCCCTTTCTGTCGATCGGATCTGTATGATAGAGGTTTACAAGAAGTGCATCCTTTATATCAGCTATATGATCTATCTTCTCGAGCAATGCGTCATCATCCTGATAGAACTCATTTATCTGCCAGCCGATCTTCGCATATTTGTCTGAATAGAACGGAGCTATTCCTGACTTGGTAGAACCGAAGGACTTTCCGGCAAGACGGGCCTCCTCCAAGGTATCGAAGAGGATATGATAGGGCATAAGTACCTGGACCCTGTCGCTTACTATGATCTTCGGCTCAGGAACTCCCTTTGATTCGATATCGCCTATCTCATGTAAGAACTTGTCAATATCAAATGCAACGCCATTTCCTATTACATTTGTGATGTTTGGATGAAAAACTCCCGATGGGAGAAGGTGAAGAGCGAACTTTCCATACTGATTGACGATCGTATGTCCGGCATTGGCGCCGCCCTGAAAACGTATCACCACATCTGCCTGATCAGCCAGAGTATCTGTGATCTTTCCCTTGCCCTCGTCGCCCCAGTTTGCTCCTACAACTGCCTTAACCATATGTACCTCCTGTAAA
Source organism: Lachnospiraceae bacterium UBA7784 (assembly GCA_002480925.1). Taxonomy (GTDB): domain Bacteria; phylum Bacillota; class Clostridia; order Lachnospirales; family Lachnospiraceae; genus Weimeria. The sequence continues at coordinate 30,186 of DLDA01000036.1, read as the reverse complement.
TAATTGTTGCTTATGGTCCTGCTCATGCAGTCCCCATGTCATATGATCGTGCCAGGCCTTCTCCGTTGCAAAAGACGGGATCCGCAAATATTACGGCACATATAAACGCCCTTAGGCGGTTATATCTCTTTCAGGAAACTCTTCGAAGTCGTACATGCAAGAGTCCCCGGTCCCGTATGGACCGTAACCACGGTCGATAATTCCTGAATCTTTATCTGCCTGTCAGGGAATACTGATAGTATCTCATCACGGAACTGCTCCGCCGCCTCCAGATTATTGGAGTGTGCGACAGAGATCACACAGCCGCTGCCGTCAGGATCACCGAATCTCTGATGGGTATCCTTTGCTATCGCTTCTATCATGATCTGCTTGGCCTGCTTTACTGTACGGGCCATTGCGAACTTATCGAGCTTTGCTCCCTGTATGGTAAGTATAGGCTTAATATGTAAAAGTGATCCTATAGCTGCCGCTGCAGGAGTCACCCTTCCGCCCTGCTTCAGATACTTGAGCGTATCGACCATTATATAGATAGATGAATCGCCTGCCGTATCCTCAAGATATTTCTTGATCTGCGCTCCGTCCCTGCCCTGGTCTGCAAGAGCCTTTGCCTCAAGGACAGACAGACGCATGGTAACAGATATCCTGCGGTTGTCGACTACGAATACCTTTCCCGCATAATCATCATCCTCGCAAAGCATCTGGGCTGTCTGACATGACGACGAAAGTCCCGATGAAAGCGGTATATAGACTACCTGATCGTACCTTGACAGAAGATCATTCCACTGATCAAGTAGATCTCCTACGATCACCATAGAGGTATGGATCTCATGGCCTGCTGCCTGAAGCTCATAGAACCTCTTGTGGTCTATGTCCACTCCCTCTCTGTACAGATTGTCATCTATATAGAATGGGTTTGGGATCGAGTAAACTCCGAGCTTTTTGGCCTCATCAGGCAATATTCCGCTGTTTGTGTCAGTAAGGATCGCTACGCTCATATTTTCTCCTTTTCTTTTCTTCACACGAGATATGATTATATCACATATCAAGTATAAATGTAAAGATTCGGTCTGCTACCTGATCCTTTCCCATTATAGGCAGCTCCTTTGTCTCTTCCCTCGTGATAAGGGTAACGACATTAGTATCGCAGCCGAATCCGGCTCCCTTTTCTCTCAGGCTGTTGGCAACGATAAGGTCACAGTGCTTTCTTTCAAGCTTGCTCCTTGAGTTCTCGATAAGATCCTCAGTCTCCATGGAAAATCCGACTATTATCTGGCCTTCTTTCCTGTGCTCACCTATATATGAGAGTATGTCAGGATTGGACGCAAGCCTTATGCTGTCAGGCATAGTCACCTTATGGATCTTTTCATCAGCACATTTCTCCGGCCTCATATCAGCAACTGCCGCTGTCATTATGACTATATCTGCCTGGTCTGATCTCTCTGTCATTTCGTCAAACATCTGCTCGGCGCTTCTTACATTTATGATCCTTACTCCCATAGGAGGCTTAAGACTAACAGGTCCGCTCACAAGGGTCACATCAGCTCCCCTCAGTGCCGCCGCCCGTGCCAGGGCATAGCCCATCCTTCCTGTGCTGTGGTTTGTGATAAAGCGGACCGGATCTATATCCTCCTGGGTAGGACCGGCTGAAATCAGCACACGTTTCCCGTCAAGATCGTGATCTCTTGCTGCCAGAAGCATGATCCTTTCCTCTATATCCTCAACCGGAGCCAGCTTACCCCTTCCTGTATCCCCGCAGGCCAGATAACCCGAATCTGTCTCTTCCACATCTATACCATAGTGCTCAAGTCTCTTTATATTATCCTGAGTGATAGGATTATCATACATTCTGGTGTTCATCGCAGGATAAACTATCTTCCTGCAGGTCGATGCCAGAAAGGTCGTGGTCAGCATATCATCTGCTATGCCTGCTGCCGCCTTTGCTATAAAGTCAGCCGAGGCCGGTGCCACAACAAAGAGATCTGCCCGCTTTGCCAGAGAGACATGCTCCACATTGAACTGGAAATTCCTGTCAAAGGTATCGACAAGGCACTTGTTGCCGGAAAGGGTCTCGAACGTGATCGGATTTATGAAATTAAGGGCATTCCTTGTCATTATGACATTCACATCAGCCCCCTGCTTCTTAAGGAAGCTTACTATATCACAAGCCTTGTAGGCAGCGATCGAACCTGTGACTCCTATTACTATGCATTTTCCCTTCATCATCTTATGACTCCTCAAGCCTTGCAAGCTTCTTCGACTGATCTGCTGTAATAAGGGCATCGAGTATCTCTGTCAGATCCCCGTTCATAACGTCGTCAAGTCTGTACATGGTAAGCCCTATCCTGTGGTCGGTAACCCTTCCCTGAGGGAAGTTATAGGTCCTTATCTTTTCAGATCGGTCTCCCGTTCCTATCTGTGAGAGTCTCTCGTCCTTTTCCTTGGCCTGCTTCTCCTGAAGCTTCAGATCGTAGAGCTTTGCACGCAGAAGAGCGAAGGCCTTGTTCTTGTTCTGAAGCTGGGACTTCTCTGTCTGTGAATAGATGACTATTCCTGTAGGATAATGGGTAAGTCTTACGGCCGAATCAGTCGTATTTACACACTGGCCTCCGTTACCGGATGCTCTCATCACATCTATCCTTATATCCTTCTCATCTATCTCTACATCCACCTCCTCTGCCTCAGGCATTACCGCAACAGTGGCTGTAGATGTATGGATCCTTCCTCCCGATTCGGTCACAGGCACCCTCTGAACACGGTGGACTCCGGACTCGTACTTAAGTATAGAATAGGCTCCCTTTCCACTTACAGTAAAGTTCACCTGCTTCATTCCTCCTATTCCTGTCTCCTCGCACTCTATTATCTCTGTCCGCCAGCCTCTCGACTCAGCGAACTTGATATACATCCTGTAGAGATCAGACGCAAACAGGGCAGCCTCGTCTCCACCGGCTCCGGCCCTTATCTCCATTATCACATCCTTTTCATCATTGGGATCCTTTGGCAGAAGAAGGATCTTAAGCTTCTTAGAAAGCTCCTCTATCCTCTGCTCGCTCTCTGCCTGCTCCTCCTTTGCAAGCTCGCGCATCTCCTCGTCCTTTTCCTCCTCCAGGACGGCAAGAGCCTCCTCCTTGTCATTTCTAGCCTTTTTGTATTCCTCATAGGTATCGACCAGCGGCTTTATGCTGTTGGCCTCCTTCATCAGCTTCTGGTATGCCGCTCCATCCGAGGCGATCTCCGGCTGGGACACCTTATGCATGATCTCGTCATATCTGATCTGAAGCGTTTCTATATTTTCAAACATGGTCTTCTCCTAATCTCCTGTTCCTTCGGCTTATTTTACACTTCAAACGACCTTTAGACAACCCGCTAGAGCTCATCCTCAAACCAGCCTATAATCTTATTCAGATTATTATCCGAATGCTCGGCCTCTCTGGAAAAAATATACATTGCCTCCTCCGGATCAGGCCCGCCATCCGCCTCTCCTATCATCATGACCCATCTTAAGGTATATATACAAAGCATGGCTCTGGCGTAAATCTGCCCATCATAGATGCTTCCGCAGAAATAGGTATAGAGCAGGGATTCAAGGATCCTTTCGCAGATAAGCTTCCTCCTTCCCTTAGGATACATGGCGCTTCTCCATTCGTTTGAGCGATCATCCCGGCTCCTCCAGTAGGACAGGGTACTCAAAAGTACCCGTCTCCAGGAGGGATGCATTTCCTCAAGCTCCATAAGGAGCGAAAAGCTTTCTATCATATAGTCATGGGAGAAGATATAGCCGTTTCTCCTGCCTTCTCTTTTTTCTAAAGCCTCATTATAATCGATCTGATCCATTGAGGCCAGATCTCCGTAGTCATACATAGCCTGCAGCTTAAATGCTGCTTTCGCTATCATATCCATCCTTTCTTCCAGACAGATATCGTCCCTTCTTAGCAGGGCAAGCATCTGCTCTCTCTGAAAACCAAGCTTGTCGAAAAGGAAATAGTCAAAATCCCCGTAATCATCACAGTCATCATCCTCTTTATCCTCTGTCTCTGTAAAACCCAGATGGTCCCCGGCCTTAAAGACCATCCTTACCACCTCCGGACATGACAGGGAAAGTGAGTATTCTCTGATATCAGGAAACTCCTCTATATGTCTTGGATAGAGACGGCAGGTATCACATAGATAGTCCTCTCCAAGCGTACTCTGAAGTCTGCAGAGCCCGTTATCCATAAGCATGCTGCAGCTGCTTCCCTTCTGCCTGAAAAGGCCATTGTCCTTATCTATGCCTGCCATAAGCTCCTGGCTGAATTCTCCCTTATATGAGCTGTACCCTTCAAGGCTTTTATCATCTATTACTATCTGCCAGCCCCTGCAGCAGTTGTCCGGACATCTGTCAGCAATACAGCAGAAGCTGTCAAAGTCATTCTGTTTTCTTCTTAGCATCTGTCTTCTCCTGATCAAATCAAATCCCGGTTCGTATGATGACCACACGGTCATTTCCGGCCAGATCCTTTATAGTCCTTATATCAGTAAAGCCATGTCCCCGGGCTATCTCTTCCACCTGATCTGCCTGGTCAAAGCCTATCTCAAGCATTATGGCTCCTCCTGGACAAAGGAAGTCCCGCGAATCTCCTATTATCCTGCGATAGAAGAGCAGGCCGTCAGATGAGCCGTCAAGGGCATTAAGAGGCTCATGATCCTTAACCTCCGGCATCAGTCCTGCTATATCGCCGGTTCTTATATAAGGCGGATTAGATACTATAAGATCGAAAGCTTTCCCCTCAGGCAGAGCGCCAAAAAGATCGCCCTGACAGAAGCTTACTGATGCCGAATTAAGAGCAGCATTCTTTCTCGCCAGATCAAGTGCAGCCTCCGAAATATCACAGGCCGTGACATATGAATCAGAAAGCTTATCTATGCTTATAGCTATACAGCCGCTTCCTGTACATAGATCAAGTACCTTAGGGCGTTCACTGAAGTGCTCTATATACCCTAATGCACACTCTGATAAGGTCTCTGTATCCTGTCTGGGGCAAAGTACATCCTTATTTACAAGAAAGCGCAGGCCCATAAACTCGGTATAGCCTGTGATCTGCTGCAGAGGTATCCGTTCTGCCCTCTGTCTTAGCATCTCCTCATAGCTTTCATGAACACGAGGGTCCACCTGCTCCCCTTTCATCATAAGGAAATGTGAATGATCGATGGCGGCAGCCTCCTCCAGAAGCAGCCTTGCATCAAGGGCTGCATCAGGAACGGCTGCCTTTTCAAGCATATCAGTACCGTATTTTAATTCACTGCTGTAATTCATGATCTCTAATAAACTTCTCCGGATCAAATACTGCTCTTACCGATGCTATTCCTACCTCAATCATGGAATCATCCGGCTCCCTTGTCGTAAGTCTCTGTATCCAGAGGCCCGGAGCTGCGAGAGCATCTACAAGTCTCCCCTCCGACCTTCCGGCTGCCCGGAGGAATTCATAAGAAATCCCTGCTATAAGAGGCATAAGCAGCAGCCTGAATAGCAGCTTTAAAAAAGTATTATCTGTACGTATGAACATAAAGAGCACGACGCTTATCAGAAATACTATGAAGATAAAGCTTGTCCCGCATCTCTTATGGAAACGGCTGCTTTTTCTTACATTTTCTACATTAAGCAAAAGATCGTGTTCTATGCAGTTAATGCATTTATGCTCTGCCCCATGATACATAAAGGTCCGCTTTATATCTGACGTCTTTCCTATCAGCCATATATATAGAAGAAAGATCACTATACGGATGATACCCTCGAGAAGGATAATGACCCATTTCCTGCTGATATAGGATCTGGCAAGACCTGAAAGAAACATAGGAAGATAAAGAAAGACCGCTATTGCTACAGCAAATGAAAATATAAGCGTGATCCCTATTTCTGCCTTCTGACCCGCCTGGCTTTTCTTTTTATCCTCCTCGTCAAAAAAGGAGGCCGACCTGAACAGGCTTCCCATCCCTGTTATAAGAGAATTAAAAAATGAATAAATGCCTCTTATAACAGGGGTTTTCTTTACCCAGTCCGGCTCTGGGCTTATATCTATATCCTCGGTATGGATGCTGCCGTCTGATAGACGCACGGCCAGCGCGCCCCGGGTGCCGTTTATCATCTCGACGCCTTCCATTATAGCCTGTCCGCCAATTCCGCTGTATGCCATAAAACCTCACATGATGACAAATGAGCTTACTCATTGTCATATACAAAAACAACCGGGGAGGATTCCCCGGCTGATGATTATTTATTGTCGATTCCGTACTTCTTATTGAACTTCTCGATACGGCCTCTGGCCTTATTAGCCTTCTGCTGGCCTGTATAGAACGGATGACACTTGGAGCAGATCTCGACGTGGATCGACTCCTTTGTAGAACCTGTAACGAATGTATTTCCGCAGTTGCAGGTAACAGTTGCCTGATAGTATTCAGGCTGAATAGATTTTCTCATCTTACACCTCACTACTTAAGCATATATGATAAAAGCATTCAATTGTACATCCCTAAACAACTATGTATTTATCACATCTAAGAACATTAAGGTAGTTCTTTTCACTAGGCTCGCACGGCGCTACGCTTGTGCTTGCCAATCTCAAAGAACGACCTCGTTTCGGATTCGACCATCGTCTTCGACTCGGTCTCATTTCGAAACTTTCGGTCAGTCTACTGCTACGATCTCACGCTTATTGTAAGTACCGCAGTTCTTGCAGACCCTGTGCGGCATCATGAGCTGACCACACTTAGGACATGGGACAAGTGTAGGAGCGCTCATCTTCCAGTTTGCTCTTCTTCTGTCTCTTCTTCCTTTTGAAGATTTGTTCTTCGGGCAGATTGACATACGTTACACCTCCTTAATTCTAAACTAAAGCTGCGCATAGTTATATCCGCAACATTTAGTATTATACAGGTTCATCCTATACTTGTCAACTACAAAATTCACTCAGTTGCAAGCCTTACTGTCTCTCTTGCTATGGCAAGCTCCTCATTGGTAGGGATCACATATACCTTTACCATTGAATTGTCTGTAGAGATCTTTCTTTCCTCTCCTGCGACCTCATTTGCCTTGCTGTCTATCTCTACCCCTATGAAGCCTAAGTATCTGCAGATTTCCTGACGGACAAAGCCGTTATTCTCTCCGACTCCTGCCGTGAAGGCAATCAGATCGACTCCGTTCATTGCAGCAGCATATGCTCCTATGTACTTGGCTACCCTGTAGACAAACATATCAACAGCAAGCTTTGCTCTTTTGTCTCCCTTGTCCTGAGCTGCAAGAAGATCCCTGAAGTCTGATGAAACACCTGAGATTCCAAGCACTCCTGACTTCTTGTTGAGAAGTGTCATAACCCCGTCGAAATCGAGTCCTTCCTTCTTTGCTATATATTGAACTGCAGTAGGATCTATATCACCTGAACGTGTACCCATTACCAGCCCCTCGAGAGGAGAAAGTCCCATTGATGTATCTACCGACTTTCCGTTAAGAACGGCTGAAACAGATGCTCCGTTTCCTAAATGACATACTATTATCTTTGAATTGGTAAGCTCGATACCGGCCACCTCTGCTGCTCTCTTGCTTACAAAGCTGTGGGAGGTACCGTGGAAGCCATAGCGCCTTACTCCGTACTTCTGATAGCACTCATAAGGAACCGCATACATATAAGCCTTTGCAGGCATCGTCTGATGAAAGGCTGTGTCAAAGACACCGACCATAGGAACTCCTGGCATAAGCTCCCTGCAGGCGTTGATCCCTATGATATTGGCCGGATTGTGGAGAGGAGCAAGCTCATTGCATTCCTCGACCTTTCTTAGCATCTCATCTGTTATAAGTGCGCTCTCTGTAAACTTCTCGCCTCCATGCACGATACGGTGTCCTACTGCTCCAATCTCGCTTAGGCTTGAAAGAACTCCGTTTTCCTTATCAACTAATGCGTCAAGTACCATCCTGACTGCTTCCTTGTGGGTAGGCATGGCTGACTCTGTAATGATCTTTTCAGATCCGGCCGGCTGATAGACGAGTCTTCCATCGATTCCGATCCTCTCGCAGAGTCCCTTTGCGAGGACCTTCTCTGTTTCAGAGTCTATGACCTGATACTTAAGGGATGAGCTTCCACAGTTGATCACTAAAACCTTCATTTTTTCTTCTCCTTATTTTCATTCGCGGGCTGATCCCCGCAGCTTTTCTATTATACAACTGTATTTATGATTCTTCAAGATGATAAGTTTATATTGCCTTAAGCCTCCTTACATGCTATGCTTCTATCATATCAAGCCGATACTGAAAGGAAAATTATGCCTGTAACAGGAATTGTAGCTGAATTCAACCCCCTCCATTCGGGTCACGAGCTTCTGATAAGCTATGCAAGAAAGGACCTGGGTTCAGATTCAGTCGTAATAGCAGAAGGAGCTGATTTCACACAAAGAGGCGGCATAGCCTTACTTGACCGCTACAGCCGGGCAGAATGCGCTGTCTGTGCCGGAGCTGATCTCATCGCAGGGATACCTGCAATAGCCTCATGCTCAAGCGCAGAGATCTTTGCTTCATGCGGAGTTTCACTTCTATATGCCTGTGGCTGCGATACCATACTATGCGGCTATGAAGGTTCTTCTTCCCCTGAGGAAAGTGATGCAGCTCTAATAAAGCTTATAGCCTCCATACTTACTGATGAGCCCTCCCAATACAAAAAGGTCCTGCAGAACGGCCTTCGTACTGGGCTTAGCTTCCCTAAGGCCAGGGAGGAGGCCATCCTTTCATGCCTTCCCGGGCATGATGATATAAGGGGACTGCTGTCAAGCCCCAACAATATCCTTGCCATAGAATACCAGAAGGCAATCACGAAGCTTGCACCATCTCTTAAGCTTGTGCTAAAAAAAAGGAAGGGGCAGGGCTACAATGACAGCATAAACGATGGCGAGTTCGTATCAGCCTCATATATAAGGAGGCAGCTTTCCTGCGGGAATCTGTCTGCCGTAAAAAAGCATTTGAGCAGCTTTACCTATAAGGCAATAAAAAATGGCCTTGATGAAAACCTCCTGCTTTCTGACCGTGATCTTGACCTTCCCCTCCAGCTGGCTCTTTTGAGGGAGAAGTACAAGGGGCTTTCCTTCTCTCGCTTCCTTGATGTATCAGATGACTTATCAAACAGGATAGAAAGGCTGCTTCCCCGCTATCAGAGCTTTAATAGCTTTACAGACCTTCTCAAGAATAAAAGTCTTACCGCCTCCAGGATCAGGCGGGCCCTTATCCATATCCTCCTGGGGATAACAGACCATGACCTGGACCTGCTTAAGCGATGCGACTTCAGGCCTTATCTCTGGATACTTCAGGCATCAGAAAAGGGACGATCCATGCTTTCCCATATAAAAAAGACCCAAGGCATCCCTCTCTTCATGTCGGTAAACGAGCTTGGGTCATATAAGGACATGATACTAAAGAAGGACCTTGAGGTCAGAGATATATACAGAGCCATTCAGATAAGTAAAAGCGGTATACTGATACCTGACGAGAATTCCCGCAGGATCACTTGTGGTAAGGCTCATGATTTATGATCCGAAAGGATCTGTAGATCTGCTCTAAGAGCACTACCCTCATCAGCTGGTGAGGAAAGGTCATCCTTGAAAAGGAAAGCAGGAAGTCTGCCCTTTTTATGACCTGATCCGATAGTCCGAGCGATCCTCCGATCACGAAGACCAGATGGCTTTTTCCGGACAGGGCTGACCTGTCGATAAAGGTGGCCAGCTCCTCGGACGACATGGGCTTTCCGTTTATAGCAAGAGCTATCACATATGAAGAATCTGGAATAAGCTTAAGGAGACGGATACCCTCCGTCTCCTTTATCTTTTCTATCAAAGCAGGGGAAGCATTCTCCGGAGCAGGCTCATCCTTTACCTCTCTTATAGAAAGTCTGGCATATCTGCCAAGCCGCTTAGTATATTCTCCTATTGCATCCCGGAAGAATTTTTCCTTCACCCTGCCGACACAGGCTATCGTTATATTCATAGCCTATCAGTGATGGAAAAGCCTGATCCCGGTAAATGACATTACCATTCCGTACTTGTCGCATGTAGCTATTACATTGTCATCACGGATGGATCCGCCCGGCTCTGCAACATAGCGCACGCCTGACTTATGGGCTCTTTCTATATTGTCTCCGAACGGGAAGAAGGCGTCTGAGCCTAAGCATACATCTGTATTCTTATCAAGCCAGGCCCTCTTCTCCTCTTTTGTAAATACAGAAGGCTTCTCTGTAAATACCCTCTCCCAGGCTCCGTCGGCGAGCAGATCCTCGTATTCATCACCTATATAGAGATCTATAGCATTGTCTCTGTCTGCCCTGTGAACATCGTCCCTGAAAGGAAGCTCAAGGACCTTAGGGCACTGACGCAGCCACCAGTTGTCAGCCTTGCTACCTGCAAGTCTGGTGCAGTGGATCCTTGACTGCTGTCCGGCTCCTATACCTATAGCCTGACCGTTCTTTACATAGCAGACTGAATTACTCTGTGTATACTTGAGTGTGATCATTGAAATAGCAAGATCTCTCTTTGCCTCATCGGTAAGGTCCTTATTCTTTGTCACTATATTATCAAAGAAATCCGGGCCTATATGAAGCTCATTTCTTCCCTGCTCGAAGGTAACTCCGAATACCTGCTTCTTTTCTATCTGAGCAGGCACATAGGAAGGATCTATCTGGATCACATTGTAATTGCCCTTCTTCTTGGCTTTCAGGATAGAAAGAGCCTCCGGCTCGTATCCTGGAGCTATCACTCCGTCGGATACCTCTCTTTTTATTATCATGGCTGTAGGAACATCGCAGACATCAGAGAGCGAGATGAAATCACCAAAGGACGACATACGGTCTGCTCCCCTTGCTCTTGCATATGCATTGGCAAGAGGTGAGAACTCAATATCCATATCATCGACCCAGTAGATCCTCTTTTCTACATCTGTGAGAGGAAGTCCTGTTGCAGCTCCGGCAGGAGATACATGCTTGAATGAGGTCGCGCAGGCAAGTCCTGTAGCCTTCTTCATCTCAGAAACCAGCTGCCAGCCGTTTAGGGCATCAAGGAAGTTGATATAGCCCGGTCTTCCGTTAAGCACAGTAACAGGAAGACAAGAGCCATCCTCCATATAGATCCTTGACGGCTTCTGATTAGGATTACAGCCATATTTTAATGCAAATTCTTTCATCTTTTTTCCTTTCAATTGTTTTTGTTTACGATACGCATCTCATATCTCTTTGTCTTTAGATCTATGAATCTGACAAAAAGAGAAACCTTATTGTCTGGATTCAGATTGTCCCAGACAAGGGATGTGAACTCGTCAATATCTCCATTTATCTCTACTGGCGTCGGCTCTCCCTCAAAGGAAGGAAGCGGGTTGCCGTCTCCCATATATGTATGGATGAAGCGTCCCTCCCCTGCACGAGGCTTATCATATGAGAAGGTATATCTGTCGGTGCAGGACGGATCCATAAGATCGCTCTTAAGGATAGACATCTGGTAGGAAAATTCTCCGTTCTCTATAAGCATATCGGCAGAAATCCTGGGTGTGAAGTTCGGCTGATCAGGCTCGAATTCCCTTGACCTTAAGGACTGCTCGAATGTAAGTCCCTTGTTAAGGCCATCAAATATAGTATCAGTCTGATCTCCATTGGTGACTATAGTATGGTTTCCTGTGACTCTTACAGGAGCATAGATTATAAGAGAGGGATCTGAAAGCTTTGATGGATCAAAGGCCTGTGTCCTTATTCCCTGATCCTCGCCCTCAACGAAGATACGATTCCTTGAATTCACCGATCTCCCCATAATGAAGTAGGCGCATACCGCATACTTACCATCCTCTGATCTTCCTACAACAATACCTCTTCCGGGATATACATTTCCGGAAAGCTCCTTTGCCAGTGACAGCTTTTTCACTTTTACCTCCATTCTGACAGAACAAAAAGGGGTGCGAAACCGCACCCCGCAGGATCATCTTGGTATGAATATATATTTCAGTACAAAAAGTATTGCTAGAACATACATAAGTACCGTTACCTTCTTCTTTTCCTTCATGAAGCAGTTGCAAACGGTATTAATGATGACGTATGAAATGATACCGATCGAGATTCCCTCTGAGATGCTGTAGAAGAGCGGCATTGCTATTGTAGCAAGATATGCCGGGATCGCTTCACGGTAATCATTGAAGTCGATCTTTAAGATCGATGAAAGCATAAGGAATCCTACGAATACCAGTGCCGGTGAAGTAGCAAATCCAGGAATAGCCGTAAAGATCGGTGAGAAGAACATAGCTACAAGGAACATGATTCCTGTGACTACTGAGGTAAGTCCTGTACGTCCGCCTGCTCCTACACCCGATGCTGACTCGACATAGGTGGTCGTAGTAGATGTACCGAAAACAGCTCCTACTGAGGTAGCGCAGGCATCAGCCATAAGAGCTCCCTTTATGTGAGGAAGCTTTCCGTTCTTATCAAGGAATCCGGCCTTCTCTGAGCATCCAACAAGTGTTCCGATCGTATCGAAGATATCTACGAAGAGGAATGAGAAGATGACAACGATGAAGTTTACTATTCCCTTGTCATTCATGGTCTTGAAGCCATTAAAACACTGTCCAAAGGTATTTCCAAACTTGGAGAAGTCAGTGAATACTCCTGACGGAAGTACTGAATAGAATCCGTTCTTTGGATCAGGTACATATATGCCTGCTGCCTGGAAGATCATTCCAAGTATCCAGGTCGCGATGATTCCGATAAGGACTGCTCCTGTGATCCCCCTGATATAAAGGATCGCAATTATCATAAGTCCTATAAGGGCAAGAAGTGCAAATGAGCCTGCCTGATGCCAGTTGGCCCTGAAATCCACATAGGTCACATAGGTGGAATCGGAATTAGCTATAAGCTTTCCGTCCTGAAGACCTATAAAGGCTACAAAAAGTCCGATACCGGCTGAAACGCCCTTCTTTAATGTAGATGGGATAGCATTGAAGATAGCCTCCCTGACATTTGTAAGAGAAAGAACTATGAAAACTACACCCTCTATGAATACAGCTGCAAGTGCCTCCTTCCAGGTGTAACCCATATTCCCGCATACTGTGAATGCAAAGAATGCATTAAGTCCCATTCCCGGTGCAAGCGCAAACGGGTAGTTAGCCATAAAGGCCATACACAGGGTTCCGAAGCATGATGCCAGACAGGTCGCAATAAGGATCGCTGTCTTGTCCATGCCGGCAGCCGAGAGTATGTTAGGATTTACTGCAAGGATGTAGGCCATAGTCATGAATGTGGTGAAACCGGCCATGACCTCGGTTTTCGTGTTCGTTCCCATTTCTTTCATGTGGAACAATTTTTCGATAGCAGGGCTGCTCTGCTTTGCTGCTGAATTTCCAGCCATATAAAAGCTCCTTCTGATATTACTTAAAGGTTTAAAAGTTCCGTTAGAATTATATGTTACAGATTATTTTATGTAAAGATGAAAATATATTCATCTATACAATTTCCTTTATATGTATCAGACTCAGTTTCCCTTTTCCTCCTCGAAAAGAGATCTTGTGAGCTTATAGATGTCGTTGGCCTTTTTCTGTACCCGAAAGCATCTCTGGAGAGCTATATTGTACTCGTTCTTGTCCGGAGACTGGGCAAAGGCCTTATAGATACGTGCATACTGTACTGGCTGTAATCCTGCAGGCCTGACGGCTGAACGGATCTTTTTCTTTACTGAATCAGACAGATCAGCATGTCCTGAAAGCTCTACGCTTACCCTCTTCTTCTCTTCCTTCTTATCCTGCTTCTTCTCCTCAGCCTTCTTTTCCTGCTTTTTCTCAGGCTTCTTTTCCTGCTTCTTCTGTACCAGAGGCTTTTCCTTTGCCCCTACGACCTCTGCCTTTTCTGCAGCAAAGGCTGCTCTTGCCTTACTTAGCACATCTACAGAAAGCTGAATCGGATTCTCCTTTTCCTTATTCTGCTTCTCGGTTACAAGATCGACCGGATTTCTGCCATCCTGTGCGGAATAGATAAAGAAAACCGCATCGCTTCCGGCAGTGTCCTGGATCTCCTTCAAACCCTTAGCGCCAACAGAGGCATAGTCTACAATAAAAACACTCATTGGAAATCTCCTTTTCTAAAAAATCTTTATATACTATAGCCTATATTGGGGAAAAAAGGAAGTGGAGATTAGAGATTAGGGATTAGAGACTAAGCCCTTCCCCTCCCCATCGAAATGATAGACCTTTTCCGACAGCACCTCATCCGGGCGGACTACGGAACCGTTCACATCCTGTAGCATCTGCTTAAGGTCACTCTGGCTTATACAGAGCGAATCCGGTATCAGAAGGACCTCGTGGATCGATGAAGGGATTATCGAGAAGCCACCTCCAAGCCTATTGGCGAAGTCTAAAAGAGCATTGTGATAAAGCATTGCGGCTGCTCCCAGGTGACGCCTTGTGTTTGTCATCACATAGAAGGTCTGCCTGAATTCATCAGTCGACAGGCCCAGTACATCCTCTATGCTGTCTATGCTTAAAGGGAAAAGCTCCATGGCACTTTCTATGGCAGCATCCAATAGCTCATCCCTTGTGATGCCCCAGTCGCTTAGCATATTTTCACTAATGGTAAAGGATACGAATTCATCGCCCTCTGCTCTTACTACATATACGAAAACGATCATCATATCAAGGTATGGGAGATGGACTACATTAGACACCCAGTCACGATTCCCCTCGCCGCTGATAAGCTTCGGAACTATATGGCTTTTTGCACATTCAAAGTCAGATAAGTCCTCTTCGCTTATATCATCAGATGATATCCATCTGATACAGTCCTTTATATTCTCTACTATCTCCGGAATAGAAGTCCCCCCTCTGTACTTCTGATAGAAATAGGATGGATAGAATACATTAGGCGCCTTCCTTCCGGGCATTGTTATGAAGTAGGCGTCTATTGTCCTCCCATCACATCCGCTTATCTGTGAAACAGAGGTCTCTCCAAGACCTTCCAGCTCCAGATCGAGAGTATCATATAAACGATCCCTGAATGCTTCGTATTCAACCTGTTTTTCCATATTGCCTCCTTTTCATAAAGAGGCAGAGATTCAGAAATATAATCTTTATATCATGACACGGAGTCCTCTGTCAAGGAATCCCTATCGACCTTCTCGACTATATAAAGCCTTGAGGCAAAGTCTCCCATTACCCTTACATGCTCATTGTAGCCTGTTCCTGTAAATGCAGGAGGCAGGTTTATCCCGGCATTCATAAGAAGCGAGCCTGATACATTTTCTTCTAGCAGCTCGCAGTGGATCTTTACGAAATGGGCTATGGCCCCCTCGGCTAGAGATCCTGGCTTCACATGGACAGGAGATACCTGGTTTATCATGGATCCGAAAGTCCTTACATCGATATCCACAGGAAGATTATAAACATGATATCTGCCGCAAGGGTCAAGTCCCCTGAACTTCAGGTTCTCATATCTGATTCCTGGCTTTATCTCCTTTACAAGTACCATTCCTACCGATCTGGACCCGTCCTTATCGGTCACGACCCATTTTACAGTATTATCCTCATCGCTCATACGATAGAAGTCACCGCCCTGCATGGTGGTCCTCAGCTTCTTGTAGAGATCTACATAGCCTGAGAGCTCATGTATCTCCTGACTGCTCATATCAAGCGGATTCATCTCCATACCGAAGCTTGTAAATGCTGCCACATTAAACCTGGTATCAAGAGGCGTAACCCTTAGAGTCTGATGATTAGGGCAGGCACTCACATGGCCAGTGACGCAGCTCATTGGATAGCCCATGCTGTAGCCCTGCTGTATTGTAAGACGGCTTATGGCATCGGAATTATCCGATCCCCATATCTGAGGGAAATAAGACAGTATTCCAAGGTCAAACCTGTTGCCGCCTGAGGCACAGCCCTCGAAAAGTATATGAGGATACTTTTTCACAAGGCCATCCATTATATTATAAAGTCCCAGTATATAGCGGTGGTATAGCTCCCCGCTGCTTCTTTCCTTAAGATACGGCGAATAGACATCTGAAAAAATACGGTTATAATCCCATTTCACATAGTCTATGGAAGCCGAGGAGAAGATAGCACACATGGCCTTGTAAACATAGTCTGCGACCTCAGGATTAGAAAGATCCAGTATTCTCTGATGGCGTCCCTCTGACTGCTCACTGTCAGGAGTCTGTATGGTCCAGTCCGGATGAGCCCTGTAGAGATCAGAATCCACATTTACCATCTCCGGCTCTACCCATATACCAAAGTACATTCCAAGACCGTGTATACGGTCGCACAGATAGGACAGACCATGAGGAAGCTTCTTTAGGTTTACCTTCCAGTCACCGAGCGAGCTTCTGTCATCATTCCTATTGCCGAACCAGCCATCGTCCATTACGAAAAGCTCAGCTCCGAGCTCCTTGCCCTTTTTTGCAAATGACAGAAGCTTTTTTTCATTGATATCAAAGTAGGCAGCCTCCCAGGAATTAAGGAGGACAGGGCGTGACTTTTTCGCCCATTCTCCGGTCAGGATATGCTCCCTTACGAAATCCGCCATAATGATAGAAAGCCTTGAAAAGCCCTGATCACTAAAGGCCATAAGGCACTCAGGAGCATTAAATACTTCCCCGTCCACTAGCTCAAAGGAGAAGCCCTCAGGAGAGATACCGGTAAGGATCCTGGTCTTTCCATAGGTACTTACCGATACACTCTCATAATGGTTTCCGCTGTAGATCAGGTTGCTTGCCATGCATCTGCCGTATTCCTCTGTAGCGTCAGGAGATGCTACTATAAAGAAGGGATTGGCCCTTGATGAGGATGAGCCAGCAATAGTAGATATGGAATAATTGCCTGAGCTTACTATGGTGTCATTCCTGTTCATCTCACGGGTCCAGGCACCGGTAAAGGATATGACCCTGCATGAGCTTGCGAATATATCGAGCTGGCCTGAAAGAAGCCGTTCCAGCCTTACCTTCTTTCCAGATCTGTTCTCGAAGGAAACACTTCTTGCTATGACATCTGAATCAGAAAAAACGGAGAAGTACAGCTTCAGCACATATCCATTATTCTTATCAGTCATAAT
The DNA here is from genome assembly GCA_002480925.1 of Lachnospiraceae bacterium UBA7784. GTDB lineage: Bacteria > Bacillota > Clostridia > Lachnospirales > Lachnospiraceae > Weimeria. The sequence continues at coordinate 13,117 of DLDA01000036.1, read as the reverse complement.
AAGAGTAAGTGTCTGGGACAAAGCTCCCTCTGAATCATGGGATGATGGAAGACCCTCTATCTCATTCTTCCCGTCACTTATCAAAGAGCCTGTCAGAACAAAGTCCAGGGTCGAGCTGCCATCACAAGAGACTGCTTCTATCATGGGCTCCCTCAGATCTCCCTTACCATATGTCCCTACAAGAAGCCTTACATCCTCAAGAGTATAGGGATTGGGATCTGAATTATAATCGATGGAATTGCCCGGAGGAAATTCATTCTTTTCAGAAAGTGACTCTGCCTCACAGGCGCTTTCTATAGCTATCCTCTTCCCGTAATAGGCTGTTTCTATCTGCCCGGTTGGAAGAGTAAGAAGGACCAGACTTGTCTCTGGCGTATCAATAACAAAGGCTTCTCTTTTACCCTCAAGCTTTCTTATCATTTTTCCTCCTGATCAATAGCCCGCTTCCTTAAGGATCTTCTGGACCTTTTTCTCGTTGTAGAAGAAAAGGATCACAACTCCGGCCAGGCAGAAGGCCGATGCAGTAAAGGCTGCTATCCTGTATCCTCTTCCACTCTCAAGGCCTATTGTCCCCAATGAAGTAAATAAAAGTATGGCAAGTGACTGTCCCAGCTTCATCGAAAAGGTACGGGCAGCAAAGAACATGCCGTCATGATTTTCTCCTGTAGTATATGCGTCTGACTTTGCTATATCAGCAACTATGGTCTGAGGTATTATTCCTAGTATTGCCATAGGAAAGCAGGCTGTAATAACTACAAGGATTCCGCTTGCTATGCCTGGCAGACCGAATTTACCTGAAAGTCCTGTGATGATAAAGACAAGGCACATCATAATAAAGGCTGTCATAACAAGTCTCTTCTTGGCGAAGTGCTTCATCAGGAGATTGACAGGCACATAGCAGAGAACCGAGAGAAGAGTCATGGCTATATAAAGTATAGTGGAATAGCTCTCAGGCAGCTTCATAAGCACTGTTACATAGTGCAGAAGTCCTGTCTGGAACATGGTGATGCCGACCCAGTAACAGATATCGCTTAGGACGAAGACTCCGAAGCTTTTGTTGCTGAAGCATTTGATAAGCGATGAAAATGCCGAGCCCTCTGACGGCTTTGCGTCGATATAGTCTGTCTCCTTTATTGTAAAGGCAGGCACCAGAGCGCATATGCAGGCTATAATGGCCATTACAATAAATACTGTCCTCATGGCCCATACACGGCTTCCTATTGCCGGAGTGATGGCACTCCATATAGTAGGCGCCATATAGCCCATTGCCGAACCAATAATAAAGGTAAAGGATATTGCAGTAGAAATATCAGCAAGTGTCCTCTGGTCCCTTGAGAGCTCTGCAATAAGAGCATTATATGGAGTACAGTAAACTGTCATGAAAAGATAGAAAAGAAGCATCATGACAAGGACCCATACGGCATTTATTACTCCATTGCTTCCAAGCTTGTCTGCGACCGGATTTCCTGCTGTTGGACATATGTAAACCATAATAGTTATAAGGGCCAGAGGAATGGCTGCTCTTTTCATAAACGGTATTCGTCTGCCCTTTGGATTTCTGCTCCTGTCGGAAAGATTCCCGATCCAGGGATCCGTTATGGCATCAAATACCCTTCCTATGGCATATATGCCGCCTATTATAGTGAATACTCCGAATATGACTCTGCCCTGAGGTATGAAATATATCATACCCTGCTTTACAGAGACATTATCAGGCTGATAGAATGACTCTATGAAATTTGTAAGGATTGCGCTCATAAGCGACCATCCCAGCTGACCAATGGCAAAAAGCCATATAACCTTTTTTGTAACAGGCTTAAGTTCCCTTTTTTCTGACATTTTATAACCTCCTTACGTCCCTTAATCCATTTCCTTTACAGCAAGCCTCACACAGTTATATGCCCCGTCATATATACCAAGTGTACGGTTTTGCTTAATGTTTTCGCACATATCTCCTATTATGCTTCCGTCTTCTATCATAAGAGAAAGCATGGAGATCACCTGAGCAGTCTCCCTTACCTCAAATGTACCGTCGCCTATCTCTGCCGAATGAATAGCACCCCACATCTCATGCTTTCCTACCCTTCTGATGAAAAGCTTTGGCACAGGATAAAAGGCAAGCTCAGATGGCTTCGTGACAAGACAGTCAGAGCATCTGATCAGAAGATTGGTTATATAGACAGCCTCAAAGATATTCTTATGATAAAAGGCATGGATACCTGTCATATCATTGTCAAGAGAATTCTTTGCAAAGGTACTGGCCTCGCCAAAATCATTGAAATGTCTGACTGAATTTTCCCCAAGGCCTGGGATCCTTTCAGCCATTTCCTCCCAGACATTCTTGTAATCGCCTACATTTACCATAAGGGCTGCCCTGCCCTCCTCTACAAGAGGAAGCAGGAAACGTATTATTGCCTCGAATATATCGGCCTGAGCTCCTGCTCCTCCTATGGAAAGAAGAAAACGTACTGGCTTTTTCTTCTCTATACGGTCAAGTCTTCTGGTGCAGTCAGCATCAATATTAGAGACAAGCTCATGATCTATATAATGTCCTGTATAGAATATCTGATCCGACGGTATCGGCTTCAGAGGCTTATCACCATAGAATCCGTTCAGGGTCCTGTAGCCCAGATATGCGTTATGGGTCTGAACAGTATGGATGGCGCCCTCGGCAAGATGCAGGGCCATAGGCCAGTTGTCAGGTATAGCCTCTATTACCCTCTTCATACCTCTGTGGACTGCAGCCTGGGCCGGCCAGGCATGGGTCGCTATGACAGGTATCTGCTCAGGGATATTCTGATAGACAGGAGCTAATAGCCTGCTGGTCTCCTGATCGGATGCATTATAGGTAAGCTTCTTGAAACCGGTATAGTTTAGCGGCTCCCAGATCAGCCTGTTGAAAATGGGATTCTTAGAAAGCCTCGATCCCTTTGAATAAAGATCATTCTGTCTTGATATGATCTTGGTCGCGGCAGTCTTTGGAAAAGAATTAAGATCCAGCCAGTAGGGCGTATATCCGAGAGCATGAGCCGCACTGGCCATTGCCATCGAGATACGGTAATGGCCGAATCCCATCCTTATGTTTGATACTATGATCCCCTTCTTAGTATCAAGCTCCTCTTCATTGTCGCCCTCGAGCCTTATATCAACGACTCCGAGCCGGTCATAGAGTGTTCTGTTTTTCCGAAGCCTTATCTGATAAGACGCATCGCCATCATCAGGACAGCTCCTCCTGTATCCCCCAGCTGCCCTTAAGGACTTCCGCGCCTCCCGCGGAGTAAGGGCATTTCCAAAGATCATTTCCAATTATGTAACCTCCTATGCTCTGATACCACTTATCATGATATCAGCCAATCCTTCCAGTGCTTCCCCATAATGGATTCCATACTTATCAAGTTCACCTGTAGATAAGAACCTCTCGACAGCAGCATCATAGATCATCTGGAAGAGATTCAGATCCACCTCACAGAAGCTTCCGTTGGCGATACCCTCACGGATGACCCCGAGTGTCTGGTCCCAGCCGCTCTCGATCCTTTCCTTTACTGATTCATAGGCCTTCGGATATTTGTCCTTGTAATCGAGAAATACAGGGAAATCAACTCCCTTGAAGGTCTCAGGCATGACTGAAAGCAACCTTTTAAGCTTCTCTTTAGAGTCAAGGCTCGCATCCGCTACTATCTCATTCTCGCTCTCCTTTATCTGATCGAAAACGAGATTCACCAGATCATTGATAAGTTGTTTCTTATCACGAAAGACCGTATATATGGTCTTCTTGCTCATGGAGATTTCCCTGGCCAGATCATCCATGGTAAACTTGATACCCTTTTTCTTGTAAACGCTTACAGCCCCATTAAGTATTTTTTCTCTTAACATGATTGCCTCCTGATAACAGATTCTCTTTTTCCTGGAAAACGGAAACTAAATATATATGCTTCCGTTTCCTATATGATAACAAAAACCCTCTCATATGTCATTTAGTAATTTTTAACAAAAGTTGATGCTGATTTTTGTGCAATCTGCACTAATCCCACCTCTGAGCCGAATAAAGTCCCCTTCTCCCGCTGCATATGAAGGCGACAGCCGAGGCCGCAAGGAAATAAGGTGCAGAGCCTGCTCCGAAGATCTCTATGCCTATGACAAAGGCTGCCATAGGGCAGTTGGTGACTCCACAGAAAAGGCTTACCATGCCTACTCCGCAGGCAAGCTCAGGATATACTCCGAACAAATTGCTAAATACTGAACCTAATGCTGCGCCGATATAGAGCGCCGGGACTATCTCTCCTCCCCTGTAGCCTGCCCAGACAGATATCAGGGTGAATACTATCTTCAGTATGAACTGATATGGCATTGCACCACCCTTCATAAAGACAGGGATCATCTCTACTCCGGCTCCGTTATATTCCTGGCCCCTGAAAAGAAGAGACAGCATGAGAAGAGCCACTCCGCAGAAGAAACCTCTTAAATATGGGTCGCTTATTATCTCTGCTGACCTTTTCATTCCCTTCCTGATCAGAGTAACAAAGGCAAGGGAAATAAGGCCGCAGACAGCTGCTATCACGGATACATATACTATCCTGATGCCGGAAAATGGAATCTCTGCAGCCAGCTCCATGCTAAGGTTCGGCGCTCCTATCCAAGCTGCAGTAAACCTGGCTGTATAGGAAGATAGAAGGACTGAAAAAAGCCATCTGGGATTGGTTCGTCCTACCACAGCTATCTCAAGTGCAAATACAGCCGCCGCCATAGGAGTTCCAAAAAGTGCCGAAAAGCAGGCTCCCATTCCCATGACAACGCACATATTTTTCTCATCGTCATTAAGCCTTAAGGCTCTGGCCAGATTATAGCCCACGCTTCCCCCCAGCTGTAAGGCCGCTCCCTCTCGGCCTACAGATGCACCGCAGAGATGAGAAAAGACCGTCGTAACGAAGATAGATGCAGTCATCTTTATAGAAACCGGTTTGGTCGAATAAACGGCCTCTATGACCCTGTTGGTGCCCCCGTCAGCCTCCTTTTCGAACCAGTTGTAGAAGAAATTGATAAGAACTGCTCCTATAGGAAGCAGGAGCAGGAAGGACGGATGAGCTCTCCTGATATCCGTCGCTTTCTTTATACAGAGATAGAAGGCTCCTCCGGCCAGTCCCAGAATCACTCCAACGGAAAGCGAAAGGGCTATTATCCTGATCGCTTTTATGATTTTCTCTTGCATTTCCTTATTATTAAACATTAAAACAGCTTCCGCCTATAAACTCACGGATCAGAGAGGTATTAGCTATGTTTTCGGTAGGCATAGGGAGGAAATAGTCAAGAAGCTTTAATAATCTCTTGGCCTCGGTATGCTCCCTGCAGTCAGAGGGAATCCCATAGAGAAGCGGCTCAGCATAGATCTTAAGGACTGCCATCTCATAGATAAGGGCTGAGTTGAACATTGCATCCGCAGACTCCTGGAAGGGGAATATATTCTTCTTCTCGCCTCTGTGAACCGAATCCCACATGGCTATGGTCTCCCTTGCCGTGGTACCCCGGGTTCTGGCATCCCTTACGATACGCCTTATAAGCCGACCGTCCGTCGTAGACAGCGGGTTGTGCTCATCTATTGCAAGCTGGGTCAGGGCTGATATATAGATCTTGTACTTTGACTCCTTCGGAAGGGAGTAGCTTAGCTTGTCATTAAGTCCGTGGATCCCCTCAAGGACCAGGACATCGTTATCAGAAAGCTGCATCCTTATCCCTTCAGGAGCCCTCTTCTGGGCCACGAAATCGAAGATAGGAAGAGTGACCTGCTCGCCCTTTAAGAGCCTTGTCATATCTGAATTGAACTGCTCTATATCAAGGCATTCAAGAGCCTCGAAATCCCTCTGCCCATTCTCATCGACAGGCATCAGATCATGGTCCAGATAATAGTTGTCAAGAGAGACCGCATGAGGACTGAGCCCCCTGGCCTTAAGCTGGATAGAAAGCCTTTTCGAGAAGGTAGTCTTTCCTGAGGATGAAGGGCCTGCTATCATCACGAATTTCCTGTTGCTGTCCTGGGCTATCTCACTTGCAAGAGCGCCTATCCTCTCCTCCATGAAGGCCTCCTGCATAAGGATTATCTCCTTGGTCCGGCCACCTGCTATTGCATCGTTTAAGGCACCAACCGTATCTATATCCATGGCTAAAGCCCATTCCCTGGTACGCTTTAAGACCGAAAAAAGCTTGACTGGTGGATCAAATGCTTCTATCACTCCCTCATTATCCGGGAACCGCAGCACAAAGCCCTGGTCAAAGGGCTCTATGTCAAAGGACTTAAGATATCCTGTGGACGGAACCATATAGCCGTAGAAATAGTCGTGGATACCGTCTATCTCATAGATATTTGTGCTGGAATTGGACCTGTAGTGCAGAAGCTTTTCCTTATCAGGCATTCCGCCCCTTGCGAAGAGCTCAGTGGCCTCTACAGTTGGATAGGTTTTCTTGGTGATGGGAAGATCAAGTGTAACTATCTCCTTCATCTTTCTCTTAAGCTCCGAAAGAAGCTTCTTAGTCGCCTTCCTTCCCTCTCCGAATGTACAGTAATATCCGTCGCCTAATGAAAACTGAACGAAAACCGTAGGCTTTTCTTCAGGAAAAAGCTCATGGAGAGCCTTATGCATAAGGAAGACAAGACTCCTCCTGTAGGCCCTCTGTCCGTCCTTATTGGCAGATGAAAGGAAATCAATAGTCCCGTCCTCCCTTACATCCTGGGTCAGCTCAGTCAGCTTACCATTATATATGGCCAGATATGCCTTTTCATAGTCCTCTCCGTATACCTTCTTGGCAAGGTCTGAAAGCTTCTGGTCTCTGGGAACCCTCTGTGGCTCTCCTCCGTTTATCCTTATCTCACAAAAATCCTGCATAGACTCTCTTCTCCTTTTAGTTCCTTGTATCTGGGCTCATTGCTGTCCAGATTTTCTGTTATAGATTCTATTACATCTATCCTGTTCTCAAGCTGGCCTTTAAGGGCCTTATCCCTGTGGGCAAGAAGATAAGGCCCGTATTTCATCGAAAACGGGCTTATCTCTCCCCATCCTGCTGCTCTGCCATCGGGTATGGTCTTTATTATCTGATAGTATTTTCCGGAATCGACAAGAGCCCTTTCCTCCGACAAGGAAAAGCCGTGATCATAAAGCCAGTATCTGACCATGGCAGCATCCGACTGGGGAGAAAGTATAAGCTCACCTGTCTTACCCGCTATCTCAAGCCCCTTCTCAAGAATTGAGACTATAAGCGAACCTCCCATACCGCATATTACTATAGAATCAGGGACGGTATCAAGCTCTGTAAGGCCGTCTGATTGCAGTATATCTATCCTGTCAGACAGACCGTTTTCTGCAATATGCTGTCTGGCCCTTTCAAGCGGTCCCCTGTTTACGTCTATAGCTATGGCTCTTCTTGCCCTGCCGTCAGCTACCAGCGCTATCGACAAAAAGGCGTGATCGCATCCAACGTCTGCGACCACGCCTCCAACAGTCACCAGATCATATACACAGGACAGCCTCTCTGATAACTCCTTCTTCATTACTCAAGATAATCCTTCAGCTTCTTGCTCCTGCTAGGGTGACGAAGCTTGCGAAGAGCCTTTGCCTCTATCTGTCTGATACGCTCACGGGTGACATTGAATTCCTTGCCGACCTCCTCAAGGGTCCTGGCCCTGCCGTCCTTTAGGCCGAACCTTAAGATAAGTACCTTCTTCTCCCTTGGGGTAAGGGTATCAAGGACATCATTCAGCTGCTCCCTTAAGAGGGTGTATGTAGCTGCATCAGCAGGCACCGGCATATTGTCATCAGGGATGAAGTCCCCCAGATGGGAGTCTTCCTCCTCACCTATAGGAGTCTCCAGTGATACCGGCTCCTGGGAGATCTTCTGGATCTCCCTTACCCTCTCGACAGGCAGATCCATCTCATCTGCTATCTCCTCAGGGGTCGGCTCACGGCCAAGCTCCTGAAGCAGCTGACGCTGTACGCGGATAAGCTTGTTTATGGTCTCTACCATATGTACAGGGATCCTTATGGTACGGGCCTGATCTGCTATGGCACGGGTTATGGCCTGACGGATCCACCAGGTAGCATAGGTAGAGAACTTATAGCCTTTCTTGTAGTCAAACTTCTCGACAGCCTTAATAAGACCCAGATTACCCTCCTGGATCAGGTCGAGGAAAAGCATACCTCTTCCAATATACTTCTTGGCAATAGATACCACCAGTCTAAGGTTGGCCTCAGCCAGCTTCTTCCTTGCAGCAGTGCGGACCTGGGGATCATCTGATTCCATCTTCTTTGCAAGCTCTATCTCCTGATCTGCGGTAAGAAGAGGAACCTTTCCTATCTCCTTTAGATACATCCTTACAGGATCCTCGATCGAAACGCCCTCCGGAACAGAAAGATCGATATTCTCGAGGTCCACATCGTCCTCATCTGAAGGAACGAAGTCATCATCCGGTTCAGGAATGTCATCATCAACGCCCACATCATCACGCAGGACATCGACATTATTGCTCTCGAGGAAATCGAGGATCTTCTCGAACTGCTTGTCATTTAGATTGAGCCCGCTGAAATACTCGGTGATCTCGTTATACTCGAGTACGTTCTTTTTCTTCTTTGCGAGGCTTAAAAGCTCCTGAAGCTTGGTCGTAAAGATCTTCTCCTTCTCCTCTGTTGACATTCCTCCCTTCTCCTTATTGTCAGTCCTTTTCGCCGTTGTTGTCTTTGTGGACTTAGCCATTTATGGTTCCTCCTTCATGCATCGGCAATTCTAAGCTTTGCTATCTTATCCAGTGATCCCTTCTGCTTCCTTATCAGATCATAACGTCCGTTATCGGCCGGATCAAGAGAATCTATCCGCTTATCATAGCTTCTCCTTACTACCCGTGAAAGGGTAAGGATAAAAGCCTTCGTCTTCTCTTCCTTCGGAGTATCCTGAAGCGACCTTATATTTTCATGGAAGATCCATGAAGCCCTGTTCTGATCCTCTACCTCATCAAAAGAATCTATTATGACAGCGGGATTTGCTATCCCGTTTTTCTCTAGCTGTTCATACAGCTGTGCTGCTATCTCTCTTAGTATTCCCTGATCAAAATCCTCTGGCAAAAGATAATCCTTCACTGTTGAAAAAAGGTCAGGTCTGTCTGCTATCCATGAAAGAAGTCTCATCTGATCCGGATCATCCTTTTGCCTGTCCTTAGAAGGTGCTGACTCGCTGCGACGCTTAGCCGCATCAGGCTTTATAATCTGGTCAGCTGAAAGCTTCCTGATCAGGGATTTCATCGCTTCCTTCGGGATATCAAACTCCCTGCAGACAGTATCTGTATAATTTTCTCTTTCGAGCTCTATCTTAAAGGTGAGGAGCTTTTTCGCAGTCTCTGTCTCAAAGGCCGTATGCTCTGCCGGATCTCTAAGATCGTATTTCTTCTCAAGCTGTCTTATCTCGAATATGAAAAAATTCTCAGCACTATCTATCCGCCTCTGATACCCGTCGGCTCCCTTAGCTTTTATGAACTCATCCGGGTCCTTATATGGGGTCATATTTATGACTCTCATATTGATCCCCTTTGACTGAAACATTGGTATGGCACGAAGAATGGCATTTACTCCTGCTCCGTCACTGTCATAGGACAGATAAACATTCTTCGTGATATGTGATATAACCTCGACCTGCTGGGGTGTAAGAGAGGTCCCAAGCGAAGCCACAGCGCAGTCAAAGCCTGCCTGATGAAGGGCTATCACATCCATATATCCCTCGCAGAGGATTAGATACCCCCTCCTGGTCCGTCTGGCCAGATGAAGTCCGTAGAGCTCCCTGCTCTTATGGAAGATATCGGTCTCAGGTGAGTTTAAGTACTTGGGCTTTTCGTCTCCGAAGACCCGTCCTCCGAAGGCAACGACCCTCGAGTACTGGTCCATGACCGGAAACATGGCTCTGTTTATGAACTTGTCCCTTATACCGTATTGCTCAGAGAAAGTGAATAAACCGCTCTCACGGAGTATATCGTCAGAATATCCCTTTTTCTTTAGATATAAATACAGATCATCAGAATGAGGATCCGAATATCCGAGCCCGAACCTAAGCATTGTATCATCGCTTAAGCCCCTGCCCTTAAAATATTCAAGACAGGCCTCACCTCTGTCGCTGTGGAGGAGACTGTAAAAATAGACCGCTGCATCCTTATTTGCTGCAAGCAGCTGCTTCCTCCTTTCGTTCCATCTCTTCTGCTCTCCGCTTAACTCCTTTGACTGTATGGTGATACCGGCTCTATTGGCCAGAGTCTCTACTGCCTCGGGAAAGGACAGATGGAGATAGTTCTCCATGAACTGATAGACAGTCCCGCTTGCTCCGCAGCCAAAGCAGTGATACATCTGCCTCGAGGGAGAGACCGAAAATGACGGTGTCTTCTCTCCGTGGAAGGGACAGAGTCCGAAATAGCTGCTGCCGCTCTTCTTCAGAGGGACATATTCCTTTATCACATCGACTATGTCGTTTGCCCTGCGGACCTCTTCAATTGTCTCCTGGTCATAATAGCTCAAAAACCATCTACCTCCCAGGCCTTAGGAATAAAGAACTCCGAAAACTTTGTCCTGCAGTAGCTGTCCGTCATCCCGGCTATATAATCGCAGATGATCCTCTCCTGCATATCCTGTTTTCTTTCTATACTATTGTAATACTTCTCAGGCAGGGCCTTAGGATTCTCATTGTAATATTCGAAGAGCATGCGGATCATCCTCTTGGCCTTTATCTCCTCGCCCTTGGCCCTTGGGTTTCTATATACATTGGCGAAAAGGAAGCTCCTTAAGTCCATGGCTGCCTCCCTTATCTCATCGGACATCCTGATCTCCTGACTTCCCTCGCTTGTAGTTATGACATCATGGATCATAGTATTAAGCCTTGCCTTGGCATTCATACCAAGCGTCCTTCTGATCTCTGTCGGGATGTCCTCCTCTCTTATGATCTCGCCTCTTATAGCGTCATCGACATCGGCGTAGATATAGGCTATCTTATCAGATAAGCGGACGACTGCTCCCTCTGGAGTCGCAGGATGTCCCTCGGTCTGGTGGTTTCTGATCCCGTCTCTTACCTCCCAGGTGAGATTCAAGCCCTTACCGTCCTTTTCAAGCTTCTCGACTATCCTTACAGACTGCTCAGAGTGACTGAAGCCTCCACTGGTACACTTATCGAGCACATCCTCTCCGGCATGGCCAAAAGGGGTGTGTCCCAGATCATGTCCTAAGGCAATGGCCTCTATCAGGCTCTCGTTAAGCCTTAAGGCCCTTCCTATGGTCCTGGCATTCTGAGCGACCTCAAGGGTATGGCTCATCCTGGTCCTGTAATGGTCTCCCATAGGGTAAAGGAAGACCTGTGTCTTGTTCATAAGTCTCCTGAAGGCCTTGCAATGCAGTATCCGATCCCTGTCTCTCTGGAAGACCGGTCTGATATCGCACTGCTCCTCAGCTACCTTCCTTCCCCTTGAATTTACCGAAAGCGTAGCATATGGGGAGAGCTCCTCCTTTTCCATCTGCTCGATGGTCTCACGAATCAGCATGCCATTCTCCTCTCCGGCGCCTGCGCCTCAAAAAAAGCCATTGCTTTTTATTATAGCACATAATTAAAAAAAGCGACAAGCCTATTTTTTCGGGCAGATTATCTTATCAAGCCCGTCAAGAGCCTTCTCCACCACATGGTCTATCTTTGTCCCAAGAGAGCCTGCAGCAGGCCTGTCCTCCTTTGGTCTTAAGGTCACGGCGGATCAAGGGCAATATCCTTATGACATTATACAGAGAAACTCTGTGACAGACAATGAGATCAGATCCAGGTCATCCTGGAATGGCTACAACACTATTCAATAAAAAAGAGCCCTAAGGCTCTTATTTTTGAAATATAATCCTTATTTTCTGCCTCATTTCAAGGCATTCTCCACATTACTCCATAGATTGAAAACTCTGATCCAACCTGGTATGATCAAGCTGACTTTTTTGTATCCATCTCCTTATTTTATGCTTAATATGACTTCTGTCTCTGATCCACTTAACACACTTTCAAGCTCTTCGATACTCGACGCTTCCACTTTACCTATTTTCGTATATGACCATGAATTAGCGCCATAAAAGAATACTATCTGATTTCCACTGTACAACATCACATCCCCAACCTCAGTTGTAATCTGTTTGTCGTTACGTGGTAGAGTCTTTCCCAACTGACAGACCTTCTCAAAACCTCCGTAATTTGATGCTGAAATAGTCAAATCCCCATCCGCAAGCATTTCTCTTAAAGCTTTGGCAGTTTCATTATCTTCCAGATTCACAATAAATGAACTACTTCCTACTGTTACACAAATCTGATTATCAGCCAGTGCGCTTTCATCCGCCATTTTCATCTCAGTCTGCTCCTTTGACTCATTTGTATCTGTTTGAACACCGGATTTCATCTGCCCAACATTATCTTCTTGAGAATCACCGGTATTATTTGCATTACACCCGGTTAATAACAAAAAGAAGACCACCAGTGTTGCTACAATTCTTTTCGACATCATTTTCATTCACCATATGACTTGTCAGAAACCGGTTGGCACCATTCCGTTGTTCCATCCTCACCAGGAATCTCAAAAATCTGCCTTTCGATTTTTACTTTAAATACTCATGAAAGAAACTCTCTAGCTTATCAAATGGAATATAATCCTTATCTCCACCATCATAGAGATCTGTATGTACTGCACCAGGAATGATATAAAGCTCTTTATTATCTCCATTAAGCAGCTTGAAAGCATCCTTGCTCATATAGCAGGAATGAGCCTTCTCGCCATGGATCATAAGAACCGCATTATCAATCTCTCCCGCATAATGGAACTGGCGCATATTGGAAAGTGATATCATTCCGGTAATTGCCCAGCCATCATTTGAGTTAAGACTTCTTTTATGATAACCTCTGCTAGTCTTGTAATAATCATAGTAATCCTTTACAAAGAACGGAGCGTCCGAAGGCAATGGATCGACAACTCCTCCTGCCAAAGCGTATGTACCGTTTCTAAAGTCCTCAGTTCTCTGAGCATTTACGGCCTTTCTGGCCTTCACTCTTGCCTCTTTATTATCATCAGCATCAAAGTATCCATTCGCTG
>DLDA01000035.1 GCA_002480925.1 Lachnospiraceae bacterium UBA7784 | reverse complement strand
TGTGGAGACACCGGGAATTTAGGCTGAATATCTTTCTATCCACAGAAAGCTTTTTCTGGGGATTTTTCCTCATGCCGGAAAGATCAGGGATTATAATCTGACAAAGAAGGAATGGATCCTCGATGAAGATACAATGATCTATGGTGAAACAACAGAGTTGAAGGCGACACTCGAATATGATCTGCAGCAGGAAAGAGATTTCAGCTATAACGGTCTGTCTATGTCTGAGATCATAGCTCATCTTGCCAGGTTCGTCTCAAGACTCTGGCAGATCCATGTATTTGCAGAGGGAAACACACGGACGACAGCGGTGTTTTTTATCAAATATCTGCGGACACTTGGGTTTGATGTGACAAACGACGTATTTGCCGAGAATGCCTGGTATTTCCGCAATGCAATGGTGCGGGCAAATTACAACAACTTGGAAAAAGGAGTCCATGAAACAACGGAATATCTGGAGCTTTTTCTCAGGAATCTTCTTCTCGGAGAGCATAATGTCCTGAAAAGCAGGTACACTCACATCAGATGGAGTGATGAAATACAGGGTCTTGTTGAGAAAAAACAGGACATTAACAATGAAAAACAGGACATTGGAAACAAAAAACAGGACATTCAGGAAAAACTTCCGTATTATAAAGAGCTTGCAGATCATAGCATAAAAGGGAAAACGCTTTCTAATATCAAGACGCTCTATTGGAATTTTGGGTTAGAAAAAATATTTGGACGTACTGAGGTTATGGAGGCTTTGGGGATAACAGCATCCCCCTCCTCCGAACTGATTAGTCGTATGAAAAATAGTGGAATCATTGAGTCAGTGAAGGGTATGGGCAAAGGAAAGTACCGGTTCAGACCATAATATGGTACGATAATGATGCAAAGTGAGATGGACAGGGAGATTAAAGTGGTTCAATCACAGATTCTATGTGATTTCTGATTCCTGACATAATCATTTCTGCTCATGTCTATAATCTTCAAGAAAAAATATTCATCGTAAGGATATCCCTACCCCTGTCTTCTGAGTGTCTTTATTTTCTGATCGATTCCCTCAATCTTTCCTGTTGATATTTGATATCGTGCATGTGCAATGATCCCGGAGAAGTGCATACCGAGCAGATTTGGAAAACACTTGAAATGCTCATTACCTGTTGCATCGCACTTATCCATGATTGCTTCAGCCATCTCATCTTAGTCCTTTAAGCTGTATGCAAAAGCGAGTTTCTCCTTTACAAGGTCAAGTGATTTTCGGAGCTATCAAAATGTATTGTGAATAATTCAGGTAGATGTTTCGGATAGAAAACCGGCACCCCGATTACGGTGTGCCGGTTTTTTTATGCCCTTCTGCTGATCTCTATCTAAAGATTTCTTTAGAAAAAGTAAAGGCTGATTTTAGATTGGCGGTTTACTATAGTAGAGGAGTTGAAAGGGAGAAGGGCGATATGCGTACTATTTTAGAGGAATTTGAGAAAACTGTAGAGAGGTTTCCGGGAAGGACAGCGGTAGCTGATCAGGAGAGCTCATACAGCTGGAAGGAGCTTAGGGATTTGGCCGAAAGAGCCGGAAGCGCGCTGGCTAAGGCAGGATGCCTGAGGAAGCCGGTTGTGATCCTGCTCGAGAAGTCGGCCAAGGCTTTGGCCGTCCTGTACGGAGTCCTTTATGGCGGAGGCTTCTATGTATTTATAGACAAGGCCCAGCCGGATCAGAGGCTTTGTAAGATCATGAGGAGACTGTCGGCAGACCTGGTCGTTTGCGACAGGGAGCAGAAGGAAAGACTTGCTGCTATAGGCTTTAAGGGCACGGTGCTTGATATAGGCACGATCTTTGATACAGAGACAGATGGTAAGGCACTTGCAGGGATAAGGGAGCAGGCAGAGGAGGAGGATCCTTTGTATGCGATCTTTACATCAGGCTCGACGGGAGAGCCAAAGGGCATCCTGGTAAGCCATAGGGCGGTGCATGACTTTATAGGTCATTTCACAGAGGAGCTTGGCATTGAAAGTGATCAGGTAATAGGAAACCAGGCCCCGTTTGACTTTGATGTGTCAGTCAAGGATATATTTTCATCCTGTATGACAGGAGCAAAGCTGGTGCTGATACCAAGGACATATTTTGCCATGCCAAAGCTTCTTATTGATTATCTGTGCGAGAAGAGGATCACAACGCTGATCTGGGCGGTTTCGGCCCTCTGTATGATCTCCCAGCTCGGAGGCTTTGATTACAGGGTGCCTGATAGGCTTGAGAAGGTTATGTTTTCAGGTGAGGTCATGCCGATAAAGCAGCTTAGGATATGGCAGCAGGCCCTGCCTGACACAGAGTTCATAAATCTCTACGGGCCGTCTGAGATCACCTGCAACTGCACCTATTACAGGCTGCCACAGGGACCGGCGGAAGGAGAGCTTCCTATAGGAAAGCCCTTTGGAGGCCGCAGGGTCTTCCTTGTCGATGAGAATGGAAAGCATATAAGGAGTAAGGATCAGAGGGGAGAGATCTGTGTAAGCGGCGAGTCTCTGGCCAAAGGGTATTATAACGATCCGGAGAGGACAGCCCAGTCCTTTGTCACTATTGACGGCAGCAGGATATATAAGACAGGCGATATGGGATATTTCGGCACAGATGGTCTCCTTTACTTTACAGGCAGACGGGACTTCCAGATCAAGCATATGGGACACAGGATAGAGCTTGGAGAGCTTGAGGGTGCAATCGAGGATGTGGAGGGAGTCAAAAGAGCCTGCTGCATCTTTGACAAGGACAGGAGCCTGATCTACGGCTTCTATCAGGGAAGCCCGGCTGAAGCGGATGTTAGAAGAGAGATGAAAAAGGAGCTGCCATCATATATGGTGCCGAACAGACTAAGGCGGGTAAGTGGCTTTAAGCTGACAGCCCATGGCAAGATAGACCGCAATGCCCTTTTTTGGACAGTGAGAGGAAAGGATTAAAGGAAAGATGAACGAAGCATTAAGAGAAAAGGCACTAAGCTCTACCGGACCTTTTTATTTCTTTGATCTGGATGTATTTCGGGATAATATCAGAAGGATAAGAGAGATGACAGACGTGGCGGGGCTTTGCTTTGCAATGAAATGTAATCCCTTCCTGGTAAAGGAGGCCTCTGCTCTGGTGGATCGGATAGAGGTCTGCTCATACGGAGAATACTGCATATGCAGACAGGCAGGAGTTGATCCAGGAAAGCTTCTGATATCAGGAGTGCTTAAAAAACCATTAGAGCTTGGCAGGATAGTAGAGGAATGTGGAGCAAAGGCCAGATATACCGTAGAATCGATAGATCAGCTAAAGCTTTTTATAGACCTGGCAGAAAGGGAAAATGAGAGACTTTGTATCTATATCAGGCTTTCAAGTGGAAACCAGTTCGGACTCGATCAGGACGGAGTAAGACAGGCAATAAGGATAGCCGCAGGATCTCAGTCCATAGAGCTTGTTGGGATTCATTATTATTCAGGCTCCCAGAAGAGAAAGCCAGAAAAGCCAGTAAGGGAGATAGAAAAGCTTGATAAGTTTATCAGAGAACTTGAGCAGGAGGCAGGCATAAGGATAGGTGAGATAGAGTACGGCCCTGGAATACCTGCGAGATACTTTATGGATCAGAAGGAGGATCTCTCAGATCGATTCTTTACAGAGATAAGAGAAGCAATCTCCCGGATGGAATGGAAGGGACATATTACTCTTGAGATGGGAAGGATCTTTGCGGCATCCTGCGGATCCTATGTGACAAGGGTTTTAGATACCAAGCGAAGCGGCGGTATCAATTATGCTATTACCGATGGTGGTATGCATCAGCTGAATTACGATGGCCAGCTGCGAGGCATGTACCATCCTTTTATAGAGGTCATAAGAAAGGATGATAGCGCATCCGTCCCGGAGGGAGAGGAGACTAAGAGGTGGACGATCTGCGGCTGCCTTTGCACTGTTAATGATGTGATAAGCGGAGAGGCAGCTACAGGTCCTCTGTCAGTGGGAGATCTGCTGGTGTTTGGAAATGCCGGAGCATATTCATGCGTAGAGGGCATGGCACTCTTTCTTAGTCATGAGCTTCCTGAGATCATAAGTTACAGCAGGGATCAGGGCATCATGGTATTGAGAAAGTCAAAGGAATGCTACTGCTTCAATACAGCTTCACAGGAGATGTTTTAAGGAAATCATGGAGGAAACAGATGGATACAATAGAAAAAAGAATAGAAGAGATACTTATGGACGAGGACGACAGCATAGATTATAAGAATGAAAAGCATCTGATCGATGACAGGCTCCTGGATTCATTCGGGATCATTTCCCTGGTCTCTGATCTGGAGGAGGAGTTCGATGTAAAGATAAATGCAGTTGATATGGTGCCTGAGAACTTCAATTCTATCGAGGGAATGGCCTCGATGATAAAGAAGCTTCAGGATAATTGATATGGGATACAATACTCTGCCCTACCTCTTTATATTTCTTCCTCTTTCCCTGATCGTATATCAGCTAAGTCCCAGGAGATACAGGAGGTATGTCCTTCTTGCTTTTTCACTGACTTACTTCTTTATGTGGAGCAGACAGCTTATCATTTACCTGCTTCTTACAGCAGCAGGAGTCTGGGGGATAGGCCTTCTGATAGAAAGGTCCGGGGATAGAAAGGGGCTGAGAAGACTTTTTGCCACGACAGGGATCGGAGGACTTTTTGCGATCCTTCTTTATCTGAAATATACTAATTTCTTTATCAGGATAATAGATCAGGCCAGCGGGGCCTCCTTACCGGAAGTAAGAATCTTGGCACCTATAGGTGTATCATTCTATACGCTTGAGGCAGTCGGATATCTTCTGGAGGTTTACTGGGGAAGGATAAATGCCGACAGAAGCCTATTTAGCGTGACTCTTTTCCTTAGCTTTTTCCCGCAGACCATGGAGGGACCTATAGCAAGATATCAGGATACTGCCAGTCAGCTTAATGCAGGAAACCCTGTTAGCGAGCAGCAGATATTTGACGGGATGTGCCGGATCATCTGGGGTATGATAAAGAAGCTTGTAATAGCCGACAGGCTTTCTATAGTAGTAAATGAGCTCTATCACAACCATGCTGCCTATGACGGTATAATGATCCCTATTGCGGCAGTTTCCTATGCCGTGCAGCTTTATATGGAGTTCTCCGGAGTGATGGATATAGTCATAGGATCAGCCGGTATGTTCGGGATCAGGCTTCCTGAAAACTTCAGGCAGCCATTCTTCTCACAGAGCGCCTCGGAGTTCTGGAGGAGATGGCATATCACACTTGGAGTCTGGCTTAAGACCTATGTATTCTATCCGGTCACTACCTCTGAGATGACTATGAGGTGGAACCGTTTTGCCAGAAAGAAATTCGGCAGATATATTACCAAGATAGGCACATCCTTCCTGGCGCTTACTCCGGTATGGCTCTTTAACGGACTCTGGCACGGAGGAGCCTTCAACTATATCTTTTACGGGCTTTACTATCTGGCTCTTCTGATGCTGGAGGTGATCCTTGAGCCTGTAAAGAAGGCCTTTTATAAAAAGACCGGATTCGATAAGAATGGCAGGGCTTTTACACTTATAAGGATACTCCGCACCTGGCTTATCATATTTACCGGAGAGCTTTTCTTTCGTGCAGAGGGATTCATGGCAGGGCTTTCTATGTTTATAAGCGGCTTTACCAATATAGGCATAAGCCGGCTCTTTGATGGAAGTCTTCTTGGCCTGGGACTTGACAAGGCCGACTGGTTTGCAGTAATTGCAGGGACGATCGTAGTATTTATAGCAGATATATTAAAGGAAAAGCAGATAGATCTTAAGGCTTATCTTGCTAAAAGGAATGTAGTGATCCGTTTTGGCGCCTATTATGCGCTTATCTTCGGACTTATCATATTCGGAGCCTATGGAGCTGGTTATCGTCCGGTGGATCTTATCTATGCAGGATTTTAGGAAAGGCTGTTACAATGGATATAAAACAGATATCGGCAAGGGAAAAAGCTCTGTTCGCAGCGGGGCTTGCCATCCTCCTGCTACTTGTTTCCATACCATTTAATATATATCAGAAAAAGCAGATAGGCACCAATCCTCTTGATATCCGTCTGGTGGAGGAGAGGGTAGAAAGGGAGAGGGACGATTCTATAGATGTTCTTGTCATAGGAGACAGCGAAAGTTATACATCCGTTTCTCCTATGCAGATATGGCGGGAGAGGGGCTACTCTGTCTATATGTGCGGACAGCCGGGTCAGACCACAGCCGGTATGCTTGAGGTTCTTTCTGCTTCTTTGTCTACGCAGAAGCCGAAGGTGGTCATTATGGAGACTAATTCACTTTTTCGGACTAGGCATGATCTGGATCAGCTTCAGGATATGATGGCGGAAAGAGTGGCCTCTGTCATCCCGGTATTTCAGTATCATAATCTCTGGAAGCATCTGATAAACGGCTCTGGAAATGTGAATATAAAGAAGAACTACAAGGGGTTCGTGATAAGGACGGACATAAAGCCATATGAGGGCGATGGTTCTTATATGAAGCTCTCCAGAAAGGAAAAGAAGATTTCCCGTGCCAATAAGGATGCATTCTATAAGATGCTTGAGCTCTGCAAAAAGCATGGGGCAAGGCTTGTGCTTTACAGTGCTCCTTCCCCAAGGAATTACAATATGGAAAAGCACAACAGGCTGAAAAGACTTGCATCTGAAAATCATCTGCACTATATTGATATGAACATAAAGGAACTGGGTATAGACTGGAGAAGGGATACAGCTGACGGAGGCGACCATCTGAACATATCAGGAGCAGAAAAGACTACTGCATATATTGAGAGGATTCTTGACAGGGAGGGACTTGTTGATCACAGGCCGGACGGAGCCTATGCTGGCTGGGATAAGCTTTCAGACAGATACTATCACTATGCTGCTAAAGAAATAAAAAGGATCCGCAACAAGACTTTTGGGAGACAGACAGGATAATGGATGAGGATAAGAGACAGCAGAGCATCCTTATTGCAGAGGATGATACGGACATAACACAGGTCCTTAAGCTTTATCTGGAAAACCAGGGATACAGGGTGCTTACCGCTGGAAACGGTGAGCAAGCCTGCAGGGTTTTTGAAAAGGAAAAGATCGATCTGGGTATCTTTGATATAATGATGCCTGTGATGAACGGCTATGAGCTGATCAGATGGGCCAGACAGAGATATAACCTTCCTATAATAGTCCTCTCGGCAAAAAAGGAGGACAGTGACAAGATACTTGGACTTGATCTGGGAGCTGATGATTATATAGTAAAGCCCTTTAACCCGCTTGAGGTCGTGGCCAGAGTCAAGGCTTCCCTAAGGCGCTTTTATGATCTGAACAGCGGAAATAAGGAGATAGAAGAGCAGGATCTGATAAGCTACAGAGGACTAGAGCTAAACAGGCAGACCATGCAGCTTTTTAAGAACGGACAGGAGATAAGGGTTACGCCTACTGAAATAAAGATCCTTATGCTTCTTATGAAAAATCCAGGACGGGTTTATACCAAGGTGCAGATCTACGAGTATCTGCGCGGAGAATACTTTGAGAATGACGAGAATACTATAATGGTCCATATCTCGAATCTGAGGGACAAGATAGAGGATGATCCTAAGGATCCTGAATACATCATTACAGTAAGAGGACTCGGATATAAGCTTGGAGCAGTCGATGGTAAATAAGCTCAGAAGACTTAAGGCAAAAGGGAACAGCAGCATATATTCGATAATACTTCATTACTCCATAGTGCTGGTAATAGCGGTGCTGATACTTGCTGTAGTGCTTGCTGTCTGCACCTTTTTTTTGATGCCGGAGAAGGTTGAGCCGGCCGGTATCAGACGGCTTATCAGACAGGTAAACAATGTTTCAGGTGATGATTATTCCTCGATAAATACGGGGAGGTCGCTCGGAAAGGACGGATACTTCGAGATAACTGACAGCAGGGCCAGAGTCATATACACGAGTGATTCTGACAGGAAGAATACCTACAATAAGGATATCCTGCAGTATCTGCCTATGGCTGATGCCAACGTGGTCTATGACATGATCCGTCTTGAACAGAAGGAAAACGACGGCTTCCTTCTGGTGAGACATAATAATGATGAGGTCACAGGAATAGCTGTAGTAAATGGCAAGGGCCGGATACTCTTCAGCAATATGAAGCTGAAGAACAGCAGCATTTCATCTGAGACCATGAACTATCTCTTCTATCAGGTGGACAGCAGCAACCTCTTCATACAGAAATATGAGTTCACGAATTCCGCTGGCAGTAAAAGATTCCTGCTGATCCACAGTAATTCCTATGAGAATGGCTTTATAAGGACTCAGAGGATCATTGTGATGTCGGCTGTCATTCTTTATATAATACTTATGGCACTTATTATAATGCTGTCTGGCAGGAAGCTTTCATCAAGGGTTGTTTCACCTATAAAGAAGCTTTCAAGGGCAATAGAGGGGACATCCAGGGGAAGCTGGATTCAGATATCCGAGGGAGAGGAGCCTAAGGAGATGATCGAGGTGATCCGGTCCTTCAATGAAATGGAGGATGCCCTGAGAAAGGGTCATGAGGAGGAGACAAGGCTTGTGGATCAGAGAAGAAAGATAGTCGCCGATATTTCCCATGACTTAAAGACACCTGTAACCGTGATCTCCGGATATATAAATGCCATGAATGACGGTCTGATCCCGGAGGAGGAGAGGCCTAAGTATATGGAGATCATAAGGGAAAAGGCAGAGCTTATTACTGAGCTTGTAAACAGCATAAGCGATTTCTCAAGGCTTGATCATCCTGAGTTCGAGCTTGACAAAAGGCGGGGAGATCTCTGCGAATTCATCAGGGAAAATGTCGCGGCAAGATACAGTGAGCTTGAGATAGCCGGCTTTAAGCTGGATGCAGATTTGCCGGATAAGAAGGTCATGGCTGTATTTGACCGGATGCAGCTTAAGAGGGTCTTTGAAAACATCCTGGGCAACTCCCTGAAGTACGCAGCAGCCCCTGCCACTATCTTTATCCATGCGTCTGTAGTTACTAAAAAGCAAAACAGATATATGGAGATAAGGATTGGTGATAATGGTCCGGGAATACCTGAGGAATACAGGGATAGTGTCTTCGAGCCCTTTGTAGTAGGAGATGAATCGAGAACCAGCGGAAGGGGAACAGGGCTTGGCCTCTCGATCGCAAAGCAGGTGGTTGAGCTGCATGGCGGAAGCATATGCCTGCTTGATGAGCCGGGTACAGTCTTTCGGATCCTTCTGCCAGTGATTTAAGGCAGGAAATGGCATTTTAGTAAAGTTTTAGTTTACATTGCACACAATCTATTATATAATTCCTTCTGTAGAATAATGACAGGAGGTATTTATGAAGAAAAGTATAATCGCTGCTCTTATAACTGTATCAGCTCTTGCGCTGGCTGCCTGCAGTTCTAAGGGGAAGACAGCTGATCAGAAGGCTGATCATCTGAAGAGGATACAGGATGCCGGGAAGATAACTATAGGTCTCGAAGGAGACTGGCAGCCGTTTTCGTTTCATAATGAAAAGGACGAGCTGGTCGGCTATGACGTCGAGGTATCAAGGAATATAGCAAAGAGACTGGGAGTAAAGGCTGACATAGTCGAGGGCCCCTGGGACGGACTTTTCGCCGGCATGGATTCAGGCAGATATGATATAGTGGTAAACGGAGTCGATGTGACCCCTGAGAGACAGAAGAAGTATGATTTTTCTGATCCATACTGCTACGACCATACAGTTCTTATAGTAAAGAAGGGGAGTAGCGATGTGAAGACCTTTGATGACCTGAGAGGGAAGACGACGGCAAATTCTATCGGCTCGACATATCAGGAGATCGGAGAGAAGTACGGAGCTAGTGTAAAGGGTGTCGATACTCTTGTCGAGACTCTGCAGATGGTAAAGAACGGTCAGGTCGACGCGACTATAAACGCTTCCACCTCATTCGGAGACTATATGAAACAGAATCCGTCGGATCCTCTTGCCGTGGCTGATACAGACAAGGAGGCCACAGAGTATGCTATCCCTATGGAAAGGGGGAAGTATAACGCCTCACTTAAAAAAGCGATAAACAAGGCTCTTTCGGATATGCGTTCAGACGGAACCCTGAAGAAACTTTCGGTGAAGTATTTTGGAGATGATCTGACAAATAAGTGATATTTATCAATAACCCTTTGTAAAAAGCCCGCTGGTATGGTAGAATACATTTGCTACCATGACAGTGGGCTTTTTTTGACTAAAGAAATGATAGAGAGAAGACGAATCTTTAATAATATAATAAAGGTATGCCTATTTTCGGCGGCAGTTTTTTGTATCATCTGGATGCTTATATATCTTGTGGCCAATCAGAGCGGCAGCAAGGTGTTTGATACTGACAATGGATGGGATATAGATTTTTCCGGCAGGCAATATAGGAATGCTTCGATAAAGGACAGGAAATTCAGACATCTTGATCTGAAGAGGAATGAGACCATTGTGATGAAGAGGAAGATAGACATGGAGTATACCGGCCGGCTTACGGTCATGGTCTACAGTCGTCTGTCATCGGTAAGGGTCAGCCTGATAGATGGCAGAGGCCATGAGAAGCAGGTATATTATTATGGATATAATAACTATACAGGACTCAATCCGGGAGCATTCTTAGGCAGCGGTTACAACTTTGTCGAGCTTCCTCAGGGAAGCACGGGAAAGATCCTTAAGATAATGGAGATGAGCTCACAAAACGATTCAATCGTAGAAGTGCCTGAGGTCATTATCACTCCCTTTAATGATGCGCTGGCTGTATTTGTAAAAGGAAGATCCTTTGTGGCATTTGTCTCATTCTACATATTTATAGCAGGAGCGCTGGTCATACTCCTGTCACTTTTTGCGACGGTGTTTGATCCGGGATTCTTCAGGATGATCTATCTTGGATTCTTTTCCATATGTTCATCGCTATGGTGCATGTGCTCCTCAAAGGTGGTCCAGATTTTCTCGAGGGATCTGCATACCAACAGTATGATAGAGTATATGTCGCTATACCTGCTCTTTATACCTCTTTTGATCATGGTGCTGACCTGCTTTTATAATCTGGCGACCTGGCAGAAGCTTGTCATGACAGGATCGGTCTGTGCTTATACAGGTCTTAGTGCAGCTGCTATTGTCCTTCAGAAGCTAAGGCTTGTAAATGTCGATTATCTGCTTCCGGTATTTCACGCTTTAATGGCCTTTGATGCTGTCTTTCTGGTCGTTCTGTCACTCTATCACTGGAAGAGGTCGAGGGTGTCTGAGAAGTATCTTGAGTCCGGTATCTTTGTCGCGGCAATAGCAGCAGTTATCTATACGCTGGTATACTATGCGGATCCATTGACTCATGTCTATTATAACTTTTTAGACATGTTCTTTATACCCTTATCACTGCTTATGATGACGAACGTGATATTCATAGGATATGTGAAAGGCGTTCTGGAGCAGATGGCTGAAAAAGCCCAGAGACAAAGGCTTTTAGAGAATTCGGGAACAGATACACTTACAGGACTAAAGGATAATATAATAGGTGAGTCTGTTCTGAGAAGGATATCAGCAGATAAGAGTGACTATGTATTCATAATCTATGATCTGAATGGACTTAGGCGTATAAACCGGGAAAAGGGAAGCCACATTGGAGATCTGGTGATAAAGGGATTTGCTGATGGCTTAAGGAAGGTCTTTTATGATGCTGACCTGATCTCAAGGACAGGAGGAGACGAGTTTTTTATTGTTTTCGAAAAAAATATGATCTCTGTTTATGAGATTGAGAAAAGGGCAAAGCAGCTTGAAAAGGAGCTTGAAGGGGTATCCGTGCGGGCAGGAGTTGAGCTGGATGCCGCATACGGATATGCTCTTTCGGGTGAGATAAGGGATAAGGATACCGAAAGGGCTCTTCAGGTCTCAAAGCAGAGATTGTACATGATGAAAACGGATATGAATAACCAAAGGAGCGGCCTATGATAAGGAAAAGGACAAGGGCCGGACTCGTAGTCAGGTATATAACAGCCACAGCAGTTGCACTTATTGCCATGACGGTTTTTATACTGTTCATTGACAGAATACTAGATTCGAATGTCAGGGATTATTCTAAAGGATGGCAGGTAAGCTTTTCTGGAAAAACGGTTAAAAATGCTGATCTGTATACATACAGATTTGACAGAGCCATAAAAAAGGGTGATATGATAATCCTTAATAAGCGACTTCCCAGGACTCTGGGTGAGGATGTCATACTTTCCTTTGACGGGGAGCTTTCAGCTGTTACGGTGAATGTAGACGGGATAACGACATACAGCTACGGATATGATCTGTTAAGAAAAAAGCAGACACCGGGTAGCGGACTGCATATGGCCCTGCTTCCTACCAATGCAGCTGGAAGGGAATGCTGTATAACGATCACTCCCGGCATAGATAATGCGTTCAGGGTACTTTCTCCGGTAAGGCTGGTTCCGGCAAAGAACAAAGTCGGCTGCTATTCGTACATGCATGTGGCGACTAATACTGCAGCCTTTCTTCTGTTCACATTCGGAGCAGTGCTTATGCTTTTATCAATAGCCGTTGGCATAAGGGGAAGAAGCTACGGGCTTACTTTTTCTATAGGAGCACTTGCTTTTATATCAGCTGTCTGGACTATGTGCTTTACACATATGGTAGAGATGTTCTCGGCCGACTTTTATGTGAATACCCTTCTTGAGTATCTGTCAGCCTATACCCTTGTGCTGCCATTTATGTCGATACTTTATCTGATAAGGAAGCCGGGTAAGAGGAGATATCAGAGGATATGCGGCAGGATCGCCGGAATCATAAGCGTCGTATTTGCGGCATCATCATGGATATTTATCCTTACCGGGCTTGTCCATCCGGCGGATCTGATGATCCTGTCACAGCTAATGATCCTTGCCGTGATCATTCTGATGATTCTGGCCTATGATAGAACAGCAGCGAAACGCAGTTCTCCTGTGCTGATAGATGATCTGGCTATCCTCGTGCTTTCGGCCGGATATTTAGCGGATATGCTAAGGAAGTATCTTGCCGTATATATCAGGATAAGAAGCAGGGCCCTTTTCTATTCATTCCTGCCTCAGATCATTCTTTGCTTTATCATTCTTATTGGAGCTGCCCATCTTATCAGGCTAAAAAACAAGGCCATGAGTAAGGCGACACGGGAGATAGGAGAGGAGATAGCCTTCCGTGATGCTGTTACAGGACTTTATAACAGGACCTACTGCAATGACCTGTTTGAGAGGCTGACAGGAGAAGAGGCCCCGCTTTCATATCAGATCGTCTGCTTCAATATCAACGGTGTCTCAAAGACAAATGACACCTTTGGCAGAGAGGCCGGAGATATGCTTATAATGGATGCGGCCAAGATAATAAGGGACTCATTCTCCTGGTGCGGAACGGTAATAAGGATGGGAGGAGACGAGTTCATAGTCCTTATAGAGAATGGCAGCTACAGGGATGTGAAGACCTCTCTTTCAAGGATGAAGCGACTCGAGGCCCGCTATGAATTCAGGAGGAAATATGATATCAGGATAAGCTATGGAGCAGCCTCATCAGATGAGAGAGCGGCCCGCTCACCGGAGGATGTCTATAACAGGGCAGAGGCGAGATTGTATGCTATGAAAAAAGAAACAAGCTATGGAAAGTATTTATAAATAAATCTAGAAGGAGATAACTATGTACGCTGACGAAGGTGTGATAAAGATCAAGCATGATGTTCTTGGAGCAGTAGCTAAGCTTGCTTTCGAGGGAAATCTCGAGGCCGAGAAGGAATTCCTTCCGGAGAAGCTTATCCCTGGCCCTCAGGCAAAGTTCCGCTGCTGTATCTATAAGGAGAGGGAGATCATAAGAGAAAGAGTCCGTCTGGCATGCGGCGAGTCTGTTGACGCGGAGGATAACGGTAATATTATCCAGGTGCTGCATGCGGCCTGTGAGGACTGCCCTATCTCCTCATATGTAGTGACTGATAACTGTCAGAATTGTCTTGGCAAGGCCTGTGTATCTGCCTGCAAGTTCGGTGCCTGCCAGCCGGGAGAGACCAGAAGCCATATAGATCCGCAGAAGTGCAAGGAGTGCGGAAAATGTGCCCAGGCCTGCCCTTATCATGCGATAGCTGCTCTTAAGCGTCCATGTAAGTTCGCATGCCCTGTAAATGCGATAGAGTATGATGAGTACGGTATCTGCCGTATCAATGACGAGAAGTGCATACGCTGCGGTCAGTGTATCCACAGATGTCCTTTCGGAGCCATTGCTTCTAAGTCATTTATAGTTCCTGTGATAAATGCGATCAGATCCGGAAGACCGGTCTATGCGATGGCTGCACCTGCTACAGAGGGTCAGTTCGGTCCGAAGGTCACAATGAATTCATGGAAAAAGGCCATGAAGAAGCTTGGCTTCAAGGATTTCATCGAGGTCGGCTTAGGCGGAGATCTGACTGCAAAGGCAGAGGCGGCTGAGTGGTATGAGGCACACGAGAAGGGCGAGAGGAAGTCTACAAGCTGCTGTCCGGCCTTTGTAAATATGATAAGAAAGCACTATCCTGAGCTTGCCGACGAGCTGATATCCACATCTGTTTCTCCGATGTGTGCTGTATCAAGGCTTGTAAAGGCAAAGGATCCTGAGGCTGTATGCGTATTCATTGGACCTTGCATAGCAAAGAAGAGTGAGGCCATGGAGATGGACATAGAGGGAAATGCAGACTATGCACTGACTTTCTCAGAGGTAAGAGCCATGATGAGAGCCAGGGATGTGGTCCTCGAGGAGGACGAGGGATACGAGTATCAGGAGAGCTCGATCTTTGGAAAGAGATTCTCACAGACAGGTGGAGTTGCTAATGCCGTCCTTGAGGTATTAAAGGAGGAAGGCAAGGATTTCGACGCCAAGGTATGTGTAGCTAACGGAGCTAATGAATGCAAGAAGCAGCTTCTCCTTCTCAAGGTCGGAAGGGCAGACTTCGACTTTATCGAAGGAATGGCCTGCCCTGGAGGCTGTGTAGGAGGTCCTTCGGCATACAGAGAGGCTCCTCTTTTCGCCAAGGACAGGGAAACCCTGTTCGGAGAGGCTGATGACAGAGGAGTAGTTGATAATCTCGCCAACTACGATCTGAGCAAGGTCGATCTCTACAGATGAAGATAGAACTGATAAATGACGGATCAGCTGATAATGAAATGACACTGGCGGATTTCCTGCGAAAGCAGGGGATCCGTCTTGTTCTGCCCTGCGGAGGTATGGGCAGCTGCGGAGGCTGTCATATAAATGTAAGGGATGGTTCCGGAAGCAGACAGGTCCTCGCCTGCCAGACCAGGATAGGGGATCTGACCGGAGATAAGGCAGAGGTAGATGTGGAGCCGGATCAGATCGCAGATATACCTGAAGTCTCTTCTGAGGGCCAGGGTAAAAGACAGTGGTATGCTGCGACCGATCTGGGCTCTACTACTATAGAGACGGCAGCAGTAAGTCCTGACGGCAGTATCATAGGGTCTGTAAGGCTTGAAAATCCTCAGAGGACATACGGGGCAGATGTGCTTTCAAGGATAAAGGCAGCATCATCAGGAAGTATTGCCGGCTCTGATATGCAGCGCCTGGCTGAGAGCACCATACAAGGTGAGCTTTCCATGCTTGCAGGACGCTATGGCCTGACTGGAATCCCAAAGGCTCTTGCTGTGGCAGCGAATACGACTATGGGTCATCTGCTTGCCGGAGATGACGTCTCTCCACTCGGGCATGCTCCATTTGATCCGGGTGACATAGGTCTTAGGGATCTGACCGACCTCTTTTTTTTGGATAATGGAAGGGCCTATCTGCTTCCTGGAATAAGTGCCTTTGTAGGTGGAGATATAGTATCCGGTATCTACTCCCTTGATATGGACAGGGATGACTCATGTACGCTGCTTCTTGATCTGGGGACAAATGGTGAGATGGCCGTTGGAAACAGGGATGGATTTGTCGTGGCATCTACTGCAGCCGGTCCTGCCTTCGAGGCGGCAAATATAAGCTGTGGCTGCGCCGGTATAGCCGGGGCCATAAGGGAAGTTTCATTTGTGAATGGAAGAGTAAGGCTATCCCTTATCCCCTGGGAGGAGGAGACCGCCGGACTTTCACCTGGGGAGCTGATGCAAAGGAAAGCCAGGCTTTCCCTGAAGCGTCCTGCCGGCCTTTGCGGAAGCGGTCTTATAAGTGCAGTGGCTTCTATGAAAAGAGAGGGCATAATAGACCAGAACGGGACCTATGTGAGGGATGAATGGATCAAAAGGGGATATCCTCTCTGGAGAGGAAGAGGAGGGGATGATATAAGGCTCCTTCAGGATGATATAAGGGAGCTTCTGATGGCAAAGGCAGCCATATCGGCAGGTCTTACCGTACTGCTTCATAGTCTTCACATGCATCCTGTCAGAGTATATCTTGCAGGTGGATTTGGAGAAGGACTGTCTGTTCCTGATGCGATCGACATAGGGCTTTTTCCTGAGGAACTAAATGATACGGATATAATCCCGTGCGGAAATACCTCCCTTAAGGGGGCAGTGAGCTTTCTATCAGAAAGAGAGGATGCAGGAGAGAGGATGAAAAGGATATGCAGTATCAGCCGGGAGGTAAGGCTTGGAGATTCAGCAGAGTTTGCGGATCTTTATATCAGAAAAATGAAAATATAGTCTCCCTGTATTGCGAATTGGGATATTAAGTGATAGACTAAATAAGAAATGTTAAGCTTTAGCTGGAGGAAAAAGATGACTTATCAGGAAATGACAAAAGAAGAGCTTCTCGAGGAGAGACAGGCGCTTGTAAAGGAATATGACGCCTGGAAGAAAAAGGATCTTTCCCTTAATATGGCCAGAGGAAAGCCGTCGACAGAGCAGCTTGACCTGTCTAATGAGCTGATGGACGTATTAAGCTCAAAGAGCTATTTCAACGATCAGACAGGAACCGACTGCAGGAACTACGGAGTCGGAGAGGGAATCCCGGAGGCTAAGGCCCTGATGGGAGAGATGAGCGAGGTAAGTCCTGATGATATGATCATCTTTGGTAATTCCTCTCTTAATATCATGTTCGATCAGGTGGCAAGGAGCTATGCCAAGGGAGTCTGCGGAAGCACTCCGTGGTGCAAGCTTGACAAGTGGAAGTTTCTCTGCCCTGTACCTGGCTATGACAGGCATTTCAGGGTCACGGAGTTTTTCGGCGCCGAGATGATAAATATACCTATGACTCCGGACGGCCCGGATATGGATATGGTAGAGGACCTTGTAAATAACGATCCGGCCGTAAAGGGAATCTGGTGCGTGCCAAAGTACTCAAACCCTCAGGGCTACAGCTATTCGGACGAGACAGTAAGGAGATTCGCTGCCCTTACCCCTGCAGCCGAGGATTTCAGGATCTACTGGGACAATGCCTATTCCATTCATCATCTCTATGATGTTCCGGAGAAGCAGGATGTGATCCTTGAGATCCTTGATGAGTGCCGTAAGGCAGGACATCCGGATATGGTCTATAAATTCATATCCACATCCAAGGTGACCTTCCCTGGATCAGGACTTGCTGCTCTTGCTGCCTCAAAGAAGAATCTCGATGATATCAGGAAATATATGTCAGCCCAGACCATAGGCCATGACAAGCTAAATCAGCTCCGTCATGTCCGCTTCTTCGGAAATATGGCCAATATGAAGCAGCATATGAGAAAGCATGCGGCTATCCTCCGCCCTAAGTTCGAGGCTGTATGGGATATTTTCGGGAAGAATCTTGGAGACTTAGGCGTTGGTGAGTGGACAAAGCCAAACGGAGGATACTTCATTTCCTTTGATTCACTTCCAGGATGTGCGAAGAAGATAGTAGCCATGTGTAAGGACTGCGGAGTTACTCTTACACCGGCAGGGGCTACATATCCATATGGAAAGGATCCTGATGACAGGAATATCAGGATAGCTCCTTCCTATCCGCCGCTTGAAGAATTGAAGCAGGCTGCTGAGATATTTA
This sequence comes from Lachnospiraceae bacterium UBA7784, assembly GCA_002480925.1. Lineage (GTDB taxonomy): Bacteria > Bacillota > Clostridia > Lachnospirales > Lachnospiraceae > Weimeria. Next base: position 38,258 of record DLDA01000035.1, on the reverse strand, counting down.
CCATATGTGTAAGGATCGCAAGCATAGACAAGCTGACCGGCGAGGAATGATTATAGAAACGGAGGCTTTTCACAGATGAAACGAGTACTTATAGTTGATGATGATCTTATCACCAGAAAGACTGCCAGCTATATCCTGACAAAGGAGGGATATTTTGTTGAGGCTGTAGAGTCCGGAAACCGGGCTTTACAGAAGCTTTCTGATGAGTATTATGATCTGATCCTTCTGGATATAGAAATGCCTGTAATGAATGGCTTTGAGACCCTTCGCTATATCAGGAACAATCCTGCTACAAAGGACGTCAGGGTAGCCTTTCTCACAGGTGATTCGACACAGGAATCTGTGATTCAGGCTGCCAACCTGAATGCTTCCGGATACATAGTAAAGCCATTTATTCCAGAAAATCTGATAGCGAGAGTTCAGGAGATCCTCGCTGGTGCCTGATCATGAAACTTCTTTATAATATCGATTTTTCAATAGCTGCGGCTGTTTTTCTTAGTATTTTCCTTCTATACATAGTTTTCTCCTATGACCTGAAGGTAAGGAAGAACCGCGGCTTTTTGCAGCTTATAGTATTTGTGCTTGTCGCAGACATTTTTGACATTATTACAGCCTTTACTATAAGCAATGCCAATAGAGTTCCGGTATTTCTGAATATGGCTCTTAATGAGCTCTATTATTTTGTCCTGGCTTTCTTAGGTATACTCTTTCTTCAGTATGCAGAGGAGGTCTCAGAAAATAGTGATCCAGATGATAATAGACGCAGTCTTCTGTCTCTACACAGGATAGACTATATTCTTATATTCGCATATGTTATTCTTCTGCTGATAAATTTTCCTACCGGAATCCTTATGTCTTTTCAAAATGGGGTCTATATACATGGACCTCTGTATTTTGTCCTCTTCTTTTTCCCGTATGTAGAGGTCGGCTTCGCCTTTGCGAGAGTTGTCATGACTACAGAGGAGTTTCGGACCAATAACAGGCGTATCCTTGTATGGATATATTTTTCCTTCTGTATGTCTGTTGCGGCCCTGCAGCTTTTTGTTTTCCCAAAGGTTCTCCTATCTATCTTTGCGGTTGCAATCGGGCTTACCTTCCTTATGATCCTTATGGAGACACCTGACTATCAGGGCATGCTTCTTGTGATGGATAAGCTTCGCGATACGCAGAGCCAGATGAGGCAGCAGGCTATGCTTGAAAATAGAAGAAGCCGTTCAAAAACAGATTTCCTTCTCCATCTATCCCATGAGCTTAGAACCCCGCTCAATGCAATAATAGGGTATTCCGAGCTTATACTTTCGGACAGAAAAAAACGGGCTGCAGCTTCCGATGTGAAAAATATCCGCCAGGCCAGCCGTGATCTTCTCTCGATAGCTGACAACATAAAGAACTTCATTGAGATAGAGGACGAGGATGTCTCTATAGAAAATGATGATTATGAGACTTGCGTGCTTGTCGAGGATATGAAGAGGAGGACGGCCTTCCTTAATGCCGATAAGGGGCTGAAGCTTCATCTGGTAATAGATCCGGCACTTCCGACAAGGCTCTATGGAGACCGGATCAGGATTGGCCAGCTTATGGATACCCTTATCTCCAATGCGATAAAGTATACGGATCAGGGGGAGGTGGATATCTCACTTGAGTGGAAGGACAGCATAAGTGCTATCGGCTTTACTGTAGAGGACTCTGGAAAGGGCATCAAGCCTGCCGAGATGAAGAGGATATATGAGAGCTTTTTCAGGGGAGACAGGGAGGGAACAGTATCAGGCCTTGGCTTAGGTCTTGCCTTTGCCTCAAAGCTTCTCTATCTTATGGGGTCAAAGCTTGAATATGAGAGTGCCTACAATATTGGATCCAGGTTTTACTTTACTCTTCGTCAGGGTGATGTGTCAGATGACCATATAGGAGAAGAAAAGGCTCTTGCCCTGGCTTCATTTGAAAAGAAGACAAGAAAGGCGGCAAAGAAGCTCGATGTCCTTGTCGTCGATGATAACCAGATCAATATCGATATCACGGCCCGTATCCTTACATCAGGAGGATGTCATGTAGAGACGGCCATGAACGGGGAGGAGGCAATTTCGCGTATCAGGGAAAGGAATACTGCCTATGATATCATCTTCATGGATCATCTGATGCCTGTCATGGATGGCATTGAGGCCATGGATACGATAAGGACTGAAAACCTCTGCCCTGATACTCCTGTCGTTGCCCTTACAGCGAATGCTGTAACTGACGTAGAGAGAGAATACAGATCACATGGCTTTGCTGCTTATATGCTAAAGCCCGTGACCCAAGACGGCCTGTTTGATACTATAGACAGACTCTGCGGTGAAGGCTCTGTAATAAGAACAGGCACAGATCATGAGCTTACAGCAAAAAATGATGTGCCTGACCAGGAAAGCATCGAAAAAACTATCAGGGAAACTGATACATCGTCTGATCCTATGAAGGCTCTTTCTGATATAGTAGATACAAAGGCAGGACTTGCCTATTGCGGAGGAGCAGAAGATTTCTATCTTGATATAATAAACGATTACATCAAGGGAGATACAAGGGAGAAGCTTTCAAAAGAGCTTTCTGACGGAGATCTGGAAAATTACCGTATAGGTGTCCATTCACTGAAGAGCTCGAGCCGGACCATAGGAGCGGGAGAGCTTTCCGACCAGGCGAAGAGGCTTGAGGACGCCTGTAAGGCATCTGATACAGACTATATAAGGGCGCATCATGAAGAGGTAATGGAGCTTTATGGAAAGCTTTTAAGCGATCTGGATTCTGCTATCCATCCGGCAAATGAGGGGAAGCAGGAGGAGAAAGAGGCGCCTGCTCCTAAACAGAAGGAAAGGACAAGGATCCTTCTTGCGACCTCATATGATCTGGAGAGAAATATACTTTCATATATTCTGGGAAAGGATTATGAGGTGACCGAGGCATCTGATATAGTAAAGGGATTTAATTTATTAAGGAATGACAAGCCTGATCTCGCCCTCATTGATTCAGCAATGATATTCGGAAATGAAGAGAGGTTTATGGAGCTTAACGTTCCTGTGATATTCATCACAGATGAAAGAGACCGTTCATCAAAGGTCAGGAGTATTTCCTGCGGTGGAAACGATATAATCGAGCGGCCGGTTGACGAGATCATTCTCAAGCGTCGTATCAGAGGAGTGCTGGCACTGAAGGGAAGTGTATTATGAGAAAAGAGGATGTATTTGCAGAGGTCACCAGCAGGGTCAATATGAATATAGAGGGTGTGGCTGCCATATTCGGGACAATACTGCTTGTATTTATCATGATAGACAGGAAGCATAACCTGCCGTCCTTTCGTGTACTTGCGGTTACGGCTGTAGTAAGTGATATATTTGATCTTGTTACGACCTATGTTACATTTTCGGTAGACAGCGAGCTATTTTACTCGAAATTCATAGTTGTATTATTAAATACATTGAACTATTTTGGATTCGGACTGCTTTCCTATGTGCTTTTCCGTTATCTGAAAAGCTATTTCAAGCCAAACAAGCTTATCCATACGATGACCAATGTAGCGGACTTTATCTTTTCAGTCTATATGGTCTTTCTTATAATAAGCATATTCTGGCCGGGTCACTTTATCATAGACTATGATTTCAGCACAGAGAGGTTTGTAAGGACACCTTTCTCATATATCATAGGCTATGGTATTCCGCTTTTTATAGTGACAAGCTCAATATTTATGATGGTCGTATTTAATAAGGATTTTTCAAGCAAACAGAAGAAAACTATTTTTGCAGGATATATGGTCGTTGTGATCGGATGTCTGATACAGGCTTGTATAAATGCCAGAGTTTTGGTAGCTCATGCAACAGGGATCCTGTCATTTGTGATCCTTTATTTCTCACTGGAATCACCCGACTACAAGAGGATGTCAGCCCTGCTAGATGAGAGCAGGAAGGCTCAGGAGAGGATAAAGGAGGCACAGAAGGCCAGAGAGGATCTCTTTGCCGGTATGACTCATGAGATAAGGACACCGCTTAATGCTGTCCTTGGGATAAACCAGCTTATAGCTGAGGAGGATAAGGACCCTGTAGTGGGGGTGCTTACCGGCAAGATAAAGAGGGAGGGCGAATCTGTGCTAAAGGTCGTAAACCGGATCTTAAATCAGGCAAAGACAGAGGATCAGGTCTTTCATCAGAAGACAGGTATGCCTGATCTTAGCGGGAAGCATATCTTAAGCATTGACGACACTCCTATCAATCTAAGGATTATCGAGGGCCTTCTAAACCATACCGGAGCAAGTGTTACTTCTGTCTCAGGGGGACGTGAGGGACTTGACCTTATGACAAGGGAGCATTTCGATCTGGTGCTTATAGATCATCAGATGCCCGTCATGGATGGGATGGCCACTATGAGAAGGATGACTGAGTCAGGACTTGCAGAACATACTCCGGTTATAATGGTCACAGGTAACGATGGCGAGGAGTACGCCAGGATGTACGAGAAGGCCGGATTCAGCGGATATGTGAGAAAGCCGGTAAAGCAGGATGAGCTGTTTTCGGTAATAAGTCAAGCGATAGGAGGTAAGGAAGTTCTATGAGGATTTTTAGATTGCCACCTGATCCCTATCTTAATCTTGCAGTCGGGGTATTTGACCTGGTGCTTCTTATCTTCCTTGATCTCCAGTACGGGAGGACGACAAGTCACAGCAAGGCATTTCGTATCTGGCTTTTTATTACTACAGTTGCAGCATTTGCTGATGCGGGCCTGGCTGTCCTGTCAGGAGGCCTCCTTTTTTTACCATACATCAACAGCCTGATATTCTGGGGATCCTTTGCTCTGGTAGAGCTTTCGGTAGCTGCTATGGTAGTATATCTCTATACATACAGGAAATCAGCAGAAGGTATAAGAGCAAATATTATCCTCTCCCTTGGCTGCATTGTCGCAGTGATAATCACATTTGATATGCTGTATGGAAAGGGACAGTTCGTGACCGCATTCTGTTCCTTCTATATCTATATCTGTTTCCTGGCAGTTGAGTCAAGGGACTACAGGCAGATAAGCATCCTGAAGGAGAGGGTGGACAAGGAAAATAAGGAGGCATCCTATGAGATCAGTGAGAAGGAAAGGATTTTTTCCGATGTCTCCGACAAGATATCAGTTCCGCTTCATCTGATCCGGGTAGATGCAACCCATATGGAGCAGGTTTCCAAGAGATCACAGACAAAGGAATATGCCAGGCAGATACTTGCTTCTGAGGAGATGCTGTCATTTCTTATCAGGGATATCTTCGATATGGTAAGCCTGAACGGGCAGAGCCTTAAGCTGAATAACCGCCGTTTCCATCTTTCGGGGCTGTTAAATGAAATCAGGAACATGATGGGCACAATGGCAGAGGAAAGCGGTCTCATGTTTGAGACCACAGTGTCACAGGGGACACCTGATGTATGGATAGGTGATGACGACAGAATAAAGCAGATCGTGATCAATCTGGCAGCCAATGCGATAAAGTATACAAGTGAGGGTGCGGTAAAAATCTATGCTTCTGTTGACGATAATATGAATCTGGTCATAGATGTATCCGATACAGGAATAGGTATAAAAGAGGAGGACATACCGTATCTTTTCGAAAGATACCACCGCTTCGATTCTGATGTGACAAAGCATATCCAGGGTACAGGACTTGGACTTTCCATAGTTTCCTCCCTGGTGGAGAGGATGAAGGGGACTATAGATGTAAAAAGCGTCTATGGAAAGGGGAGCAGCTTCATAGTAAAGCTTCCTCTCAAGATAGGTGGAAGGATCACACTGAGAAGGGGCTCCATACTTGATACAAAGGCAGGACTGTCCTATTTCGCCGATGATCTGGGAGACTACAGGACAGCACTTGAGATCTGTCTCGATTATGCTTCTCATATAGAGGATGAGCTGAGGGATCTTGACAGGAAGACGGCCTCTGAGGTTTATGAGGTTTGTCATCCTCTTGCCTATCTGGCCCTCAATATAGGAGCTATGGAGCTTGCTGACAGGGCCTTCAAGACTCAGAGAGAAGTCACAAGGAAGTCGGGCATAGAAGAGATAGTTCCGGTTTTTGACGAAACTGTGTATACTATAAGAGAGTATATAGAAAGCATAAGATATGTATGAGGTGAACTATGGATCAGAGAATTAAGAGCTTTGCAGAGGATCATATTGATGAACTTAAAAAAGATATAAAGGATCTGTGCGCTATACCTTCGGTGCTTTCAGATCCTGCTCCTCAAGCACCATTCGGAGAGGAGTGCAGAAGAGCCCTTCGTTTCGGCGGCAAGCTATGCGAGAGATATGGATTTAAGACAACAGATTACGATAACTATGTGATAGCGGCTGATTTTGATCAGGATCTGCCCAGATATCTCGATATCCTAGGACATACAGATGTAGTTCCGGCCGGAGAGGGCTGGAGCGTCACAGAACCCTTCAAGGTGATAGAAAAGGACGGCAGGCTTTATGGCCGTGGTACAAGCGATGACAAGGGCCCACTTCTTTGTGCTCTTTATGCTATGAGGGCCATAAAGGAATCAGCCATTCCTCTTAAGAGAGGAGTCAGGATCATAATGGGCTCGGATGAGGAAACAGGCTCCATCGATATAGGAAAGTACTATGAGAAAGAGGAAGAGGCAGAATGCACATTTTCTCCTGATGCTGAGTTTCCTCTGATAAATATAGAAAAGGGTATGTTCCGCGGGGACTTATCCGCTTGTGCCTCTTGCGAGGGAGAGGGAGTGGAGCTTGTCTCAATGACTGCTGGAGTCGCCACAAATGCAGTCCCTAACAGGGCGAGAGCTGAGTTTCTCGGGACAAGCAGACAAATGCTTGCCGCTGCATTAGAAAAGCTTAAGGAAAAGGTCCCTGTGGATTATCAGATTTATGACGACAGGGAGATCATGATCATAGGCGAAAGCGCCCATGCCTCTACTCCGGAGAAGGGAGTGAATGCCGGCCTTGCGCTTCTTATGCTGCTTTCATATCTTCCTATGGCTGATAATAGAAGGAACTCGCTTCTTGGGATGGTGCCGAAGCTTTTTCCATACGGAGTATATGACGGCAGAGGGATCGGAATAGACATGACTGACAGGGAGGGGCTATCCCTTACAGCTACACTTGACCTGTTCAATGTGGATGAAAAGGGGATGAGTTTTACCTTTGACTCAAGGGTGCCTCTTTGTGCGACTGAGGACAACTGTCTGCTTACAGCCAGGAGATATATAGAGGAGGCCGGATTTACCTTCGACAGCCCTGGCATGATACCTGTGCATTATGTTCCTGGTGACTCTGATTTCGTAAAGAAGCTGTTAAATGCCTATCAGGACGTGACAGGACTTCCTGGCAGGGCAATAGGCATAGGAGGCGGCACCTATGTCCACGATCTGAAGAATGGGGTAGCATTCGGTGCTGTCCTTCCGGGAATCGACACAAGGATGCACGGCGCAGACGAGTTCATGCCGGTCGACAATCTGATCACGGCAGTAGAGGTCTATGCTCAGGCAATAATCGATATATGCGGATGATGGAGAGGATATGCAGACAGTAATTGAAAGAAACGGATGCACTCTTACGACGGATACGGCTGGAGGAGAGGCAGTCTCCCTGATAAAGGGAGGAATAGAGTATCTGTGGAATGCAGATCCGGCATTCTGGGGAAGGCACGCACCGGTGCTCTTTCCATTTGTAGGCTCCTTAAAGAATAAGGAATACAGGCTTGATGGCAGGTCATATAGTATGGGACAGCATGGCTTTGCCCGTGATATGGAATTTTGTCTTCTTGAAAGGACGGACGACTCAATCACTTATCAGCTGCTCTCATCGGAGGAGACTCTGAAGAAATATCCTTTTGAATTTGATCTTAGGATAAAATATGACATTACAGACAGGGGTCTTAAGCTTACCTGGAGGGTCACAAATACAGGAGATGGATATATGCCATTTTCCATCGGCGGACATCCGGCCTTTATGTGTCCTGTAAATGGTCAGGGCAGTTGGAGTGAATATGGCATATACTTTGAGAAAATGGGCTTTGCTCCGTCTCATCTTACAGTACATACTCTCTCATCTGAGGGACTTGTAAATAATGAGACTAAGGAGATAGAGCTGGATAAGGGAAGGCTTACTCCATCCGATCAGCTTTTCGCAGATGATGCGCTTATTATAGAGGACAGACAGGCTGATAAGGTGTCTCTTCTAGGACCATCAGGTAAGGCTTACCTTACAGTGGTATTTGACAGTCCTCTGCTTGGTATCTGGTCGCCGGTCGGAAAGCATGCTCCTTTTATCTGTATAGAGCCGTGGTTCGGAAGAGCCGACGGAGTCGATTTTGACGGAGAGCTTGCCGACAGGAAGTATTCACAGGCCTTAAAGCCTGCAGAGACCTTTACAGGTGGATTTGAGGTGATATTTTGAGAAAAAGACATACAAGGCTTATAGCAATGATAATAGTGATAACTGTAGTTGCGACTACGCTTTTCTCTACTGTCATGATGTTCTTCTGAAAAAAGGACCTCTCCTAAATCCCGGAGAGGTCATTTTTTCGTACTCATGAATGGATCATTTGTCGTTTTCGTGGCCTAGAAAAGAGCTTCTCTGACCTAAATAGAATGGCATCGAATCAGAATCGTAATAATCAGATAAAGGGGTGACATCTGCATACATGTCCTCGCTCTTTAGGGCATTTATAGTGTTTGTAAAGCTTTTGTATACAGGAAGGAAGGTACGCTCCTTTTCAACTCCATTTTCTAGTGTCATGATCTCTATCTTGCCTGCTTGGGTTTCAAAGGCTGCTGTATCTATATCATATGAATCGAGATCCTTTATATAGGCCTCCCTGATCTTTTTGTAGATATCAATATTGCTCCCTGTTACAGTCTTTGTCCTGTTTTCCTCGGCGTTTTTGTCCATGTAATAGTAGGTTATTCCGAAGTCTTTTTGTGATGTAAAGTGACTGTCGTGGTAGACCGTGAAAAACCCCTCCTTGAAGCTCTGGCTTTTAAACACCGAGTTCATGCTGGAAAAGGCGCTTCCTGGTATTATCACCCTGCGGGTCCTTGTATGGCCGTTTTTCATCCTGTAGCTTATATTTAGCCTGATACCTTTAGCATAAGGATCCCTTGTTATGGTCTGCTCTCCTATAGTAAGAAGGGAGTTTAAGGTGTCTATATCGGTAAGCTTCATGTATTTTTTCGAATAGCTGCTGCGGTAGCTGTCATTCACTTCTTCAGGAGTGATATAGGCGCTCTTTACGTCCTGTGCAGCAGGCACCCATCTGTTGTAGCCGGCTATATCGTAGTAGCATCCGAGGAAGAGGATAAGGGCAGCAGCGCAGCCTGCTATAGAATATCCGTATCCCCTGAAGGCGGCCCTGACGTCTGAATTGTATATGGTCTCCATTATGCCTCCGACTACGACGGCACTTATTATCATTACAGCAATGACAGCTCCTGTGGCTGCAGTTATTGTACTGCTGTCTGAACAGAAAGCAGTGCTTAAGATACAGCAGAGGAAGATCAGGATCACCTTTGTTATGCGTCTTACGACAGGCAGTGGGACCGAATTTCCTGCGTCTTCTGCCTTCCTGTGCTTATAGAGCAGATATGAAAGGACGAGTGAGAGAAGAGCACAGAAGAGGTTTCGTAATATGGCTCCATTAGTTCTCATTGAGTCAGTAACGGTATAAAGGGGACTAAGGATACCATGTGTAGTAAAGGCACTGCCATAGGCCCTGGTCTTAAGAAAGCCCATGCAGTGGTTTATGCTCCAGTCGAATATAGGCCCAAATGTGAGCAGGACTGCGTCTGCTATCACGGCTACTATGATATTTCCTGTAAGCATCACTGCAAGAACAGCATAGAAATACACAGACAGGAAAAGGAAGAAATTCCTTATAAAGCCAATGAAGGCTAGCAGAAGTACGGAGCCATTCATGCCTCCTCCTATCCCTGCGATCACAAATCCAATAAGTAATGACAGCAGATATGAGGCTGTGTAGATTCCCATACTGTTTATTACAGTAGAAACAAACAGAGACCTTTTGCTGACTGGCTGACTCCAGTAGAAGTCCAGCTTTGTCCGGCTGTCTAACCAGTGAAAGCTCTCCAGTCCAAGCAGGATGGCGCCGACGATCGTGATGATCCGGTCAAAGCCAATGTAGCTTAAGAGATCCTTTGCTGTCATGACAGGCTTTGCATCATATGTAGATAGAGCCAGAGCCAGAAATACTCCGTTGTATAGAATGAAGGTAAGAAAGGCAAGGATCACAAGCCATTTCCTGTTTCCAAGCAGATTTTTCTGTATTTTTATATAATTACTGGATGATGAGTTTCCTGACATCATAGCCATTGTCCTCCGTTTCTGCAATAAACAATTCCTCGAGTGAGAGAGGCAGTATCTCGAAAAATACTGTGTCGATATGAGAGAATACCTCAAGAGCCTTAGCCCTGTCAGCCTTTACGGTCATCACATGAAGCATACCCTGTCTTTCGTCTGCCATTATATGCAGGTTCTCCTTTACAGTAGAAATATCGCCTTCATCTGAGAAGACGCACTGGAGCTTCAGAAGGCCTGTCTTCATATCGTCAAGCGACTCCGAGAGTAAAAGCCCTCCCTTATGGAGTAGCCCGACATGGTCACAGATGTCCTCAAGCTCTCTTAAACTATGGGAAGAGATAAAGGGTGTAAGTCCTCTTTCTGACATCTCTTCCGCGAAAAGTGACTTGACAGCTGTCCTCATGACAGGGTCGAGCCCGTCAAAGGTCTCGTCAAGCATTATATACTTAGTCCCTGAGGAGACCGCAAGAAGGATAGAAAGCTGTCTTTTCATCCCCTTGGAATAAGTGGATATCCTGCTTTTTACAGGAAGCGAGAAGGCCTCTGAAAGCTTTCTGAACCTGTCCATATCAAAGGTCGGGTAGATCGATTCATAGTAGGCTGCCATGGAAAGGCCGTTAGCATTTGTGAAAAAGTAGGGCTCATCCGGGACAAAGAAAAAATCCCTCTTGGCCTCAGGGTTGTCATATACAGCTTTCCCGTCAACACTTACCTGGCCGGAGTCAGGACGAAGTATGCCTGCTATTATCCGAAGCAGGGTACTCTTTCCGGCGCCGTTCGTCCCGACAAGGCCTGTGATCTCTCCTTCGTTTATCTGAAGAGAGATATCATTCAAGGCCTTATTAGCGCCAAAAGTCTTTGATAATCTTACTGTTTCTATCATTCGAACAGTTCCTCCTTGCTTATGCCGAGCTCGCGGGCCTCCTCAAGGATGGCTGCAAGCCTTTCCCTAAGCTCTTTTACTTTGTTTTCCTTCAGATCTATATTGTCCTTCACGAAGCTTCCCCTTCCCTTTACAGTATATATATACCCTTCTCGCTCAAGCGAGGCAAAGGCCTTCTGGACAGTATTGGGATTCGTGGAAAGCTCTACCGAGAGAGAGCGGACGGATGGCATTGGCTGATTGGGCTTCATTGCGCCTTTAAGAATCAGCTTCCTGTACATATCCGCTATCTGCTCGTAGATCGGACGTGGATCCTGCAAGTCAAGAAAATTCAAAGAATCAACTCCTTTCGTTTGAACTGTACTAATAATACTAGTACAGCTATAAAAAGTCAAGCCTATTTTTACGATTTTCTCTGAAAAGGCTTTACATGCTACATTTTCTGAAATCTGTTTCTTGAAAAATAGGCTCTGTACTTTTATTATTAGTAGTAATTGGAAATTATAAGTAAGTATTCAGGAGGGAAATTCTAATGGCCAGCTTAAAGCATAAGGCAGAAAGAGCTGCCTTTGACGTAGCTATAACAGCAGCATTAAAGCATGTGGACAAGGGCAGAGGAAAGGCAATGTGCCAGATGATCGATCTGGTCCAGAAGGTTCTCAAGGACACCTGGCCTGACGCAGCATATGATGCACTCCGTGCTCAGTTTTCTGATCCGGACAGTAAGTGGATGAAGTTCACCAACAAGATCTTTGATGAGGTCGATCCAAGACTTATAAAGATGGCTGCACTGAATCTCGGATATGAGTCAGCATTCAGAGGATATAAGGACACCAGAGCACTTGGAGAGAAGGAAGGCTGTAATGTACCATGGTCTATCCTTGTCGATCCTACATCAGCCTGCAATCTTCATTGTACAGGCTGCTGGGCAGCAGAGTACGGCAATAAGCTGAACCTGACCTACGAGGAGCTTGACAAGCTTATCACAGAGGGTGAGGAAATGGGTATCCACAACTGGCTGTTTACAGGTGGAGAGCCTCTCGTCAGGAAGGCTGATCTGATAAAGCTTGCAAAGAAGCATAATACCTCATATTTCCAGCCTTTCACAAATGGAACCCTTATTGATGAGGACTTCTGCAAGCAGGTTGCCGAATGTGGAAACATGAGCTTCGCTATCTCAGTAGAGGGCTTCGCAGAGGCTAATGACGGACGCCGCGGAGACGGTGTATTCGACAAGGTAATGCATGCAATGGATCTTCTGAAGAAGCATAAGCTCTTCTTCGGATGCTCTATCTGCTACACCCATGTCAACTATAAGAATGTCACAAGCGATGAGTTCCTTGATCTTCTCGTAGATAAGGGAGCCCGCTATATCTGGTACTTCCACTATATGCCTACAGGCGCTGCCGGGGTTCCGGAGCTCTGCCCTACACCTGAGGAGCGTGAGTATATGTTCCACCGTGTAAGGGAGATCAGAGGCTTCGAAGGCGGCAAGCCTATATTCGCTCTTGACTTCCAGAATGACGGTGAGTTCGTGGGAGGCTGTGTTGCCGGAGGAAGAGAGTACTGCCATATCAATGCCAGAGGAGATGTGGATCCTTGCGTATTCATCCACTATTCAAGTGCCAATATCCGTAAGGACAGCCTGCTTGACTGCTTCAAGCAGCCTATCTTCCAGCTCTACAGGGAGCAGCAGCCATTCAACAAGAATATGCTCCGCCCTTGTCCTATGCTTGAGAACCCTGAGATCTTAGGACAGCTGGTAAAGGAGGGAAAGGCCTTCCCTACAGATCCTGAGTCACCTGAGTCAACTGAGGCTCTCTATGAGAAGACCGCTCCATATGCAAAGGCATGGAAGCCGGTAGCGGAGCGTCTCTGGGCTGAAGAGCATCCTGACAGGGTCGAGAGTGAGTCAGATGAGAAAGACTCCAAGGCAGTCTGAAAAGTGAACTAGTCAGAAAGGGACGGGTTGATTTTCGTTTCCACATAGCTTATCTGTGGAAGGTGAAAAGGACCAGTCCCTTTTTCATTAAGGAGGTACAGATGAAAACAGGACTTGTAGTAGAGGGCGGAGGCATGAAGTGCGCCTATTCGTCCGGTGTGCTTGATGTTTTTCTGGAGAATGATATAAACTTTGACTATGTAAACGGCGTTTCAGCAGGTAGCGCCTGTGCGGCCTCATATGTGGCCGGACAGAGAGAGAGAAACCGCAGATTCTATTCGATCCACTCCATGTCAAAGAAGTATGCCAGTCTTGACAATCTGATCCGTACAGGCTCATTCTTCGGCCTTGACTATATCTACAGCACACTGACCAACGAGGATGGAGCTGATCCGCTTGACTATGACGCTATGGAGGCCAATCCATGCGAATTCGAGGTCGTTGCTACAGATGCAAGTACTGGTCACGCTGCATATTTTAATAAAAAGGATATGAAGAGAAATGACTATGCAGCCATAAAGGCCAGCTGTGCCCTTCCTGTGATGAGTAATCCCCAGCTCGTAGACGGGAGAGAATACTTCGATGGAGGAGTAAGCGATTCGCTTCCTATACAGAGGGCCTGGGAGAAGGGAGTGAGAAAGGCAGTGGTCATTTTTTCAAAGCCTGAGGGCTACCTTATGCAGCCTCAGAAGCACAGAGTGATCTTTACCTTTGCCCTCCGTAAGTATCCGGCTGTTATCTACAGACTGCGTCATCGTCATGAGTTCTATAACAGACAGATCACCAAGATCAGGCAGATGCGCGATCAGGGAAAGGTCATTACATTTTCTCCAAGCGCAGATATAAAGGTCAGCACCTATAAGGTCGATCAGGATATTATGGAGGAGCTTTATCAGAACGGAAGAGAGGATGCCGAGAGGCGGGTTGATGAACTTAAGGAGTTTTTAAGTGTCAAATAAAGGGAAAAATATACTTCTTGGAATTCTGCCGACTGTTGTCGTATTTGTCCTGCAGAATGTGATCTCGATCATAGTAGCTGAATTCTTCTTTGTCTACTATGGAGCTACATTCTCCGGAAGCAGCTACGATGATCTGATGAAGATCTTCATGAAATGCTTCACAGGGAAGGGATTTTATTCTGTTACTCTGTTTATATACAGTATATTCGCTCTTGTGATCTTCGGGGCCTGGTTCAAAAGAAACAGATGCAGCTTCGAATGCAGGAGCATGAGTCTTAAGGGCTTTCGTCCACTCATGGTGATAGCCGGTGTGATCCTCTTCGTATTCGGAGCACAGATCATATCGAGCTTTCTGGTATCACTTCTGAGTGCTGCCTTTCCTAAGGAGCTTGCAAGATATATGAAGCTTCTTAAGACTACAGGTCTTTCAGGAGGCATTACCCCTCTGATGCTGATATACTCAGCCATCCTTGGGCCGATCAGTGAGGAACTTGTATTCCGTGGACTTACTCTTGGCTATTTCAAGAAGTCCATGTCCTTTTTCTGGGCAAATATACTTCAGGCTCTCCTTTTTGGCCTGATACATGGCAATCTGATCCAGTTTGTCTATGCCTTCCTCTTAGGACTTATGTTTGGATTCATAGCCCACAGGACAGGAAGCCTTCTAGTCACGATCATTCTCCATATCAGCTTTAATTCGCTCTCATTCGTGATAGAGACCATGTTACCGAACGCCCTGAGCGGAGGAGCTATAGTCGCATTCGCATTACTTGTACTGTCTATGATGGGAGTCTATATAGGTACTATACTCCTTATCGCCTCCCAGCCAATGGCAAAGGAAAAATAATTTATCGTTGACAAAAGGGAAAATAAGCCTTATACTTTTTTGAAATGAATAGAAGTCTTCAGGGCGGGGTGAGATTCCCCACCGGTGGTAGAGCCCACGAGCCGAAAGGCATGATCCGGTCAGATTCCGGAGCCGACAGTATAGTCTGGATGAAAGAAGATCATATAATCGCAGGATTATTATAATGCGTCTGATCATAAGCTCTGGAATGGATATCATTCCGGAGCTTATTTTTAGATGATATGCTGATTTTATGAACGCCCGGGACATTTGTTCAGGGTGTTTTTTCTTGGAGGAAAAATGGAAGATAAGGATTACATGAGGATGGCTCTTTCACTTGCTAAGAAGGGAATGGGATGGACCAGCCCCAATCCCATGGTCGGAGCAGTGATAGTAAAGGATGAGAGGATAATAGGAGAGGGATACCATCACAGATGCGGTGGACTCCATGCAGAAAGGGAGGCTCTTGCGGCATGCAGTGAGGATCCAAAAGGAGGGACCATGTATGTGACATTAGAGCCCTGCTGTCATACAGGCAGGCAGCCGCCCTGCACCGAGGCTCTGGTCGGGGCTGGGATCAGCCGGGTGGTCATTGGCTCATCGGATCCAAACCCTCTTGTCGCAGGCAAAGGGATAGAATATTTAAGGAAGCATGGTATAGAGGTCGAGACAGGAGTCCTTGAGGAGGAATGCGACGCTATAAACTATGTCTTCTTTCACTATATCACCACAGGCACTCCCTATGTCGTAATGAAATATGCGATGACAATGGACGGTAAGATAGCTACAGGGACTGGAGCCTCAAAATGGATTACTGGAGAGGCGGCCAGGAGGGATGTCCACGAACAGAGAAGCCACTACAGGGCCATAATGGTCGGGGTTGGTACTGTCATAGCCGATGATCCCATGCTTGACTGCAGGATAGAGGGAGGCAGGAACCCTGTCAGGATAATATGCGATACGCATCTTAGAACCCCGATGGACAGCAGGATAGTAAGAACTGCAAGGGAGATTCCTACTATCATGGTGGCAGGAGCTGTCTCTTGTGAGAGAAAGGCAGCCTATATTGAGGCAGGCTGCAGGGTTTATAGTCTTCCTGAAAGGGATGGTATGGTAGACCTTTCAAGTCTTATCGAGCGCCTGGGCCAGGAGGAGATAGACAGCATACTGATCGAGGGAGGAGCCAGTCTTAACTGGAGCGCGATGAGATGCGGGATAGTAAACCGGGTTTTAGCCTATATAGCGCCCAGACTTTTCGGTGGAGAGCTGGCTAAGTCTCCTGTGGGCGGAGAGGGAGTCGGATATCCGGATCAGGCCATGGCTCTTAAGGATGTGACTGTAAGGGAGCTTGGAAATGATTTCCTGATAGAAGGAGAGGTCAAGAGCAATGTTTACAGGATTAGTTGAAGAAATCGGATCTGTCCGCAGTATTGAAAGATATGGAAGCTACGGAGCTCTCTCAATATGTGCACCGCTTATAGCCGCAGACCTCGTGACAGGTGACAGCGTGGCTGTAAATGGAGTCTGTCTTAGTGCGACAGCAGTGGATAAGGGAGGCTTTAAGGCAGATGTAATGCATGAGACCGTAAGCCGGTCCTCACTTGCCAGGCTTAGGATCGGAAGTCATGTGAATCTGGAGAGAGCTATGCCATGCAATGGAAGATTCGGAGGACATATTGTCACAGGACATGTCGACGGGACCGGAGTGATAAGCTCGGTTAGAGCGGATGGCAATGCACTTTTGTATACCATAAGGGCCGATAAGGGCCTTTTAAGACATATAGTAGAAAAGGGCTCTGTCACGATAGATGGGATAAGCCTTACTGTAGCTGACCTTATGACAGATGGTTTTATAGTATCGGTAATTCCCCATACGGCCTCTGTTACCATACTTAAAGAAAAGCGGGCCTCTGATATAGTAAATATAGAGACCGACATAATAGGTAAATACATAGACAGGCTGCTTAATGATAAGAAAAGCGGTATTTCGTTGAATTTTCTTAAGGAAAATGGATTTTAGGAGGAAAAATGGAAGAAGATTATTGTACTGTTGAAGAAGCCTTAGAGGAGATCAGGGTCGGACACCTCTTAATGGTGATCGATGATCCGGACAGGGAAAACGAGGGAGACCTGATCTGCGCGGCACAGTTTGCAACGACTGAGAATGTGAATTTCATGGCAAGTCATGCCAGAGGACTTATATGCACACCTATGAGTTCTGAGGTGGCGGGTCGTCTGGGACTAGAGCAGATGGTAAAGGTAAATACAGACAATCACAATACGGCATTTACCGTATCAATAGACCATGTAGACACTACTACCGGTATTTCGGCCGAGGAAAGAGGATACACATGCAGGAAATGTGCTGATCCGAAGACGAAACCTGAGGAACTGCGTCGCCCGGGACATGTATTTCCGCTGGTGGCAAGGGAGGGAGGAGTGCTTGGAAGAAACGGACACACCGAAGCGACCGTTGATCTGTGCAGGCTTTCTGGCCTTGAGCAGTGCGGGCTCTGCTGCGAGATAATGCGTGAGGACGGTACCATGATGCGGACTAGTGAGCTCTTAGAGAATGCAAGGAAATGGGGCATCTCAGTTATCACGATAAAGCAGCTTCAGGATTACTGCCGTCTTCATGACAAGCATGTGGTCCGTGAGGCAGAGGCAAAGATGCCGACCCGCTACGGGGATTTCAGAATCTATGGTTATGTGAATGATATTACAGGCGAGCACCATGTGGCCCTGGTAAAGGGAGATATAGGTGATGGGAAAAGCGTGCTTTGCAGGGTTCATTCCGAATGTCTGACTGGTGATGTATTCGGATCGAAAAGATGCGACTGCGGAGACCAGCTTGTGGCAGCCATGAGAGCAATCGAGAAGGAAGGCAGGGGAGTGCTTCTTTATATGAGACAGGAGGGCCGCGGGATAGGGCTTATCAATAAGCTTAAGGCCTATGCTCTGCAGGAGCAGGGCTTTGATACGGTTGAGGCAAATGTGAAACTGGGATTTGCACCGGACTTAAGAGAGTACTGGACAGGAGCACAGATACTAAAGGATCTTGGAGTTGTGACCATGCGGCTTCTTACCAATAATCCGGACAAGATTTACCAGCTTTGTGATTTCGGCCTTGAGATAGAAGAAAGGGTTCCTATTCAGATACCGGCTACCATAGAGGATCTTTTCTATCTGAAGACAAAGCAGAGGAGAATGGGACATCTGTTGAATTTTGATACTGATAATAAGGAGGCAGAATAAATGAAAGTATTAGAAGGAAAGCTTACAGGAGAAGGAATAAGGATTGGGATAGTATGTGCCAGGTTTAACGAGTTTATAGTTTCAAAGCTCTTGGGAGGATGCCAGGATGTCCTGCTCCGTCATGGAGTCGACGCTGGTGATATAACGGTAGCCTGGGTTCCGGGAGCTTTTGAGATCCCTCTCATAGCTCAGAAAATGGCAAACAGCGAAAACTATGATGCTGTTATCGCGCTTGGCGCTGTGATCCGCGGGGCGACAAGCCACTATGACTATGTATGCAGTGAGGTATCAAAGGGGGTTGCGAATGTGGCGCTTAATACGGACATACCTGTTCTGTTCGGAGTGCTTACTACTGATACGATCGAGCAGGCCATAGAGCGTGCAGGCACAAAGGCAGGGAACAAGGGAGCAGACTGTGCGGAGAGCGCAATCGAGATGGTAAATCTGATAAGGGAGTTATAAGGGGAGAGGTGAGAGGTGAGAGGTGAGAGGTGAGAGGCCGAAAGCATAGAGATGAAGACGAGCGATAGCGAAGTCTGAATCCTATGCGAGGTCGTTCTGTGAGATTAGCGAAAGCAAGCCGCAGGCGCAGCTTGAGCTTAGCGAGCAGAACTTCATTATGGACAAAAACATAGAGACAAGAACTTCGCTTACGCTCGTTCTTGTCTCTGTGCTTTCGGCCTTAGTAGCCAGAGGATTTATATGAAATCCTGATTACTCCTCAAAGGTAAATCCCTTCTCTTCCAGTGCATGCAGAATTGTCTCCAGCGGTATGTCATGTCTTCCGGCAGCCTCAGGGATCGTTACATGAACTCCCATGATCCTTCTGTGCTCTGGATCTGCGAGAGGAGTAAATCCTAATCCTACCAGAACGTCAACCACCTCAGGATATGCATCGCAGATTGCTGCAACATTATCTTTCAAATTTATTACTCTGTCCATCGTGAATATTCCTCCTGTTGTCTGTTGTTTTTTTGTAACCATCCCTAGTATAGTTTGGGATGAAACAATTTTATGTTGCTATAACAACAAATATAGATTTTCCGAATTTTTTTATAGACAGCTGCTCTATCTAAGGATCAAAGCCTGCTGCAGGCTCATCATCTGTGATGCCACAGATTTCTGAATACTTAATATCCATCAAGATGTCATTCTGTTGATTGCGGTCTTTGAAGATAGAAAACTTTGTGAATTTTGTCACTAGGAGAATAACTGATCAAGAGGACAAAAGAATCCGCTTTTATGGTATAATTACCTGAGCTGTTAAAATCGGAGGTAATAAATGTCTTTTGTGCATCTGCATACGCATACACAGTATTCTATACTTGATGCGTCCAACAAGATAGATAACTATATAGCAAGAGTAAGTTCCCTTGGAATGAATGCGGCTGCTATCACTGACCATGGCAATATGTACGGAGCCATAGAGTTCTACCAGAAGGCCAGAAAGGCAGGCATAAAGCCGGTTATAGGATGCGAGGTCTATGTGGCCACAGGAAGCAGGCTTGATAAGAACGCAAGGAAGGGCGATGCCAGATATTACCACCTTATTCTTCTCTGCGAGAATATGACCGGATATCAGAATCTTATAAAGCTTGTTTCTATAAGCAATTCAGAGGGCTTTTATTTCAAGCCTCGTATAGATCATGAATGTCTTGAAAGATATCACGAGGGACTTATTGCCCTGTCAGCCTGCATAGCCGGAGAGGTCGCGAGAAGCGCGATGATAAGCTATGACAAGGCTAAGGAGACGGCGCTCTGGTATCAGAAGGTGTTCGGAGAGGGTAATTATTTCCTTGAGATGCAGAATCATCTGGATGGTTCGATCGAGCAGAAGATCACCAATCAGACAGTAATAAGGATAAGTAAGGAAACAGGTATACCGCTTGTCGTGACAAATGACTGCCATTACACACTGCCTGAGGATGCAGAGAGCCATGATGTGCTTTTATGCATGCAGGAGAACAAGCTGGTCACAGACCAGGACAGGATCCGCTATGAGGGCGGCCAGTATTATGTCAAGAGCGAGGAAGAGATGAGGGAGCTCTTCCCGGATTTTGACGATGCAATAGAAAATACACAGAAGATAGCGGACAGATGTCAGGTTGACTTTGTATTCAACCAGTACAAGAAACCTAATTATACTCTGCCTGAGGGACATGAAGGACAGAGTGCTCTGGACTTTCTTACGGAACTTATCGAAACAGGGTTCGTTGAAAGATATGTAAACAACCCTGATTATAACGATAATCAGCGCCAGCAGATCCATATGGATACGATGAAAGAGCTTTCCGTAATAAAGGAGAAGGGTTTCGTCGAATATATCCTTATAGTATGGGATTACATCAACTGGGCAAATACCCATGGCTGCAAGACAGGGCCGGGCCGTGGATCGGCTGCCGGAAGCCGGGTCTGCTACTGTATAGGTATTACTGCCATTGATCCTGTGAAATACAACCTTCTCTTCGAGCGCTTCCTTAATCCAGAGCGTGTATCAATGCCGGATATTGACGTGGATTTCGAGGACCGTGAGAGAAACAGGGTCATAAGCGACTATATATTCTCCAAGTACGGAGCTGACCACGTAAGCCTTATCACTACATTCCAGAATATGAAGGCCAAGGCAGTGATAAAGGATGTGGGAAGGGCAATGGGCATACCATTTTCCGAGACAAACCGGGTGTCAAAGCTTATTCCCAATGAGCTCAATATCACACTTGAGGCTGCGCTTAAGAAGGTGCCGGATCTGGCTGAGACGGCCAGAAAGTCGCCCGAGAATATAAAATGGTTCAAGGCAGCAGAGGAGCTTGAGGGTATTCCAAAGTCCACAGGAGTGCATGCAGCCGGTGTAGTCATCTATCCTGAAAGGGCCGATCAGTGCATGCCTCAAGGCAGATCAAAGGACGGGACTCCTGCCTGTGAATACAACATGATACAGCTCGAGCAGCTCGGCTATCTGAAGATGGACTTCCTTGGCCTGCGTACACTTACAGTTGTAAAGGATGCTGTAAAAAATATAAAGGAAAACCGTGGCATAGATGTGGATATCGACCACATTGACTTAAATGACAAAAAGACTCTTGAATTCATAGGCACAGGAAAGACAGCAGGTGTCTTCCAGCTGGAGGGAGCCGGAATGCAGTCCTTCATGAAGGAGCTTGCTCCGTCATCGTTTGAGGATATAATCGCCGGTATCTCCCTATATCGTCCGGGTCCCATGCAGTTCATACCTGATTATATAAAGGGAAAGAAGGATCCGGATTCTGTAGTATACAAATGTAAGGCTCTTGAACCTATCCTTAAGGATACCTATGGCTGCATAGTCTATCAGGAGCAGGTCATGCAGATCGTGCAGTCCCTGGCCGGCTACTCGATGGGCCAGGCCGATATCATGCGGCGTGCCATGTCAAAGAAGCATCAGGATGAGATTCAGGCAGGCCGAAGCTCCTTTGTATATGGAAGCGGAAATCCCGGTGAGAAGGGATATGTGCCGGGCTGCATCAAGAACCATATCTGCGACAGTGATCAGGAGTCGGAGCGGGTAGCAAACGAGATCTACGATTCCATGCTGGATTTCGCCCAGTATGCCTTCAATAAATCTCATGCGGCCTGCTATGCAGTTCTCAGTATGCAGACAGCATTTTTAAAATATTATTATCCTGCTGAGTATATGGCAGCCCTTCTTACCTCTGTGATCGATTCCTCAGGCAAGCTCTATGATTATCTGAATGCAGCCAGGGATATGGGACTTAAGGTCCTGCCTCCTGATGTGAATGAGGGAAGAGGAGAGTTCTCTGTAAGCGATGGAAGCTTGAGATACGGGCTTAATGCTGTGAAGGCTCTTGGGTCAGCGATGGCTGACAATATAGTAAAGGAAAGAGAAAGAGGAGGAAAATATATTTCCTATGAGGATTTCCTCAGACGCTGCATTCCGCTTGGCCTCAACAAGAGAACCATGGAAAATCTGGTCAAGTCCGGAGCCTGCGACTGCTTCGGGGCCAACCGCAGGTCAATGTATGCAGGGATAAGCACCATAATGGATGATATCTCCCGTGAGCAGAAGGATATGGTCACAGGCCAGATGTCATTTATGGACCTTATCTCCTCGGATGAGGACAGAAGGAAGCTTGAGCATTCACTTCCTGTCACGCCTGAGTTTGACAGGGATATGCTGCTTTCCTTCGAGAAGGAGGTCATGGGTATCTATATAAGCGGTCATCCTCTTGAGGAGTATCTTCCTGTGATAAAGAAGAATGTAACGCTTTATTCGAGGGATTTCCACAGGAACGAGGAGACCGGGACAGTTGATGTGGTGCAGAATCAGCGTGGTGTCATTGGTGTAGTAGTAAATGAGATCTCGGTCAAATATACAAGGACAGACAGAGCCATGGCATTTGTCACCGCTGAGGACCTCTATGGCTCTATGGAGATCATATTTTTCCCGGACTGCTTTGATAAGTACAGGAATTCAATAGTTGAGGACGGCAAGTATCTGATAAAGGGTCATGCCTCTGTTGATGACGAGGAGGACGCGACCTTTATTGCTGATCAGGTGATAAGCTTCAAGGATCTGACAAAGGAGCTCTGGGTCAGATTTTCTGACAAGAAGACCTTTCTTGATATAGAAAAAAGCTTCCTGTCGATCTTTGAGGGAAGGCCAGGGGGCGATGATACCATAGTTGCCTTTATTGCAGACCAGAAGCTTATGAAGAAATATTCAAGCCTTCATATAAGGATAGATCAGGATCTGATAGAAGAGGTCAGGAAATTCGCAGGAGAGGAGAATGTCTCTATAACCAGCGGGAAAATTTAATGTTGGATTTGCAACGTACAAGGTCAGTCTGCGGTGTTATATTTTTTCCAGAAGATAAGAAACGGAGGAAAATAACATGGCAGACAGAGCAGAGCTACTTAAGGATTATGTAAAGAGACTTAGTGAGGGAGAGGACCTTGAAAGGGTAAAGGCCGAGTTCGTCGCAAACTTCAGCGATGTCGATGCGGCAGAGATTGCTAAGGCAGAGCAGGCTATGATAGAGTCAGGAACAAAGATCTCTGATGTACAGAGACTCTGCGATGTCCATTCGGCTCTTTTTCATGGAGCTACTGTCCAGGAGAGGATAGATAATGCGGAAAAAGCGGTTAATAAATCGCTTGGAATATCTGAAAGGCTTAAGAGAAGTGACGGGGCCGGCGAGGAATTCACCAGACTAAGAGAGATAAAGGGACATCCTCTTAATATTTTCTATCTTGAAAACCGTGCTGTGGAAAAGCAGCTTTCGGAGGCCAGAAGGGCACTTTCAGAAAAGAAGGACATTCTCCCTGTTCTTGAAAGGACAAGACAGATAGCTCTTCATTATGCAAAAAAAGGCGACCTGATATATCCAGTCCTTAAAAAGGATTATGGCTTCAGGGGACCTTCAGATGTGATGTGGGGTGTGGATGACGAGATAAGAGATGAGCTCCGTACTCTGACTGGCGAGGCAGAAAGAAATCCAAAGAGAATGGATGAGAGCGCCTGGCAGGAGAGAATAGACAGGGTCCTTACCAGGGCAGAGGAGATGGTCTATAAGGAGGATAATATCCTTTTCCCTCTCTGCGCAAAGAATTTCAGCGAGCAGGTCTGGAAGGGCATTGCAAGGGATCTGTCTGATTATGAGTCCGTGCCTGGAGTGGAGTTCTCCCAGTGGGAGGAGGCATCTCCTTCATTTGAGATGTCTTCATCTGAGTCAGAGGTCAGATTCCCGGGAGGTCATATGACTGTCGAGCAGCTTAACGCCATGCTTGATACGATCCCGCTAGAGATCTCCTTTATCGATGAAAATGATATAAACAGATATTTCAATTCAGGAAAAGAAGCTTTTCAAAAGACCTCTTGCTGCGATAGACAGGGAGGTATATACCTGCCATCCGCCAAAGGTCGAGCCTATGGTCAGGATGGTGATAAGTGAGCTTAAAAGTGGAGAAAAGGATTCGGTTGATCTGTGGACCAACCGCGAAGGCAGGCCTGTCCTGATCCGCTATATGGCTGTGCGTGACAGGACAGGCAGATATGTTGGAACAATGGAGGTCGTTTCAGATATGACCTTTGCCAGAGATCACTTCGCTAAATAAGAGAAGATGCCTGATCCACATAGTCCTTGAACCGGTCAAGGGCAGCGTCGATCGGATCACGCCTTGTCAGATCAACTCCTGCATGGCGAAGCTCATCTATAGGATCGGCGCTCCCGCCCATTGACAGGAATTCGAGATAGTGCTCGAGAGCTCCCTCCTTATTATCAAGGATAGACTCGGAGATGGCAACTGCAGCACAGTAGCTTGTCGCATATTTATATACATAGAATGGCCTGTAGAAGTGAGGGATACGCGCCCATTCAAGCCTTACCTGACTGTCGTAGGTCAGATTATCTCCGAAATAGTCCTTTATCAGTTTCTCATATATATCATTTAAGGTGGAGGCATTCAGTGCCTCCCCTTTTTCAGATAGCTTGTGGGCCTTATCCTCGAATTCTGCAAACATTGTCTGCCTGTAGACAGTCCCCTTGAAGCCCTCCAGATACTGATTCAGATAGCAAAGCTTTTCGCGCGGATCATCAGTTGTCTTCAGGAGATGGGATACGAGCAGGTTTTCATTTACAGTTGATGCAACCTCGGCTACAAAGAGCGTATAGTCGGCATACTGAGGCGGCTGCTTATGGTTTGACAGATATGTCTGCATGGAATGACCCATCTCATGCGCTATAGTAGAAACCGAGTCAAGGGTTCCTGTGAAATTCAAAAGTATATAAGGGTTGCTCCTGTAGGTACCGGATGAGTATGCGCCTGATGTCTTTCCCTTGTTTGGATAGACATCCATCCATCTTTCCTTGAAGGCCTTCCTTACTGTATCGGTATAGCTTTTTCCGAGAGGTGAGAGTGCCTCAAGCACCATTTCCTCTGCCTGATCCAGAGAGTAGCTTTTTTCGCTGCCCTTTACAAGAGGGGCATAGAGGTCGTAGTAGTGAAGCTCATCAAGACCAAGGATTCTTTTCCTTAAGGCAGCATAGTCATACATGGCTGGCAGATGATCCCTTACCGCTGCGGTCAGGTTGTCATAAACATCTTCAGGTATACATTCCTCAGCCATGGACATGGCACGGCTGCTTGCATATCCCCTTGCAGCTGCCCTTGCGCAGGCAGATCTGACGGCACCCTGATAGGCTGCTGCAAATGTATTTATATGCTTTTCATATCCCTTATAAAAGCTGTCAAATGAATTCTTCCTCAGGATCCTGTCGTCAGAGGACTGGAGCAGGATATAGTTAGCTCCTGTAACCTCGATGGGCTGCCCATTCTTGTCTGTCACCGGATCAAAGGCCAGATCCACATCCTGAAGGGTGTTGGCTATATCCTTAGGAGCACCAAGTGCAGCTGTAAATGAGGCCAGAAGCTTCTCCTGATCAGCGCTTAAGGTGTGGGCCTTTCTTCTTATAAGAAGTGTCAGGGTATAACGGTAGTCCTTTAGCTCATCGCTTTCCTTTATTTTATTTAAGGTGTCCTGATCCAGCGAAAGGATCTCTGGCTCGGCAAAGGCGGTCGCGCTTAAGATATGTGTATACTCGGAATAGATCCTCTGATACATCCTCTGTCCCTTGTCAGCTCCATTATCCTCGTTCTTTCTAAGCGAGGCATAGCAGAAAAGGTCGTCAAGGAGAAGTGAAAGGTCTGTCATGCTGTCATAATAGCCCTTTATAGTAGGGGCATCCTTTAATCTTCCCTGAAAGGCCATGACAGCACTGGTCTTTTGATCAAGCTCCGTAAAGGCCTGCTCCCAGTCCCGATCGCTTTTATAAAGGGAGCTTAGGTCCCAGGTAAACTTCCTGTCGGCATCTTTTCTATCTATAAGCTTTGTCATCTTTACCTCCTATCAAATGTAAGACATGAAAATAATAACAGATATGATATATGGTGACAAGGCTTGGGATTTCTTGAAAAATAGCCTCGTTTATGATAAGGTACTAATCACGCGTGGATATGGAGGTGGCCTTCTATGAGCGGAATGTGTGAGTCATGTAATAACTATGTCTATGATGAGGACGATGAGGCTTATGTCTGCGATGTGGATATAGATGAGGATGATATGGCCCGTCTTTTTTCGTCGCATTATAAGGAATGCCCGTTTTACAGATCTGATAATGAGTATGCTGTAGTAAAGCATCAGGCATTCTAGAAAGGAGAAGCATATGTACGATACAGTGATCATTGGAAGCGGTCCTGCCGGGCTTTCGGCAGCCATATATGGGGTCAGAGCCGGCCTTAGGACTCTTCTTATAGAGAATACTCCTGTAGGAGGAGGGCAGATAGCTACAACCGATGTAGTCGATAATTATCCGGGACTTCCGGGGATAAACGGAATGGAGCTGGGTATGAAATTCAGGGAACACGCAGCTAAGCTCGGATGCGAGTTTATGGAAGGAACTGCTAAGGCAGTTACAGCTTCTAAGGTGACCCTTGAGAGCGGGGAGGAGATAGAGACAAGGACGGTTATCCTTGCTATGGGAGCAGATCACAGGCAGCTCGGTGTGCCGGGAGAGGAAAAGTTCAGAGGAAAGGGAGTATCCTACTGCGCGACCTGCGACGGGGCCTTTTTCAGAGGAAAGGATGTCGCTGTAGTCGGAGGCGGAGATGTGGCCTTAGGTGACGCCATCTATCTGTCACGCTTTGCAAAAAAGGTATATCTGATCCATAGAAGAAACGAGTTCCGCGGAGCCAGGTCTCTGGCAAGACAGGTGGAGGGGATCTCAAATGTTACACTTGTTATGGATACTGTAGTAAAGTCTGTAGGGGGTGAGGTTAAGGTAAGAGGTCTTGAAACAGAGAACAGGACGACAGGAGAGACCGTGCTTATCCCTGTAGACGGAGTGTTCATGGCTGTCGGGACAAGGCCAAAAACCGATGGCATTGATGGACTTCCTGATATGGACGAAAGAGGCTATATAAAGGCCGGCGAGGACTGCATTACAAGCATTCCAGGGATCTTTGCGGCCGGAGATATAAGGACCAAGAAGCTTCGCCAGGTGATCACGGCGGCAGCGGACGGAGCCAATGCCGCTACATCGGCCTATGATTACATAACGCAGTAAAGGTAGTAGTAAATATTGGAATTTTTTCAATTTTTTTTTAAGAAATAGCTTGACAAAAACCTCTTACCAGTGTATATTAACAAATGTAACAAATTTGTAATAACTGTTAATGACAATATAACAAATTTATAAGAGGTTATAAGAATGAATCGTAATCGCAAGGTACAGGCGGCAGCACTTACACTTTCAGCAGGGATCATGCTTGCAGGAGCAGCACTTCCGACACAGGCAGCACCGGTTGCCGGAGCTTCCGCAATGGTAAGGCTTGCAACTAATGATACGGATGCCAGTCAGGCTGATACAGCAGATCAGGCTGTTACAGGTACTGGAAGTACTCTTTCAGGTGTCAACAGAGCTCTTGCAGATATAGTTTCAGATACATCAGATGAGCTTGATGCTGAGGAGGATCAGGCAGCTGCAGAGAAAGCAGCCGAGCAGCAGAAGTATGACAAGCTCGCAATCGCAAGGGTTTCAGATTATGCGAATGTAAGAAAGCATGCAAGCCAGAGCTCAAAGCTTGTAGGCCATATCTACAATGACAATCTCGGTCATGTCATCGATACAAAGAAGGGCTGGACCAAGATCAAGTCCGGAAAGGTTACAGGCTGGGTCAAGAATGAGTATCTTACAGTAGGAAGCAAGGACGCGGTCGAGAAGGCAGCTGTTCCTGTAGCTACAGTAAACACCACAACACTCAAGGTTCGTGCAAAGGCTGATTCGGATTCAGAGGTTTTAGATCTTGTACCTGGCAGCTCAGAACTTAAGGTTTTAGCGGATGAGAAGGATGGCTGGATCAAGGTAAAGGCTGATGATGACAAGGGATATGTTTCAGCTGATTATGTCACAGTAAGAGATACCTTCTCACATGCTAAGACAATAGAGTCTATTAAGGCAGCTAAGAAGGCAAAGGCAGCAAAAGCAGTAGTAAGAGATGAGGTTTCAGATTCATCCGCATCATCTTCTTCGTCTTCATCTTCATCTTCGTCTTCATCATCGAGCCAGTCATCAGGAAGCTCATCATATCAGGCTCCTTCAGGCGGCAGCGGAAGCTCAGTTGCAAGCTATGCCTGCCAGTTCGTAGGGAATCCGTATGTATGGGGCGGTACATCTCTTACAAATGGAGCTGATTGCTCAGGATTTGTAATGAGTGTATACAGGAAGTTCGGTGTTAGTCTTCCTCATTCATCATCAGCTGACAGAAGCGTAGGAAGAGGAGTTTCCACATCAGAGATGCAGCCTGGTGATATTGTTTGCTACAGCGGACACGTAGCACTCTATATCGGCGGAGGACGTATCGTTCATGCATCAAATGCCCGTGACGGTATCAAGATCTCTAATGCAAATTACAGAAACATAGCAGCTGTCCGTCGTGTACTTTGATCCTATAAAGGTGGCACCCCCCTTACAGGGGGTGTTTTTTTAATGCTGTTTTTCACGCATAATGCATAAAAAGTAACAAAAAGGTCTTTTATTTTTCGTCAGATTGTATTAAACTATAAGGAGTACTTGTAAATATTGCTCAAAAATGACAGGCATTTTTAGTGCACATTTACCAATGGGGGTTATAATGATCACTAATCAGATTTTACAAAAGACGATAGACGGATTATGTGCTATCACAAAGGTGGATTTTGCTGTTACGGATCCGGAGGGTGCTGTGCTGGCCTCCACAATGACTGATGCCCCCCGTTACAGTGCGTCAACGGTCGACTTTGCCAAGTCCCATGCAGAGAGCCAGGTAATGGACGGCTGCGACTTTTTCAAGGTATATGACGATGGCAATCTGGAGTTCATCCTTATATCAAGGGATGACGATGAGGACAAGGCGCAGGGAATGGGCAAGGTCTGTGCATTCCAGCTCTCTGAGCTAACAGTAGCCTATAAGGAAAGGTTTGACAGGGACAATTTCATTAAGAATCTCCTGCTCGATAATCTCCTGCTCGTCGACATTTACAACAGGTCAAAGAAGCTTCATATAGATGTTGAGGCTTTAAGGGTCTGCATAGTTATAGAGATAAATGACAAGATCAAGCGCGGAGACGAGATGGAGTGTGTAAGAGGCATATTCGGAAGCAAGAACCATGACTTTGTCACTGCGGTTGACGAGGATAATATAATAGTAGTAAAGCAGCTCGCACATAACAGCTATGATGAAGTAGAGAAGGCCTGCCAGAGCGTCTTTCAGGTTTTCTGTGACAGACAGCAGGATGCAGTCAGGATCTCCTATGGCACTATAGTTACTGACTTGAAGGATGTGTCCCGTTCCTATAAGGAGGCAGTGCTGGCACTTGACGTAGGAAAGATATTCTTCTCAGACAAGCAGATCATAGCTTATTCGGTGCTTGGTATCGGACGTCTGATCTATCAGCTGCCGATCCCTCTGTGCAAGATGTTCATTGGCGAGATATTCGGAGACCGTTCTCCTGATGACTTTGATGAGGAGACTCTGGTTACCATCAACAAATTTTTTGAAAACAGTCTGAATGTTTCTGAGACATCGAGACAGCTCTATATACACAGGAATACACTGGTATACCGTCTCGACAAGATCCAGAAGAGCACAGGACTGGATCTTCGTGTATTTGACGATGCTATAACATTCAAGATCGCCATGATGGTTGTAGAATACATGAAGTATATGGAGGCGCAGGATTTTTGATCACACTTACAAATGTCACAAAGACATACGAGAAGGGCGTGGCAGCCTTAAAGGATATAAGCATGGATATAGATCAGGGTGAATTCGCATTTATAGTCGGAGATTCCGGCTCTGGAAAGTCTACCCTGATCAAGCTTCTTCTTAAGGAATTCCCACCTACCGCAGGAAAGATCGAGGTGGCAGGTAAGGATCTTTCAAGGATTAGACATAAGGACATTCCTGAATACAGAAGGAAGATCGGATGTGTATTCCAGGATTTCAGACTGTTAAAGGACAGGAATGTCTATGAAAATGTGGCCTTTGCCATGAGAGTCACAGGAGCCTCAAAGCGTGAGATAAAGAAAAGGGTTCCGCAGATGCTTTCACGTGTAGGACTTGCCAGCAAATATCGTTCTCTTCCCAACCATCTGTCAGGAGGAGAGCAGCAGAGAGTTGCGATTGCAAGAGCTCTTGTCAATCATCCCAAGATCCTTCTTGCGGATGAGCCGACAGGAAATCTCGACGGCCACAATGCCTGGGAGATAATGAAGCTTCTCGACGAGATCAATAAGGACGGTACCACGGTCCTTGTCGTAACCCATAATATGGAGATCGTCCGGGCTATGAACAAGCGTGTGATCACTATCTACAAGGGAACTCTTATGAGCGACGAAGAGGAGGCTCTCTGATGAATTTCAGCTCATTTAACTACAATCTGAGGCAGGGACTAAAGAACATATGGAGGAACAAGATGTTCTCGCTCGCCTCGGTAGCTACTATGACAGCCTGCATATTTCTTTTCGGCCTCTTTTATGCGGTAAGCATGAACTTTGGCGGAATGCTCAAAAATGCCGAGAAGGGTGTTGCTGTTACTGTTTATTTCGATAATAATGCGACCCAGACCCAGATCGATAAGATAGGTACAGCCATAAGCAAAAGGAAAGAGGTCAGGACCTATAAGTTCGTGACGGCTGACGAGGCCTGGAAGGAGTTCCAGAAAAGCTATTTCGGCAACCACAAGGATGCAGCCAAGTCGTTTGCAGACGACAATCCACTTAAGGACATGGCCAATTACGAAATCTATCTGAAGGATGTATCAAAGCAGGCTAAGCTTGTAAAGTATTTAAGCTCGCTAGAGGGAGTCCGTGAGGTCCATCAGTCTGCATCTACGGCCCGCACACTTACAGACTTCAATGCTCTTGTTAGACTTATCTCTATGGGCATAGTTCTTGTGCTCGTGGCAGTTGCAGTCTTTCTTATAAGCAATACCATTACGGTAGGTATCTCTGTCAGGAAAGAGGAGATAGCTATTATGAAGCTAATCGGAGCGAAGGATTCTTTTGTCAGGGAGCCTTTTATAGTAGAGGGTGTGACGATAGGTCTTATAGGATCCATTATTCCGCTCCTTCTTCTCTATACTCTCTATGGCAGGATAATCCGCTACGTTGCGACCCGTTTTGATGCACTGTCGAATATGTTTTCGTTCACTCCGATCGGAAGCATTTTCAGAGTCCTTGTTCCGGTTTCACTGATACTGGGAGTAGGAATAGGTTATGTTGGATCTCGTCTTACACTAAAGAAGCATTTACATGTCTGATAAGGAAAAAGCAAGCTCAAGTGATTTCAAAAAAGGCATTTTAGCCGGAGCCATAGGCGTTCTGGTATTTCTTGCTGCTCTTCTTAGCGGAGCATATCTGATCCTTGGAAAGGCCTTCGATCTGGATTTTTTAAACATAAGATCCATAGCAAAGGTCAAGGTCATTTCCGGACTGATAGATAAATATTATTATAAGGATATTTCAGATAAGGATAAGGAGACCGGAGTCTACCGCGGTCTTGTCGGGGCAATGGATGATCCATATTCAGAGTATCTTACGAGCGCCGAATATAAGAAGATGCAGCAGGAGACTTCCGGGAAGTATACTGGCATAGGGATCAGTGTGACAAAGGATGCATCAAGCGGAAAGGTAAAGGTTGTAAGGGTCTTTTCAGGTTCACCGGCAGATCGGGCCGGACTGAAAAAGGGTGACTATATAATCGCCTGTGACGGATATATAGCTTCCGACATGAGCCTTTCAGATTTCACAGGCCATATAAAGGGAAGGGCAGGCAGTAAGGTAAATGTGGTCTATTCCCGGTCAGGCGTGAGAAAAAAGGTCAGTATAAGGCGCGAGAAGCTGACATCGCAGTCTGTCTGGGGACGGATGCTTGACAAAGAGCATGGCATCGGTTATATAAATATAGCCGAGTTCAACGGAACTACTGCAAAGGAATTCGAGAAGGAGCTTAAGTCTCTAAAGGGAGAGGGAATGAAGGCTGTGATCTATGATCTGAGGGAAAATCCCGGTGGACTTGTGGACTCTGTGACAAGGATACTTGATGATATCCTGCCAAAGGGCACCACTGTATGTATGATGGATAAGAACGGCAAAAAGACGACCTTCAGCTCAGATGACAAGAAGCAGGAGAAGCTTGCTACCGTTGTGCTCGTATCAGGAGATACTGCCTCGGCAGCCGAGATCTTTTCGGGTGCTGTAAGGGATTTTAAGTACGGGACCCTGATAGGCACCAGGACCTTTGGAAAGGGGATAGTGCAGCAGGAGTTTACCTTAGGGGACGGCTCTGCTGTAAAGCTTACCGTAGAGAGATACTTTACTCCTGACGGTGAGTGCATACACAAGAAGGGCATTAAGCCTGATATAGTGCTGAAATACAGATATAGCGGTGACAGGGCTGGCCTTGATGACCTTTCGGACTATGATTTCTCAAAGGACAATCAGGTACAGAAGGGTATAAGCGTGCTTTTGGGCAAGCTTTTGTACCAATGAATGGATGGCGGGTCACTGACCAGATAAGGAGATAAAAGTGTTAGAATTTGACCAGATGAAGGGCGAGCTTTCGGGATATGAGCCTGTTATGAAGGAAGTTCTCGGATCGCTTGATATAGAAGGCAAGAAGAACAGGATAGAGGAGATGGAGCGTGAGATGGAGGCCCCTGACTTCTGGAATGATGCCGAGGCTGCAACAGCTAAGAGCCAGACACTTAAAAGCCTTAAGGATGATGTGACTGTAGCTGATGCTCTTCAGCAGAAATACGAGGATATAGAGACCTTTATCGAAATGGACCAGGAGATGGACGAGGATGATCCGGCTATGCTTGAGGAGGCAGAGCAGGAATTCGAGGAATTCAAAAAGGATCTTGAGGATTTAAGGATAAAGACCCTTCTCTCTGGCAAATACGACCACAACAATGCAATCGTGACCCTTCATGCCGGAGCAGGCGGAACAGAGGCAATGGACTGGACACAGATGCTCTATCGTATGTATATGAAGTGGGCAGACAAGCATGGATTTGCTGTCGAGCTATTAGATGAGGTAGAGGGGGACGAGGCAGGCCTTCAGTCTGTGACCTTTCAGGTAAATGGAGAAAATGCATACGGATATCTCCGTTCGGAGAAGGGAGTCCACAGGCTTGTGCGTATCTCTCCTTTCAATGCAAATGGTAAGAGACAGACCTCTTTTTCAAATGCTGATGTAATGCCGGAGCTTAAGGATGCCCCTGATATAGAGATAAAGGATGAGGATATCAGGATAGATACATATCGTTCGAGTGGAGCCGGTGGACAGCATATCAACAAGACCTCATCTGCGATCAGGATTACCCACTTCCCGACAGGGATCGTCGTTACCTGCCAGAATGAGCGAAGCCAGCACATGAACAAGGACAAGGCTATGGAGATGCTGCGTGCCAAGCTAGAGCTATTAAAGGAGCAGGAGCAGGAACAGAAGGAGGCCGAGATCAGAGGCGATGTGAATTCTATCAGCTGGGGCAACCAGATCCGTTCCTATGTCTTTCAGCCATACACAATGGTAAAGGATCTACGTACAGGCGAGGAGACCTCAAATGTCGATGGCGTGATGGACGGCGACCTGGATCCTTTCATGAACGCATATCTCAAGTGGGTATCACTGGGAAGACCGAAACGCGGAGTAGAGGCCGAAAGCTTGTAGGCGAGAGCAAGCTAACGGCGCAGCTCGAGCCACAAGCGAGGTCGTTCTTTGAGATTAATGAGAGCAAGCCGAAGGCGCAGCTCGAATTTAGCGAAAAGAACTTCCTTAGCAGTAAGGTGCGAGGTGTGAGGTGCGAGGTGTGAGGTGCGAGGTGTGAGGTGCGAGGTGCGAGGTGTGAGGCGCGAGGTAGGAGGGCGTTAAATAAAAACTCCTTGACAAGGCTCTCTCTCCATGGTATTCTATTAAGGCTATGGATGACAGGGTCTTTTTTTTATGCTCTGAATCTGGCGGATAGCGGCTGCCGGGCACAGGTATGGAAATGACCCGTATAACACACACAATAACTGATTTGGAGGTGGAAGTTGTGCGTACAAAGATAACACTTGCCTGCACAGAGTGTCAGCACAGAAACTACAATCTGACAAAGGACAAGAAGACACATCCTGAAAGGATGGAGACAAAGAAGTACTGCCCATTCTGCAGAAAGCATACTTTACACAAAGAGACAAAGTAAAGGAGCACCTTATGGCAGAAAGCAATGCTAAGACAAAGAAGAAGAGCATTTCTGAATGGTGGGAAGGCATAAAGGATGAGTTCCGCAAGATCGTCTGGGCTGATGCTCCTACGGTAGGACGTCAGACCTCAGCAACTGTCATTGTTTCAGTTGTACTTGCGCTGCTTATCGTTCTTTTCGATATGCTTATCAAGTTCGGATTTGAAAAAGTGATCAAGCTTTGACGGAGGGCATGCAATGGCAGAGACACAAGCAAAGTGGTATGTGGCGCATACCTACTCAGGATATGAGAACAAGGTAAAGACCACTATCGAGGAGGCCGTCAAGAACCGTCATCTCGAGGATCTGATTCAGGAGGTTATGGTGCCTACCGAGGAAGTCACCGAGGTTAAGAACGGCAAAAGAAAGACGGCGGAGCACAAGCTCTTTCCGGGATATGTTCTGATCAAGATGGTGATGAATGATGATACCTGGTATATCGTAAGGAATACCAGAGGCGTTACGGGCTTTGTTGGCCCGGAGAGCAAGCCGGTTCCTCTTACCGATTTCGAGATGAGAAGCATGGGCGTTCGCACCACAGAGGATGTCAGGGTGGATTTCGGTGTCGGAGATACGGTCTCTGTACTAGGAGGTGTCTGGAAGGATACCGCCGGTGTGATCACCTCAATGAACACAAGCAAGCAGACAGTTACCATCAATGTAGAGATGTTCGGACGTGAAACCCCGGTTGAGATAGGTTTCGCAGACGTAAAGAAAGTCAATTGACTAGGAGGATGATTTAAAGTGGCTAAGAAGATCGAAGGATACATCAAGCTTCAGATTCAGGCCGGAAAAGCTACTCCGGCGCCACCGGTTGGACCAGCACTTGGTCAGCACGGTGTGAATATCGTGGAGTTCACAAAGCAGTTCAACGCTAAGACGGCAGATATGGGAGATACAGTAGTACCTACCATCATCACAGTTTATGCTGACAGGAGTTTCTCATTTATCACAAAGACTCCTCCAGCAGCAGTCCTTATCAAGAAGGCCTGCAAGCTCCAGAAGGCATCAGGCGAGCCTAACAAGAATAAGGTAGCAAAGATCACCAAGGCTCAGCTTCAGGAGATAGCTGAGACAAAGATGCCAGATCTTAATGCAGCAGACATTGATTCCGCTATATCAATGATCGCTGGAACAGCTCGCTCAATGGGAGTAGAGGTAGTGGATTGACCGAAGGCTTGTAGGAAAGAGCAAGCCAAGGGCGTCGCTCGAGCCACAAGCCAGGTCGTTCTGTGAGCTTAGCAAACAGAGCACAGGGTTTGGGTTTACGGGCATAGTTGGTATCAGATATGGCCCACTAGCCCCTGATCCCTCATACTACCTTTACCAACAGACAAGTGGGAGGGAACCTCTTCCCATAAACACCACAGGAGGAATTTTTTCACAATGAAAAGAGGAAAAAAGTATCAGGACGCACTGAAGTCCTATGATAAATCAAAACAGTACGATGCAGCTGAGGCAGTTGCAATCGTAAAGAAGAATGCCACAGCCAAGTTCGACGAGACAGTCGAGGTTCATATCCGTACAGGATGTGATGGACGTCATGCAGATCAGCAGATCCGTGGAGCGGTAGTTCTTCCTCATGGAACAGGTAAGACTGTTCGTGTCCTTGTATTCGCAAAGGGTGCAAAGGCAGATGAGGCTACAGCAGCAGGAGCTGATTTTGTAGGCGGCGATGAGCTCATTCCGAAGATCCAGAATGAGGGATGGCTTGATTTCGATGTAGTCGTAGCTACACCTGATATGATGAGCGTTGTTGGACGTCTGGGACGTGTTTTAGGACCTAAGGGTCTCATGCCGAACCCGAAGGCAGGAACAGTCACAATGGATGTCACCAAGGCTATCAACGATATTAAAGCCGGTAAGATCGAGTATCGTCTGGACAAGGCTAATATCATCCATGTACCAGTAGGTAAGGCTTCATTTAGTGAAGCTGATCTTGCTGACAACTTCCAGGCTCTTATGGATGCTATTGTCAAGGCTCGCCCTAGCACACTTAAGGGAACATACCTTAAGAACATTACAATTACTTCTACTATGGGACCTGGCGTTCGTGTAAACGCAGTTCCTTACGGAATGTGATTTTTCTGGTAGAAAGTACTTGACAAAAGCATCAGATAGATGTAATATTTAAAAGCTTGCCATAGACAGCAGGTGGATTTATCCGCAACGCATGCAACCTGCCGAGGTGATGTTTAACTATTAGACATTTCATGAACCCTGTGGCCAGCCCTTAGGGTTCTTTTTTATGAAGCAAGCGAGAATACAATACTTACAGGAGGTATAGATTTTGGCTAAAGTAGAGTTAAAGCAGCCGGTCGTAGACGAGATCTCCGAGCAGATCAAGGATGCGCAGTCAGTTGTTCTTGTTGACTACCGTGGCCTTACAGTCGCTCAGGACACACAGATGCGTAAGCAGCTGCGTGAAGCCGGATGCACTTACAAGGTTTACAAGAACACTATGATGAAGAGAGCATTCGCCGGCACAGACTGCGAGCAGCTTAGCGACCTTCTTGAGGGAACAAACGCTATCGCGATCAGCAAGGACGATGCATCGGCACCAGCCCGCATCATCACAAAGATCGCTAAGGACGCTCCTTCACTGGAGATCAAGGCTGGTATCGTAGAGGGATCCTTCTATGATGCAGCAGGGATGAAGACTATCGCAAGTGTTCCATCAAGAGAAGAGCTTCTTTCACGTCTGCTTGGTTCTCTCCAGAGCCCTATCACGAATTTCGCAAGGGTACTGAAGCAGATCGCAGACAAGGGAACAGATTCAGCTGCAGAGGAAGCAGCACCAGCAGCCGAGTAACGGTTAGCAAAGTGGTCAGGGAGTACGCCCAGATCATACAAAACAGATATCTATAGACATAATACAGGCAGGAGCGCGAGCATCTCACGTCGAGTGAGATGCCCGCGACAACAGCGAGACGTGAGTGCGAATTAGCTCCTGCCGGGATGAATCTTGAAATTAAGTTTTGGAGGAAAAACAAAATGGCAAAGATGACAACAGACGAGTTTATCGCAGCAATCAAAGAGCTTTCAGTTCTTGAGCTTAATGACCTTGTAAAGGCATGTGAGGAAGAGTTCGGTGTATCTGCAGCAGCAGGAGTTGTAGTTGCAGCAGGTGGAGCAGCTGGCGGAGATGCAGCTGAGGAGAAGGACAGCTTCGACGTTGAGCTTACTGAGGTTGGCCCTAACAAGGTTAAGGTCATCAAGGTTGTTCGTGAGGCTACTGGTCTCGGACTTAAGGAGGCTAAGGATCTCGTTGATTCAGCTCCTAAGGTTATCAAGGAGGGCGCTGACAAGGCAAGCGCTGATGAGCTTAAGGCTAAGCTTGAGGAGCAGGGAGCTAAGGTTACTCTTAAGTAATCATGGTTTAGGACTTACTAGTTTTATCTTAATATTGAGAAAGGATTCTGCATTTGCGGGATCCTTTTTTTGATAGAGGGGTTAGGGACCGAAAGCTTGTAGGCGAGAGCAAGCCAAGGGCGCAGCTTGAGCTTAGCGAGCAGAACTTCCTTGACAGGAGGTTAGAGGTTAGAGGTGAGAGGTGAGAGGTGAGAGGTTAGAAAAATTAGGGTGTAGGGATTAGGGTATAGTTAATACCTGTTATTTCAACTAAAACCTCACTCCTCGCACCTCAGACCTCGGACCTCGCACCTCAGACCTCGGACCTCGCACCTAAGACCTCGCACCTCAGACCTCAGACCTCGGACCTC
>DLDA01000039.1:6774-6912 GCA_002480925.1 Lachnospiraceae bacterium UBA7784 | reverse complement strand
GAATCAGAGCCTAGGTGCGAGGTCCGAGGTCCGAGGTCCGAGGAATCAGAGCCTAGGTACGAGGTGCGAGGTGCGAGGTCTGAGGAATCAGAGCCTAGGTGCGAGGTGTGAGGTGCGAGGTCCGAGGAATCAGAGCCT
>DLDA01000039.1:0-6622 GCA_002480925.1 Lachnospiraceae bacterium UBA7784 | reverse complement strand
GGAATCAGAGCCTAGGTACGAGGAATCAGAACCTAGGTGCGAGGTGTGAGGTCCGAGGTCCGAGGAATCAGAGCTTTTTTCTTTACCCACGGTCTTCTGATCATCAGAGCCAGTTAATATACTTTGAAATTCTTCCATATCTACCTTATTATCACGCATAATCTTCTCCTATAAGTACCTCACACCTCTGACCTCACACCTCTCACCTCTCACCTCACACCTCTCACCTCTCACCTCACACCTCTCACCTCGCACCTCTCACCTCACACCTCACACCTCTGACCTCTCACCTCTCACCTCTTGTCAAGGAAGTTCTCTTCGCTAGGTTCGACCTTCGCTTATCAGCTCGGTCTCACCAATCTCAGAGAACGGCCTCGCACAGGACTCGAACTTCGCTTACGCTCGTTCTTGTCTCTGTGCTTTCGGCCTCTAGAACGCCAACAACACCCTCTGTATCCTCCTCATAGCCCCTACTACTCCCTTATTGCGCCTGCGGGCTGTATCGGCCAGACGCACATTGTCAGTTATTATCGCGTCTACATTCATATCGATCATCCGGTTCATTGTGACTCCACTGTTTACGGTCCAGACAAAAATACCCTTGTTCTTTTTCTTCATGTACTGCACGAAGCCCGGTGTCACGAAGTTGGAATCGACAGAGAAGGCATTGGCATCCTTAAGTCTTGCCAGAGCGCCTCCTCCGACAGTAGTAGTATAGACCGTATAGATCTTTGGATTTAGTCTCTTGACCTGGGAAAGGGTGGCATAGTCGAACGAGGTGATGTCACAGTCGTTTTCATACTGGTTAGCCTCTATTATCTCAAGAGTCTTTTCTACAATACCGCTGTCATGGCCGGTCCTTTTGATCTCTATGTTCAGATACAGCTTACCCTTGCAGACCTTGAGCACCTGATCTAAGGTCGGTATCCTTGTGAACTGGTAGGTATCGCTGTAGAAGCTTCCGTTGTCGAGATCCTTGATCTGATCATATGTCACCTGCCAGACCTTTTTATCAAGACCTGCCGTTCGTTTAAGTGACGGATCATGGAGGACGATAACTGTCCCGTCTCTTGTCAACTGGACATCAAGCTCTGCGGCGTCAGCTCCGTTTTCTATGGCCTTTCTGAAGGCCGGGATAGTGTTCTCAGGAGCGTCTGCTGAATCCCCCCTGTGGGCCATTATCATGGTATCCCTTCCGCCATACA
Organism: Lachnospiraceae bacterium UBA7784; assembly: GCA_002480925.1. Classification (GTDB taxonomy): domain Bacteria; phylum Bacillota; class Clostridia; order Lachnospirales; family Lachnospiraceae; genus Weimeria. The sequence goes on along the minus strand of DLDA01000039.1, from coordinate 5,417 downwards.
GAAGGGCTGTCTTTAGCTGCCCGTATCTCTCCGGCACGAAGAAGAAGAGGCAGACAGCGATTAGAGCAAATACCATGACCCGGAGGAAGATACTATCGGCGGCCTTTCCCGCCTTCTCGTCAAAGGGGCCTGTCTTATCCCCCTTATCCTCAGAAAGCATATAAAAGCCGGTCTGTATCCTTGTCAGTATTAGAGGGGTGATAAACCAGGTAAAAATCAGCAGAACTATCGACTGACACACAAGCGTGACCCCCGGATTCTTAAGGACAGTATCAGCCATCGACGGCTCAAGCCACATGACCACAAGCTTTACTATAAGAAGCAGTACGCAATAGGCTCCGGCGAATACTCCTGCTATCATGGCAAACCAGATGGCTGCCCTGATCAGTATCATTGGCATCCTCCCTAATGTGTATGATATACTGGTCCTTGCCGCCATGAGAAAGCGCTGGTTCTTTACCATCATAAGCGGGATCACATAGATAAGGCAGAAAGTCATAAAAGCCAGGATCACTATTGCAGTATAAATATAAGGATAATAGCGGTCATCTCTTGTAAGCCTCTCTATCAGATAGCCAGGTACTGAAAAATTGCTTGCTGCGGTAAAGACCTCGTAGAGATCAGCGACAGGAAGGATCAGGAATACGTAGAAAAGAAAAAGCCAGTTATAGGGGCGGAAAATGACCCCGCACTTTCTGACACCACATATCAGCATGGCGCGGGCGCTTATCCTTTTGTCATGATAGGAGGCGCAAGCCGCATAGGAGAGTCCGAAGAACTCTACAGAGATCATTACAGCCACTGCAAGCAGTACCAGGACAAACATGATCCAGACGAAGGGAGACTTGAGCACAAGTCTCAGATTGAAGTTGCTCAGATAATAAACTCCGGCCAGCCTTAAGGACAGTCTCTCTGTCTTTTCCAGAAGAGGGAAAAAGATCACAAAGGTGATCAGCTTGTATATTATCTCAAAGCGCATTATGGCGCCCATGTTTCTTTTTATATAGATTATCGTGCGTTTTGTTCCATCAAGCATATTCATAAGATTTATTTTACCACAGTCTTCAGTTTTTTGCTTTACACCTGCTTAAAATATGGTAAAATATATGGAAGGAAACTCTTAAGTTTTGCAGGAAATGATCCAGGGGTTGTTATGCAAAAAAAGGTTATATCCCTTCAGAAGTTCATTCTGTATGGGTCAATAGATAAGGATATATATGAAGAGGCCCGAAAGGAAACCGACATCACGAACCTCCGTACCGTAAAGAGGATCTCCCTCCTCGGTATGCTGCTGTTCTTCATGGACGGTCTCTTTTCGGCATCAATGCATGGAAATAATCTGGGCTTTGTCCTTGATATGTTCTTCACAGGGACTATCGGGATCATAGTTTTCATATCACTCGGGATCCCCGAGAAGAGAGCCAAGACAGCGCTGGGAGTGGTCTACACCTTTTCCTCCCTCTTCCTGTTTGGGCTTCTTCTGATTGACGGCATGGTGACGACCAAGCTGCCATCGGTATCGTTTATAGCATGTCTGATCATCTTTGTAGTCGCATTTACCGATGTGCCATGGCATCTGTTCATTATATCAGGCGGTGCTTCTATCCTGATGCTGATCTTCTCATATGCATTCAAGCCTACAGAGCTCTTCCTCACTGACACTGTGAATGTGATCCTGTTCAATATGATCTCACTTTATCTGTGTCCATATATGATGCAGATCAAGTTCGCAGATATCCTGACCAGACGAAAGATCGAAAACGAACGTGATATGGATGCGCTGACCCAGCTCTACCACAGGGATGTGGTTCGTCATACAGTAAACGAATCCTTAGCTCTCTCAGCCTTCCATGACTGTGCTCTTATGTTCCTTGATGTCGATAACTTCAAGCACTACAACGACACCTTCGGACATGCAGCAGGAGACGCTATCCTTAAGTACATAGCCGATTCGATAAGAGAAGGCTGTCCTGACATAGCAACGGTGGGCCGGTACGGAGGAGACGAGTTCATAGCCTTCATACCGGAGATAGATGATGTGCAGCAGGTCAGGGATATAGCTCAGAAGATACTCGATCTGGTGACCGACAGGGAACGCTGTCTTCGTATCACAGACGTACCTGACTGTCCGTCGCTTTCTATCGGAATAGCTATCTATCCAAACGCAGGTCACTCATATAATGAGCTGGTACAGGCTGCCGACAAGATCCTTTATGAGGTCAAGAACCACGGCAAGAATAACTACATGGTCTACGGTGACACCGGTGTCACAATGCTAAAGCGAAATAAATACGGCCATTACACCAATTAAAAAGGACGCTGCATCTGCAGCGTCCCTTTTTATTATCCTCTTATCGGATCACCGTGGCTCCTGTAAGCCTTATATTCATAGGATATATATTCTCCTCTCCGAAATACCTGGACATAAAGCCTATATAGTCCTTAAGCTCCTCCTTAGGAAGCACAGTCTGTATGACTCCTGCCAGGCCTCCGCCATGAACACGACAGATTCCCTTCCCTGTCCCTGCCAGGAACTCCTCTGATAGAGCAAGTGCAAGTGCTATCTTCTGCTCCTTCCAGTTCTCATTCGTATAGATATTCTGGAGCAGCTTGTAGGATGAGTCTCCGGAATCCTTCATCAGCCTGAGTATGGTATCGAAATCCTTTTTATTTACTGCTTCTGCCATTTTCTCTACACGCTCTGTCTCATTGAAGAAATGCAGTGCACGTAGTATCGCACGGTCATTCCCGAGCTTCTCGTCAATCTCATTCAGGTGCCCNNAGAAGCTCCTCCTTCGATGTATCGCAGAGCCTCTCACCACCCAGCTCATGGGCCACAGCCTTCATCTCAAGCGGCATTGCGGAATAGCCTGCCGAGAGGTCTGCATGACCCTTGCCTGTGTTGATGATCACCATCTCATAGCCATAGTCGCTGAACGCAAAAGGAATAGGCTCTACCGAAATATCTCCCTTGAAATCAAGGAGTATGGGTCCGCCATAGGCACAGGCCATCTGATCCATCAGGCCTGAGGACTTGTTCCAGAAATGGTTCTCGCTGTACTGACCTATCCTGGCATAGTCTGTGACAGGGATGGTATCCTGATTGAAAAAATGATTGACCATAGAGCAGAAAAGCATCTCGAATGAAGCCGATGAACTAACTCCTGCAGCTGCGATCACATTTGTAGTGACGTAGGCCTTAAAGCCTGATACCCTATAGCCCATTTTCTCACAGGCCTCTGCCATTCCTGCTACAAGGCTTAAGGTACCTCCCTCCTTAGGGATCTGATCAAGACAGTCAAGATCGACCTCTACCTTTTTGTAGCCTTCGCTTACTATCTCTATTATACTGCCTTTGGATTCCCTTGCTGCTCCTATTGTATCCAGATTTATGGATCCGGCAATGACCTTTCCTCCGTTATGGTCGGTATGGTTGCCTATGATCTCTGTCCTTCCCGGAGAAGTGAAGTATGAAAGCCCCTCACAGTCTCCATATTCACTCCTAAACCCCTGATCGAGATGCAAAAACCTCTTCTCTGCCTCTCCGGCAGCATCTCCATAGATCCTGCTCAGATCTCCGTAATTTCCCATTTATTACCTCCTAAAAAATCAATCCTCAACATGGAGAAAGTATGCGCAGTGAGGCTCCATTATCAGTCCTCCGCCAAAATCATGCCATTCTCCTGTTATAAGATCCCTTGCCCTGCCTGCGTCCGCATTGAAATGCGCTCTGTATTCGCAGTCCTCTAAGTTCACTGCCACCATCACCCGATCCCCCTTGTATTCTCTCTCGAAGATGCAGTGCTTATTCTCAAGCAGCCTCATCGATATGCCTCCGAAGCATAGTGCTGGTGATGTCCTGTGAGAGTCTGCCATAGCTGCTATTATACTGGTAAGATCATTCCATTCAGGCCTTTCTATGGCAGGACGAAGCTCATGATCTCCGGGCTTCTTCTCTCCCTTTATGCCCCATTCAGAGCCATAGTAGACCATAGGGATACCCGGCTGTCCGAAGACAAAGGCATAGGCCGCAGGAAGGTTTCTCTCGTCATTAAGCTCGCTTGCTATACGGGCCACATCATGGTTGTCAACAAATGAGATCAGATGCTTTCCTCTGTAAACACACCAGTCCTCTGGTCCGAACTGTCTTTGAAGGGAATGACAGATCTCAAAGAGATTATCTGAATTGATAGCCGAGTAGATACCCTTTCGGCACTCATAGTTGGTGACCGAATGGCACATCTCGTCATTCATGATCTGATTGTAATCGCCGCCGATCATCTCTCCTGCAAGGAAGAAATCCTTCTTCCATGCCGAGGTCTCTCTCCTTAGTCTTCTAAGGAAATCCCGGTCAAGCATATATGCCACATCAAGACGCAGGCCGTCGATTGCGAACTCGTCTATCCAGAACTTCACCTGCTCCATCAGATAGTCACTGACCGCAGGATTTTGCAGATTAAGCTTTACAAGATCGGTCGCGCCCTCCCAGCCCTCATACCAGAAGCCGTCGTTATAGTCACTGTTGCCGTCAAAATTCAGATAGAACCAGTCCTTATAGGCTGAATCCCATTTCTTCTCTTTCACATCCAGGAAACCGAAGAAGCCTCTGCCTACATGGTTGAATACCCCGTCAAGGATCACACGTATGCCTGCCTTATGCAGCTCATCTACCACCGTCTTCAGATCATCATTTGTACCAAGTCTGACATCGACCTTATGATAATCCCTGGTATTGTAGCCATGTGAATCGCTCTCAAACAGGGGTGAAAAGTAGACTGCATTTACATTAAGCTTCTTCAGATGGTCTATCCAGTCCAGCACCTTAAGGAGTCTGTGGGTCAGGACTCCGTCGTTTTCATATGGAGCGCCGCACATCCCTAACGGATATATCTGATAGAAAACCGCGCTCTCCCACCATGCTGCTTCCTTAAAAATCTCATCAGGCATAAAAAACTCCTTTCAGATCATATGATAATTTACAAGTAGTATTATAACATAAATCTGAAAGGATGCTAAGAATCATATGCCCTTAAGCCAGAATGTAAGCTCGAGAGCCTTGCTGTTGTCAATATAGTACTTTGGCAGCGGGCGAGCTCCCCAGCTGTCGTCTCCTCCTATGCCCTGCTGGGCCAGATCTACCCTTATATAGGTCGAAAGGCTCTGCGGCAGCTCATTCGGATGCTCACAGGCATCTATCATATCAGGGCTGTATGGAAGGACCGAAAGACTCAGATCATCTCCCTCGAAGCGTAAGCCCCTGCCGTTTTTGTCCTTTACCTCTGCCCATCTCACATGGGTATGGTTGCCGCATTCCTGCGGTCTCAGATAGGAAGCCATATTGTCAGAAGCTGTAGTCTCAAAGACTCCAAGCCTTCCTCCACTCTCCCTGTCTATATAGTGTTTGCTCAATAAAAGCC
>DLDA01000044.1 GCA_002480925.1 Lachnospiraceae bacterium UBA7784 | reverse complement strand
AGATGGGAATCACAGATAAGCTTGCATTCATAAGCCCATGTATCGCAAAGAAGTACGAGATTTCAGATCCGAATAATGGCGGCTATGTGAGCTACAATGTCACCTTAGACCACATGATGAAGTACGTAAGAGAGCATGGCATCATGTCAGGTGACGCTACAGATGAAGTAGAATACGGTCTTGGTTCCATTTACCCTATGCCAGGTGGACTTAAGGAGAACGTCTACTGGTTCCTAGGCGATGACGTGTATATCCGCCAGATGGAGGGCGAGAAGCATCTCTACCAGTTCCTCGCAAATAACAGAGAAAAGATTGCAAAAGGCGAATCCAAGTATCTATTCTACGATGTCTTAAACTGCGGTCAGGGCTGCCTGTACGGAACAGGCTGCGAGGCCGATAAGGCTGACGATGACGATGTGTACAGCTCACTCCTTGATATCAGAGAGGCTTCAAAGAAGGATAAGAAAACTGCCTGGGGCAGAAAGCTTTCTCCTGCACAGAGGTTAAAAAAATTTAACGAACAGTTTAAGAACCTTGATTTAAATGACTACCTGAGAAAATACACTGACCGTTCGGCAGAGGCAGCATTCAGAATCCCTACAGAAGCAGAGCGTAACGATATCTATAACGACATGCAAAAAACCACAACAGAAAGCCGCCAGATAAACTGCTCCTGCTGTGGATATGATACCTGTGAAAAAATGGCCGACGCCATCTACAATGGCTTCAACCGCAAGGAAAACTGTGTCTTCTACACAAAGCAGCTGGTAGAAAAGGGCAGAGAAAAAGCTTCGGCTCTTGCCAAAGAGGTTACTGAAGAGAAAAATAAGATCTCAGCCCAGAATGATAAGATCCAGACAACCATCACAGATATCAATGATGAGTTCGATAAGCTCTACCAGGCCATCGACAATATGTCTGCCGGAAATGACAACAACGCTCAGGAGAGCACCGAAATCTCCTCGGATATGGTCGATGTCAGCAAATTCTGCGACAGCCTCGTAACCTCGATGAACGAGATCAACACCATCTTTGATGAGCTTGAAAAGAACAATGCTGAGGTAGTAGACATAGCAAAGCAGACCAACCTGCTCGCGTTAAACGCCAGCATAGAGGCAGCCAGGGCCGGTGATGCAGGAAGAGGCTTCGCTGTCGTCGCTGAGCAGATCAATTCTCTCGCCACTGAATCCTCTGACACCGCAAACAAGAGCAATGAGAGCCAGTCCAGGGCAATAGATTCCGTTAGCAGGCTGACTCAGGACGCGCAGAATCTTCAGGAAACTATAAATGGCGTAAATGACAAGACTACAGATCTGGCAGCAGCCGCTCAGCAGATAGCGGCTTCAGTACAGACGCTTCTCGAAACTGCGGCACAGATCAAGGATAAGCTTGAAGAGCTTTCAACACTCTGATAAAAACAGAACGCTCCGCTGCGGGGTTTCCCTCACAGCGGAGTTTTTCTCTCTTAGATCTTCGCCAGCGGTACCTTCTTTGTGGGCGCCGGAAAGGCTTCGTTTATTTTTATTTCAGGACAGAAACGGTCTCCGGGCGCAAAAAAAGGACCGCCAGAATTATCTGGCGGTCCCGGATCACTATAGTAAGGAGGTTCTGTTCGCTAAGTTCATGCATCGCCTACGGCTCGCATTCACTAATCTCACAGAACGGCCTCGCTTGTGATTCAAACTTCGCTATCGCTTGTTCTAATCTACAAGCTTTCGGTCAGTCAAGGTGAGGGCCTGCTGGAACAAGTGCCTTACCAGCGTCGTTGCCTTCATACTTCTTGAAGTTCTTGATGAATCTCTGTGCGAGGTCCTTAGCCTTCTCATCCCACTCAGATGCATCCTTGTAAGTATCACGAGGATCGAGGATAGCCGGGTCTACGCCTGGAAGCTCTGTAGGAACCTCGAAATCGAAGTAAGGGATCTTCTTAGTAGGAGCCTTGTCAACATCACCGCTCTGGATAGCAGTAATGCCTCTCTCTGTTCCAGCAAGCTTAGCAGTGAATCCTGAAAAAAGGGACAGGTCCATTTTTCATCTTTTTTATCTGATTTAGTCTAAAAATCACCCCCTCCTTTAGGAGGGGATTTTTTCACATATGCAGTACATGTATCAACATAAACCATGCCAGACTGTAGTAGGTCACCACTCCGACGAGGTCTGTAATCGTCGTGATGAGCGGCCCGGATGCTACTGCCGGGTCTATTTTTATCTTTTTAAAGAAGATAGGTACTCCGGTTCCGACAAGGCTTGAGATCGTCATCGCCACGATAAGGGAGATACCGATGCAGGCGGAAACTGCAAATGCCATCGGCGCCGGATATTTACGTATCAGCATGATATAGGCGCCTATCGTACCCAGTGCCAGAATGCCCAGCACTGCTCCATTTAGAAAGCCTACCCTCATCTCCTTGAAAACAAGTCCTGCCTTCTGCTTCCCTGTAAGCTTCTCATCCATCAGCACCCTGATCGTCACGGCAAGCGACTGCGTGCCGACATTTCCCGACATATCAAGTATCATCGACTGGAATGCCATAATCATCGTAAGCTTCGCTACCACCTGCTCATACATACCGACTACCGATGATACTATAAGCCCCAGATACATCAGAAGCATCAGCCATGGCAGGCGCTTCTTCATGCTAAGCTTCACCGGTTCCTCCAGATCCTCCTCTGCCGAGAGTCCGCCGAGCTTTGCATAGTCCTCGTTCATCTCGTCATCCATAGTCTCCATGACGTCCTGCAGTGTTACAACTCCCAGGATATGATTATCATCAGAGAGGACTGGAATCGATTCCTCTGAATAGTCCTTTAAGGTAGGCAGGCAATCCTCTATTTTCTCATCTGCGTACACATACGGATAGGTCGTCGAGACGATTTCCTCAAGTGGTGTTTTCTGTCTGGCTACAATCAGATCCTTTAGATCCAGGGCCCCGTCATAGACGCCATGTTCATCCAGAATGTAGATGACCGATACATTATCATGCTCTGCCGCCTGAGATACCACAGACTTCATAGCTTCCTGTATCGTGAGTGAATTTCCTACAGTCACGAAGTTCGTAGTCATTCGGCTTCCGATAGTATCCTCATCGTATGCCGCAAGAGCCATGATATCCTTCTTCGCATCGGAATCCATCAACTCTATAAAGGCTCTGCTCTGCTTCGGATCTGACGCTTTTAGAAGATCTACCGCATCATCCGGTTCCATCCTCTCGAGTACCTGAGCCGCTTTCTTTGGATCCAGCTCTCCGATATACTTCAGGGCATCCTCGTCCGCATACTCGAACACCTCAGACAGGGTGTCGATATCAAGCAGCCGGTAGATGATGCCTCTCTCCTTCTCGGACATCCCACTCATCGCCGCTGCTATATCTCCGGCATGGAAGTCCTTCAGGTCTTCTGACTTTACCTTCGGCGACGAGTTGCTTCGTACAATCTTTAGAATCTTCTCCCCGAACACTGTAGAAGAATTGACATCATTCATCACTATGCACCTCCTGTCTGCCAACAGTCTATCACAAAGATGAAAAAAGGGACAGGTCCATTTTTCATCTTTTTATCTGAGTTTCTGAATCACTCCGCGGCTTATTCCGGTATGCCGCTCTATCTGCTTTATAGTAAGGCCTCCTGACCTGAGCTGTGAGATTGCAGCGTTCCTTCTTTTCTTATCATATGCTTTTACCTCATTGCCTGAGACAACCCCCAGAATCTCTCTTATCCTTCGCTCCACCCACTGATCATCATGAATATAGCCTGTGTACTCCAGGCAGTCATCTTCATTTGAAGCTGCTATAAAACTCTCATATGCATCAGGACCGCCTATGATCCTCTCTATCTCTGACGTGTCTATAAACCCGTCCCGGCCGCCGTACAGGCCGTAGCTGCTCCATTCGTATTCTGATGCAGCGCAGATACCTGCTTTGGGCGGATTATTCAGGATGTAGCGAAAAACTGTCACGAGGTATCTGTCATTCTCGACCACCTCACTCAGAAAACGGTTCTGGAAGAGATGCCCCGTCCTGTCGTATTTGTTGTTAAAATACATTGAATAACATCCTCCTATTTTTTGCATCACCAATGAGATTGCGTCCGTTCTGTCATACATGAGCAGGTGGACATGGTTCTCCATAAGACAATAGCATACAACGCTCTGACCCGATGCTGTGATGTATTTTTTCATGATATTGATGAAAAAAAATCTGTCTGATCTGTCTTCGAAAATGATCTGCTTTGCGACCCCTCTTAGGATCACATGATAGTACCCTGTACTGCTTTTTTGTCTGGCTATCCTTGACATAGCACTCTCCTCTCCTCAATGCTTGATTAAAGACTCCACCCATCCATCTGATAAAAATATGAAAAATGGACCTGTTCCTTTTTTCATCATAGTATGTAGAGGGAAGTATGTCAAGAAAAAAAAACAGAGACCCACGTGGGGTCTCTGCTGCGATCTTATTGTTCGAAAAAGATGAAAAATGGACCTGTCCCTTTTTTCATCAGTCGAGGTGAGGGCCTGCTGGAACAAGTGCCTTACCAGCGTCGTTGCCTTCATACTTCTTGAAGTTCTTGATGAATCTCTGTGCGAGGTCCTTAGCCTTCTCATCCCACTCAGATGCATCCTTGTAAGTATCACGAGGATCGAGGATAGCCGGGTCTACGCCTGGAAGCTCTGTAGGAACCTCGAAATCGAAGTAAGGGATCTTCTTTGTAGGAGCCTTGTCAACGTCACCGCTCTGGATAGCTGTGATGATGCCTCTGGTATCCTTGATAGAAATTCTCTTTCCAGTTCCGTTCCATCCTGTATTAACAAGATAAGCCTTAGCGCCGCTCTTGTTCATCTTCTTAACGAGCTCCTCAGCGTACTTTGTAGGATGAAGCTCGAGGAAAGCCTGTCCGAAGCAAGCTGAGAAGGTAGGAGTAGGCTCAGTGATTCCTCTCTCTGTTCCGGCAAGCTTTGCAGTAAATCCTGAAAGGAAGTAATACTTGGTCTGCTCAGGTGTAAGGATAGATACAGGAGGAAGTACTCCAAATGCATCTGCTGAAAGGAAGATAACGTTCTCTGCAGCCGGTCCGTGAGAGATAGGCTTAACGATCTTCTCAATATGGTAGATAGGATAAGAAACTCTTGTATTCTCTGTTACAGACTTGTCGCTGAAGTCAAGCTTTCCTGAAGCATCATCTACAGTAACGTTCTCGAGAAGTGCGTCTCTCTTGATAGCTCCGTAGATATCAGGCTCAGCATCCTTATCCAGGTCGATAACCTTGGCATAGCAGCCTCCCTCGAGGTTGAATACTCCGTTGTCGTCCCAGCCGTGCTCGTCATCACCGATCAGAAGTCTCTTAGGATCAGTTGAAAGTGTGGTCTTTCCTGTTCCTGAAAGTCCGAAGAAGATAGATGTATGCTCGCCGTTGTAGTCAGTATTTGCAGAGCAGTGCATTGAAGCTATGCCCTTCAGAGGAAGGTAATAGTTCATCATTGAGAACATGCCCTTCTTCATCTCGCCGCCGTACCAGGTATTGATGATGACCTGCTCATGGCTTGTGATATTGAATACTACTGCTGTCTCTGAGTTGAGGCCGAGCTCCTTGTAGTTCTCAACCTTAGCCTTTGATGCATTGTATACGATGAAATCAGGCTTGAAGTTCTTCTCTTCCTCTTCTGTAGGACGGATGAACATATTCTTAACGAAATGAGCCTGCCATGCGACCTCCATTATGAAACGTACAGCCATCCTTGTATCCTTGTTGGCACCGCAGAAACCATCGATGACATAAAGCTTCTTATTGGAGAGCTCCTTCTTGGCGATATCCTTTACAGCTGTCCATGCTTCCTTAGAAGCAGCATGGTTATCATTAGGATACTCAGGAGTATTCCACCATACTGTGTCCTTGGAATTCTCATCCATTACTATGAACTTGTCCTTAGGAGAACGTCCGGTGTAGATTCCTGTGAATACATCAACAGCTCCAAGCTCAGTCTTGTGGCCAACCTCATACCCTTCAAGAGAAGAGTCCGTCTCAAGCTTGTACAGATCCTCGTATGAAGGATTGTACACTATATCGGTTGTGCCTGTGATTCCGTACTGTGTCAGATCAATGTTAGCCATTAAAATAACCTCTTTCGTGAATTGTTTTTAATCAGGTACCGGATTACATTATACCTTATTCAGGAAAAATATCAATAACAAACCTTACATAAATACCAGGGATCTACGGTCAAATCTTGTAAAAGTTTTGTAAAAATGATAAAATATAATAGATTTTTTATAAATATCAAGTCAAGAAAGCGAGGTAGACATGCCATCGAGCTACAGTAAGATTACACCCGAGATAGAAAAACTCGCAAGCCTCACGAAGGAAGCTTCTTATGTTAAGCCGGAGCTTTATACTGAGTACGGGGTCAAAAGAGGTCTTCGTGACCTTAACGGAAAGGGAGTCCTTGTAGGGATCACAAATATTTCCGAGGTCAATTCCCAGAGAGTCATAGACGGGAAGAACGTACCTATACCGGGTGAGCTCTATTACAGAGGCATCAATGTTTCAGATATAGTAAAGAACATAAAGCCGGATAATCATTTCGGATTCGAGGAGATTACCTATCTGCTGCTTTTTGGCGAACTGCCCACAAGAGACCAGCTAAGGGATTTCATAAAGCTTCTTTCATCATACCGTTCTCTCCCGAAGAATTTCGTCAGAGACTCCATCCTTAAGAAGCCATCGAGCGATATGATGAATTCTCTGGCCAGATCAGTCCTTGCTCTTTATTCATACGATGATAATCCTGATGATATCTCAGAGGCGAATGTACTCAGGCAGTGCCTACAGCTTATTGCCATGTTCCCACTGCTTTCTGTATACGGATACCAGGCCTACAGATACTATGACAAGGGCGATTCACTTATCATCCACAGACCAAAGAAGGAATACTCGACAGCTGAGAATATACTCCACTGCCTGAGGGATGATTCAAGCTTCACCCCTCTCGAGGCCAAGCTTCTCGACGTAGCCCTTATCCTTCATGCTGAGCACGGCGGAGGAAATAACTCTACATTTACGACTCATCTGGTATCATCGTCAGGGACAGATACATATTCGGCAATAGCTGCGGCCTTAGGCTCCCTCAAGGGACCACGTCACGGCGGAGCCAATATCAAGGTCGTAAAGATGTTTGCCGACCTGAAGAAAAACGTAAAGGACTGGACAGACGAGGAGGAGGTCGGAGCATATCTGCGTGCCCTTATCCATAAGGAGGCCTTCGATCATGCCGGTCTTATCTATGGTATAGGCCATGCCGTTTACTCCATTTCTGACCCGCGTGCAGTGATCTTCCAGGGCTATGTAGAACAGCTTGCTGAGGCAAAGGGCTACGAAAAAGAATACGCCCTTTACTCTCTTGTCGAGAGGCTGGCTCCGCAGATTATCTCAGAGGAGAGGAAGATGTACAAGGGAGTAAGCCCTAACGTTGACTTCTTCAGCGGATTTGTTTATCAGATGCTTGGTCTGCCTATGGAGCTTTTCACACCTATATTTGCGATCGCCCGTATCGCAGGCTGGTCGGCTCACAGGATGGAGGAGATCTGCCACCACGACAAGATCATGAGACCTGCATATATGACTGTAAAGGAGCACAGGAAGTATATTCCTATTGACGAAAGGCAGGCATGATGAAGAATTTCAATATAATGCTGATCTTTGACCTTATCATTGCTGTTGTAGGCATTTATCTGCTCTATTCCTGCTATTTGATGAAGAAGAAGGGGGAGATCCCCTCCTCCTTCATTGCCGAGGATATGATGAAAAGATGTGAGGACAAGGCCGGCTACATAAGCTATATGCTTCCAAGGGCCCTTCTGTTCGGAGCAGTAAGCCTTATTAGCGGCCTGCTCTGTTTCCTTGCTGATCTGGGTCTGCTTCCTCTCGGGAAAAAGGGTGGGAGCATCTTCGGTATCGTGATGCTTGTTTTTTTCCTGATCATCTGGCTTGTCTTTTCTGCCTCAATGAAAAATGCCAGGATAAAATACTTTGCATCTGACATAGGTATGTAATATAATAATGCTATCAGGTTACCAGATAAGAAGGACAATGTCATGAAGAAAAATGCGAAGATATTAATTGGAGATGATTCTATCCTGGCAAGAAAGCAGCTCAAGGATGTCATCTCTGAATACATGGAGGAACCTGTTTTCATCGAGGCAGCTAATGGGAAAGAGGTCATGGAAAAATACGACAGTGAACGTCCTGACCTGACCTTTCTTGACATAGTCATGCCTGAGCGCGACGGGATTCTCGCTACGATCGAACTCACTAAGAAATACAGTGATGCAAAGATAATCATAGTTTCATCAGTCGGGACAAAGAACCAGCTCCGGGCAGCAATAGAAGCCGGAGCGCTCGACTTCGTCCAGAAGCCTGCAAGAGGCGACCTTATGAAGCAGATATTAGAGAAGTATCTGGGGGACAATTAATGTACGCACAGTTTTTTGGAAGCTACCTGTTAAGCAGAAATGCAGTCACTCCTGTTGAGCTCAAGGAGGCCATCTCCCATCTGTCTGACTCGCACCTTCGTCTTGGCACGATCGCTATGAGCAAGGGCTACATGACAGCTAAGGAAGTCGATGAGGTATGCTTCCTCCAGACAAGAGAGGACAAGCACTTTGGTGAGATAGCAGTTGAAAGGAATTATCTGTTCGACGATCAGCTGAATGAGCTTCTCAAGTCCCAGAATCCTGACTATCTGTTGCTCGGGCAGAATCTCGTGGATATGGGAGTGCTTACCAACGAAAGGCTAGAGACCCTTCTGGCTGGCTATCAGAAGGAAAACCAGATCGATCCGGCTGCCGGAGGTGACGACATACCTGAGCAGACAACGGAGCTTGTAAGGAATTTCTTCTTCACATCAGACAGGACACTGTCTGATCTGATGGTCACCTATATGAATCTGATATTCAATAATCTGGTCAGATTCATAGGAGGAGATTTCACTCCTCTTTCTCCTGCATTCGTTTCCGAATATGACACCAACTGTGCCGTGATCCAGAGGCTTACAGGAGTCCTCCCCCTCCATTCAGGCATAGACATGGATAAGGAGGCGGCCATCGAGTTCGCCAGCCGCTATGCCCAGATGGAGTTTAATGAGTTTGACGAATATGTACAGGCCTCACTTGAGGATTTCCTTAATCTTCACAATGGTCTATTCTCAGTCAATATGTCTAATACCTCATCAAAGGAGGCTGAGCTGGCTCCTCCTGAGTTCACCGAAAACAGGTCCGTAGAGCTGTCCTCAAATGCATTTGTGGTGCCAGTCATATATCCGTTCGGTACAGTATATCTGCTACTTAGTCCAGACAACTAAAAAGGCCCCTTCGGAATTATCCGAAGGGGCTTTTTATTATACTTCAGATCTTTAAGAATCCCTTTACAACAGAAGGCATCTCGTCGACCTCACATGTGGTCTTATGACGGACTGGAGCAGTCTTTATCTCCTCAATTGCCTCAGGTACCTTAACTCCTGAAACAGCTGAGAGATCATCGGTAAGCTCTATATCGCTCTTGTCCGGATCATCATGACCGATAGAGCGCATAACAGTACGGGTAAACTTATAAGGACTTGCAGTCGATGCGATGACTACAGGCTTGTCATCTCCTGTATCAGATAAGAATTTCTGATAGACAGCGCTTGCAACTGCAGTATGAGGATCTAAGACATAGCCTGTATCCTCGAATACTCTCCTGATCTCCTGCTCTGTCTCCTTCTGGTCTGCGAAATTGCCATAGAAATCGGAAAGCTTCTCCTTCATGGCAGGCGTGATCGTATATTTCCCGTCCTCTCTAAGCTCCCTCATAAGCTCGCTGTCAGTACCGTCATCACAGTCAGCTATACGATAGATAAGTCTCTCAAGATTCGATGAGATCAGTATATCCATTGATGGAGAACTGGTCAGATGGAACTCCCTGTTCCTGTCATAGGTACCTGTCGTGAAGAAATCATAAAGAACCTTGTTCTCATTCGATGCACAGATCAGACGGTCAACAGGAAGCCCCATCTGCTTTGCATAGTAGCAGGCAAGTATATTCCCAAAGTTTCCTGTAGGGACAGTGACATTTATCTTATCGCCTGCGCTTATCTTCCCTTCCTTTACAAGGCGAGTGTAAGCGTATACATAGTAAACTATCTGAGGAACAAGTCTTCCTATATTGATGGAATTTGCAGACGAGAACTGGTAGCCGGCCTTATCAAGCTCTGCCTTAAGAGAAGCATCCCCGAACATCTTCTTTACACCTGTCTGGGCCTGGTCAAAATTACCATTGATCCCTACAACGAATGTATTGTCACCCTTCTGGGTAACCATCTGTCTCTTCTGGATGTCGGAAACCCCGTCCTTAGGAAAGAAGACTATGATCTTTGTCCCCGGGACATCAGCAAAGCCGGCGAGAGCAGCCTTTCCGGTATCTCCTGAGGTAGCTGTAAGAATGACTATTTCGTTCGTGATATTGTTCTTCCTTGCAGCAGTAGTCATAAGATAAGGAAGGATAGAAAGAGCCATATCCTTAAACGCTATCGTCTTTCCGTGGTAAAGCTCAAGATAGTAGGCACCATCGGCGTATGAAAGCGGTGCTATCTGCTCTGTGTCAAACTTGCTGTCATATGCGCCGTCTATACAGCTCTTAAGCTCATCATCAGTGAAATCTGAAAGCATGAGTTTCATGACCTCGAAGGCAACCTGCTTGTAATCCATATTAGCAAGCTCTGTAAGTGAGCGTGAAAGCTTTGGGATAGATGTAGGCACATAAAGCCCTCCGTCCAAAGCAAGGCCTCTTAGGATAGCACAAGACGCGCTTACCCTGTCACTGTTGTCTCTGGTGCTTACGTATTCTACGTTCATTTAATAACTCCTGTTTCTAAATAATCTATTGCTTTTTCCAAAAAGGAAGAGAATATACTCTTACCTTGTAGTATCCATCAGATGGTCTATAGGAAGGAAATCCGGAAGACCGTCCCTGTACTCGATCTCCACCTGACCCTGGATGAGAGGAGACAGATAGTCTGTCATCTTTTCTGTTACATCGTTGCCGCTTTCGCTTATATAGTCCCTCGGAACCATCCTGACTCCGTTTGCGACCTCTTGGACCGGAACAGATGAATATACTGGCTTGTAGTCGCTTGCATCTGCTCTTTCTATTACTACCATTCGTCCGCTCAGTCCCTTGTCCGCAAGTCCCACAGCGACCTGGCCCATCTTATAAGCCTCATCAAGGTCTGTCTTTGAGGCTAAGTGAATGCCGCACCTCTCAGGAATATTGAGCTCGACGCTACGGATCTTTGTCCCTAAGGCATTGCTTAGTATATGTTCTATTGCCTTTCCTGTGCCCGAGAGCATCTTGTGACCGAACTTGTCCTCCTTGGCATCGGCAGAGGCTATGTATTCTCCTGAGCTATCCCTTATTCCCTCTGAAACCGCTATCAGAACAGAATTGCGATGCTTCAGAAGACTTCTGGTATCAGCAATGCACTGCTCCACCGAGAAGGGGACCTCTGGCAGATAGATCAGCTGTGGAGCATCGACTCCGTTTCCTCTGGCAAGAGCCGAGGCAGCTGTAAGCCAGCCTGAATCCCTGCCCATGATCTCTACTATGGTAATGCTCTTCACCGGATAGATCATGGTGTCATAGGCCATCTCCCTGACAGTGGTGGCCACATACTTGGCAGCTGAGCCGAAGCCCGGAGTATGGTCTGTAGCAAGCAGATCATTGTCTATGGTCTTTGGTATGCCTATAACGCTGATACCGGCATTTTTGCTGCCAAAATATGCAGACAGCTTGGCTATCGTATCCATTGAGTCATTGCCACCTATACCGAAGAAGGCAGTGATATCAAGACTTTTAAAAAATGCATACAGGGCGTCATAGATAGCCGGCTCCATCTTCGGATCAGGCATCCTCATCCTGCATGATCCAAGATACATGGCTGGCGTATGGGAGAGCCTTCTTTGGAAGCTATCATCCTTTTTTGCTATCTCCGTGATATCTATCACATTCTGTGAAAGCACACCGACAATTCCATTTACAGCTCCATAAACATGGCTATATCCAGCCTCGATTGCGCCCTTTACCACTCCTGCAAGAGAGGAGTTGATCGCAGACGTCGGACCGCCTGACTGGATTATGATACAGTTCTTCACTTAGTGCTCCTTTTTTCAGATTATCCTGTTCTTACCCTCCCGCTTGGCCTTATAGAGATTGTCATGAGCCTGCTTCAAGACCAGATCATAGTCATCCCCCTTATGGAACTTGGCTACGCCGACAGAAACCGTAAAACGCACCTGCCTGCCTGCTGAGGTGATCACAGCCTTCTCCACTCCGTCACGGAACTTCTCCATCTTGTATCGCATAGCGTCCGATGAAGGCTCCTTGGTATATATGAAAAGAAACTTCTCTCCGCCGTATCTTCCGGCAAAGAATTCCTCATCATCAGTCATCTCCTTTATGATCGAGGCGACCTTATAGATCACAAGATCCCCGCATGCATAACCGTAATTATCGTTGATATTCTTGAAATTGTCAATGTCTGCCATAGCAATAGAGAATGGCTCTCCGGTATGATTGGTCCTGGCTGATGCCTCATCTGTTATCTTATGGAGTGAATAGCGATTCTTAAGTCCGGTAAGCATATCATGGTTCATCTGATAATCCATCCTGTTCCTTGACCTTATTATGCTGGTCGCAAAGAAATAGGTAAAGAATATAATAGCAAAGAATACCGATACAGTATTGACTCCGTAGAAAACATACCTCATCGGCCTGCTTACAGCTGAATCAGGAATAGATCCATTAATATGAGCAGCATATTCAGCGAAGAAAATAATGACTGAAAGGATCGGGAATGCCACTGTAAGCTTCTTTGGTCTCCTTGACGGATCCGAAAACTGCGGATAGACAAAAAGTGCCGAAAGCGCAAAGCACCAGGCAGAAAATCCTGCTAGATATCCGATGAAATAGCTGGCAAGACATAAATGGACAGCTATCTCAAAAAACATCAGCGTGAAGAATACTATCGACTTACCCTTCTTGATAAAATAGTATCCCAGCAGATAAAAGACTATGCTTCCGATATTTACAAGAAACATAACCTTCGAGCAGGCCAGAATATAAAGCACCATCAACGTGATATGGATGCACAAAATGCTCGTGTTTACGACAAAGTTGACCTTTCCTGTATCAGGCTCGCTATAAAGCAGACCTTCCTTTTTCTTGTCAGGCATAACTCCTCCTTCCATATTTCAGAATCCCCTGAACTATATATAATTATACTCATGTATCGGTCCCGGTGCAAGTCTGATAAGGTCTTATTCTGTTTCCTTCCTCAGTCTGTCACAGGCGTTTATGAAGAGCTCATAGTGGCTGTATATAAAGATCTCTGCGCCAGCCCTGTACTTATCAGGAAGAGAGTCAACGCTTTCATAAACGACATCGTGATCAGACCCCGGTATATCGCAGATGATACCCTCTCTGGCCTTACCGGTGATGCCGTGAAGCGCATCATCAAGAGCAGCCATTACAGCAGCAGCTCTTTTGGCCCTGTGGCACTCATAGTCAGCCGTGACCTCCAGATATACGTCTGTCAAAAGCCTTATGGCTACGTCATACAGCTTATCCTGCGGAGATGTCAGCATGAAGTATCTGATCTGGTTACGCCAGGAATAGTAGGTGCCAAAGGTATTCCTTATCTCAGCCCTCTGCCCCATTCCGTGCAGGGCCATGGCTGCTCCTACATTTGCTATCCGATAGCCCGCACATCTTGCCCTGTAGCACCATGTCGTATCATCCCAGTAAATATAGTTTTCCTCGGGCAGCAGACCTATCTGTCTGATCAGATCAGAACGAACCATAAGGGCACAGGCAGGAGCAGCATCAGAATAAATGACATCCGGACCGCTCCCGTCCTCAGGCTTTCCGAAATAAGGGGAAATGGTCCCGCACAGCTCATAACTAATGTCTAGCCCGAAGCATTGAATGATCGATGGATTGTCAAGGAAATATATCTTAGCCGCTGCCATTCCCGATGACGGATCCCTGTCCAGATAATCCTCAAGCGCCCCGACACAGCCCTCATCAAGAAGACAGTCATTGTCCACGCACATAAGATAGCTGTAGGCCTCTTCTGAGTCCAGCGCTGCACCAAGCGCCCTGTTAAAGCCTCCGGCTCCGCCAAGATTTTCTTTATTGGCAAGCAGAGTGATATCATACTCCCCATGCTCTCTTATAAAGTCAGAGATTGCCTCTGCTGAGCCATCCGTAGAAGCATTGTCGCAGATATATATGTCGATGTCCTTCTCCTTCTGCTCGCTCACAGCCTTAAGGCAGCTTATGACCATTTCCTTCTTATTATAATTACAGATACATATCGCTGTTTTTTTCATTAAAAAAGCCTCAGCATTAACTTTATTACCTCTTTGTATTTTAACACATTCTTAATAAAATATGTATTGATTTTTGCATTTGTCGGTGTAGAATAGAATCCAACGCTATTTCGGAGGTTATAAATTATGCAGCTCGATATGACACAGGGGCGTCCCATGCCCATTATCCTCAAGTTCTTTCTTCCTATATTCATAGGGAATATGTTCCAGCAGTTCTATAATATGGTCGACTCGATCATAGTAGGAAGATATGTCGGAACAAAAGCCTTTGCCGCAGTAGGCAGCACAGGGACCATTATGTTTCTGATACTTGGGTTTGCGACAGGGCTTACTACAGGCTTTACGGTCCTCACCTCCCAGCGCTTTGGCGCAAAGGATGAGGAGGGCATACGAAGGTCAGTTGCAAATGCGATCATACTCACTGTCATAGTATCCGTGGTCATGACAGCAATCTCGCTTGTATCCATGAAGGCCCTGCTTGGTCTTATGAACACGCCCGAGGATATATTCGGATATGCCTATGACTACATCATCATTATTACAGGAGGTACAGGAGCAGTCTGCTTCTACAACCTCTTCTCCTCCCTGCTTAGGGCAGTGGGGAATTCAAGGGCTCCCCTCTTCTTTCTGGTCCTTTCGGCTATCCTTAATATATTCCTTGACCTGCTCCTTATCATAGGCTTCGGTATGGGAGTAAAGGGAGCTGCCATAGCAACGATCGCCTCGCAGGTGATATCTGCGATCCTAAGCATAATCTACATAGCAGTAAGGGTAAAGATGCTCGTCCCGAAAAGAAACGAATGGAGGCTTACCTCCTCATATGTAAGAAAGCAGCTTGGAGTCGGTCTTCCAATGGCTGTACAGTTCGCTATCACAGCATCCGGCACTATGATCATGCAGTCAGCCATAAACCGCTTCGGCTCAAATGCAATAGCAGGCTTCAATGCATCGTCCAAGATAGGAAACCTTCTGACTCAGGCCTTCCCCTCCCTCGGTCAGTCCATGGCTACCTATACAGGGCAGAACTACGGAAAAGGCGATATAGACAGGGTAAACCAGGGCTCACATGTGGCGCTTAAGATATCTCTTATCGCCTCTCTTGCAGGAGCTGGTCTAGCTCTTGTCCTCCTGCGCCCGGCCATTCCTCTCTTCCTTGGCTCCAATGTGAGGATGAGCTCGATACTTCCATGGGCAAAGCCATACACCTATCTCTCTATCATCTTCTATATGCCTCTTGGTATACTCTTTATCTACAGGGATATGATGCAGGGCTTAGGCTACGGCTTCCTCCCTATGATGGGCGGAGTCTTAGAGCTTGGCTCCAGGCTTGTAACGGCTGTACTTTCAATACACTTCTCCTCCTATCTGCTGGCAGTTGCCGGTGATCCGGCGGCCTGGATAGTCACAGGGCTTTTTGATGCGATTGCCTACAGGTATGTAATAGGCGATGTCAGAAAGAATTTGACGCGATGAGCCTGTGATAGTAAAATATCAGACATGGACAGAAAAGATTTTATAAATGGAGCAAAGGATTCGATTGCAATAGTAGTCGGTTATTTCTCAGTTAGCTTCACCTTTGGAATAGCTGCGGCAAGAGCCGGGATCTCTCCGCTCACAGCTACCCTGATGTCACTTGCCAATGTGACCAGTGCCGGACAGTTTGCCGGGCTTAATCTTATAGTCGCTCAGAGCTCTTATATAGAGATGATCCTGACCCAGCTAGTGATAAACCTAAGATACGCACTTATGTCCCTGTCTCTTTCACAGCGTCTAGACAGTGGCGCCACTACGCCTAAGAGGATGCTTATCGCCTTCGCCAATACCGACGAGATATTCGCTGTTTCCTCGGTCAGGCCCGAGCGGGTCTCACCCTCCTATATGGCAGGGCTTGAGATCTTCCCTGTGATCAGCTGGGCATCCGGTACACTTTTTGGCGCTATAGCTAACGGCCTTCTCCCAGTCTCTGTATCAAGTGCTCTGGGAATTGCCCTTTACGGAATGTTTGTAGCCATAGTCATGCCGGTGGCCAGAGTCAGACGAAACGTCACCTTCGCAGTCATCATCGGCGCGGCCCTTTCGGCAGCCTTTTATTACCTGCCAGTGCTTAATAGTGTCTCTGCAGGCTTTCGCATAATAATCTGCACGATAGCAGCCAGTGCTCTTGCAGCCTGGCTCTTTCCCGTACCAGATCCCAATCGAGGTGATCAGGAATGAAGATCTACTCATATATAATACTGATGGCAGTCACTACCTATCTGATCAGGATGCTGCCTCTTACACTCTTTCAGAAGCCGATAAAGAGCAGGTTCATAAACAGCTTTCTCTATTATGTGCCCTACACCTGTCTTACAGTGATGACCATACCTGCTATCTTTTACTCGACAGGAAGCCCTATTAGCGCTGTCATAGGCTTTTTTGTCGCAGTGGCACTGGGTCTTCGGGGCAAAAGCCTTCCTGTCGTTGCAGCAGCCGCCTGTGCAGCAGTCTTTATAGCAGAAAGACTGATATGAGTTCCGGGTCCTTGGACCCGGTTTTTATGCAAAAAAGAAGCTGCCTGATAATATCAGACAGCTCTTCTAAAAAGCTAATGCGGAAGATGGGACTTGAACCCACACAGTATTGCTACCACAAGATCCTTAGTCTTGCTCGTCTGCCAGTTCCGACACTTCCGCATCTGTTTAGTTGTTGTTGCTCTCACAACGATGTATATGATACCAAATGACTGGTCACTTGTCAACCCCTTTTTTCTAAATTACATATATTTTTTATCAAATTCATCAACTGTCAGCGGACGGTCAAAAAGGAAGCCCTGAATCATGGATATATTCATGTCAAGAAGCTTGTCCTTCTGAGGTCCTCTCTCCACTCCCTCGACTACGACGTTCATATCCACAGCATCAGCAAGCTGCGAAACAGAGCGGACAAAGGCATCGGAGAAGCTGTCACTGTCTATATCCTTTACGAAGCAGCGGTCAATCTTTATCTCATCAAGAGGGAAATCCTTTATCCTTGACAGGGACGAATAGCCCGTCCCGAAATCGTCAAGAGCCAGACGGACTCCAAGGTCATGGATAGAGGTGAGCACCTCCTTCATATGGTCCATATCGTTTATCGCCATGCCCTCTGTGATCTCAAGGATCAGATTGTCAGGGTTTATACCTGTGATCTTTATAGCATTGGCTATCACATCGACTACATCGTTCTGAAGGAGCTGGACGACCGACAGGTTCACATTGATTCTGTAGTCCGGATGACCGTTATCGTTCCAGTAGCGACATTTGCGGGTGGCTGTGATAAGTACATGCTCATCTATAGGAACTATAAGTCCCAGATACTCCGCCAGAGAAATAAACTTGTCAGGAGTCATGAAGCCCAGCTTGCTGGAATTCCATCTGACAAGGGCCTCAGCCCCGCAACAGACCGGCCTTCCATTCCTTATCTCCACGACAGGCTGGTAGTAAACCACAAACTCCCTGCAGTCATCGGCCACAGCCTCTCTCAAGGCCTTCTCCAGGCCTATACGGTCTCCAGTCATCTTGTAGGATACATGTGAGAAATATTCTGTCTTGTTCTTGCCTTCCTTCTTGGCCTGATGAAGAGCATAGTCTACTCTCTGGAGCAGGAGATCCTCATTGTCGCCGTCAGCAGGGAAGTTTACTATTCCCATACAGGCCGTACAGTAGTATTCATTATCATCAAGTGAGAAGGGCCTTTCGAATCGTTCTCTAATATCAGCGGTTATCTGCTCCAGATTTTCATGGCTTGAATAAGGCACTAAAACAGCGAACTGGTCACCGCCGAGGCGATAGCACTGGGCATATTTCTTTACTGCCTGCTGGATGGACCAGGCTGCCTTCTTTAAGAACCTGTCTGCAAGCACATGGCCCAGACCATCATTTAAGGCATTAAAGTCATCGAGATCCACAAAGATAAGAGTACCCTGCTCCCTGCTTACAGAGGCATCATCTATGCAGGTAGCGAAATCCAGATGGAATCTGTGGCGGTTGTAAAGACCTGTAAGGTCGTCGAGATCGGCCGACTCCTTTATCCTCTTCTGATACTGCTTCTGCTGAGTGATATCGTTAATAGTATAGACATCAACAGTAGAGCCGTCCTGCCAGGCAGCTATCGTAGTATATACCAGATAGACATCTCCGCTCCCAGCAGAGGCAAATTCCTTGGGAGCCCTGGCAGCCTCTGCACCTGAGTCCCCGATCACGAATCTCCTCCTGAAAAGCTCCTCATTTACCGGATCAGAAAATATCTCCTCGCATGCCCTGTTTCTGTAGATGAGCTCCTTGGTCTTGTCATCAAAGATAGCGACTGCAAAGCGCATGCTATCATAAAAGGTCCTGATAAAATCATTCGATCCCCTGAGCAGGGAAGAAAGAGAGCTTTCCCTTCTCTTAAGCTTAAGTATTCGAATGGCATCATTTACAAAGTCTATCTCATCACTTCCGAAGATACGCTCACCCTCAAGGCTTGCAAGGCACAAATAGTCAGTCCCCTCACTGCTCTTATCAAGGCAGTAAAATATAGCGGCAGAAATCCCAAGCTTTTCCAGAAGACCCTTTATCCTTTCGGATACAAGAGAATCAGATGAGATGGTATAATCCTTTCCGTCAAGGAAGGAAAGCAGAGAGGCCTCAAGCCCGTACAGGCGGTCCCTTAAGTCGTGTCCGGATGAGACATATTCCTTTATGTCCTTTATCTGCCCATCTCTTAAGCTAATAAGCATAGCTCTGTCAAAGCTTACACATGTGCCTATCCTCTTTACTATCCTCTCCACAGGATCGCCCTTATCCGTATCCGTCACTGTATCGCCCAGTAACAGAGAAAGATTCCTGTAGTATCTCCTTTCACGGGCCAGTCGGCTGGAATCCGAGACTTCCTTTTCCTCCTTTTCGGCACTTCTCCTAAGCTCCTCTCCTGCGTCTGCAAACATGGAGAGGATATCCTTAAGCACCTTTGTAGCCTGGTCGCAGGAGTCGTCCCTGTCAGTTCCAATAAGGAACATATAGGCCCTTACCCTGCCCTCCTGATTCCTTACAGCTATGGTCCTTAGAAAAACATCCTTAAAGCTCCTGTCTGTCACATCCGTCGACTCATAATCGCTGAAGCCGGACCTTATCCCTTCTATCGTTCTCCTGTCAACCTCCTCATAAAAGCGGGTCTGGACATCCATATCTGTAAAATACGACAGATATACATCCCCGCTCACATCAGCCAGCAGTCCTGAAAGAGAGTAGGTCCTTAACAGCTCCTTTATTATCTCTATTGCCTTCTGTCTGTTTGTCTTTGAATCCCACATTACTAAATCCGTTCTATTACGTAAATACTTCTTCTGTCATCAAAGGGAATCTCCTCGAGGAAGGATAGACTACCGCTTTTTCTGATCATAGCCTTTATCTCATTGCCTCCAGCCAGAAGGAAGGCTCTTCCTTTTGGCGCGAGCAGCCTTTCCATAGTCTCCCCTGTCATTGTATAGAATTCATCCCTGTCCGCATCACTCTTCTCGTAGAGATCCGGAAGCTCGGAAATGATCTCATCAAAGGGTCTGTCGCTTTCAAATGTAAATGCGCTCCTCCTTACAAAGTACACCCTCCTGCCCTTTAGCCGGGCATTCTCCTCTCCGGCCCTAATAGCCAGGGGATTTGTATCTGCCGCAAACATAACCCTTGTCGTAAGATACTGATCCCTTTCCAGTAATAAGGTCCCGTTCCCTGAGAACGGATCAAACACCCTTGCATCCTGATGGAGATAATTTCTTACCAGATAAACCATTATAGCTGCCTTTACAGGCTGCATGGATGTAGAAAGTCTTTCCCTCACATATGAAAAGCGCTGATCTCTGGCCCCGGCAGGATCTGCAAAGAGGATTAAGCCCCCTGACTTTCTGGGGAGGAAATGAAGCGTCAGATCATAGGGAGCTGTGTTTACAGCCCTTCCTCTCAGCAGATATAAAAGCTCCGGAGCAAAGCGCTTTGAAGCAGAGGAGCTGCCATCCTTTCTCTGATGCACATTTATCCTTATTGAAACGACCCTGCTCTTATATGCGCTCAGGAGAAGATCAGGCAGACCGCTGTTCCTGATCTCATCTGAAAGAGTCTCTGTCTTCCCTGAGAAGCGCCCTCTTATCCGGTACCAGAAGCTCTGGTAAAGCCTGCAGTCCCTTACCTTTTCTACATTAGAAGCAGCTACAAGGACTCCGGCGGACGAATAGCCCTTGTCTATGCCTCTGCTCATGAGCTCCTCTTTCAATGGCCGATAGAGACCCTTTACAGGAAGCAGAAAAAGTCCTGCCGACTCCGGCTCCACAAACTCTGCCGCCTCTCTCCTTTCGGCCATGCCGGGGATCTGTATGAGCTGCTTTCTCTCTGAGAGAATATGCTTCATATCCTCCTCAGTAAATGAACCGCTATCTATCTGAACAAGCCTTGCTCTAAGGGCCCTTAGATCATCCGTTCCAAGTGGACTTATGTCTGATAAGGCTCTTATCGACTTCAGATAGCTTTCCCTTACAAAAAGAGTTCTCTCCTTACCGTAACCTGTCATAAGAGCCTTCAAAAATGATGCAGCCAGATCTTTGCCTAGAGGAAGCTCTCCAATAAGAAGAACAGCCGACTTCCTCTCTTTAGGATCAGAAGAATCAAGGGCGGATCTCAATGCATCAAGGCAGTCCTTATCCTCTGAAATCCCTGCTGCCAGGCTCTTATCTCCCTCTCTTATATATTCTCTGATAGCCGACAGGGTCACTCGCAGCTCCCTTTTGGCTATCAGGTCTTTTATTAAGCTCTCTGAATCTATCATAGGCTACATTGTAACTCTTTTTTATAAAAAAATCACTATATCAGTCATACTGTACATATGTTTTGGTATATTTCTACAAAAATGCAGTCACTTTTTTGTTAATACTGTCGGTTTGACTATTGCCTGAAAGCAGAATCCGTATTATACTATAAGAGACTTAAGGAATGAACCCCCTTTAAAATTCCTTAGATCATTTCCCCTTTTATATTTTTATAACCCCCCTTTTGAAAGCATCTTTCCCCAGGATGCTTTCTTTTTTGTTGAAAGAGACATTTATGTAGTATATAATAAATATGACAAGGAGGAAAAATAATGCATTCATTTCAGGACCTGGATATCAATACAACAGATTTCAATCCTTTCAGACTTATAGGAAGCGACTGGGCTGCCCTGACCTCATGCGACGGCGACCGTGTGAACTCGATGACAGTCAGCTGGGGCGGCGTAGGCGTGCTCTGGGGCAAAAATGTCGTGACAGTCTATGTAAGGAAAAGCCGCTACACAAAGGAGCTTCTCGATAAGGGCGATTCGTTCTCACTTACCTTTTTCAACTCCGATGAGTCAAAGTACAAGAATGTACTTAAATACTTAGGAGCTGTCTCCGGTCACGACGAGGACAAGATAAAGACAGCCGGACTTACTATCGGAAAAAAGGATGGAATACCTTATATCGACGAGGGAAATTTCATCATACTCTGCAGGAAAATGGCAGAAATAGAACTGCCTTCCGAAAAGCTTCCGGAAGGCATCAGAGAAAAATGGTATGCCGATGGCAATGACCATACTATTTATATAGGTGAGATCGAGGGGCTCTATGCCAGATGATCATTTGCTCTACATCAGGGGAGTGATATCTACAAATGAGCCTACCAGGCCACAGACATTTCCGTTCTTATCATAGAGCGGAGCCTTGCTGGCAGCTATATCCCGCTCGCGTCCCTGGATCAGGTTTTTGGTAGTCACAAGGGTGCTCTTCTGACCGGAGAGCACCTTTTCTTCTTCTCCGGCGAAAACCTCCGGTGAGCTGTGCCATCCCATATCCTCATCAGTCTTTCCTACCACATCCTCTTCCTTTTCGAATCCATATGTTTCAAGGAAAGCCCTGTTTACACCAGTAAAGCGGCCCTTTTCATCCTTCCAGAAAACTCCTACATCAATACTGTCAAGTATCTCCTTATAGAAGCTGTCAGAGTGAAGATCTCCCTCCATCTGATCATACTTGTCCAGACGGAGGAAAAGTCCTGTCACATCAGCATAGGTCACATAGCGCAGCACACAGTGCTTTCTCTTCTGGCTGGTCTCCTTTCCCATGAAGACCCTTGTCTCGCCCTCTGGCGAGGTATATCTGACCACCGGCTTGTATCCGTTCACAAAGTAGATCTGAAGCTCCGGAAATGTCAACTTGAGCTCGGCAAGCATCTGATCGCTTGCCATCACAACCTTATCCATCCCGTCAAGCACCTGGAATATCACGAGCATTCCCGGGAACTCCTTTAAAAACTTCTTTTCCTGCTTATTGAAATGAAATTCATTTTCCATATTCGTGCTCCGATCCTTATTCATCAATCTTAATATGAAGCTCTTTAAGCTGGGCGTCCGTTACCTTTCCAGGAGCACCCATCATCAGATCCATCGCATTCTTATTCATAGGGAAAGGAATGATCTCCCTGATCGAATCCTCTCCGGCAAGCAGCATGACCATGCGGTCGACACCAGGAGCTATTCCTGCATGAGGAGGTGCTCCATAGCTGAAGGCATTGTAAAGCGCCGGGAACTTGGCTCTGACATCGTCCTCACTAAGGTTTACAAGCTCAAAGGCCTTTACCATTATCTCAGGATCATGGTTTCTTACTGCTCCTGAGGAAAGCTCGACTCCGTTGACTACCAGATCATACTGATCGGCTGTAATAGTAAGAGGATCTATCTCTCCTGCTGCTGCCTTTTCAAGAGTATCAAGTCCTCCCTTAGGCATAGAGAAAGGATTGTGGCAGAACTCGAGCTCTCCGGATTCCTCACCGATCTCATACATAGGGAAATCCACTATCCACAGGAACTGGTACTGTTCCTTGTCCATATGCCCAGGTACATTCTCTCCGAATATCTTGATCACTGAACCTATGGTCTTTATGGCCTGGGTCTTCTTTCCTGCTGAAAGTACCACAAGGGTATCCTCTGAAAGTCCAAGCACCTCCTTTATCCGATCGGATGACGGCTTTACGAACTTGGAGATACCGCCCGCTATCTCACCGTTCTCATCTACTCTGAACCAGTATGGCTTTGCGCCGCTTATTACCTCTACCTGATCACAGCATTTGTCGATAAACTTCCTGCTCTGATGGAAATCGCTGATCACGCATGCCTTTACCACTGCCCCGTCCTCTTCAAACGGGCCGAAGCCGGTCCCCTTCATAAGCTCAGTCGCATCGGTAGCTGTAAGATCGATACGGAGATCAGGTTTGTCAGTTCCGTATTTCTCAAGTGCCTGAAGGTAAGGGATACGGACAAAAGGAGCCTTGCTCGATCTGCTGTAGGTGCCGAACTTCTCGAACACAGGCGGAAGCACATCCTCTATCACATCGAAGACATCCTCCTGACTAGCAAAGGACATCTCCATATCGAGCTGGTAGAATTCTCCCGGAGATCTGTCGCCTCTGGCGTCCTCATCACGGAAACATGGCGCTATCTGGAAGTAGCGGTCAATTCCTGATACCATAAGGAGCTGCTTGAACTGCTGAGGAGCCTGAGGAAGGGCATAAAAGGTGCCCGGATGCTTTCTGGCCGGAACCAGATAATCCCTTGCTCCCTCAGGAGATGAAGCTGTGAGAATAGGTGTAGTGATCTCTATGAAGCCATGGTCCTCCATAGCCTGACGCAGAGCCCTTACCACCTTGCTCCTCAGTATTATGTTATTCTTTACCTCAGGGTTTCTCAGATCAAGATAACGGTACTTAAGCCTTGCGCTCTCATCAGCCTCCCTGCTGTGATTTATCTCAAATGGAAGAGCCTCATGGGTACATTTTCCGAGGACAGTGACCTTTGTCGGCACCACCTCTATATCACCCGTAGGGAGCTTAGGGTTCTTGGAGCTTCTCTCTCTTACGGTTCCCTCTACCCTAATAGTCGATTCCTTATTGATGGCGGCAAAGGCCTTTACCATCTCCTCGGTATCCGCCGTGATCTGGGTTATGCCATAGAAGTCTCTAAGCACTATAAAAGAAAGATTGCTTCCTACCTCCCTGTCATTTTCAAGCCAGCCGCAGAGAGTAACCTCCCTGCCGACATCCTTTAACCTTAGCTCGCCGCAATTATCAGTCCTTTGCTGTGTCATTATAGAACTCCTTTATCTGAGTATAGCCTGAGGAAATAAGTCCTTCCTTCTGGAACTTTTTATTCTTCTTCATCCTCTCTATAAGTACGGTCTGCCCGTCCCCTCTCAGGGCTGCTGCCTGCTTCATGACCTCTGTAAGCTTGTCTCCTGAAAGCTTCTTGTCAAGGAGAAATGCTGTCTTCTCCCTGCCAGGTATCTCAAAGCCCTGCTCAAGAAGAAGCATTATGATCCTCTCGAAGCCTATCGAGAATCCGCAGGCCGCCACATCATGTCCGGCAAAGCGTCCGACCATATGGTCATATCTGCCGCCGCCTCCGCAGCTGCCTCCGAACTCAGGTATGGCTATCTCAAAGATAGTACCGGTATAGTATCCCATTCCTCTTACAAGTGTCGGATCAAATACAAGCTCAAAGTCTGCGCTCTTACATTCGTTTACGGCCTCCGAGATCTCTGTCATCGAAGCAGCAACCGAAGGATCAAGCGCTGACCCTATAAGTGATGTAAGGGTCTTCATACCAGAAGCTACATCGGTCTTTCCTTCAAGTTCCTTGAAGATGGAAAGGTATTTGTCTACAGCCTCCTCAGGGAATCCCTCCTCTATAAGCTCCTCTCTCACACCGTCCTGACCGATCTTGTCCATCTTGTCAAGGGTGATGAAAAGGGAGTCAAAGCGATCCTCCGAAAAGCCGCAGTAGTCTGCCATGGCGCGGAGAATCCTTCTTTCGTTGATCCTTATTTCAAAGCCATGAAAACCTATCCTGTCAAGGCATGTGGTCGTTGCAAGGATCAGCTCTATTTCAGCCAGATTCGTAGGCTCTCCGAGTATATCGATATCACACTGGGTGAACTGTCTGTATCTGCCTCTCTGTGGTCTGTCAGCCCTCCATACATTTCCGATCTGAAGTGCCTTGAAGGGACTTGGAAGCTCGTTCTCATTATTCGCATAGAATCTGGAGAGCGGAAGAGTCAGATCATATCTCATACCCAGATCGCTTACATCGAGATCACTCTTAGCGTCTGTTAAGTTAAGCTTCTCTCCTCTCTTAAGGACCTTGAAGATAAGCTTCTCATTCTCTCCGCCCTGATTGCTTGTCAGGTTCTTTATATCCTCCATGCATGGGGTCTCTATCGGAGTAAAACCGAAGCTTCTGTAGGTATCCTTTATAATGCCGGTGACATAATCCCTGATCTCCATCTCACGGGGAAGGATGTCCTTCATTCCATTGACCGGCTTCTTCTTTAGTGCCATTGTCTTTCCTCCTAAATACAAGTATTTACTATTTTAGTACATTTCGGGGAAAAAGGGAAATGTTTTTTAATATTATCCAAGCACCTTCTTCGGTCTGAAATTCAGATAATCCCCTGACACAAGCGAATACTTGACTCCGTGGTAGCTTCCCTGGATACTGTCGTGAAATCTCTCCTTGCCGTGGCTGTGGGAATATATGACCTGCTCGGCACCGATCTCCTCTGCTATACGTGTAAAGACCGAATCGTTCTCAAGGATCGACGTAGGAGGATAATGAAGAAAAATAATGAATTTACTGAAGCCTGCTGCTCTCGCGGCCTCGATGCTAACACAGAGGCGCTTTCTCTCTCGCTCTATAAGGACAAGAGAATGCTCATAGGCTGCCCTGTCGTAGCCTGTTATCATCCCGTTTATCGTGTTCACATAAAAAGGGCCTTCAAAGCAGAATCCCTTTGTGCCTACCAGAGCATAGTCCTTATATGGATAAAAATTGTTCTGCAGGAAAAGAAGTCTGCCGTCTGCCCATTCATTAAGCTTCCTTGTCTTACCTGCGTCCCAGAAATGGTCGTGGTTTCCACGCAGCAGAATCTTCCTTCCCGGAAAATCTGCAATAAAGTCCAGGTCCTTACGGCACTGGTCCAGATTATTCCCCCAGGAATGATCGCCGGTAAGGACAAGCGTATCCTCTGGCTTAACCAGTCGTTCTATATTCTTTTTTGCTTTCCATTCATGATCCTTCCAGACCTTCCCGAATCTCTCCTGAGATTTCTCAGGGTTTGAAAAGGAAAGGTGGAGATCACCAAGTGCGTAGAGCATATTTTAGGGGTGAGGTTCGAGGTTTGAGGTGTGAGGTTTGAGGTGCGAGGGGACAGGATGAGGTGTGAGGTTTGAGGTGTGAGGGGTCAGGATGAGGTGTGAGGTGTGAGGTACGAGGTGTGAGGTTTGAGGGATTAGGGTTTACCTCTCACCTCTCACCTCTGACCTCTGACCTCTGACCTCGCACCTCTGACCTCGCACCTCTGACCTCGCACCTCTGACCTCTGACCTCGCACATCGCTCGTCTTCATCTCTATGCTTTCGGCCAAGGAAGCTGTCTTCGTTAAGCTCGAACTTCGTCTTCGACTCGTTCTCGCTAATCTCAGACAGCGGCCTCGCCTGTGGTTCGAGCTTCGTCTTCGACTCGCTCTTACCTACAGGCTTTCGGCCAAGGAAGTTCTCTTCGCTAGGTTCGACCTTCGCTTATCAGCTCGGTCTCACCAATCTCAGAGAACGACCTCGCTTCGGATTCGAGCTTCGCCTTTGGCTTGCTCTCATCTCGAAGCTTTCGGCCTCGAAGCTTACAGCCCCTTGATCCTTTCCAGTGCTGCCTTCGTGTTCTCGTGGGTTCCGAATGCTGTCAGACGGAAATAGCCTTCTCCTGACGGGCCAAAGCCGCTTCCAGGGGTTCCTACGACATTTGCCTTCTCGAGAAGATAGTCGAAGAAATCCCAGCTTGTCATTCCATCCGGTGTCTTCATCCAGATATAAGGAGCGTCTACGCCGCCGTAGCAGGTAAAGCCTGCCGCAGTAAGACCCTCTCTTATCATGCGGGCATTCTCCATGTAGTAGCTGACTAAGTCTGCTACCTCCTTCTGACCCTCCTCGGAGTAGATAGCCTCTCCGGCGCGCTGAACTATGTAAGGAGCGCCGTTGAACTTGGTCCCGTGACGACGGGCCCACATATCATGAAGTGAGGCATCTCCGCATTTAAGCGACTTCGGAACCACGGTAAATCCAAGACGAAGACCTGTGAAACCGGCGGTCTTTGAGAAGGATCTGATCTCTATACAGCAGTCCCTTGCTCCGTCACACTCATAGATCGAATGAGGTACGTCAGGAGTAGAAATATAGTGCTCATAGGCTGCGTCAAAGATAATGATCGCATTCTTATTGTTTGCATAATCAACCCATTTCTGCAGCTGGTCCTTCTTCAGCGTGGTCCCTGTAGGATTATTAGGCAGGCAGAGATAGATGATATCAGGATCCTGATCCGGGAAGTCAGGAACAAAGTCATTCTCCGCTGTGCAAGGCAGATAGACAACCTGATCCCACATACCTGTATGAGGATCATAATTACCGCAGCGGCCGCCCATTACATTTGAATCCACATATACCGGATAAACAGGGTCAGTTACTGCTATGCGATTATCCTTTGAGAAAAGCTCCTGAATATTTCCTGAATCGCTCTTGGCGCCATCTGAAACAAAGATCTCATCAGGGCTGATATCGCAGCCTCTTGACCTGTAGTCATGCTCTGCTATGGCGTTTCTCAAGAAATCATAGCCAAGGTCAGGTGCATAGCCACGGAAGGTTTCTGCACTTGCCTGTTCGTCAACTGCCTTGTGAAGGGCGTCTATTACGACCTTAGGCAGAGGCTGGGTCACATCGCCTATTCCAAGCCTTATGATCTGCTTGTCCGGATTGGCCTGCTGGAATGCGGCCACCTTTTTGGCAATAGTCGAAAACAGATAGCTTCCCGGAAGTTTCAAATAATTGGTATTAACCTGATACATTGCTTGCTCCTTTACTTCTTTGGTTCGTATATCTTCACATCATCCTTCTCGAAGGAATCCGGTATCTCTATATGTCCTGTGAAAACTGTAGTAGCGCTGCCCTTCATCAAAACAGTATCCTTGTTCCTGTCATAGTGCACCATAAGGTCGCCTCCTAACAGATGGATAGTCACCTGATCATCCGTAAGACCGTTTACTGCTGCTGCGACTGCTGTAGCACATGCCCCGGTCCCGCAGGCCAGGGTCTCTCCGCTTCCTCTCTCCCAGACTCTCATACGGATATTTTTCCTGTCGAGAATATTGGCGAACTCGGTATTGATCCTTTGAGGAAAGGTAGGATGATTCTCGAAAAGAGGCCCTATATGAGGCAGATCGATAGCCCTTACATCCTCATCGGTAAAGATCACGCAGTGGGGATTCCCCATTGATACGCATGTCACGCGGAAAATATTGCCATCGACCTCCATAGGCTCGTTTACCATCTGATCCTTTGGAAATGTGACCGGGATCCTTCTCGAGTCAAGGACAGGGCGTCCCATATCGACAAGAACTGAATCCACCCTGTTATCCTTTACTGTAAGAAGAAGGGTCTTCACACCGGCAAGGGTCTCTACGCTTATCTCGGTCTTGTCTGTCAGATGGTTGTCATAGACATACTTTGCAACGCATCTGATACCGTTTCCGCACATCTCGCCTCTTGAGCCGTCTGCATTGTACATATCCATCTTAAAGTCACATGTGCTGCTGTTCTTTATCAGGATAAGGCCGTCCGAGCCGATGCCGAAATGTCTGTCGCTTACAAATCTGGCTACCGAGGCCGGATCCTCTATATCTCTTTTAGTACAGTCGACATAGACATAATCATTTCCGATGCCGTGCATCTTTGTGAAATCAAATGATGTCATTTTATCTCTCCTTAATTCAATCCTCTTTTATTATACTTAAAATCTTTTTCATTTCAAGGGCACCGCCGAAAATATCAAGCGCACTGCCTATAGTTATATCTATCCTTCCGCCTGTGAGGCGCTTTATCTCACGAAGGTCATCATAGCTTCCTACTCCCCCGGCATAGGTCAGGGGCGCTCCGTCATAGTCAGACAGGATGGATAGAAGCTCCCTGTCACAGCCGGCCCTTTTGCCCTCGACGTCAGCAGCATGTATAAGGAATTCATCACAGTAGCTGTCAAGATACTCGAGAAGGGAGACCGACAGCTTCTGGTCTGTAAAGCGCTGCCATCTGTCGGTAACGACATAGTAGCTCCCGTCTCTTTTCCTGCAGGAGAGATCAAGGGTGATATGGTCCTTTCCTGCGACGGAAACCAGCTTCCTGAGCCGGTCCATCTGGATCTGTCCATCGGAGAATATATAGCTTGTAAAGATACCGTGAGATGCTCCTGCGTCGAGAAACTCCATCACATTGGTATCATCAAGTCCTCCTCCGACCATGAGGCCATGCGGATAGGCATACAGGGCTGCAAGCGCCTGTCTCTTTGACTTCTGATACTCCTCTGTCCCCCTGGCATTTAAGATTATCACATGGCCGCCTGAAAGTCCCTGTGACTGATAGAGCCTGGCGAAGCTCTCCGCTCCATTTTCTGCGACAAAGTTCTCCTCTGCCTTATCAGTCCTGTCATCAAGGCTTGAACCGACTATCTGCTTTACCTTTCCATCATGGATATCTATACATGGACGAAATCTCATAGCATTCCTCCGGATAAAGACAAAAGCCCTGGCAGGTTCTCCTGCCGGGGCTTACTACTGTTTCCATAAAGCCGGAATCAGTATAATCCTTTCATATAGATCTTGTCAAATCAGTCCTTGTCTGAAGGAGCTTCGATAGAATCCATCCTATAGAGGAACTTTACGGCTCCGCTCTTGCCATCTGCAAGTCCGCTGAAGCTCTCGTAGCTCTCTCCTGCGTCTATCGTAGCCCTCAGATGGTCTGCGAGTGGCTTGATATCGCCATTGTAGCTGTTTATAAGCTTCTCTATTCCTTCCTTGTCAAACTTCACAATGCCGTCATAGAGATCTGCTGCTCCGTCTGATAGGTCTCCTGCTCCGTTATAGAGGGAGTCGATCCCGTTTCCAAGCTTTACCGAGCCATTATAGAGCTTTGAGGCTCCGCTTGAAAGGGCATTGGCTCCGGATGAAAGCTTTGAGGCTCCGCCTGTAAGAGCAGGATTATTGGAGACAAGCTTCTTGCTTCCACTGTAGAGCGCATCTACTCCTGAAAGCAGACTGTCAAGCTTTGTGGAAAGACCCGAGATACCCTTGAGGTCCGACTCGCTGA
Source organism: Lachnospiraceae bacterium UBA7784 (assembly GCA_002480925.1). GTDB lineage: Bacteria > Bacillota > Clostridia > Lachnospirales > Lachnospiraceae > Weimeria. The sequence goes on along the minus strand of DLDA01000044.1, from coordinate 10,899 downwards.
TATTTGCCGAGCCGACAGATGAATTCATGGTGTCTATTCCTGAGGAAAGCTGCTTCTGTCCCTCATAGAGCTTCTTTACTCCCTGATCAGCGGCGCTTACTCCGTCGCTTACTGACTTTGCTCCTGCTGACAGCTTTGCAGAGCCATCCTTAAGCTGCTTTGATCCGTCGGCAAGCTTCTTTACAGATCCTGCCACGCTTTCTCCTGAAAGGGTCTGGGTCAGCTGCTTTTTCGCACTGTCAAGAGCAGTCCTTGCTGCCTCTACCTGATGGAGTCCATCAAGTACCTGATAGTAGGCGGCTGTGGCCTTCGCACTGTCTCCGCCATAGGTTGCAGCTAGTGCTGTAATGACCTGGGTCTGGGCTCCAGTGAACTTCTGTGTTACAGTATCTATGTTATCAAGGCTTATCTTCTCATCAGCTCCTAAGATCTGCATCTTACGGAGAAGACCTATTACCTCTGCATTTCCATTCAGCTTCTGATCGATCTGCTGAGTTATTGCCGCATCTGACTGTGACGCAAACTGTTTTCCTGCTCCGTCAAGGACTGTATTTATCGAGGAAATGCCCTTGTCAAGTGCAGCTGCACCATCCGAAACAGAGGCTGCTGCATCTGAAACCTGCTTTGAGCCGGCTTGAAGCTTGTCCATGCTGTTTACCAGGCCCGGATTATTCTCTGTGCCATCTCCTGCGTATCCAGCAAGGATCTGGTCAGATCCCTTCTTTAAGGCTCCTACTCCTGCTGAAAGCTGGGACAGCTGCTTTAAGAGATCACCACTTGTGAGTTCCTTTGAAAGAGCCGGGAATGAGGTCTTTAGAGGAGCAAGTCCGCTGCGAAGCTTAACTATTCCTCCATTAAGCTGGCTCACTCCTGAGGTGTAGCCCTTTAAGCCCTTTGAAAGGGAAAGAGCACCGGATGATAATGAATCAGATCCATCCATAAGAGATGAAAGTCCGTCTGTAAGCTGGCCGCTTCCGTCCACAAGCTTTCCTGCTCCAGTCTTTAGCTTTCCTGCTCCGTCCTTAAGCTTTCCTGCTCCATCCTTAAGCTGGTCAGAGGCATCGGAAAGCTTGTCCATATCATTTCCCAGATCTCCCATGGACTCTGAATCAGATGTCATCATGTTTGATGCATCGACAAGAGCTGTCATCTGAGTCTCAAGATCGAAATTCTTCACATCGGCCTCGAGCTCAAATGAATCCGGAAGGGAGAGGTCCTTGTCAAATGATCCGCCGGACTTCTCAAGTGAATCCTTTACTCCGGGAAGAGCATAGCCCAAGGCTATGGTCTTGGTCCCGTTCTGGATAATACGACCGTTTGAGACCTTTACGTTCGTGAAGTCATCGTTTAAGATCATACCGGTCATGGCTGCAAATGGAACTACTGTCGAAACCTTCTCGCCGTTTACCTTTTCCTCGAAGCTGGTATTGTTTGTATAATCATAGCGGATCTTTACATGGCCGCTCTTGCCTGCCAGCTCCTCCGGTGTCACCTCATTGCCATCAAGAGTATATGTGACCTTTACTGTGACAGGGGCTTCCTTCGTGGTATGTCCCTGATAGTAGATATCATTGCCCCCGGCCTGCCAGGTCAGCTTGTCTCCGTCCTTTGTATACTTTTCATTGCCGTTTGTATTGGTGATATCGGTAAGATCAGAGGCCTTGTCCTCGATCGTATCCTCTCCATCCTTGTTGATCAGATGGGCTGCAACTATAGTATCTGAAACCGCTCCGTCAGGCTTTGCTATCAGATAGACTGTCTCATCCTTGTCTAAGTCCTTGCTCTCTACCTTCAGATGATCGCCGTCTACAATGCTGTTTGTAGTCTCTGCCGTGGCAGATGCCTTGTCGGCAAGCGCAGTATAGGTCACTGTCCCTGTGGAGATAAGGCCTACTACAAGTGCTCCTGCGACTATTCTTATTATATACTTCCTGCTGAAGATCTTTTTTAATTCATTAAACTTCATCTGTTTCCTCCTTATGCGTTCTTTTTACGAAATCCTGCACTTGTATGAATTATGACCCTGTCAAAGATCATAAACATAGATGGAAGCAGGAAGATAACGACTGCCATACTTATCAGAGCTCCTCTTGCCATCAGATTGCAGAGAGAGGAGATCATATCTATATCTGAGTAGAGAGCTACTCCGAACGTAGCGCTGAAGAAGGTAAGAGCCGAGGCTATTATCGAGGTTATCGATCCGTGAAGCGCATCGGTTATAGCTGCCTTCTTTTCGAGCCCGTTGTAACGGTTGGTCTTGTAGCGGTTAGTCATCAGTATCGCGTAGTCCACTGTCGATCCGAGCTGGATGGTACCTATTACTATGCTTGCTATGAAAGGAAGCGTCGTGCCTGTATAATACGGTATTGCCATATTTATATAGATAGCGAACTCGATCACCGCAACCAGAATGAAAGGTATCGATATGGACTTGAACGAGATCAGTATGATAAAGAAGACTATTATTATAGATACTGCGTTCACGCGGTTGAAGTCGGAGTTAGTGATCCTGATCAGATCCTTGGTACAAGGCGCCTCACCTATCAGCATGGCATCCTTGTCATATCTCTTTATTATCTTCTCTATCTGGGTACACTGCCTGTTGACCTTGCTTGTCGCTGTCGCGTACTCGGAGGTAACTATCATCAGCTGCTTCTTGCCGTTGTCTATCTCTTCCCTTACAGTATCCGGTATCACATCGGACGGCACCATCGGTCCTGTAAGCGAATCCTTTGACACAGCCATCTTTATGCCCCTAAGCTTCTTGATATCGTTTATCATCTTGTCCGATTTCTCTGCGGGAAGGGAGGAGTCAGCAATGATTATGGATGTGGCGCCCATCTTGAACTCCTTATCCATTTTCTGGTTGGCCTGCTTGCTCCGCATGGAATCAGGAAGCTTTCCGGCCAGATCATAGTAGACCTTTGTATGGGCCTGTCCATAGAAGGCAGGTACCACAAGTGCCAGGAATATAACAAAGAATACATAGCAGTGTCTTACTACCCAGTCAGCTATCCTTCCGAGATCAGGCATAATGACCTTATGATTGGTCTTTTTAACGATAGGATCAAATACCAGTATAAGGGAAGGAAGGATGGTTACGCACGATACAAGTCCAAAAAGCACTCCCTTTGCCATAACGACTCCAAGGTCAAGTCCTATACGGAAGCTCATAAAGCAGAGAGCGATGAAGCCTGCTATAGTGGTCGTAGAGGATCCGGCTATCGAAAGGAAGGTCTTTGAGATGGCATGTGCCATGGCATTGTTTCTGTCATCCGGATAGGCCTTAAGCTGCTCCTCGTAGCTGTGCCAGAGGAAGATCGAGTAGTCCATGGTAACACCCAACTGAAGCACCGCCGCCAGAGCCTGGGTCACATATGAGATCTGACCCTGGATGAAGTTGGTCCCCAGATTGTAGATTACTGCCATTCCTATAGAGATCAGGAAGAGTAAAGGCACAAAGGCCGAATCCAGAGTCACCATCAGAACAATAAGACAGAGCACTACAGCTATGATCACATAGATAGGAACCTCTCTTTCGGAGAGATTTGCCGTATCATTTATCACAGAGGCCATTCCTGATACGAAGCACTGCTTTGAAAGTGTCCGATTCATGGTATTGAGCGCCTTCATGGTCCCGTCCTCTGCCATCCCCTGATCGAAGAGGATTATCATCAGATCGGATTTACTGTCTGCATTATGGATGAATTTATAGGCTTTCTCCGGGAGAGCCTCCTTCGGGATATTCATATCCATCACCGATCCGTACCAGAGGACCTTCTTTACATGAGGGATATCAGATATAGAGTCTGCTGTTTTCTTAAGACCCTTGTTGTCCATCCCCTCTACTACGACGAATGAGTAGGCTCCTGTACCGAAGTCCTTAAGGAGCATGTCCTCACCCTTCATTGTGTCGATGTCCTTTGGCAGATAGGAGAGAATATCGTAATTGACTCTGGTGTTCACATATCCTATTACTGTTGATATCAGCAGAAGGACTGCGGCAATGAGTATCACGAATCTGCTCTTTACTACCGCCTTTCCAAATTTAAGCATCTGTTTTCTTCACTCCGTTTCTATTTTCTAAATTCTGTTACATTTATAATTATATATGAAAAGGCCCGGGGTTGAATATTCAATCCCGGGTTTCGTGTATTTTTTTAGAATACATTTCGTCCTATTTGTAATATCAGAACTTACCAATGAACTGTCTGGTCCTCTCATTTGTCGATGAAAAGACCTTGTCAGGACTATCGTTTTCGACTATCGTGCCCTTTTCCATAAAGATGATCCTGTCGGAGACCTCACGGGCAAACTTCATCTCGTGAGTAACTATTACCATAGTCATCTTCTCCTCGGCAAGCGCCCTTATGACCTTCAGGATCTCCTGGGTAAGCTCAGGATCGAGAGCCGATGTAGGCTCATCGAAATACAGTATATCCGGCTTCATTGCCAGAGCCCTGGCTATAGCAACTCTCTGCTTCTGTCCGCCCGACAGCTCACAGGGATAGGCATCCCTTTTGTCAGATAGACCCACCTTTTCAAGGAGTGCCATTGCCTCTCTCTCTGCCTCTCCCCTGTCCCTGCCCTGGTTCCTTACCGGCGGATCAGTGATATTCCTAAGGACTGTAAAGTGTGGAAAAAGCTCAAAATTCTGGAAAACAAGACCGAAACAGCTCCTGGCCTTCTTTAAGATCTCCTTTGAGGCGTAAACGCTCCTGCCGTTTTTACTGTCGGCTATCCTCTCTCCGGCATAGGAGAGACTCCCGTCATCCATTGTCTCAAGGAGCGTGGCGCAACGGAGCAGCGTCGACTTTCCTGAGCCTGATGGTCCAATTATGCTTACGACCTCTCCCTTGTCGACATAGAGGCTTATATCCTTAAGCACCTCTGTGCCGTCAAAGCTTTTCTTCACATGATCTAACTCTACTATATGCATCTTTCACCTGCTTCAGATACTGTAATACGACATTTTCTTCTCGATCAGCTCCATCACGTAGGCCACAAGGAAGTTGAAGACGAAGTAGAAGAGTCCTGCTGCCATCAGCGGCCCTACATTATGGACTGCCGCCGAAAGCGCCTTTGCCTCTGTAAACATCTCTGCATATGCAATCGAAAAAGACAGGGATGTATCCTTTACAAGAGTGATCACCTCGTTTGTGACCGCCGGAAGTATCCTCTTAAAGACCTGTGGAAGGATTATGGCAAAGAAGGTCCTGGTCCTTGAATATCCGAGGACCTCTGCTGCCTCATACTGTCCCTTAGGTATGGAGCCGAAGCCAGAGCGGTAGATCTCTGCAAAATATGCTGCATAGTTTAGAGAAAAGGCTATTATCACTGCTATGCCCCTGTATGCCGGTGATGTCGAAAGCCCGAATATATAATAGGGTCCGAAATAGATGACTATAAGCTGCAGCATAAGCGGTGTCCCGCGCATTATGGCTATATAGATCCTTATGATCCATGACAGGACAGGGTTTCTTGACATACGCCCGAAGCAGACCAGAAAGCCAAGCGGCAGTGAAAAAAGAAGGGTCAGAGCAAAGATCTGAAGCGTTGTAAGCATTCCCCTTCCAAGCTCTAGTAATATCGTTGCTATATCCATTATCTGCTCTCACCAAGGATGCTTACATCCTCTCCGAACCATTTCTTAGAGATCTTGGCAAAGGTCCCATCGCTATCCATATCCTTAAGGGCCTTGTTGACCTGATTCCTTAATGCTGTATTGCCCTTCTTGAAGCCTACCGCATACTGCTCGCTGCTTATCTGATCAGGCAGGATAGTATACTCGCTCTTCTTATCCTTTATCTGGTCTAAGGCTACGAACTTGTCCATAGCTACCGCATCTACTGCTCCTGACTCCAGATCCATCATCGCCGTATTGTAATCGGCTACTGAGATCATCTGTGAGAAGCTGTTCTTCAGGTCCTTGTTATCATCACTGTTTAGCGCGCTCTCTGCCGATGAATCCTTCTGAACGTCTACGGTCTTTCCCTTAAGATCCTTATCGCTCTTTATGCCGCTGTCGCTCTTTACCACAAAGACCTGGGCATTGTTCATATAGCAGTCTGACCAGGTATAGGCATCTTCACGGCCGTTTATAGTAAAGCCGTTCCAGATACAGTCAATATTTCCGCTTGAAAGCTCCATGTCCTTGGCATCCCAGTCTATCGGCTGAAGCGAAATCTCCTGTCCCAGCCTCTTTGCACACTCCTTAGCCAGCTCTATGTCGAATCCGGTGAACTCTCCGTCCTTTCCGACATATCCGAACGGCGGGAAATTCTGGTCGAAGCCTACTATGAATACCTTGTCGGTATTCTTCACCGCCTTTGTCTTCTTCGTTGTGACCTTTGATGTGGTCTTTGCTTTCTGACATGCTGCCAGTGATAGTGTGCTTGCTGCTACAAGCGTAAGTGCCAGTAATCTCTTAAAAAACTTCATCAAAACCTCCGGAAATCCGATTTCTATATTACTTTAATGCACTAATAAGGTATCATAACGTCAGAATAAATTCAAGAGGAATGTGATTTGCCGCTTACTTTCTCGAGGTCAAGCGGCTATTTTCTTTTATCATAATGGTCTTCATATCATAAGATATACACTTCTACAATCGCAAAAGTTTCTTATTAAATAAAAAAGTCCCTCAAGTCCTGTAATATCAGGGCTTTGGGGGAACTTCATGGAACGAGCTCCGAATCCGACTCGAACGGACGACCCCTTCATTACGAGTGAAGTGCACTACCAACTGTGCTATCGGAGCAAGCGAATGATATTATACTTGATAATCCTTGTTTTTGCAAGCGCTTTTTTGTATAATTAGTATGTTTGCGACTGGAGATACTATGAAACAGGAAGCTAAGATAAACTATATGGCTCTCTGCGATGCAGAGATAAAGAAGCTTAAAAACGAGGAGCAGATTCCCTCTCTTGTCCTGCACAGCTGCTGCGCTCCATGCAGCTCCTACTGCATAGAATATCTGTCCAGATATTTCAGGATTACTGTCTTTTACTATAATCCCAATATATATCCGGACAGCGAATACTATCACAGGGCAAAGGAACAGCAGGAATTCATAAGGGACTTCCCGACGGCAAACCCGGTGGACTTCATAGAGGGCACATACGATAAGGACCGCTTTTACCATGAGGCAAGAGGGCTTAATGACGAGCCCGAGCGGGGAAGGCGCTGTGAGAAATGCTTCAGGCTCCGTCTAGGCGCGACTGCCGATATGGCAAGGGAAAGAGGAGCCGATTATTTCGCTACTACACTTACCATCTCTCCTATGAAGGACGCCGCTCTTTTGAACAGGATAGGCCGGGAGGAAGGAGAAAGAGCCGGGGTAAGGTGGCTCCCGTCGGATTTCAAGAAAAGGAACGGATATCTCCGCAGCACTGAGATCTCACGTGAATACGGTATGTACAGACAGGACTACTGTGGATGTGTATTCTCATATAATGAAAGGCATGGAAAAAAGACACAGGCCTTAAATGATTTGACACAGGAGGACAGATAAATGGCACAGCTCTGGGGCGGAAGGTTTACAAAGGAAACAGACAGACTAGTATACGAATTCAATGCATCGATTCGCTTCGACAAAAGGCTCTTCCACTGGGATGTGGAGGGATCGAGGGCCCATGTCAGAATGCTTGCAAAGCAGGGCATCATCACAAAGGAAGACAAGGCTGCCATTATGGGCGGACTTGACTCTATAGAGGCAGATGTGGACAATGGCAGGCTTCCTATAAGCGATGAATATGAGGATATACACAGCTTTGTCGAGGCCAACCTTATCAACCGTATAGGAGAGCCCGGGAAGAGACTCCATACCGGTCGCTCCAGAAATGACCAGGTGGCTCTGGACATGAGGCTCTATACCAGACAGGTGATCTGCGATACAGACGGAGAGCTTAGGCATTTCCTCTGCACCATCCTTTCTATAATGGAGCAGAATGTAAATACTATCATGCCTGGCTTTACCCACCTGCAGAAGGCCCAGCCTGTGACCCTCTCCCACCATCTGGGTGCCTATTTCGAGATGTTCCGCAGGGACAGGGAAAGGCTGTCTGACATATTAAGGAGAATGAACTACTGCCCTCTGGGAAGCGGAGCCCTTGCCGGCACTACCTATCCGCTCGACCGGGATATGACCGCAAAGGCCTTGGGCTTCTACGGACCGACCCGCAATTCTATGGACGGAGTCTCTGACAGGGACTATCTGCTGGAGTTCCTCTCTGCACTTTCCATAATAATGATGCATCTGTCCAGATTCTCTGAGGAGATCATACTCTGGAACTCGAATGAATACAGATTCATAGAGATAGACGATGCCTACTCTACCGGAAGCTCCATCATGCCTCAGAAAAAGAATCCTGACATAGCCGAGCTTGTCCGCGGAAAGACCGGCAGGGTCTACGGGGCCCTGATGCAGCTTTTTACCACTATGAAGGGGATACCTCTTGCCTACAACAAGGACATGCAGGAGGACAAGGAATTCTCATTCGATGCCATGGACACCGTCGAGGGCTGCATACGTCTCTTCGATGGAATGCTTGCTACTATAAGATTCAATAAGGATATAATGGAGCGTTCCGCAAGGCACGGCTTCACCAATGCGACTGACGCTGCCGACTATCTGGTCGGAAAGGGAGTCGCATTCAGGGACGCCCATACAATAGTCGGAAAGATAGTCCTTTACTGCATAGATAAGAAATGCGCTATCGACGACCTCTCACTTGACGAACTTCATGAGTTCTCAAAAGCCTTCGACCAGGACGTATACGAGGCCATATCCCTTGATACCTGTGTCGACAAGAGGCTTACCGCAGGAGCGCCTGGCAGATCGGCAATGGAAAAGGAGATAGCTCAGTGCCGCAGTTATCTGGACGGATCAGATCCGCTTAGCGTGGACCTTTAATGATCATATGCATGTCATTCTGCAAAAAAGGAACCCTGCCATCCGGCAGGGTTCTTTTTTCATGTCTCTTAGCCAAGTGAGAGAAGTCCAGCTGTATTGATAGTTACCTTTGTCTTCTGTCCTGTCATGGTCTTATTCTTTGACTTCACCTTTACAGAAGGCTCGATCGCTATAGTCACTGTTCCCTTCTCCAGAAGCTGGTCGAGAGCCGGGTTATCTTCGTTAAGCTTCAGTCCGTATATCTTGTTGCTGCTAAAGCTTGTAGTGACGTTATCTGACTTAGGCTCATACTCGGTTACATAAGAAGTTATATCGTAGTAGTAGCCTGTAGTCCTATTATCAGCCTTCTCCTCAGACATAGTAAATTTTTTATCAATGCCTTCTATCGGCTTTGTGCTGTAGAGATAGAACTTAGGAGTGATGGTCTTTGTACCTGTGTTATCATCCCTTATAGTGAAGTAATACTTCTGATCCCTGAAGGAGTCCTTATCAGGTGTAAGTCCAGGCACTGCCGCATTATAGGTCGCGGGTTTGCCGATCAACAATGTGTTGATACCGGCGCAGATCTCTTGGACTGTAGTATCATTCTTAATACCATCTATCACATTACCACTGGAATCAAGCCAAGGACCATAGCTCTTATTTTCAATCCTGTTAATAGCCTCCGTTCCACGATTTCCTGCATCATTCGTCATAGAATAGGCAAGCCTTATAGCTGCTGCCTTGGCAGCGGTATTGATATCAGACTCTGTCATTCCCAGATCCTTCATCGGGGATAATTCCTTGAAGTCCTCATCGGTATACTGGCTGGTATCATTTCCTGTGAAGTCCTCTATATAGTTTCTCAGCACATCGATAGCCGACATGGTCTTTCCGCCTGTCTGGACCAGATAGCTTGATACCTGCTTCCTGCTGGTCGCAGAGCCAGTAAAGTAGGCCTTAGGCTTGGAAGCCTGCTGTCTGTAGGCAGCTATCATAGTATTGATGAAGAGCTTGGCCTCTGCCTCGGTAGGGTTATCCTGATGTCCGGCACCTGTATAGAAGATATTGTTACAGCTGAACAGATAGTAGTCGTTAGCCACATCCTGATCACGATAATATGAATTATTAAGTGTATACCATACAACAATATTGTCAGAGTTAAGGTTCAGCTGACTGTACTGACAGTGCGTAGTGGATACATTCAGCAGATCAGCGTTATTCAGATAATAAGGATAGGTAGTGATAGTTCCCTTATTTACCTGTTTTACATAATTAGTTTGCAGCTTACTAAAGCCATCATTTGCATGGTAACTAATATCTCCTTTGTTGAATTTCCATCTGTCCAGAAGTCCATCGGTATAGGCCTGTGTCTGAGGAACAGTTTTAACCTTTCCTGTTGGGTTTTCAACAGACTCTGGCTTATAGGCTATAGAATATCCAGCATTCTTAAGCATACTTATCTGTTCAGCCGTCAGCTGGTCAGTCGTTATTACCTCATTTGAATTATACCCATAAGCCTCTCTTTCTGTCATTCCTGCCTGAGGATTAAGCTTGGCAAGGAAGCCGTCCTGTACAGGTTTGTCATCCTTGTCCTTCACATTCCATTTTCTAACACCTCCTGAACCCAGCTTTGTATCTGTGATTCCATATACATCCATCTTATCAAGAGACCGGAGAGTAGTATTGAAATCAAAGGCAGCCCAGGCATAGGCATTCTTATTTTCTGGATGAGCATGATCGTTTGGATCTGGACTATCTTTAATGTACCATCCGAATACATTCGTATTACTCTTTGTCAGATAAGCATGGGATGAATTATCATGGGTGAAGAGGACAGACTTTCCTGAATCAGCAAAATCCTGGATCCTGTAGCATGATTTCCGGTCGAGAGACTGATACATATCCGAAAAACCGAGGATTATCATATCATAGGCATCGAGATTTATATCTCCTCCTGACTCAATGGTATATTCATCACCATCTCTTTCTATAGTCCTCTTTT
>DLDA01000005.1 GCA_002480925.1 Lachnospiraceae bacterium UBA7784 | reverse complement strand
TCCCCGCATCGGAAGATGCGGTAAGCTTCGTTCCTGATGTTTATAGCGGCGTTGATGTCACGGTCGTATGTGCGGCCACACATCGGGCAGATGATCCTGCGGACAGAGAGATCCTTGGTTATCGGATTCTTATATCCGCACTGGCACAACTGGCTTGACGGAAAAGTCCTGCCTACCTTTATGAGGCTTTTGTTCCTATCAGCCATTTTGTAGGCAAGCATCTGTACAAACATACCAAAACCGTTATCGTTTGTTGCTTTCCCCAGCCCCAGTCCTTTGGAAGATGATATTCCTTTGAGTGATAAGTCTTCTACCCCGATAAGGTCGTACTCATCAGCAAGGGCGGTTGACTGCTTCTGGAGATAGTCGCGTCTCTGGTCTGCCACATGTCTGTGTTGCTTACGAACTCTGGCAAGCTGCTTTTCAAAGTTGTGGGAAGGCATCTCACCTTTCTTTGAGCCGGTCTTACGGGACAGCCCACGCTGTAAGTGTTTTAACTTATTCTGAGCCTTACGGTAGAAGTGTGGCATATCAGCACACCTGCCCTCGGAATCGACGTACAGTCCGTCTGACTTATAGTCAAGGCCGAGAATTTTCTCAGGTTCAGAGACTGTATCCGCGATCCCTGTATCAGCCCTGTCATACTCATAAAGTATGGAAACATAGTATCTGCCACACTTGTCGCATAATATAGTAGCGGATTTTAACACCATATAGGAAGGAGCATTTCTATGAATCTTGGCTTTTACCATGCCGACTTTGGGAAGGCGGACAGACTTATCCGCAACAGAGATGGTCCCGCCCTGGTTATTGGTAGTGTATGACAGTTTTGCACGGCGTTTTGACTTGAATTTCGGGAACTCTACTATACCATCAAAGAATGCTTTGTAAGCTTTCTGCAATGCCAGCTGTACGTTTGCAAGTGCGAGGGAGTCTACTTCTTTGAGGTACGAATACCTGTCATCCGACTTGTACCATGCGGGAGTCGGAAGCAGGGTTATCCCATAATCGTTGTAGGCGTCGATACGGTCGCCAAGCATAAGGTTCCATATCTTACGGCAGCAGCCGAACGTTTTTGCAAATAAGATTTTCTGGTCGGCTGTAGGATACAGCCTGTAAACGTATGCTTTGTTCATAATGATTTATAATATATCTGAACCAATAAGAAAACGTACATTCTATTCTTATTTGCTTCAGATAAGCACTATTTACGGGCTTTCATCTCGGGAACAAGTTCCCGAGAATTCCCGCCCGATTGCTTAAATAAATAAAATGGGAAGAGGAATATGAGATCCTTCCTTATCAAGTCATCCAGCGTATAGTCTGACAGCTTCATTGTCACTACTGAGTAATTGAGACTCTCTCCGGCTGCATTTATAGTAACCTCCATCTCATCCGGTATGCTTTTCGTAGACCGTAGAAACAGAACGCCGGAAACCGGAATATCGATTGTCAGGTGGTAATCCTCATATCTGCTATCCTTAAGTGCTATCGCCATATCATACTCAAACATCCTGACAAGTATCGTCCCGTCAGGAAGCGACTGGCATTCGATATGAAACGTCTTGCCGTCAATGCGGATCACATCATCTGTTATCAGCCTGTGCTGAGCCCCGTTCCCTTCCTCTGAGAAATACTCGTTTACTGCCTCTACTATCCTGGCATCAGTAGATATAGGCTTAGCCGGATGAAACATCTCATTCAGAAAGGCAACTCTAAGGCTACCGCTCTTGCCCATCATTGTCCTGAAAACGTCGTCATACGGGGTGTTGCTGGAATTTTCCTGATCTTCTTCTACAGGCAAAGTCTCTTTCTCGTTCATAATTCTCCTTTCGTTGCACATATGGCGACAAAAGGAGTATACCTGTGGCGTCTTCGTTTCTATTCTTCATACTCTCCTCTGTCTCCTGTTCATTGTTTCTATCTACAGATTAACACATGAAAATGCCTTTTTCAAGCCGGTAAATACGATCATCCAGGCGCCCTCATCTGGACAATCCGGACCAAAACCTGTATAATCAGGAGATTGAGAGGAGACAATATGCTTTCTGTTTTTTTTGGTCAGATGGCTGATGCCATCTATAACACATCTGCATATTTCCAATACGATTACGAGGACTCATGGATCACTGATCCCATCACAAGAGAGATGATAAGGGACATCGACAAGTCTTGTGTCCTAGACAGCGGTGTCATAGACAGCCCCGTCCTCGGGAAGATTCCTCCGGTGCAGCTCTCTGGCGGAGTCAAGACCCTGATCCTGGTCAGATTCGAAAAGGACAAAATCTTCAATGCTTCCACCTGCGGTGACAACTGTGCCAGATGGCTGCTTAGAATAGCCGAAAACGAAGATCGGACCATAAACCTCCGACATCTGATGGATTTCGGATCGGACCCATTTGAGATCAAGATCCTAAACACCGGTGATATCGTCCGCTCGATGTCCGAGCTGGTTCCAATAGCAGGACTTTTTGTTTAGGGAGGCAGATATGAAAGGCAGTGTAAAAATATCCGTCCAGGCCAAAAGGATACGGTTCGACTTCACTATCAGGAGAAATCTGACTATAGTGCGTGGTGACAGCGCGACAGGGAAAACAACGCTTGTAGATATGATAAGACAGTATGTAGATAACCCTTCAGGAAGCCCTGTTACCGTCATCAGCGATGTCCCATGTGCTGTACTTGAAGGAAGTCTCTGGAAGGCAACTCTATCCGGTATTTCAGGCAGCATCGTTTTTATCGATGAAGGAAATGACTTTGTATCGTCAGTCGATTTTGCCAGAGCTATTGCTGCTACTGATAACTACTATGTGATCATTACCCGGGAAAGCCTTCCGGCCCTTCCATACAGCGTTGAGGAAATATACGGCATTCATTATTCTGGTCGGTACGGAAGCCTGAGACAGGAATATAACGAATTCTACAGGATTTATGGAGATATTTGAATAGCTCATTTTGAAAGCTTCTGTCTTTACCGGGAAAGAGCTAAGAACCATGCTTGAAGATCCTTCTGACTTCATCGAGAGCAGATTATACTTCAGCTGGGAGAGATACTTCACTGATTATCTGATCCGGATATCTGCAGATGGATATCTGGCTTACTCCAAAAAAGACCTTAACCCAAATTATCTGAACGAATCTGTTCTGGAGAAGATTCTTCAAGCACTCCCTATAAAACTATGAAGATAAGTCCCTTATCCCAGCTCCACCACTGTCACTCCGGTATCTCCCTCGCCATAGGCAGCCAGATGGTAATCCTTTATGTCCTTCTGGCGGGACAGGTAGTCATGGACGGCCTTTCTCAGGATACCGCTTCCCTTGCCATGGACTATGCGGACAGTCGAGAGATGAGAGAGGCGGGCATCGTCCAAATACTTGTCAAGGGTCCGGATGGCCTCATCAGAATTCATACCTATAAGCATGAGCTCGGCTGACATGGAGCCGGCCTTGCTCATGGACCGGCGGCTTGAGCCTGACTGCTTTTTCGACCTGGTCTGATCCTCATTTACAAGAGCTATGTCGTCAATATTTACCTTTGAACGCATTATACCCATCTGGACGGTCAGATTACCCCTGGCATCCGGAAGAGTATGCACTGTTCCTTTTAGATTCATTGAGAGGACGATCACATCGTCACCGATCCGAAGCTTCTTTGCGTCCGGCTTCTTTGCCTTTACCGACACTGACTTCTTCGGCTTTAGCGCCGCTTTCCCCTGATGAGCCTTTATCGATTCTCCTATCGCGCTACGCTGCTTCTCCATAGCAGCCATATCCGGAGCTGCTGATCCATATTTGTTGAAATTTCTAATAACCCGGTCGGCCTCGTCCTTGGCGCGCTTCAGGATCTCTGCAGCCTCGGCATTGGCCCTTGAGATAATATCATCCCTTCTGTCGCTTAGTGCGGCTTCCTTTTCCTTAGCCGAGCGAAGGAGACGCTCTGCCTCCTTTCTGGCACGGCCTGCCTCCTCCCTGGCACGGCTTGCCTCGCTGTGCTTTATCTCCAGGTCTGTGACCAGATCCTCGAAATCCGTATCCTCCTGCTTCATCCGGGAGGCTGCATCATCTATTATACTGTCAGAAAGCCCCAGCTTCCTGCTTATGGCAAAGGCGTTGGACTTTCCCGGAATCCCGATAAGGAGCCTGTAGGTCGGAGAAAGTGTCTCCATGGAAAATTCCATGCAGGCATTCTCAACCCCATCTGTCGTAAGAGCATATGCCTTTAGCTCCGGATAGTGGGTAGTTGCCATGGTCCTGATATGGGTCCGGTGGAGCTCACTTAGGATAGCCTCCGAAAGTGCTGCCCCCTCGGACGGATCCGTTCCGGCACAGAGCTCATCGAAAAGCACCAGTGCGCTGCGTCCTCCCTTCTGCGGCAGACCTACCTGACGCAGGATCTCGACTATATTTGTCATATGAGAGCTGAATGTGGAAAGTGACTGCTCTATAGACTGCTCGTCCCCTATATCAGCATATACATCATTAAAAACTGCAATCTCCGACCTGTCGGCCGCAGGTATATAGAGCCCGGCGCAGGCCATAAGGGTAAGAAGCCCGACTGTCTTTAGGGAGACTGTCTTTCCTCCAGTATTTGGTCCAGTGATGATCAGCTGATCGAAGCTCTGACCCAGATTTACATCAATAGGCATGACCTTCTCTGGATCGAGAAGCGGATGTCTGGCTTTTTTCAGATCTATCCGGCCCTCTGTATTAAGAACCGGTGCAAAAGCATTCTCCTCCCAGGCAAGAGATCCCTTTGCGAAAATAAAGTCAAGCTCCGAAAGTATCTTGAAATCCTCTATTACAGCACCTGAGGCCTCATTTACCCTGGCTGAAAGATCCGCAAGGATCCGTCTTATCTCCTCCTGCTCCTTAAGCTCGAGCTCCCTGGCCTCATTATTAAGAGAGACGACAGCTGACGGTTCTATAAAGATCGTGGCTCCTGATCCTGACTGATCATGGACTATTCCGGGCAGGCTGTTCTTGTACTCGGCTCTTACTGGCAGACAGTATCTGTCATCACGCATGGTAATTACCGCATCAGAAAGGCACTCTCTCCTGGCATTCATTATCTCTGTCATCTTGGACCTGACACGCTCACCCATAAGTGACAGCTGCCGTCTGATCGAGCGCAGAGCTGGCGAGGCATCAGATGAGATCTCGTCCTCACTTATTATGCAGCGGCTGATCTCATTTCTCAGCGGATCGATCGGATCAAGACCATCAAAATAACGGCTCAGGCTGTCAGACGCCTCCTGACCATCGTCCTCTCCATACCCCTTCGCCCTAGAAGCCACCTGCAGGAGGGAGGCTATATCAAGAAGCTCCTCTGCATTAAGCGTACCTCCTATATCAAGTCTTTTCGTAAAGACATGGGGGTCATTTATACCAGAAAGGGAAAGAGGCCCCTTAGCGTAGATACGGTGCAGAGCATCACCGGTTTCCTTAAGCCTTGTCCTTATCTTTTCCGGATCACTGACCGGCCTTATCAGCCGGCAATACTCCTTACCCTTCTGTGAGGTCGCCTTATCAGCAAGGCGGCTTGTTATCTTATCAAATTCCAGAGTGTGTAATACCTTGTTATTCATAGGGGTATTATAGCATAGGCAAGAGAAAGGTGAAAGGGGTTAGGGTAGAGGGCTTAGGGGCTAGTGGAGTGTGACTGTTCTAAAGTATCTGATCTATAATAAAAAAGGACAGATCCAAAACCAATGGATCTGCCACAAAGATGCTGTTTTCGTTAATAAGGAATCTGTCTTCGTTAAGCTCGAACTTCGTCTTCGACTCGTTCTTGATAGTAATGAAGTTCTGCTCGCTAAGCTCAAGCTTCGCCTATAAGGAAGTTCTCTTCGCTAGGTTCGACCTTCGCTTATCAGCTCGGTCTCATTAACAAGGAAGTTCTTTTCGCTAAATTCGAGCTGCGCCTATGGTTCGCTCTCATTAATCTCAAAGAACGGCTTCGTTTCGGGTTCGAGCTGCGCTTTCAGCTTGCTCTCACCTCGAAACTTTCAGCCTCAGACAGCGGCCTCGCTTGTGGCTTGAGCTGCGCTTTCGGCTTGCTCTCGCCTACAAGCTTTCGGCCTCACAGAACGACCTCGCTTCTGATTCGAGCTTCGCCTTTGGCTTGCTCTCATCTCGAAGCTTTCGGCCTCTCACCTCACACCTCTCACCTCTCACCTCGCACCTCTCACCTCTCACCTCTCACCTCACACCTAACACCTAACAAATCCTCGGCAACAGCTCTGTCGAGGCCTCCGGCAGATAGGTCTCTGTCCCGATCGGGGTCCTTACGGTCACTGAGTCTCCTCTTACCTCTCCGATAGCGCAGGCGCCGGATGTATACTCAAAGCCATGGAGGATCTTTATGATCTCTTCTTCTCTTTCCTTTTCTGCAATTATGACCATACGGCCCTCGCAGGCCAGGTTCAGAGGATCAAAGCCTAACATATCGCAGATTCCCTGGACCTTGGGGTCTACCGGGATCCGATCCCTGTCAACTCTTATGCCGACACCGCTCTCACGGCTTATCTCGTGCAGAACGGTCCCGACCCCTCCCCTTGTCGCATCTCTTATCACATGGACATCCGGCACTTCCTTAAGCACAGCCTCGACCGGCTTCCAGAGCGGGGCGCAGTCCGAGGTCACATCCGACTCTATGCCGAACTCATCTCTTGCGACAGCTATAGCAGCCGCATGACGGCCTATATCTCCTGTGACAATTATGGTATCTCCCTGCCTTGCCCTGTTTCCTGCAGGAGAGACACCAGGCATTATCTCTCCGACTCCGGCAGTAGTGATGAAGCAGCCGTCAGCCTGACCCCGGCGGGCGACCTTGGTATCACCTGCCACGACCATGACACCCACCTCTCTGGCTGTCCTTGCCATCGAGGAAACAAGGAGCTTCAGATCAGCTATAGGAAAGCCCTCCTCTATCACGAATGAACAGGTCAGATAGAGAGGACGGGCTCCCATGCAGGCCAGATCGTTTACAGTACCGCATACAGACAGCTTACCGACGTTTCCGCCCGGAAAGATGGCCGGACTTACTATAAAGCCGTCCGTTGACATAGCCATCCTTCCGGCAGGGGTCGGAAGCACCGCAGCATCATCCGATGTGAAATATTTATTTTTTAGCTCCTTCGCAAATACCTCCTCAATAAGCTCTCCAGTGGCCTTTCCGCCTCCGCCCATGGCAAGGGTAACCTTTTCTGTCATTTCGTCTCCTAACCTTATAATAATCTCATCATAACAAAGGCATCCTCATCGGGATCCCTGTAAAACCTTTTTCTTACTCCGGCTGTGATAAAGCCATTCTTCTGATAAAGAGCCAGCGCAGCCTCGTTTGACTCCCTGACCTCGAGAAAGAGCTTAGATGCTCCCTTTTCTCTCACCGCATCAGAAAGCTCCGATAAAAGCCTGCTGCCAATCCCCCGTCCGCGACAGGAGGCCTTTACAGCTATAGATGGAAGCTCGGCCTCGTCAGCCGCAAAATATCCTACCGCATATCCGGCAGGGCCATTCTCATCCTCTGCCTTAAGTACGATAGCAAATGGATTCTCGCTGGCTGCCACAAAATCTGCCTCGCTCCAGGGCTCACTCATGGAGGCCAGAGAAATAGCCGCCAGAGCCCCAAAATCATTTTTTTCTGCAACTTTTACTGTCATAAATGCTATCATATATCCATAAACCATAAAAGTCATGGAGGTAATAAATGAAGTTCACAAAGATCCCTGCAGTCCTGTCAATAGCCGGCCTCGATCCGTCAGGCGGCGCCGGACTCATTGCAGATATAAAAACCCTTCTGGCAAACGGAGTCTATGGAATGGGAGCCGTGACAAATATCACAGCCCAGAATACCACAGGTGTAAAAGCCGTGGAGCCTGTCCCGGCCGGGCTTTTAAAGCAGCAGATCATGACCGCAGCGGATGATATACATCCAGCTGCTATAAAGGTCGGTATGGTCGGGACCAAGCCTCTGTTAAGGACCGTAGAAGAATGCATCCGTCTTATCGGATCTCCCGTCGTGATAGATCCGGTCATGATCTCAAGCTCCGGCACTCCTCTCCTGTCTGATGAGGCCAGAGAAGCCCTTTTTCACCTGCTTCCTATGGCCCTGCTAATAACCCCCAACTACCCTGAAGCCATCTCTCTGGCAGGGGAGGAGGAGAGCCCTTCCTGGCTTGCCAGACTGATCGGAGATAAGTATCAGACAAATGTCCTTGTAAAGGGAGGGCATCTGTCAGTCCCATCCGACTATCTCTATCTGGTCAGCGAAAAAAGAACCGTATCATTCCCGGGGCTTCATATAGACAATCCGAATACCCACGGCACAGGCTGTACCTTGTCCTCGGCCATAGCAGCAAACCTGGCAAAGGGTAATTCACTTACGGCCTCTGTCCGTCTGGCCAAGGAATATATAAGCACTATAATAAGTGCAGGCCTCGACCTGGGTCAGGGCAGCGGCCCAATGGACCACGGCGCTGCCATAAGAGGCGACTTTACTGAGCGATACAGCTTATAAGTCCTCTGGCCTTTTTCCTTATTATGGCAGCTGTATCCTTCGGATTTGCCATGGCCTCCCGGAGTTTCATAAGAAGGGCCCTCCTGCCGGCTATCCCGAAGGCTCCGTCATCCTCTATCATATCGACAAAGTAAGGACTGTCAAAGATCCAGGCCGCACGTGGCCCGCTCGCAAGGATCCTTTCCGATTCTCCGATAAGGCTCCTCCTGTATGAAAGCTCGCGTAAGGCCGGATCAGCCGGATCGATCGAGATGATATGATACCTGTCCATAAGCCTCTGATAGATAGCCATTTCATGATCCATAGGGCCCGGGGAGATCACCCATCTGACATCAAATCCTGCCTCAAGCAGATAGAAGGCCAGCGAATAAGGACAGCTGCATCCCAGATTATCAACTGCTACAGGCACTCCTTTTATCTCTTCTGCAAATCTCCGGTATTCTGCAAGCATTGAGGCGGAGGCCCTGTCCAGATCAGACAGAAAGCCCTCCACCGCCACAGCAAGCCTCTGATCAGGAAACATTTCCTTAAGTCTTGTCAGCTGATCGATAAGCGAGCGGTCATCCCAGAAGGGAAGTGCGTATAGATAGGGGATCCCTGTCCTTTCTGAAAAGGCAGATACTCCCATGTCTCCGGCCATATATGTACAGATATTAAGCGAAGCATTTCCAAGGTCCATATATCCTTCAAAGGTCCTTATGCCCGAAAGCTGCCTTACCGGAATATCTGCCGCAGAAAATATGGCCAGCAGGTCGTTATTTACTGCTGTCGCTGTGACCTCACTGCCGATCAGATTCACTGCACGTACCGGGTCTTTTGCCGGAATAAATGAGTACATCTCACGTCTTAGCTTCTGGTCCGGGAAAGCCTCCTCCTTCTGCGAAATACAGTCCATATATCCGTGAGCAAGAATGATGTCGGGATATCTCTCCCTTATCGTATCAAATACATAGGTGAAATCACATGAAAGCATCCTGTGGGAGCAGACCGTGAAAAGAAATATCACCGAAGGCTTGTTTCCTCCGGCTATAAGCTCATCTATTACCTCCGAGCAGCCCTCTACAGTCACTGTCTCAAGGCTGTCGGTAAGAAGGTCTCTTTCATCTACAGCCACGCATGAAAACCTGTCTCCTGCATCCATCTCATAGGCGCTCATCACGACTCCGCGAAGACAGTTGTCAGGGGCCACATAGATCTGATGGGATCCGGGCACCTGCATGGCTATATGTACTATGTTCCAGCTCTCGTGAACCGGCATTCCGAATTCAAGCATTATTTCCTCCGATAGAGATAGAAGGCAGAGCAGGCTCCCTCTGAGGAGACCATGCAGGCACCAACAGGATGCTCAGGAGTGCAGACTTTTCCGAAAAGAGGACATTCCGTAGAGCTGCATTTCCCCTGAAGGACCTCTCCGCACCGGCAGGCCGGGTTGTCACGTCCCTCTATAACCGGCAGGGAAAATTTCTTCCTTGCGTCAAAGGCAGCATATTCCTCCCTTAAGGCGAGGCCCGATCCCTTTATCTCTCCTATACCGCGCCATACGGCGTCCACAGGCTCCATATATTTCTCAATAAGAGAAACTGCCTTAGGAGACCCTTCCGGACGCACGACCCTCGGATATGCATTTATAACAAACGGCTGACCCTTTATAAGGCCCTTTACGCAGAGAGCTATCGCCACTACAAGCTCCTCAGGTGTAAAGCCTGCTATGACTCCGCTTATCTGGTATCTGTCGCGGAAGTCCTCACAGATCGACATACCTGTAATAGCGTGGACATGCCCCGGATAGAGAAACGCGTCCGTAGAATCCTTCATTGCCAGATAGGCCTCTGGCATGGTCTTATTGGCAGTAAGAAGGGAAAAATTGGAAATACCCTCCCTATCAGCCTCCTGCACAGCCAGACATTCGGACGGAGTAGTGGTCTCGAAGCCAACAGAAAGGAAAACGACCTGTTCATCAGGATGCTCTCTGGCATAGGAAACCGCATCGACCGGAGAATATACCACCTGTATACGGGCATCCTCTCTCCTGGCATCAGCCAAGGACTTTTCTGAGCCCGGCACCCTTACCAGGTCACCGAAGGTAGTAATGGTACAGCCCTTATCAAGAGCCAGAAGAACAGCCTCGTCTATATATCCTGCCGGAGTCACACAGACCGGGCAGCCCGGACCTGATATAAGCTCTATGTCAGGTGAGAGGATATTCCTGATCCCGTCTCTGGCTATCTCGTGGGTATGGGTTCCGCAGACCTCCATTATCCTGAGTCTTCTGCCCTTATATCCACTGAGGAATGAACGGGCCTCCTCAAGGGCGCTCATTTGAATGACTCCCAGACAGAGGCAGCCTCCTTAGAATCGGTTTCCGTGATCCTTGAAATGGCTGCTCCCGCATGGACCATCACATAGTCTCCCGGACGCAGGTCCATGAGCAGATCGTCCCTTACCCTTCTTTTTGCTCCGCCGGAATCCACTATGATCCCATCCTTATCTTTTCTTACAACCTTTGCTGAAAGTCCAACACACATTTTATAATACCTTTCCATACAAACACTGCCCGAGAGCTATTCCTCCGTCATTCGGCGGTATCTCATGGGCGCGCAGAACCTTAAATCCTTTTTCCTTTAATCCGTCCTCTGTGAGCGAGAGAAGAAGCCTGTTCTGAAAGCAGCCTCCTGAAAGAGCTGCGACAGAGCATCCGCTTTCCTCTCTTATACGCTCTGCCATAGCTGTCGTAAATTCGGCTAAGACCTTATGGAAAAGAAAGGCAAGCTCTCCCTTATCTCTCCCGGAAAGTCTCTCCTCTGTTATCCGGTAAAAGAGCTGATCGGTCGGCATTATACCTGGCCTTTCAGTAAATTCCATTGACGGAAAACCTCCTCCCGGGTTTTCCTTCAGATATCTCTCTGCCGCGAACTCAAGGGCCATAGAGGCCTCTCCCTCGAAGGTTGAGCTTTCCCTTATACCAAGGATAGCACTTACCGCATCGAAGAGTCTGCCGCAGCTTGTGGAAGATACAGAATTTATCCTCCGCTCGTGCATGGCCATAAGCGGTCTCAGATACTTCTCCTGACAGAAGCCGGTTCTTTTTATTATATCACATATCTCTCCTTCTTCATATCTGTCAAACAGCATTGAAAGAGCTATACGAAATCCCTCCCGGCTTGCCATGTCTCCTCCTGACTGGATAAACGGCGCTATATGGGCCTTTCTCCGGTAGTCCCTGCTATCGCAGAGAAATATCTCTCCACCCCAGATGGTCTGATCATCTCCGTATCCTGTGCCATCAAAGGAGATCCCGATAGTCTGGTCATAATAATGGTTTTCTGCCATTACAGAAAGCACATGGGCATAATGATGCTGGATATAATAAAGCCTTGTGCCCTGATGGGCGGCTTGATATCTCTCGGCCGCTGCCCTGCTCATATAGCCCGGATGCTTGTCTGCGACTATGATCTCAGGTCTTGCATCAAGCATGGCAATAAATCTATCCACTGTCTCATCAAGTGCCTTAGTGCTCCTTACATCCGAAAGATCCCCTATATAGGATGAGGGATACATAAAGGATCCTCTTCCTATACAAAAAGCATTCTTAAGCTCTCCTCCGAACGCCAGCACATCCGGCCCCGTCCGGGTCCTCTCAATAACGACAGGCAGAGGAGCATAGCCTCTCGACCGCCTTATCATATACGGCTCTCCCCTGTATATATCGACTACAGAATCATCTGCTCTCGTAAGTATGGGCCTGTCGTTTGAAAGTATACCGTCACAGACCCCGCCAAGGGTTTCCATGACATCGGCCTCTTCCCTGCATATGACTCCGCCCCTCCTGTTGGCGCTTGTCGCGACAAGGACATCCGGCATGGCCTTGTCAAGTCCGTCAGGACAGGAAAACAAAAGCAGCTGGACCGGCGCATATGCAAGCATTATCCCAAGTGAGGGATTATCAGGTGCTATTATATCAGGCAGGTCTGAAGACTTTTTTCTTAAAAGCACTATAGGCTTCCTGTGTCCTGTAAGAAGCCTTATGGCCGTCCTGTGATATGCCTCTCTTTCGGATGGATCCGCTATGAAGCTTCCTTCCAGATCACAGATCTCTCCTGCTCTTTCAAGAGATGATACCATAAGGGCGAACGGCTTTGCCGGCCGGTCCTTTAGCTCTCTTAATCTCCCGACTGCCTTACTGTCACATGCATTACAGTATAGATGAAAGCCCCCTATTCCCTTTACTGCGACTATACCTCCGTCGATTATAGTCTGTCTGGCCCTTGTTATGGCATCTGTCCTCCGGGCTGTCTCAGCGAATCCGCCGCCGTCATCCTTTTCAAGGAAATAAAGAAGGGGACCGCAGTCATTACAGCAGACCGGCTGGGCATCGTATCTCCTGTCGGATGGATCCCTGTATTCCTTCTCACATGAGGGACACATAGGAAAATCCTTCATGGAAGTACGTTTCCTGTCATATGGAAGTGAATCTATTATAGTTAGCCTCGGCCCGCACTGGGTACAGTTAATGAAGGGGTGCAGATATCTGCGCGAGCCCTTTTGATAAAGCTCCAAAGCACACTGGTCACAGATAGCTATATCAGGAGGGATAAAAAGCGGAGCATCCTCAATGTCCCCTTCCGGGCTTTCTGCTATAAAAAAGTCCTTACCCTCCTCACCTGCAACGGGTATATCTCCTTTTATCCTCTTCTCGTATTCATCCTCAGTGACAGGAGACAGGCTTATCTCTACAATATCAGCCCTATAAGGCGCCTTCTCCCTTATCCTGTCCAAAAGTCCGTCTCCTGCTATATCTCCTGCCAGAAGTATCTCTACGCAAGAGCCGGTATTTTTCACGCTTCCTTTTATTCCTTTTTTTGAAAAAAGCCTGCTTACAAAGGGGCGGAAGCCCACCCCCTGCACTATTCCATATATATTTATAAGATAATACTGCAAAATCCTTCACCGTCCTGACAGAGCGAAATGTCTCCTGTTTATCCACTCTCCGCTGTATCCAGGCACAAGCTCCCTAAGGATCGGGTCAGCGGCTATCAGATCAGGGTCATATTCAGATAGCAGACGTATCAGATCATCCTCTGAGCCAAGCCTTACATCATCCTGCCTTTTAAGCTCTTTTTTCATAGTGAAAAAATCCGCGACCATGACCCTGGCCTTACTGTTTTCTTTCTCAATAAGCTCGCGGAGAGCATTTGAATAGAGCTGCTCTCCTATTATAAGGATCCTTTTCTTATCCGCTGCAATAGAAAGCTTCTGCTGTATCTCCTCAGATACCATAAGCTCCGACGCAGCCACCCTGCCACCTGCTGCCTCAAGGCCTGCCACGGAGAATGCTGCCGGCTTAGGATTCCTTTCCCTGATAGATGCGATCTCGCTGTCCGTATAGTCAAGTGCGCTAAGGCCGGGGAGCAGGCCATCCTCGCCTATGTGATCTGCAAGGATCCTGCTGTAGGCCTTTTCCATTCCCTTGTCATAATAGTCACAGCCATTTGTATCTACTGATATGGTCCTTATCCCGCAGGCCCTTTCGACCTGAATGGAAAGTCCGTTAAGGTCTGTTCCTATGACAGATGGAACCGGTGTCCCGACAAGAGCTATATATGCCGGATCAAGCAGGCCTGCTGCCTTCTTTATCTTTCTGATAAGCTCTTCGTCTCTGCCGAAGACCGCATCCATATCCCTGAGTCCGGCGGAAAAGATCATAGAAGGATTCTGCTCCCAGTCCCTTATGTCAAAGCCGCATATATTTCCTGTGCAGCCTCCGGCATCAAGGACCACTACCATCATCCCCTCGATCTGCCTTAAGACCTCCACGGCACCTGACTGGTCAGGCGCAAATGGTGTAAGGGCCCTGCGGTAGCCGCGAAGCACCTCTCCCTGGATGGGCTCTTCTGATCGCGGAGTCACGGATGTGACCCTTGTGGTCTTTTTCACCGGGACATCTCCTGATATCTGCCTTATAAGCCTTTCAAGTCCAGAGTAGCCGAAGGGCTCAGCCTCGCTTGAGCTGTCAATGCATCCTACATCACTGTCCCTGTAATACCATGAGGCATCCCTGCCAAGGCAGAGACCTGCATCCTTATCCGGTTCAAAGTCAACCATGGACGGATGCTGGTTGAAATAGAATTTCACATCAGGATCTATTGCCGCTATACGGGCAATGTAGTAAGCATCGTTTGCAGACAGGGCTGTAAAGACCTCTGCTACCTTATATCCGCATTCCATCAGGGAGAGTGCAAGCTCAGCCGGATTTCCGTTTATGCATTCCCCTATCGAGACCGCCTCTTTTATAGGTTCAATATCTTTAACTACCCTGTCCCTGTATGTCGTAAGGATCTGGTCATCTGCTCCCAGATAGGAAAGCAGGGCTCTGTACTGGGATGTGATCCTCTCAATGCCGTAAAATCTCTGCAATTCGACATAGCCTGTGCCGAAGCGCCTGTTCATCTCCTCCGCCTCTCCTACTGCATCAGGATAGACCTGTATATTAAGGGATGCCTCAGACATCTTCATGAATTCATCAAAATCCGCACAGTCACTAAGCTCACGGCAGCGGCATAGCCCTGCTGATGAGAGTATATCCCTAAGCTCTGCCAGTGAAGCAGGCAGCAGGCCTCCATATGAGCCCAGAATATTTACCGCCAGAGGATCCTTATCTCTTTTCTCCAGCAGGGAAAAAATACTTTCTCCCACCTGGACCATAGGAGGCTTCACTCCTTCACGGGTCAGCGCATACATATAGGCCGGTCTTACTGCCACACCACATTCTCTCTCACAGATACCGGCTATCCTGTCCATATCGGTCCCCATCAGGGCATCGACACAGGTGGTGACAAGCATGACGACCCGCGGGAGGGGAAGGGACATTCTGCTCCTGTCGCTTAATATACGCTTCAGGGCCTTTGGGATCCTCTTTAAGTATCTGCCGCTTACTATGTCTGCCTCATCCATGGTCAGATAGTAGAATCTGTCCTGATAGCCATCCATAGATGAGATCTCTGATGTATTCCTGCCACAGCAGCCTGGCGATATGATAAGTTCGACGGACTCAGGCACAGAAAGGGCCGCGCGCTTCACCCCGAAGCCCTCGGCCCCCGGAGAATTGTATGCAAGAGTGGCCGGTGACGAGTAAACAAGTCCGTTCCCGGTCCTAAACTCCTCCGGGACCCAGTCCCTCCTGTCCCTTTTTATCTCTGAAAAAAGCTCCCCCGCCCTGTACATAAGTGCTGACATCTGATTTCCTTTCAAGCTCCTATTTCAAAAGCCTCTCTGCAAGCTCTATGAAATCACGGCTGATCTCAAGTGTCGGATCCATCTCTATTACTGTCTTTCCTTCCTCCTCGGCGCGGTTTATATCATCGGAGCGCGGTATCCTTCCTACAACAGACAGATCCCTTTCCCTTGCAAAGGCAGCTACCTTTTCATCCTCATCAGGGACATTTCTCTTATTCAACAGAATGCCTCTGACACCGGCATAGCTCCTGTCCTGGAAATTCTTAACGGCCCGGTTTATGTTGTCGGCTGCATAAAGAGCCATCTTCTCTCCGGATGTGACTATCATGACCTCGTCCGCATAGCCCTCGCGTATGGGTGCCGCAAAGCCTCCGCAGACCACATCTCCCAACACATCGAAAAGGATAACGTCGGGTTTTATCTGATCAACAAGTTCAAGGCTTTTAAGTATATTGAACGTAGCTATGATCCCTCTTCCGGCGCATCCCACACCCGGAGTAGGGCCGCCTGTCTCTATGCAGACGACTCCACCGTATCCTACCGCAGACACGTCCTCTATCGAATCTATATCCTTATCGTCCCTCAAAAGATCCATTACCGGGACCAGTGGTCTGCCTCCGAGCAGGTTCATTGTCGAATCAGCCTTCGGATCACAGCCTATCTGTATTACCTTTTTTCCTAAAAAGGAAAAGGCAGCCGCGAGATTGCCAGTCATTGTAGACTTCCCGATGCCGCCTTTTCCGTATATTGCAAGCTTGTACATAAATCCTTTGCCTTATGAGGGCTTATCAGCCCTCATAGTTTATTGAATTACCAGATGCATAGGCAGATGATCCTGCCGAAAAGCTCTTTACTGCCTTTATAAGATCATCTATCGAAGAAGCATATATAGTCTTCGTGCCATACATATCCCATGGAGTGACTTCTCCGGTCTGATCGCTGTCCGGATCCTTCTCCACATAATCGTCGTCAGAGGTCTTCTTAGAAGTATCTGTCTGATCAGTCTTCTGATCCTTCTGCTTCTCCTTAAGAGCTTCCTCCTTCTTCTCCTTTGCCTCCTTCCTGGCTGCCTTCTTCTCAGCGGCCTTCCTGGCCTCCTTCTTGGCTGCCTGTCTCTCCTTCAGAGCCTTTGCGCTTGCGGCTCCCTGATCACGGACAGTCGCAAAGAAGCTTACTGCCCCATTATCATTGATCTGCATGCCTATGCCCTTGAGATTGGATGAGCCAACTGCTGACTCAAGCTGCTTCTTCAGATCCGGAAGCTGCTTCTCGGAATTGGCAATGATGCTTTCGTACTTCTTTGCGACGTTCTCATCATTTGCCATCTCCTCGATCTTGTCCTCATTTATAAGGACTGTGGTCTTAGTCTTTGAAGCGAAGCTTGCAGCATTGGCTTCAGCTGACTTCTTCTGATCCTCCGATACCAGGATAAACTGCATATTGCCGAACTTCTTCTGAAGCTTCTCATAATACTCAGCAGCTTTCTTTGAAAGAGTCGGCTTGCCGATTGTCCTTCCCTTTGTATAGAGCTCCTGATCATCGGCATCCTTTGCAGCTGTCACCTTCTTGTCAGTGCCTGCCGGATCAGTGTCCTTTGCAGTCTGGGCTGCATTGCTTCCTTTATTCACCTGATCCTTGGAGTTGTCCGTCTCGTCTGTCTTTTTCTTTCCTGTGGTCTTAGGCCTGTAGGAATATGTATTGATATTCCCATAGCCTCCGATATTTCCGATAGCCATTAAGAAACCTCCTTGTAAAAAACCAGCGCCTCCATGCGCTCTACTATGTCTATTCTTTATATCGGTAATGCCTGTCCAGAACTTTATACCGCATCTGGTCAGTTTAATCGAATCTTCATTTGACTATTGTCGCATTTGTATTTACTATTGAGATAATTCAACGTTGGAGGCTTATTATGACAAAAACTATGACTGACGGGCCCATTCTGCCTCAGATCCTGAAATTTTCCATCCCTCTTCTTCTGGGTAATATAGTCCAGCAGACCTACAATATGATGGATGCGGTGATAGTAGGGCGTTCTCTTGGTGCCAACGCTCTCGGAGCCGTTGGTGCTACAAGCAGCGTACAGTTCCTGGTCCTCGGCCTCTGCATAGGCATGTGCGTAGGCTTTGCTGTCCCTGTGGCCCAGAGGTTCGGAGCAGGAGACCACGCTGACATGCGCAGATTCATCTACAACAGCTACATCCTTACCGGGATCTCCATGCTTATCATAACGACAGTCACTGCGCTTTTATGCAGTCCCATCCTTCATGTGCTCCGCACACCAGACCAGATCTTTCATGAGACCTATCTCTACCTTCTGATCATATTCTTAGGGATACCGGCAACTCTCTCCTACAACCTTCTGTCGTCTATCCTCAGGGCTGTAGGAGACTCGACAACTCCCTTTATCTTTCTTGTGATAAGCGCCTGCTTAAACATCTTCCTGGACCTCTTCTGTATACTCATCCTGCATCTGGGAGTTCCGGGAGCTGCGCTTGCGACTATCACCTCTCAGGCCGTATCGGCAGTGCTCTGCTTCCTTTATATGAGAAAAAAATATCCCATCCTTAGCATAAGGCCAGAGGAGAGATATTTCGATAAAAAAAAGGCCGGAAAGCTTCTGTATATGGCTCTGCCCATGGGGCTGCAGTTCTCGATCACAGCTATCGGATCCATGGTCATGCAGTCCGCAAACAATTCCTTAGGCTCGCTTTATACATCAGCCTTCTCAGCATCACTTCGTATCAAGCAGATGGCTATGTGTCCATTTGACGCTATAGCCTCTGCCGTTTCGACCTTCGTAGGGCAGAACTACGGAGCCAGAAAGCGTGAGCGGATAAAGCGAGGTATACTCGAGGGCGCTTCTGCCGGAGTGGTCTACGGTATAGCCATAGGGCTTGTCCTGATCTTCTTCGGACGGGATCTCTCTACCCTTTTCCTTTCGGACAAGGGAGGAGTGACCGCAAGAATCCTTGATGCTTCTGCCCTCTTCCTAAAGTGCTCCGGCTTCTTCTACTGGTCACTCGGCATACTAAACGTCGTGCGTCTGGCTGTCCAGGCTCTCGGCTATTCGAATCTGGCCATATTCTCCGGAGTCATAGAAATGGCTGCCCGCTCAGTAATGGCTCTCTGCTTCGCTCCCGCCTACGGCTTCATAGTCATATGCTTTACAGATCAGGCGGCATGGATCACAGCGACCATATATTCAAGCCTGATCTGTGCATATGTGGTAAGAAAAAAACTCTCCTTTACCTCCTGACGTAAGCGTAAAGCTCCTCTGTAGCTGCACCGCCAGTAAGAGAGTCAAGGGTATTTGCAGATGGAGAATCCTCTGTGAAAAGGTCATCCGCATCTGCCTTTTTCTCCTCGTGAACCGTCGGAGCCTTCTTGTCGATCATTATGGTATCGCCCTTTCCGGCCTTGCCCTCAAGGATTATCCTTGCAGCAAGAGTCTCGACATGCTTCTGCAAAAACCTCCTCAAAGGTCTTGCTCCGTATACCGGATCGAAGCCATGATCTATGATATACTTAGTCGCCTCAGGAGTCAGTTCTACCTTGAGCTCCCTTTCTGAGAGACGGCTGTTTAATCTCCTCATCAGAAGTCCTACTATATGGCTTATATTGTCCTTGGTCAGAGGATGGAACATTATTATCTCATCAAGCCTGTTCAGGAACTCCGGTCTGAAGGCCTTCCTGAGCTCACCCTCTACAGCTGCTCTCGCTCTCTCAGATATAGTTCCGTCAGCCTCTATCCCTCCCAGAAGCTCCTGGGAACCGAGATTTGAGGTAAGTATTATTATAGTGTTCTTGAAGTCAACTGTCCTGCCCTGAGAATCCGTTATACGTCCATCATCAAGCACCTGGAGCAGGATATTGAAGACATCCGGATGAGCCTTTTCCACCTCATCAAAGAGCACTACAGAATACGGCTTCCTGCGGACTGCCTCTGTCAGCTGACCGCCCTCATCATAGCCCACATATCCTGGAGGAGCTCCGATGAGACGTGAGACTGAATACTTCTCCATATACTCGGTCATATCGATACGGACTATATTGTTCTCATTATCAAAAAGCGACTCGGCAAGCGTCTTTGCAAGCTCTGTCTTTCCTACTCCTGTAGGTCCCAGGAAGAGGAATGAGCCTATAGGTCTGTTAGGATCCTTTATACCTGCACGCGAACGAAGGATAGCATCGGTAACCTTCTCGACTGCCTCATCCTGTCCGACTACTCTCTTATGGAGCTCGTCTCCCAGATGCAGTATCTTGTTCCTCTGCGATTCATTAAGTCTTGTCACAGGGATTCCTGTCCAGCGGCTTACGATAGCTGCTATCTCATCCTCATCGACTGCCTCGTGGACCAGCTTTAAGTCATCGCTCTTTACCTTGCTCTCCTCCTGATTCAGCTCCTTTGTAAGCTCAGGTAGCTTTCCGTTCTGCAGCTCGGCCATCTTATTGTAATCGCCCTCACGCTCTGCGCGCTCGATCTGCTTATGGATGTCAGCTATCTGCTCACGCAGCTTAGCCGGACGGTCAACTGCATTCTTTTCATTTTCCCATTCGGCATTCAGGCTGGTAAGCTTCTCATTATTCTCAGCAAGCTCCTTCTTTACCTCATCAAGACGGGCCCTGCTCATCTCATCCGTCTCCTTTTCAAGAGACATCTCATCAAGACGCAGCTGTATATTCTTATGCTCTAACTCATCTATCTCCTCAGGCTTGGACTCCTTCTCTGTCTTGATCTGGGCGCAGGCCTCATCTATTAAGTCTATGGCCTTGTCCGGAAGGAATCTGTCTGTTATATATCTGTTCGAAAGCTCAGCTGCCGCTATAAGGGCATTGTCTGTGATCCTCACTCCGTGATAGGTCTGGTAATTCTCACGGAGTCCACGAAGGATAGTGATGGTCTCATCGACTGTCGGCTCATCCACCATCACCCTCTGGAAACGTCTCTCAAGGGCTGCGTCCTTTTCTATATATTCCCTGTATTCATTGAGAGTGGTTGCCCCTATGCAGTGCAGTTCTCCTCTCGCAAGCATTGGCTTTAAGAGATTGCCGGCATCCATTGCGCCCTCGCTCTTTCCGGCGCCTACGATCAGATGCAGCTCATCTATGAAAAGTATGATATGGCCCTCGGACTTCTTCACCTCATTAAGTACAGCCTTAAGCCTCTCCTCGAACTCTCCTCTGTACTTGGCTCCGGCAATGAGGGAACCCATATCAAGCGAAAAGATCTTCTTGTCCTTCAGATTGTCAGGCACATCGCCCTTTACTATCCTCTGGGCAAGTCCCTCTACCACTGCGGTCTTTCCTACTCCCGGCTCGCCTATAAGGACCGGGTTGTTCTTGGTCTTACGGCTCAGGATACGGACCACATTACGGATCTCGTCATCACGTCCTATTATAGGATCAAGCTTCTGATCCCTGGCCTTGGCGACCAGATCCTCTCCGTACTTCTCCAGAGAGTCATAGGTATCCTCAGGATTATCACTTGTGACCTTCTGATTGCCTCTTACAGTTGATAATGCCTGAAGGAATCTGTCTCTTGTGATACCGAACTCCCTGAACTTTTCCTTTATCTTATCATCCGGGTGATCGATAAGTGACAGGAAGATATGCTCTACAGAGACATAATCGTCTCCCATCTTCTTAGCCTCATCCTCGGCATGTAAAAGCGTATCATTTAAATATCTGTCGACATACTGCTGACCTGCTCCCGATACCTTCGGCAGGTTCTGCACCATCATCGTCGCGTCATTCGTGAAATAGCCTACATCTATGTCCATCTTCTCGAAGAGCTTAGGGATAAGCCCTTCCTCCTGACGCATAAGAGCCAGAAGCAGATGCTCCTCTGTGATCTGCTGGTTCCCATAGTCGCTTGAGAGCTTCTCGGCATCCTGAACTGCCTCCATGCTCTTCTGCGTGAACTTGCTTATATTCATAGGGTTTCCTCCTTCCCGTTATCATAAAAGGCGCGCCGGAATACCAGGCGCACCTTTTTGTTTCGACATATATGTTATATCACGGATTGTTAGCACTGTCAATAGGTGAGTGCTAATTTTTCAAACATATCCATAAAGACCCCTGACATGGACCTCACCTGAGTCAACCGCGGTAACTGTCCCGTCATCCCTTCTTATCAGAAGCTTCCCTTCCGGATCCATCTCCAGGGCCACCCCGCAGAAATCCTTTATCTGATGGATCACCCTGACACGTTTGTTTTTATTTATAAGCCTGCTGTTATAGACTGGCAGGATATCTCCCAGCTGGCCTCCGTCCCTTACGAAGGCCTGATAGTGGGAAAGGAAATGTCTCCATATAGCCTCTACGACTGCCTTCCTCGAAGCACGCGCCCCGCCAAGCTCCAGATCCAGCGAGGTAGCCATATCCCTTATCTCCGGAGCGAAATCATCCTTCCTGTGATGGACATTCACACCTATCCCCACGACCACGTTCTCTGCGACACCCTTATCTGCCTCAAGCTCTGTCAGTATGCCGCAGATCTTTTTCCCTCCGATCAGGACGTCATTGGGCCACTTGATCTGGGTGGCAAGGTCATACAGCTCCTCTACGGCCTCTGCAACAGAAACGCCTGCCAGAATAGTAAGCCTGGGCAGATGGTCCATAGCTATTCCCTCAGGATAGATGAGCATTGATGTCGCTACCGACACTCCCTCAGGAGATATCCATGAATGTCCGCTCCTTCCCCGGCCAGCCGTCTGCTCTCCTGCCGAGACCACAGTGAAATTCTTAGCTCCTGCATGGGCAAGCCTCTTAGCCTCCAGATTTGTCGAATCAATGGTATCATAATATTTATAAACAGCTTCCATAATCCTGATCCCTTTTAAGGTCTCTTATAAAACCAAGCACCTCTGCTGCGTTTTTCTGCAACTCTCCTAGAGTAAGCGTCCTTTCTATATTGTCATCATGGATAAAGGAGGCCACGTCTACGCCAAGTCCTCCCGGCATAAGGACATTGACCCCGGCTCTTACCCTGTAGGCATTGTCACGTACTCCGGGGAACTCAGGGCTTTCTGCCATCTGCATCCACCAGTCTGTGATCACAAGCCCCTTAAAGCCCCATTCGCGTCTGAGAAGCGTTGTCACAAGATCGTAATTATAATGCGACCAGACCCCGTTCACCTTATTATAGCTTGTCATTATGCACTTAGGATGGGCATCCCTTATCACCATATAAAAGGCCTTAAGATAGATCTCACGCAGGGTTCTTTCATCTACGCAGCTGTCATTTCTGTTCCTGTTTGTCTCCTGATCATTGCAGGCGAAATGCTTGATGCAGGCTGCTGCCCCGTGACGCTCGAGTCCTCTCACTGCTGCCGATGCTATCCTACCGGTCAGATAGGGATCCTCTGAATAATATTCGAAGTTCCTGCCGCAGAGAGGATTCCTCTGTATATTCATACCGGGGCCCAGGAAGATATCGACACCGTAGTGCTTCATCTCATCGGCCTCTCTTTCATACATCTGCTCTACAAGAAGCGGATTGTAGCTTGCTGCAAGCGCCGTTCCTATAGGAAGCAGGGCGCAGTAATAGTTGATCCTGAGTCCCGACGGGCCGTCAGATGTATTCACGACCGGTATTCCCCTGCTTCTGAGCCTTTCCGTGATACCTCCGAACACTCCGGTATTTCCCTTTACAGAAAGAGAGGAGTCCATAGGCCCCTCGCCTCTCGACAGGTCAGAAAGCTCCTCTGGGCTTAACTGTGCGACAAAATCGCATAGCCTCTTCTCTCCCTTTATAACAGAAGAAAAATCGATCCTCTGATCCGAAGCAGTCCCTATCTCATCCGGCATATTGTCTATGATCCTTTGCTTAAGCTGATCGGAGCTTTCAGTGATCGTTTCACATTTTTTAACTATCTGCCTTCTGTCTATACAGATACTTCCCTGACGTGAATAGAGATCTATCGGAGAGTTCCCAAGGAAAAATCCATAGTCGCCCTTCTCGCGGATATAGCTGCATGAATCCGGATCAAATACATCAAGCTGGTCCTTTTCTATGAAAAGCTCCACATATTCGCTCTCACCCGGAGCAAGCTCATCCGACTTGGCAAAGGCTGCAAGCTCGGGACTTCGGTTGGGCTTCTTCAGATAGACCTGGGCCAGGCCCTTACCTGAGCGCCTTCCTGTATTCCTTATCTCTGCTCCCATCACAAAGCCTCCATGCGCCTCGGAAAGACCCCTGCCTGTGATCTCAAAGGTGGTATAGGAAAGTCCGTATCCAAACGGATAGAGGATCCTCTCCGGCGTCCTGTAAAGCCCGCGATAACCTACATCAAGGCCTTCCTTATACTCATTCCTGTCCGGATCTCCGAAATATGCAGATGAAGGATAGTCCTCATAACGCCTGGCTATGGTCTGTGTCAGATGTCCTGACGGAGAGATACGGCCAGTCACCACATCAGCCACCGCATGTCCCATCTCCTGCCCCAGCTGCCAGATTATCATAGCTCCCTTTATATGGCTGTAGTCAGAAAGCCATGAGAGATCTATGATATTTCCTATGTTTAACAGAACGATCACCTGTTCAAAGCTTTTATCTATCTGGCTAAGAAGCTCTCTCTCATCCTGACTCAGATAGTATTCGCCCTCCTTTAAGGACAGGTCTCCGTCCTCGCCTGCTGCTCTTCCTATGACGACTATGGCCTTGTCATTTTCTGCTGCAGCCCGCCTTATCTGCTCTTCATCAAGGGGCATCTCAGGGTAGGAATAAGCCCATCTGCCCCATTCACCGGCGCTTACCGGATTAGCCCCACACCAGTCACGGTAGCTGCGGGAAAGCTCCTTATCAAGTCTAAGGCCTGCTGCCTCCAGTCCGTCTAGGACAGATACCTTATGAAGCGCCTTTACATCACCGCCACTGCCGTAGCCCACATAAAAGGTGTCCACCTGGCATCTCCCGAACAGGGCCAGTCTCTCATCTCCGACCGGAAGCACATCGTCATCATTTCTTAGCAGGACTATGCCCTCTGCTCCTGCCCTTCTTATGGCATCCGCCATTCCCGGTGTGTTGTACCTATCCCCCACTACCTCCGCAGAAATCCCCTGCGCAAGCTCCAAAACCTTTTCCTCGCTCATTATCCTTTTATCTCCTAAAAGCTTATACTGGTACCGACCTGTGCTCGACCGATGTCGAGAAAACTATCAGGGTCTTTGTGTGTCCGTACTTCTGAAGTACATTGATCAGATGATCGAGCTCCTCTGTCCTTTTGAAGACTACCTCTATGATCATAGAGTAATCGCCCGTCACGCAGTTGCACTCTATCACGTTTGGTATCCGCTCGATGAAATCATAGAAATCGCTCTTGTCCTTTGGAGCCACCTCGAGATTTACGAATGCCTTTATATTATAACCGAAACATGATGTGTCCACCTGTGCATGGAAGCCTGTGATCACCCCGTTCTCCCGGAGTCTTTTGATCCGGGCCGAAACCGTAGGTGATGTCAGATAGAGCTCCTTTGCTATATCCTTTACAGACATCCTGGCATTCTCCATAAGAAGTGAAATGATCCTCTTATCTGTATCGTCAGGCACATAGCTGTTCTCTGCCATTTTTCCTCCTGCAAAACATTTTAAAGTTTAGGGCCATATATTTTTATTTTATTTTGCTATATCGGGTAATTTTTGTCAATGCTTTGTTTTTTATTTTACGTCTTTTAATCCCAGTGGAATTGTACTAGAATACAGCTCAGAGAAACAAAGTGATTGATGCAAAGGCGCATCGGCTTACGGAAAACGCAGGCCGTGCGCTTTTTTTGTAGCATTATTTCAGGAAGAAGGTAAAACATGGTAAACACAAGACTCGAAGCAGATTCAATCGGGCGCATGATGATCCCGGCAGATGCATACTATGGAGTACAGGCTCTCCGCGCAAAAGTCAATTTCAGGATCACAGGCCAGCAGATGAACAAGGAGTTCCTTCGTAATCTTGCTATAATAAAAAAGGCTGCTGCCATTGCCAACTCTCATACAGGTGACCTTACTTCCGAAAAGGCCAGGGCCATAATGAGCGCCTGCGACCAGATCATCGCCGGAGATCTGATGGAGGCCTTCATCGTAGATCCCGTCCAGGGCGGTGCCGGCACCTCAGCAAACATGAACATGAACGAGGTCATTGCCCACAGGGCCACTGAGATCCTCGGAGGCGGCCGTGATAAATATTTCGTTCATCCCAACGATGATGTAAACATGGGGCAGTCTACAAACGACACTATTCCTACTGCCGGAAAGATGACTGTACTTACCCTTTCCCGTCCTATGTTAGATCAGCTCGGACGCCTGTATCGTGCTCTTATGGCAAAGGCTTTTGAATTCTCAGATGTGATAAAAATGGGGCGTACCCAGCTTCAGGATGCTGTCCCTATGACTTTAGGAGACACCTTCCATGCCTATGCTACTATGGTGAAGCGTGCTGCTTCAAGGATCGAGAAGTCTCTTGATGAAATGAAATCCGTAAACATGGGCGGAACTGCCATTGGAAGCTGCATAAACGCATCCGGCTATTATGTGAACAATATAGTACCTATCCTGTCGAAGGTCTCCGGTCTTTCTCTAAGACAATCCGATGATCTCTTTGATGCAACAGAGGATCTTGACGGCTTCGTGGCTGTCTCAGGAGCCATAAAGGCCGGCATGATGTCGATCTCAAAGATGTGCAACGATCTGCGCCTCCTATCAAGCGGCCCGAGATGCGGCCTTCATGAGATCAATCTTCCCGCCAGACAGAACGGCTCATCTATAATGCCTGGCAAGGTAAACCCTGTCATTCCTGAGGTCGTGACTCAGGTCGCCTTCCTCGTGGCTGGCCATGACGCTACCATAATGATGGCTGCGGAAGCCGGACAGATGGAGCTCAACGCCTTTGAACCTGTGACCTTCTACCAGCTCTTCGAGTCGATCACCTCAGTAACCGGCGCTATAAAGACTCTTGTCGACAACTGCATCCTTGATCTGACCGCCAATAAGGACCACTGCCTCTCACTGGCCGAGGGCTCTACAGGTATCGCTACTGCATTAAGCCCTAAGATAGGCTATCAGAGGGCTGCCGCTATAGCAAAGTCCGCCCTCCACAACGGGACATCAGTCCGCGAGGAGGCCAAAAAGACAGGCTGCTTCACAGAAAAGGAGCTTGACAGCCTGCTCGATCTGTCGAAGGCGGTAGGGGGAGGTGCGAGGTCTGAGGTCCGAGGTGCGAGGTCCGAGGCCTGAGGTGTAAGGTCTGAGGTGTGAGGTGCGAGGTCTGAGGTCTGAGGTCTGAGGTCTGAGGTGTGAGGTGCGAGGTCTGAGGTCCGAGGTCTGAGGTCTGAGGCCTGAGGCCTGAGGTGTGAGGTTCGAGGTCTGAGGTGTTAAATCCGAGGTCCTAAGTATCACATTCCTCGCACCTCTAACCTCTAACCTACCTCCCCTCGCACCTCTAACCTTCCTCCCCTCGTACCTCTAACCTCTCACCTCTAACCTTCCTCTCCTCGCACCTCTAACCTCTAACCTCTAACCTTCCTCCTCTCGCACCTCTAACCTCTCACCTCTAACCTTCCTCCCCTACCTCTCCGCCAACTCCTGCACTAATCTCTCGGTCTTCTTCCATCCGAGGCATGGATCTGTGATCGACTTTCCATAGACTCCTTCGCCGATCTTCTGGGCGCCGTCCTCTATATATGACTCTATCATAAGGCCCTTTACCACTCTGCCGATCTCGGCTGAAAGCCTTCTGCTGTTCATCACATCCTTTGCTATGCGGATCTGCTCCAGATATTTCTTACCTGAATTGGAATGATTGCAGTCGACGATGATAGACGGATTCTTCAGCTCAGGATGCTTCTCATAGAGTCCGCATACATCCTTCAGATCCTCGTAGTGATAATTGGCGTGATTCCTTCCGAATTTGTCCACATATCCTCTCATTATGGCATGAGTATACTGATTGCCGGTCGTATGGACCTCCCAGCCTCTGTAGATAAAGGTATGAGGGTTCTGAGCCGCGATTATGGAATTCATCATAACGGAAATATCGCCGCTGGTAGGATTCTTCATTCCTGCAGGTATACCTATCCCGCTCGCCGTCAGACGATGCTCCTGATTCTCGACAGATCTGGCACCGATCGCCACATAGGAAAGCAGGTCAGAAAGATATCTGTGATTCCCCGGATAAAGCATCTCCTCTGCGCAGGTGAAGCCTGTCTCCTCGACAACCCTCATATGCATATGACGGATGGCTATTATTCCTCCGAGCAGATCGGCTCCCTTCTCCGGGTCTGGCTGGGTAAACATCCCCTTGTAGCCAAGTCCTGTGGTACGCGGCTTGTTGGTATAGACGCGCGGTATTATAAAGATCTTATCCTTTACCTTCTCCTGAAGACCGGCAAGCCTTGTCATATAGTCAAGCACCGAGTCTTCATTGTCCGCAGAGCACGGACCAATGATAAGGAGTATCCGCTCCTTATCCTTACCTGTAAAGATATCAAAGATCTCCTGGTCCCTCTTTTCCTTAAGGGTCCTTGTCTCCTCCTTCAGAGGATACTGTTCCTTGATCTCCTGCGGCGTCGGAAGCTTCCTTACGAATTCCATCTGCATTTCCATTATGTAGTCTCCTTTGCTTTTTCAAACTTCCTAAAGTATATGACTTGAGAGCGGATAAATCAAGTAAAAAGAGTCTGCAATACTCTCTCGGCAGAGCCGTGTTGGCTGCAAAGAAGGGCTTCGAGCTGGCCGGCGGGATTTCTGCGTCCTGAACCGTATTGCATGTCATCTTTAAATAGTATACTATAGATAAAATCCTTAAGATCTGATGACCGGAGTATTCGATGATTTACAGAAGCCAGAGTGATTTTTACGATTTTTCATGTATTGCTGACCGCTGCCCGATGAACTGCTGCAGCGGCTGGCAGATAGTAATAGATAAAAAAAGCCTTGACAGATACAGATCCTGGAACGGAGAATTTGAGGACAGACTCCGCAGCGGAATAGACTATAAAGAATCCTGTTTCAGGCAGACTGACGGCAGATGCAGCATGCTCTCAGACAGCTGGCTCTGCGACCTGCAGTCAAGTCTTGGCGAAGATTTTCTCTGCGATACCTGCAGGCAGTACCCGAGGCATACCGAAGAGTTCCCTGATCTGCGCGAGTATTCGCTGTCACTGTCCTGTCCTGAAGCTGTCAGGATGCTTTTTGCCTCTGATTCCCATCTGTCATTCAGGGAATCTGAGGACGAAAAGACTGAAGACTATGATGATTACGAGGATTTTGACTTTTTTCTTTTCGACAGGCTTTGCTATGCGCGTGAGAGGATGCTTGACCTCTCATCCGGCAGTCTTCCTCTCCAGGAAAAAATGGACCTGATCGCGTCATACGCATTCAGACTCCAGGAGCTTTTCGACAGCGGCGATATATCAGATATGGATCAGCTTTCATGCACCTCGGCTCTGCCGCCGCGGAACGGGCGAAGGAGCGGCTTTGCTTTTTCCTATGGATATATGTGCGAGAGCCTTGGCCTTCTCGACAGACTGGAGATTCTAGAGCCATCCTGGTCTGACACCCTTCGCGCATCTACTGAATACTGGAGGGTGCATAAAGCTTCATCCGCCGAGTGGCAGCAGGCCATGTACCCGGGCCGCGCCGTTTCCTTCATCTGTGAGAAAATGCTAGGGTCTTTGCTTTTTACCTATTTCTGCGGTAGCATCTACTGCGGCCAGATCTACGCCAGAGCCATGATAGCGGTTATGACTGTCAGATGGATCATGATGATAAGCGCAGCCTCTTCGCTCACCCCTGAAGAGACTGTTTACCTCTTCTCTCGCGAGGTCGAGCACTCAGATCTGAACCTGAACGCCCTGATCTCCTGGTTTGAGGAAGAACTTGACTGAAAGAAAGGGATTGTCCATTATGACATTTATACGATTTTTAAAAGCCCTGTGCATCGTATTATACTGTTGATTTCCATATTATGACGTGATACACTTGAAATACACGAAGGAGGTCGTCTGATGTCAGAGAATAATATTTTTACAAATCCATACAATCCTGGTGCCGGTTCTTCTCCGAAGTATCTGGCCGGCCGTGAAAAAGAGATTGAAGCTGTATCAGTCATGTTCGAAGCCCTGAAGCGTGGCATCAGTCAGCGTTCTGTCATCTACTACGGTCTCCGTGGTGTCGGAAAGACTGTGCTGCTCAATGAGTTCGAAAATATCTGTGATCAGAAGGCTATCTACTATCAGCATATAGAGATTACCGACAGCCTCCGTTTCATACCAGCTATCACCACAGCTGCGAACCGGTTCTTACGGAATCTGTCTTCAAAGGAAAAGCTAAAGAATTATATCAACAAGGTTCTCGACGCTATCAAGACTCTCACCATCTCCTTCTCACCGGGTGACGTCACTTTTCAGATCACCGCTGAAGAAAAAGAGATGTACTACTCTACTGATTACGAACAGACATTTACAGAACTTTTTGAATCACTGGGAAGCATTGCAAAAGAAGCCTGTCAGTCTATCTGCTTTTTCATTGACGAGATTCAGTACATGAGAAAAGAAGACATTTCTGCGCTGATCTGTGCGCTGCACCGTGTCAGTCAGAAGGGATATCCTCTGATGCTCATTGGCGCCGGCCTGCCAAAGGTATTCCAGTTCATAGGGAATGCGAGGACTTACGCTGAGAGAATATTCAGATACGAGGAAATCGATTCGCTTACCGATGATGAAGCTCGTGATGCTATTGTCGTACCCGCCGAGGAGGAAGGCAAAAAATATGAGCCTGCTGCCGTTGATGAGATCATTAGGGAAACCGGCTCATATCCATATTTCATCCAGGAATTCTGCTACCAGGTCTGGAACAATGCCGACGGAGACACTATCACTCTCAAAGATGTGAAAGGTTCTGAAAAGCAGTACATTGAAACTCTCGACAATGGCTTCTTCATGGTGAGATTCGAACGTTGCACCGACCGTGAGAAGAACTTCATGTATGCCATGGTCGACTGTGGTGAGCTGCCATGCACGATCTCCAATGTCGCAAAGAATATGCAGAAACAGGTCACTCAGATCTCCCCGATCCGCGCACAGCTCATCAACAAAGGACTCATATACGCAGCGAAATATGGAGAGATCGACTTTACAGTGCCGAAGTTTGATGAGTTCCTGATCAGGAAAAGAGGATGAGCTTTGGCACTTTATCTACCAATATTTAGACATATTTCAAGGTATAAAGTGTCTAAATCGATATTTTAAATAAGCGTTTAGACACATTTTGATGCGAAATGTGTCTACATTCATACTGACAATCAGTTCTATTTCCAGTCCTTCATCGGTTCGACCTTCAGTCGATAGATTCGTTTCAATAGAAGAACTGCTGCTACCGCTGCTACTGCTTCTCCTATCGGGAAGGCCCACCACATCACGTCTGTAGCATTATTGAGAAATGTAAATGCGTAGGCGAGCGGAAGCGGGATCACAAGAAGTCTCAGGAATGAGACTATCAGAGAGCTGTTTCCTGACATCAGTGCCTGGAAGACTCCCTGCGATGCAATATTGATTCCTGCAAAAATAAATCCGGTAGCTATGATACGCATTGCAAGCACACACAGATGCTCTGTGCCTGCCGTGAGTCCGAAGATCTGCGCCAGTGGATGAGCAAAGAGCTCCAGGATCACTACTCCGATTATCATCACAACTGTCGTATCTATCATGCCCCATTTCACGCCTTCACGGACACGCTTGTAGGAACCTTTTCCATAATTATAGGATACAAGCGGTGTAATCGAATCCCTGAGGCCGAAGCCTGCGAAGTACACGAACTGCTGGATCTTGTAGAAAATGCCGTATGCCGTGACAGCACTCGCCGAGACGCGGCCGAAGATGATATTTACCCCATAGGTCATGAAGCTCATGAGCGCCTGCATGATGATGGCTGAGACTCCGATGGAATAGATGCCTCCGATGATCTTCAGATTCGGTTTCCAGTATTTCAGACTGATTGAGATTTCTCTGTTTCTCGTGATCTGGAGCACGATCGCGATGATAAATGACACCGCGTGTCCGAGAACCGTCGCATAAGCTGCACCTTTTACCCCGAGTCTCGGAAAGCCTAAGAGTCCGTATATCATGATCGGGTCCATGACTATATTTGTGAGCGCTCCGCAGACCTGTGCGACCGTCGAATAGATGGTCTTGCCGGTGGACTGGAGCATTTTTTCAAAAATAGAGAAGAGCAGCGAGAACATTCCGAGCGCCGTGCAGATGAACAGATAGTCCTG
>DLDA01000006.1 GCA_002480925.1 Lachnospiraceae bacterium UBA7784 | reverse complement strand
TGGCGGCTACACCTAAGACAAAAAATCCATTTCTAAAAC
The DNA here is from genome assembly GCA_002480925.1 of Lachnospiraceae bacterium UBA7784. Lineage (GTDB taxonomy): Bacteria > Bacillota > Clostridia > Lachnospirales > Lachnospiraceae > Weimeria. The sequence continues at coordinate 41,295 of DLDA01000006.1, read as the reverse complement.
AGTTGATATTCTCTACTTGAACAAGAGGTTTACCATGAAATACACCAAAGAACAACGTTTGGACATTGGCCGCCGGATTTATTCTGGTGAAATCAGTAAGTTCTCGAAGAATGCATCAAAGAAGCCTCCTCCCTTGCTCACTCCTCTGAATCGTGATATAATCGAAACTATAACGAGACGATATAGTTTCGTGGGGCTTATAGATAAGGAGGAAAGACAGATGTATGACGTGGTGATCATAGGGGCCGGCGCAGTCGGTTCAGCCACAGCCAGAGAGCTTTCAAGGCACAAAGGGAGATTCCTGGTGCTTGAGGCAGACTGTGATGTCTGCTCTGGCACGACAAAGGCGAATAGTGCGATAGTGCATGCAGGATATGATGCAGTGCCGGAGTCGCTCAAGGCAAAGTATAACGTGTGGGGTTCGAGGGTCATGGAGGCACTGTCAGAAGAGCTTGATTTCCCGTATAAGAAGACGGGGTCTCTTGTGGTATGCAGGAAGGATCAGGACAGGACAGAGCTTGAACGGCTGCTTGAACAGGGGAAGAAGAACGGAGTAGAAGGACTTTCTATAATAGAAAGAGATCAGATCATAGAGATGGAACCGCAGATAGCCGATGAGGTTACCTGCGCGCTTTACGCGCCTACGGCAGCGATCATCTGCCCGTTTGGGATGAATATAGCTTTTGCGGAAAATGCCGCGGACAATGGCGTGGAATTCGCCTTCAATTCAAAAGTCACCGGGGTGAAAAAGGTCGGTGACCATTTCTCCATAAAGACAGAGAATAGTGAATATCAGGCAAGGACAGTTGTAAATGCAGCCGGTGTCTATGCTGATATCATCCACAATATGGTATCAGAGAAGAAGATCCATATCACGGCCAGAAGAGGCCAATATGAGCTTTTGGACAAGTCGGCGGCAGGGATCTGCAGCCACACTATTTTCCAGCTGCCATCAAAGCTTGGAAAGGGAATCCTGGTGACTCCTACAGTGCATGGGAATGTGCTTATAGGGCCTACAGCAGAGGATATACCGGATAAAGAGGACACTGAAACAACAGCCTATGGCTTGTCCAGGGTAGAGGAGATGAGCGCGCTTTCGATAAAGGATATACCATACAGAAGTGTGATCACATCATTTGCAGGACTAAGGGCTCACGAGGATGGAGGAGATTTCATCATCGGGGAGGCGGCCGACTGCAGCGGATTTTTCGATGCGGCAGGGATAGAGTCGCCGGGATTATCAAGCGCACCGGCAATAGGAGCGGACCTGGCAATGATGGTGGCAGAGAGCCTTTCTCTTAGGGAAAATGAACGATTCAACGGTACAAGGATAGGAATCCTCGATCCGAAGAAGCTGTCTGCAGAGGATCGGAACACACTGATAAAGGAACATCCGGAGTACGGTCAGATCATCTGCCGGTGCGAATCGGTGACGGCGGGCGAAATAAAGGACGCGATCACAAGAACGCTTGGCGCACGGACCCTTGACGGGATCAAGAGACGAACAAGAGCCGGAATGGGCAGATGCCAGGCCGGATTCTGCACACCGCGTCAGATGGAGCTTCTGGAAAAATATGCAGGCCTTTCGCCTGAGCAGGTTACCAAATCAGGCGGAGACAGCCTACTGGTTTATGGCAGGACTAAATAAGGGAGGCTTCTAATGGAAAATTATGATCTTGTAATTGTCGGAGGAGGTCCTGCGGGTCTTGCTGCTGCACTTTCAGCCAGAGCTGATGGGATTTCTGATATACTAATACTTGAAAGAGATGACAGACTCGGAGGCATCCTGAACCAGTGTATACATAATGGCTTTGGACTCCATACCTTTAATCAGGAGCTGACAGGACCTGAATACGCAGCAAGGTTCATTTCCCAGGTCATCGATCAGAAGATCGACTACAGACTGAACACAATGGTGATGGATATAAGCCATGACAGGACAGTCACAGCAATGAATCCGACTGATGGACTTTTCATGGTAAAGGCAAAGGCTGTGGTACTTGCAATGGGATGCAGGGAAAGGAGCCGCGGCGCTTTGAATATTCCGGGCTTTCGCCCAGCCGGCATATATACCGCGGGCTGCGCCCAGCGCCTTGTAAATATGGAAGGAGAAATGCCGGGAAGGAAAGTCGTGATCCTGGGTTCAGGTGATATTGGACTTATAATGGCCAGACGCATGACACTGGAGGGCGCTAAGGTCGAGGTAGTAGCCGAGCTCATGCCATATTCAGGAGGACTCAAAAGAAATATAGTCCAGTGCCTTGACGATTTCGGAATACCATTAAAGCTTTCCCATACAGTTGTAAGCATTGAGGGAAAGAAAAGGGTCGAGGCTGTGACAATAGCAGAGGTTGGAGCAGACAGGAAACCGATAGCCGGTACTGAGGAAAGATATGAGTGCGACACGCTTCTTTTGTCCTGTGGACTGATCCCTGAAAACGAGCTTTCAAAGGACTGCGGCGTTGAGCTTTCAAGGATCACAAATGGACCCGTCGTAAATGACTCGCTGGAGACAAGCGTTGCTGGAATATTTGCCTGTGGAAATGTGCTGCATGTCCATGATCTGGTGGATTTCGTCTCAACAGAGGCAAAGAATGCCGGACACTATGCAGCAGAATTCATAAGGCACGGCGAGACATCATATAATACCATAGACATAAGATGTGATGGCAGGGTACGCTATACTGTGCCTCAGACCGTAAGACCCGAGGCCATGGAGGATACGATCACAGTAAGGTTTCGCGTAGCCGATGTCTATAAGGGAGCCTCTATTGTCGTAAGGGCAGCAGGCAGGGAGCTTGTCCGCAGAAGGAAGCAGATAATGGCACCCGGTGAAATGGAACAGGTGGTCCTTAAGAAATCAGACCTTGGTGATGCTGATTCGATAGAAATAGGTCTGGAGGAAGCCTGAACAGGAGGTAGAACAATGGAAAGGAATCTGACCTGTATAGGATGTCCCATGGGATGTGCCCTTACAGTTACCATAGAAAACGGGGAGGTAAAGTCAGTAACAGGTAATACCTGCAAGCGCGGCGAGGATTATGGAAGAAAGGAGGTCACTAGCCCTACAAGGATAGTGACAAGTACGGTTGCAGTAGAGGGCGGAAGGGACGCTGTGGTGTCCGTAAAGACCGCCTCCGATATACCAAAGGCAAGGATCGGTGATATTGTAAAGGCGCTTGGAACAGTGAAGGTAAAGTCTCCGGTGCATATCGGTGATGTAATAATAAAGAATGTCTGTGATACTGGCGTTGATATCATAGCGACCAGGGAGGACTGAATAAAGCAGGATGAAAAGGAAGAGGTGATTCTTTTTCATCCTGTTTTTTTAATCTGAAGATACAATTATGATAAAGTGTCTTATAAAGTGAAAAAATGGTGTTGACATAGATTTATTTATAAGTTATAGTAATGTGAGTAGATAAAAATAAATATTTAAGTAAATTATAAATAAAAGGAGAAAAGAAATGAGTGATATAAGCACTAGCGAACAGGCCGGAGCACAGACCGAGTCCCGTCACAGAGGGAGGCCCAGAGTTGCTAACAAGAAGAAACAGTATACTCTTACAATGAGACCCGATATATACAAGCAGGCCTGTGAGGAGGCTGACAGAAGAGGCATATCGTTTTCGGCACTGATCGCAAATGCTCTTACCGAGTACCTGGACAAGAACTCAGATGATTAGGCGGATCAGATAAAGGCGCCATCAGCAGTGAGAATCTGTCCAGTCACATAGGTCAGGTTCATTACTGACCAGGCTGCATCAGCTATTTCATCAGGAAAAGCGAATCGGCCGAGAGGGATCTGGTTTTCCAGATCCTTTTTTTCTTCTGGAGAAAAACAGGAATTCATATCAGTATCAACGCAGCCTGGAGCGATCGCATTGACCCTGATCCCGGATGGAGCCAGTTCTCTGGCAAGAGCCTTTGTATAGAGATTGACTCCGCCTTTGCTGGCTGAATAGGCTACCTCGCAGGAGGCGCCGACATTACCCCACATAGACGAGATGTTCAGTACGGACCCTCTTTTCTGATGGATCATGGAAGGTATAAAGGCCTTTGTCATATAAAAAAGTGAAGAAAGGTTGACAGCTATCATACGGTTCCAGTCTTCCACTGACATATCGGTGATAAGGCCGATAAAGGAGATTCCGGCATTGTTTACCATATAGTCGATATGAGGGAAGTTCTCTAACACCTTATATTTCATGGCACTCACAGAATCCGGATCACCTACATCGCATCCCTGGCATATTACACTGATACCGTAGTTCTGCTCCAGCTCCTTTCCTAGCTCCTCAAGCATGTCCACAGAGTCCCTGCAACAGATAGCCAGATTTACGCCGTTTTCGGCCATTTTAATGGCGATTGAGCGCCCTATGCCTCGCGATGCTCCGGTTACGATCCCGTAGGATGGCGAATTTATTGATGGTATTTTATTTAATAAACTTTTCATTGGCTGTTCACAATTCAAACACAAACATTATGTATCATATAACCATCAAAAGGAAATCACAGTTCCTTTTGAGACGGAAATTGTTTTCGTTTTTCATACTCCCCCTCTTTTACAGGGCCCCCACATGGGGGCTCTTGTTTTTTTGAAAGCAGCTTTTTGGAGCCAGGGATCAGGGATTAGGGATTAGGGACACCATCAGATACCGCTTATATCTAGAATCCAGGCTTTTTTGCAAAGCTATAGGGACTAGGGATGTAATCAGATACCATCAGTCCCTAGAACCTAACCCCTCGCACCTCAGACCTCACACCTCACACCTATCACCTCGGGAAGTTCTGCTCGCTAAGCTCAAGCTTCGCCTACGGCTTGCTTTCGCTAATAAGGAAGTTCTTTTCGCTAAATTCGAGCTTCGCCTATGGCTCGCTCTCATTAATCTCAAAGAACGGCTTCGTTTCGGATTCGAGCTTCGCTATAAGCTCGCTCTCATCTCGAAACTTTCAGCCTCACAGAACGGCCTCGCCTGTGGTTCGAGCTTCGTCTTCGACTCGCTCTTGCCTACAGGCTTTCGGCCTCACACCTCAGACCTCACACCTCAGACCTCGCACCTCTCACCTCACACCTCAGACCTCAGACCTCACCCCTCACCCCTCACCCCTCGCACCTATCACCTCCCCCCTCACTCTCTCAGGCAACTCCTTTATCTCCTCTTTACTCAGTTCCTTTGTCTCGATCGGCTTACCAAAGGTCAGGGTCACCCTTGCTTTCTTGATGTTAGGGAAATGGTATTCCAGGATGTCCCTTGTGCCTGTGATAGTGACAGGGACGATCGGGACCTTAGCCTTTGTAGCGATCTTGAAGCTGCCCGGATGAAACTTATGGACTTCTCCGTCCTTTGACCGGGTGCCCTCAGGATAGATGAAGATGCTGACGCCGTGCTTTAATCTGTCAACAGCAGTAAGTATCATATCCATACCGGAACGAAGGCTGTTTCTGTCGAGAGAGATGCAGTAAAGCCTTTTCATCAGGAGGCCAAGGACAGGAACCTTGAAAATGGACTTTTTGGCAACAAAGCCAGTAAGATTCGGGAGCCGGCTGTAGGTGATGACGATATCAAAGAAGCTCTGGTGATTGCCAATGAAAAGGACAGGCCGGTCTGATGGTATGTTTTCAAGTCCACTGACCTCCACGCTTGATCCTGATATTTTTTCAACACAGGAAAAACCCCACTGAGCGAAGTGCATAATGAACTTATCGGTCCGGGAAGGATCTTTTCTGCTGATAAGCCAGGAAACCCCAAGGACAGGGAGAGAAATGATAAGGAAGAGAACTACATAAATAAGTGAAAGAAGGGTCCGCATGATATCTCCAGAAATAAAAAATCGCCAAAGAGACTTAGAAGCCCCCTTGACGATCTGCAGCTAAAAATAAGACAAGTATCAGAATTCAGGCTCTATAAGACCGTAGGTGTTGCCACGACGCTTATAGACCACATTTACCTCGTCAGTCTCAGCGTTTCTGAATACGAAGAAGTCATGTCCGAGAAGCTCCATCTGTACGCAGGCATCCTCTGGATACATAGGCTTGATGCCGAAGTGCTTGGTCCTCTTGATCTTTATCGGGGACTCCTCATCGATATCCTCGTCATCAATGAAATCCTCCTGGAAGAATTCCCTTGGTTCGTTCTGCCTGGAAACGAGCTTTGTGCGGTATTTGCGAAGCTGCCTCTCTATAACCTCCTCTACAAGGTCGATCGATACATACATATCATTGGAAACCTGCTCAGATCTGATAATCTGTCCTTTGATAGGGATCGTGACCTCGATCTTCTGTCTGTCCTTCTCTACCGAGAGGGTGACATTGATAACGGTGTCGTCAGTAAAGTACTTCCCGAGCTTTCCGAGCTTGTCATTTACTGCAGTCTTGATGCCGTCAGTGAGTTCGATGTTTTTTCCTGTGATGTTGATCTTCATGATGAAAACCCCCTTTGCTATATATTTGTCTGGGAGGAAAAAGTCCCATCCATCGGGTTGTTTAAAAATAGTATAGCACAAGAGAAATTAAAAAACGAGTACTTTATGGGCACTTTTTCTGGAATTTTTATGAAAAATAAGAGAGGCGCTGTGGCGGAGCTCGCAGGCAGCCTCGGGGTTGCCAGTCCGATCAAGGAGGTCGGCCTTGCACATAAGGGCAAGATAATAAAGCCTTGAGCCACCGGAGTAGGAAATGTTTGTGAAAAGCAGGGAAAGATGCTCCTTTGCCTTATAAAGCTCGCCCATTTCTATCTCAAGATTGCACAGATTGATAAGGATGCCTATATTTGTCCTCCTCATTATCACAGGAAGCGACCGTTTCATGTTGAGAAGGAGAAGAGTATGGAGGAGACCTATCGCCTCATTTTCTAGAGATGGATCTCCGGAATCAGACAGGCCGACGCTAAGAGCGTTTATCAGGAGAAATTCGGTCTGGGTCGGAATGAAGCCGATATCGGAGGACGAGGAAAAATCGGGACGTTGTGCACTTATAAGATCCATGCATAATTCGCAGAGCTGGGTCCCGTTCATGAAATCGCTCTGGAAATAACAAAGTATGGCCTCGTAGAAGCCGAGAAGCTGTTTTTCCTCAGGAGAAAGGACCGGAAAAAGACTGTAGTAACGGCACAGACATTCGCTGAGCGTCTCCCAGTTGTCAAGAAGAGCTTCCTCGTGTATCCTCGTGCGAAGAGATAAACGCTCGCTGTTTTCGGGGGTATAGAGGTCCTGATAGGAAAGCCCGGGATCGCCAAGCCTTGACATAAGGCTTATAAATTCTATCTCAGATGGTACATCCTTTCCGGCCTCAATCCGTGAGTATTTCTGGACCGAGCATATCCCGTAGGCTGCCTTTTCCTGCGTGAGGCAGGATTTTCTCCGAAGCTCCCTAAGCATCTGAGCAGATGAGCTGCTGTCACACCTGTATCCGCAGTAATTGCCTCTTTTCTCCATGAATCTCATATTCCTCCTTAAGCAGGTCTGTCCTGCAGCAGCTGTATGATACTGCAGACAGAACTCCGAAAACGGGTACGAAATATATTATACAATGTGAAAAATGATGCTGGTTCGAAACGAAGGAAACCATGACTGATACAATTTTGTAAATTATATAAAAAATATGTAAAACTATTTTGACAATCCAGCAGAAAGGTGGTATACTACATCTTGTATATGTTGCCATTTGGAGTTTTGACTAATGGCGGGCAGGAGGAAAATCAATAATGGAACAGACTGAGTACGAAAAGGTGCGTTATTCAATCCAGCAGCAGTGCGGCAATAAGGTCATGATTCAGCTTGACAAGGGCCGCAATAAGGTGGATGTCCGTACAGGGGTGATCAAGGAAGCATACCCGAGTGTCTTCACTGTGCTGGTATCAGACGATGATGCAGATCATCCGGATCAGCTGCTGTCATTCAGCTATAAGGATGTGATCACCGAGGAGATAAGGATGAGGCTCTGCTGACCGTACTTATACAACTGAATACATATTTACAGAGAGGGCTTTATTGCCCTCTTTTTTTGTGTTATACTATAAAAAATGTGATTTGAATGGAGAGGTGTAAATGAAGAGACTAGGTGCATTCACATTAGCACTCGTTATGATCTTTACAACGCCGCATATACAGGCAGATGCTGCCGGACTTAAGAGTCGTATAAAGAGCCTCCAGAGACAGAGCGAGGAAAAAAAGTCCCAGCTCGATGACCTCCGCTCCCAGCTGGTGGATCTTATTTCCCAGATCGATGCCCTTGAGGAGGATATCAAGGAAAATGACCAGGACATAAAGGACGCAGAGGATGACCTCGCGGATGCAAAGAAGGCTGAGAAGCAGCAGTACAATTCCATGAAATCCCGTATCAGATACTTTTATGAGAATGATACGGAGAATAATGTATTCAATATCCTTATAGGCTCAAAGGGACTTACTGACTTTATCAACAAGGTCCAGTATATGAATGCTGTATACAGCTATGACAGGGATCTTCTCGATTCCTATGAGGCGACGAGAGTCGAGATCCAGGGAATGGAGGAGGACTTAAAGGACAAGCGCGAGGAACTTGACAAGGAAAAGAAGTCATTAAAGGATCAGAAAAAGAGCCTTAAGAATCTGATAGAATCCAAAAAGGACGAGGTGTCAGATATTCAGAGTCAGGTAAAGGCTGCAAAGGCACTTGCAAGGAAAAGAGCAGCCGAGAGAAGACAGAGGCTTGAGGAGGCCAGGAGACAGAGGAATATCGCCAAGGCAGCTGCCGCAGCAAGAGCAGCCCAGGCGGCCCTGACAGGCAATAATGACAACAACGGCGGAGGAAGCAGCGGAGGCAGCGGAGGCAGCGGAGGCAGCGGATCAAGCCCATTTATCCAGGATGCCGATCCGTCTCCTTCCACAGACGTCTCAGGCTCATCGGTAGTAAGCTATGCTATGCAGTTTGTTGGAAACCGCTATGTATGGGGAGGTAATTCCCTGACCAACGGTGTTGACTGCTCAGGCTTTGTCGTACAGGTTTACAGACATTTTGGCATAGACCTGTCAGGCTCGAGAAACTCAGCAGCCCTGAGGTCTGTCGGAAAGGCAGTAAGCCCTGACAATATAAAGGCCGGAGACATAGTCTGCTATCCGGGACATGTGGCTATCTATTCCGGAGACGGCCTGATAGTTGAGGCACAGAGCTCGCGTGCCGGTATCACTCACAACCGTTCCTGGAACCATGGAACAGTACTTGCGATCAGAAGGGTTATATGACAGACAAGAGAAAAAGCCGGCTGGCCCGCTTTAAGGCCAGGACAGGGAAGAGTCTTGCTGCAATCCTTGTAGCCTCAGGGATCACAGCTCTGCTTGTGGGGGGTCTGTATCAGGGACTTACAAGGAGCAGGGACCTTATCTACAAGGATCATCTGGATGATACGGCAGCCGTGGTTGACGGTGAGAAGCTGACCTTTCGAGATCTGGCCTTCTATGTGACCTACGAGGAGAATCAGGTACAGAAGTCTGCTCTTGCCTATGATCCGGAAAAGCCATGGGATTACTGGGATTCTAATCTGGGTGGGAAGTTTGTCGTCTCCGAGGCGAAAAGAGCCTCTATAAACATGGCCATACATGACAGGATACTTCTTCGGATGGCCGAGGACTCCGGAACGGCGCTTACGACGGAGGAGAAGAAGCAGCTGGAGAACAGGACGACGGATTTTTATGAAGATCTTTATGATGATCAGAGAGAGAATCTGCCGGTTTCCTATCAGACCATAAACAGGACGATTTCGGATATTGCCATAGCAGAAAAGTATCAGAGAGAATTAGCAGAGAAAAATGACGATACATTCGCTTCCTACAGCTTTGATGGGAAAGCGTACAAAAGGCTTCGTAAGAAACATGATGTGAAGATAAGCGATTCCTGGTGGAGGATCAGAATGGGAAGGATCACACTGGGATATGGAGTGGCTTATTCTTCGTCAAGGAAGAATTTAAAAAGAAAGACAGGCAAATGAAGGCATTAGGATCAGGCTTTGGAAGGAAAGAAAAAAAGATAGTAAAGATTGGCAGGAATGATCCCTGCTGGTGCGGAAGCGGGAAGAAATACAAGCAGTGCCATGAAGCATTTGACAGGAGGATCGAGCGTATCAGACTTGAGGGACATGAGGTCCCGGACAGGACCATAATCAAGACTCCTGACCAGATAGAAAAGATAAAAAAGAGCGCAGCCATAAACATGGCCTGTCTCGATGAGGTAGAGAAGCAGATTCATCCGGGAATGACGACCCAGGAGATCGACGATATAATAAACGATGTCACCTATGGAATGGGAGGAGTACCGGCTCCGCTCAACTACGAGGGCTTCCCTAAGAGTGTCTGCACATCTGTAAACGATCAGGTCTGCCACGGCATACCTTCAGAGGATGTGGTGCTTCAGGATGGAGACATAATAAATGTTGACTGCTCCACGATACTCGACGGATATTTTTCGGATTCATCTAGAATGTACATGATAGGTGAGGTCTCCGAGGAGAAGAGACGCTTAGTCGAGGTCACAAAGGAGTGCTGTGATCTGGGACTTGCTCAGGTAAAGCCATGGGGCTTTCTGGGAGACATGGCAGAGGCAGTCCATACACATGCTGAAGAAAATGGCTACAGCGTGGTAAGGGAAATAGGCGGGCATGGCTGCGGACTGGAATTCCATGAGGAGCCATGGGTAGGCTACCTGTCCAACAGAGGCGAGGATATGCTGATGGTCCCTGGAATGTGCTTTACTATTGAACCGATGATCAATATGGGAGCGGCGGATATCTATACAGACAAGGAGAACAACTGGGAGGTCTACACGCTTGACGGGATGCCATCTGCTCAGTGGGAATATCAGGTCCTGGTAACAGAGGATGGCTGCGAGGTCATCACACATTAAGAGGCCGTAAGCCGCATCCGGTACAGCTGGAATGGATCTGTAAAGCCTTTTATTGCAATACAGATTATGCAGGAGGTCATTAACCACCAGATGATAGAACGGTAAACTGCTGTGAGGTAATTTCATGTTGATGCAGCTACAATATATAGATCAGGCAAGAGGGCAGAAGGCGACATGATAAAGGATAGTGACCTGCGGCAGGCATGGTAGGCGGCAAGCGAGTTTTTTAGGGAAATGCGGTAAGGGACAGTATTTGCAGAGGATAGATGAGGGAAACCGATCTGATCGGGAAATTCGAGAAAATAGAAGTCTGGTTCCATATAATGGTATGAATCGACAGATCAGACTAAATATAGTAAAAGACACCTGGAGACAGAAAATTGTATAAAAATTTAAAAAAATTCAACCACTCCCTCAAAAACCTCTTGCATTATCATCTGGAATATAGTACAATATGTTAGTACCAACTAACGTTAGCAAAAGCTAACATAGTTGCCTCCACTACATACTTTTCATACATACTTTTCCAGAGAATCCGGCCTTATGGGTCGGGTTTTCTGGTTTAGAAGAATAATGGCAGACATATGAAGAAGATCTATTCACCTCTTTATGAGCTTGGAGAAATACAGGAACTAAGAGACAGACTGAAAAAAGGAGGCATGTACGAGCTGTCCGGCATACTAGATCAGGCCAGAGCGGGTACAGTCATGGCTCTGGGCGGCGAGTGCAGCTGTAAGCTGATCGTTTTTGATACAGAAAAAAAGGCCCTGGATTTCGTGGATGAATACAGGAATCTGGATCAGGACACCGAATATTTCCCGGCCAAGGACGTGCTCTTCTATCAGTCAAATGTCAAGGGCAATACCCTCACCAGGGAGAGGATGAAGGTCTTTCGTTCTATAATAGAAAAGGAAAAGATCACAATAGCGACAACCGTAGATGCACTAATGAATATACTCCCTCCCCCTGATGAGCTGCGCGAGGGGGTCATCATGCTACATCCGGGAGATATAATAGATCCGTCTGTCCTTCAGAAAAGGCTGGTCGCCTCCGGCTATCAGAATTCGGCTCAGGTGGAGGAACCGGGCCAGTTTGCCTCACGTGGAGGGATAATAGATGTATTCCCACTTACAGAGGATGTTCCGGTCAGGATAGAGTTCTGGGATGACCAGATCGATACTATAAGGACCTTCGATATAGGAAGTCAGAAATCCGATGAGAATGTAGAGAGCGCCCGCATCGATCCTGCCATGGAGCTTTTCCTCACAGAGGAAAGAAAAAGAGAAGGACTTAAACGCCTTGAAAAGGATTTCAAAAGCAGATATATAAGCCTCAGGGATTCAATGAAGACCGAGGAGGCCTTTGCCTTAAAGACCATGTACGAGGACTTCACAGGTCTTTTGGATGGCGGGGATATGTCGTCGGCAGACAATTTTCAGATGTACTTTGAGGACAGGAAATCAGGCCTGCTCGATTATATACCTGAGGATGGGATGATCTTCCTCGATGAGCCTGCAAGACTTTTAGAAAGTGCAGAGGTCGTGGAGCAGGAGGTCTCATCGGCCATGATGAGGAGAGTTGAGAACGGAACAGCCCTGCCTCTCCAGCAGCAGATACTTTTCGGTTCAAGAGAGACAATAGCCAGATTTGGCGGCAGGAATGGGATCATTTTTGCCCAGATAGCAGGAAATACAGGTATACTGAAGCCGAAGGATCAGTTCTATGTCCATCAGGTCTCGGTGACGAGCTATCAGAATTCGATCGGGCTTTTGGAAAAGGAGATCGGGTCCTACAAAAACAGGAAGTATCGGATCTGTATAGTCACATCCTCGTCGACAAGAGGGAAGAAGCTAAAGGATGATCTGACTGCAGACGGGATCAACGCATTCTATTCTGATACGGACGAGACCGCAATAAAGCCAGGTCAGGTGATGATAAAGGCGGGGTCGATCAGAAGGGGATATGAATTTCCGGATATAGGCTTTGTATACATTGCCGAGGGCGACATTTTTGGCGCAGCCGTAAGAAAAAAGAAAAGAAAGAAAAAGCATAATTCCGGTGCCCAGATAACGAGCTTCGGAGAACTCTCGCCCGGTGACTATGTCGTACATGAGAATCATGGTCTTGGCATCTATGAGGGTATAAAAAAGATAGAGGTCGACGGGGTCGTCAAGGATTTCCTTAAGATCTCCTATGCCGGAGACTCGAATCTCTATGTGCCGGTCACGAATCTGGATGTCCTGTCAAAGTACGGAAGCGTGGGCGATAAGAAGCCAAAGCTGAATTCCCTTGGTGACGGGGCATGGAAGAAGACCAAGTCCCGTGTCAGGTCAGCCGTTGGCCAGGTGGCAAAGGAGTTAGTAAAGCTGTATGCGATAAGACAGAAGAACAAGGGCTATGTCTATGGACCGGATACAGTCTGGCAGAAGGAGTTTGAGGATTCATTTCCTTACGAGGAGACCGACAGCCAGCTGCAGGCCATAAACGATGTTAAGGCAGATATGGAAAGCCCAAGGATCATGGATCGGCTTGTATGCGGGGACGTGGGGTTCGGGAAGACAGAGATAGCCATGAGGGCGGCCTTCAAGGCAGTCCAGGAAAACAAGCAGGTCGCGTATCTGGTGCCGACGACCATACTCTGTCAGCAGCATTATAATAATTTTAAGGAAAGGATGAAAAACTATCCTGTAAATATAGAAATGCTGAGCCGCTTCAGGACATCCGCCCAGAACAGGGAGACTATAGCCAGACTGAAGGAAGGCCGGGTAGATATAGTGATAGGGACTCACAGGCTCCTGTCAAAGGATGTGGGCTTCAAGGACTTAGGCCTTCTGATCATTGACGAGGAGCAGAGATTCGGCGTCACCCATAAGGAAAAGATAAAGGAAATGAAGAAGAATGTGGATGTGATGTCGCTTTCTGCGACACCGATACCACGCACCCTCCATATGAGCATGTCGGGAATCCGCGACATGAGCCTGCTTGTCGATGCTCCGACAGACAGGGTGCCGATCCAGACCTTTGTCTTCGAGCAGAATGATGAGATGGTAAGAGAGGCCATAGAAAGGGAGCTGGCCAGAGGCGGTCAGGTCTACTATGTGATAAACAAGGTCAGACAGATAGCTGACGTTGCAGCAAGGATAGCCGCGATGGTCCCTGACGCAAATGTCGAATATGCCCATGGTCAGATGTCGAAAAACAGGCTCGAGGAAATCATGACAGATTTTGTGAACAGGGATATAGATGTGCTCGTTGCGACGACTATTATCGAGATAGGGCTTGATATAAGCAATGTAAACACGATAATTATCCATGATGCCGACCAGCTGGGCCTGTCGCAGCTCTATCAGCTTCGTGGAAGGGTAGGCAGGAGCTCGAGGACAGCATACGCATTTCTTATGTACAGACGCAACAAGTCGCTCAAGGAGGTCGCAGAGAAGAGACTTGCAGCAATAAAGGAATTTACAGAGCTTGGAAGCGGTTTCAAGATAGCCATGAGGGATCTGGAGATCCGCGGAGCAGGGAATCTTCTCGGGGAGGAGCAGTCAGGACATATGGCCTCAGTAGGCTATGAGCTTTACTGTAAGCTCTTAAACGCAGCAGTCGCAAAGGAAAAGGGTATCGACGAAGCGATTGAAGATGATTTCGAGACAAATGTGGATATAAGGCTGGATGCCTATATACCAGCATCCTATATCAGGGATGAGGAGACGAGGCTTGATATATACAAGCGCATAAGCACGCTCTCATCTGATGAGGAGCAGCAGGAGCTTCTTGAGGAGCTTATAGACAGATTTGGAGATCCAGGGAGGCCGCTTCTTAGCCTGCTTGATGCAGCCCTGCTGAGAAACACCGCCCACAGGGCCTTTATCACGAGGATAAAGCAGGATAATGACCAGGTGACGCTTTCCTTCTGGGAGAAGGCAAGGATAGACGCGGCAAGGATACCGGAGATAGTCGGAGAATTTTCGCCCTATCTTGCATTTGTTCCGGCCCGGCTGTCGCTTACTCTTAATATGGCTGCCAACAGGAACTTTCCGCGAAATGACATGGTCAGATACCTGATCGGTATCTGCCAGAGGCTAGCTACTATAGTTCTTCCTATTGACAGAAAAACGGATTCATGAGACAATAAAACAAACCCGGTGAAAAGATGGGAATAATAGGAGAAAAGATATGACCATAAGTACCAGAGGAAGATACGCGCTCAGAGTGATGGTAGATCTGGCTGAGCATAATAATGGAGAGTTCATTCCGCTTTCCGATATAGCAGACAGGCAGGAGATATCGGAGAAATATCTGGAGTCAATAGTCTCAATGCTCTCCAAGAGCGGCTTTGTTGTCTCGCTAAGAGGCAAGGGTGGCGGATACAGGCTTACAAGGAGCCCTGAGGAATATACTATAAGGGAAATCCTCGAGGTCACAGAGGGATCTTTAGAACCAGTACCGAATATGGATGAGGACAAGGGAGACAATGTCTCGGCGGCCCGCGAGATGAAAATGTGGAAGGGCCTTTACAAGGCTATCACCGATTATCTGGATTCAGTCACAATAAAGGACATAACTGGCACAGAGATAGGACAGTACGACTTCGTGATCTGATAAAACTTGTATAATTATTATAAACGTGTTATCATATGTCCTAATTGGCTTCTTTGAAAAGAATACATAAGGAGAAAACACACACATATGAGTATAGTCACAAAGATATTTGGAACCCACAGCCAGCATGAGCTGCGCCGTATCAGACCGATAGTGGACAAGATAGAGGGCTATCGCGATGAGATGGGAAAGCTTTCTGATGAAGAGCTTAGAGGCAAGACCGATTACTTCAAGGAGCAGCTTGCGGACGGCAAGACTCTTGACGATATCCTTCCTGAGGCATATGCAGTGGTCAGGGAGGCTGCAAAGCGTACGCTCGGAATGGAGCACTTCAGGGTCCAGCTGATCGGAGGCATCATCCTTCATCAGGGACGTATCGCTGAGATGAAGACTGGTGAAGGAAAGACACTTGTATGTACCCTTCCGGCATATCTGAATGCCCTTGAGGGCAAGGGAGTCCATGTAGTAACGGTAAATGACTACCTGGCAAAGCGTGATGCAGAGTGGATGGGAGCAGTCCATGAGTTCCTTGGCCTTACAGTTGGCTGTGTCCTGAATGACATGGACAAGGAGGAGCGTCAGGCCGCCTATAACTGCGATATCACCTATATCACGAACAATGAGCTGGGATTTGACTATCTGAGAGACAACATGGTCGTAAGGAAAGAAGACATGGTCCAGAGAGGCCTGCACTATGCGATCATAGATGAGGTGGACTCAGTTCTCATCGATGAAGCCCGTACGCCTCTTATCATCTCAGGCCAGAGTGGCAAGTCGACCAAGCTTTATGAGATGTGCGATGTGCTTGTACGCCAGATGGAGCGAGGCAAGGATCTCCCGGAATATTCCAAGATGGATGCCATTATGGGAATAGAGCAGGAGGAGACCGGTGACTATATAGTCGGCGAGAAGGATAAGGTAGTAAACCTCACCCAGAGAGGCATAAAGAAGACCGAGGAATTCTTCCATATAGAAAACCTTGCAGACCCTGAGAATCTTGAGATCCAGCACAATGTGATCCTTGCGATCAGAGCTCATGAGCTTATGCACAGGGATCAGGACTACGTCGTAAAGGACGGAGAGGTCCTGATAGTAGATGACTTCACAGGAAGGATCATGCCTGGCCGCCGTTATTCAGACGGACTCCACCAGGCTATCGAGGCCAAGGAGCATGTGGATATCAAGAGAGAAAGCATGACCCTGGCCGATATCACATTCCAGAACTTCTTCAACAAGTATGACAAGAAGGCCGGAATGACAGGTACCGCCCTCACTGAGGAGCAGGAGTTCCGTGATATCTACGGAATGGATGTAATCGAGATCCCGACCAATAAGCCTGTCATCCGTATAGATCATGACGACGCTGTATACAAAACCGAGAAGGAGAAGTTTGCAGCAGTAGTTGACGAGGTAAAGGAAGCCCATGCCAAGGGCCAGCCAGTCCTTGTAGGAACGATTACTATCGATGTGTCTGAACGAGTATCCAAGCTTTTAAGCCGTGAGGGCATACAGCATGAGGTCCTGAATGCCAAGAACCATGAGAAGGAGGCCGAGATCGTAGCTCAGGCCGGTATCCATGGTCATGTGACTATAGCTACAAATATGGCCGGACGTGGTACCGATATCAAGATCGATGACGAGGCCCGCGAGGCCGGAGGCTTAAAGATCATAGGAACTGAGCGCCACGAGTCGAGACGAATCGATAACCAGCTACGTGGACGTTCAGGTCGTCAGGGGGATCCGGGTGAGTCCCAGTTCTTCATTTCCCTTGAGGACAATCTGATGCGCCTTTTCGGATCAGAGAGACTTATAAAGGTATTCAATTCCCTTGGTATTCCTGAGGGCGAGCAGATCCACCACAAGCTGCTCACAAGCGCAATAGAGCATGCCCAGGAGAAGATCGAGAGCAATAACTTCAGCATCAGAAAGAACCTGCTCGAGTACGACGAGGTCAATAATGACCAGCGTGAGCTTGTTTACAAGCAGAGACGCAGAGTGCTCGACGGCGAGGATATGCATGATCAGATCAAGGCAATGATCGCAGATCAGGTAAGGTCTCTGGTAGAGAAGGTAATAAATGACGGAATAGGCCGTGATGAGTGGGATCTGAACGAGCTTAACCGCATCCTGCTCGATGTGATACCTATGAAGCCTGTCACCGAGGACTTCCTTGACCAGCATTCTATAAAGAATGTCGCAGATCTCGAGGAGAAGATCATAGAGGAGGCAGACGAGCTCTATGAGCAGAAGGCAGCCGAGGCTCCGGAGGAGGTTGACTTCCATGAGATAGAGAGAGTAGTGCTTCTGCGTGCTATCGACCAGCACTGGATGGAAGAGATCGACGATATGGAGCAGCTCAGACAGAGCATAGGCCTCCAGGCATACGGACAGAAGAATCCTATCGATGAATACAAGGCCGAATCCTATGAGATGATGGATGCCATGAACGAGGCTATTCGTCACGATACAGTCATGATGATGTTCCGCATCCGCTTCGAGAGAAAGATCGAGCGTGAAGAGGTGGCCAAGCCGACAGGAACGAATAAGGACGACGGTCCTTCTCAGTCAGGACCTAAGCGCAGGAAGGCGCCGAAGATCTATCCGAATGATCCATGTCCATGCGGCAGCGGACTTAAGTACAAGAACTGCCATGGAAAGAAGCTGTATAGCAGTAAGGGCTGAAAATGACAAGAGGCTGGGCTTTGTGCAAGTTGCACAAAACCCGGCTTCTTTTTTTGAACAGGTTCAACAAAATTGTCAAAAGGGTATTGAAAACGTTTCCAAAACGTGATACATTAGATTCATCGAAAGGAAACGTTTCCAAGCAAGAAGGAGATGCGAGGTAACGTTTCCGAAAGAAACGTTATCAATCTAAAAAGAATCAGAATGGAGGATTCGAATCATGAAAAGAAAACTCGTAACAGCGCTCCTCTGTGGAGCAATGGCAGTTACAGCATTAGCTGGCTGCGGCGGTTCAAAGAACACATCATCTTCATCCACCAAGTCTTCTTCAGGCACATCAAAGAAGGCATCAGGCGGAAAGGTTTATTACCTGAACTTCAAGCCAGAGGCAGACGAGGATTGGCAGGCTCTCGCAAAGGAGTACACAAAGGAGACCGGAACAGAGGTCAAGGTTGTTACAGCCGCATCAGGAACATACGAGCAGCAGCTCACTTCTGAGATGGCAAAGAAGGATGCTCCTACACTCTTCCAGGTAAACGGACCTGTAGGACTTGCAAGCTGGAAGGACTACTGTGATGATATGTCACAGTCAGAGATCTACAAGCACATGAAGGACGGTACAGATTCCTTCGTTCTTAAGGATGGAGACAAGGTTGACGGAATCGCATACGTTATCGAGACCTATGGAATCATCTACAACAAGGGCTTACTTGACAAGTACTGCAAGCTCGATGGCGCAAAGATCTCCAAGCCAGAGGACATCAACAGCTTCGACAAGCTGAAGGAAGTAGCAGACGATATCCAGGCAAAGAAGGATCAGCTCGGAGTAAAGGGAGCCTTTACATCAGCTGGAATGGATTCTTCATCAGACTGGAGATTCAAGACCCATCTTGCAAACCTTCCTATCTACTATGAGTATCAGAAGGAAGGCGAGACAGATACAGACGCTATCAAGGGCGAGTATCTCGACAACTTCAAGAAGATCTGGGATCTCTACCTTACAGATTCTACCTGCAAGCCAACCGAGATCGCTGCAAAGACCGGTGATGACGCTAACTCAGAGTTCAACAACGGCGAGGCAGTCTTCTATCAGAATGGTACATGGGCTTACTCAGATATCCAGAAGGCCGGCAAGATCAAGGACGATGAGCTTGGAATGCTTCCTATCTACATCGGAGTTGACGGCGAGGAAAATCAGGGACTCTGCACAGGATCAGAGAACTACTGGTGCGTAAACAGCCAGGCAAGCGATGCTGACAAGCAGGCTACATATGATTTCCTTAACTGGGTCATCACATCAGATCAGGGACGTGATTCTATTGCAAACAAGATGGGATTCGTTACACCGTTCGATACCTTCACAGACAAGTACGAGACAACAAACCCTCTTGTAAAGATCGCAAACGAC
The DNA here is from genome assembly GCA_002480925.1 of Lachnospiraceae bacterium UBA7784. Lineage (GTDB taxonomy): Bacteria > Bacillota > Clostridia > Lachnospirales > Lachnospiraceae > Weimeria. Next base: position 21,724 of record DLDA01000006.1, on the reverse strand, counting down.
TACGTTGCTCAGGGCAAGACACCTGTATCATGGAACTTCACAACAATGCCTTCAGAGGAATGGAAGAACCAGCTTGGTTCTGCTATGACAGCATATGCTGATGGCTCAGGCAAGTGGAGCGGAGTTGTTAAGGCATTCGTTGACAACTGGAAGTCAGAGAAGGCTGCATCAGCTCAGTAACGATATTAAAGCTTCTTCTTCATTAGATATATAACTCAATTCAGGGCTCTGCCTATCCTCCTTTAAGAAAGAGCCTGACATGCGGGCGGATGACACCCACCGTCATCCGCCCGATTTTTCTAAGCGGAAATGATGTATTTCCAGGAATCCGGGACCAAATAAATCCGTATCCCGGGAAAGATATTATTGGCAACACTAGAGATCAGATCGATTTTTCACAGAAAGGACAATGGCAGATGAAAAAGACAGTCAGAAGGGCCTTCCCCATTTTCGTGCTTCCTACCTTGATCGCCTTTACAATTGGCTTCATAGTACCGTTCCTATGGGGAGCTTATCTATCATTCAACAGATTCACAGTAATCAACAACACGACCTTCGTTGGTCTGGAGAACTACAAGAAGATCTTTACAGAGAATGATTTCACTCATTCGCTCTGGTACACGGCACTGTTTACAGTCGTAAGTGTGATCACGATAAACGTATTCGGATTTCTAATAGCGCTTGCCCTGACCAAGAGGTTCAGAGGGACAAACGTATTCAGGACCATCTTCTTCATGCCAAACCTTATCGGAGGAATCGTCCTTGGTACCATCTGGAAGATGATCTTCAACGGCATACTGGCACATTGGAGCACTACAATAGTAAGCAACGCAAAGTTCGGCTTCTGGGGCCTTGTCATTCTTATGAACTGGCAGCAGATAGGATATGTAATGATAATCTATATAGCCGGTATCATGGGAGTGCCTCACGAGCTTATCGAGTCAGCAGAGATAGACGGAGCCGGAGCATGGCAGCGCCTTAAGAACGTAGTTATCCCTATCCTTCGCCCGACCATCACTATCTGTACCTTCCTCACACTGACAAACGGCTTCAAGCTCTTCGATCAGAACCTTGCCCTTACAGCTGGTAAGCCTGGAAAGGCATCGCAGATGCTTGCACTTAATATCTACAACACCTTCTATGGAAGAGTAGGATGGCAGGGAGTAGGACAGGCAAAGGCTGTACTGTTTACCATACTTGTAGCAATAATAGCGTTCGCACAGCTGCACTTTACAAGACGCGGAGAGGAGCAGATGTAATATGGCAAAGAATAAGAATACAAGCTTTGATCCGGCAGATAAGCCGGTAAAGTTCGGATTTATCTGGACAATATTGTTTACAGTATTATCACTCTTCTTTATTTTCCCGATATTCGAGGTTGTGATAAATTCATTCAAGACCACCAGCAATATAGGAGGAGCCAATACATTTGTTCTGCCGACAAAGGATTCCTTTGCAGGACTGGCAAACTATGTACAGGGTATAGCTGATACCAACTTCTGGTCAGCCTTCGGAAATACGGTCCTCATAACAGTGCTTTCAGTCGCAGCCATAATCCTCTGCACATCCATGTGTGGCTGGTATATAGCAAGAGTGGACAGCAAGGGAGCAAAGATCGTTTACGCACTCTTCGCATTCTCTATGGTAATTCCGTTCCAGATGGTAATGTATACTCTGGCTTATGTAGCCCAGAACCTTAATCTTACCAATCCTATCGGATTAGTTCCAGTATATCTGGGATTTGGAGCAGGTCTTGCGACATTCATGTTTGTAGGCTTTGCCAAGTCCATTCCTCTTGAGATAGAGGAGGCTGCAATGATAGACGGCTGCGGAGCACTGGGCATCTTTTTCAGGATCGTAGTACCTATAATGAAGCCAACCTATATCACAGTAGCCATTCTTGAGGCAATGTGGATATGGAACGACTACCTTCTGCCTTATCTGGTGCTTGATTCAAACTACAAGACAGTACCTATCGCTATCCAGTTCCTTCAGACCAGCCACGGTCAGGTTGAATGGGGACCAATGATGGCCATAATCATACTTGCTATTATCCCTATAATCGTCTTCTACATGCTTGCACAGAAGTACATTATCGGAGGAGTTGTAGCTGGAGCAGTTAAGGGTTGATACAGGCTTATTTACGAAAGGAAACATAATGAGATCAGCAGGAATTCTGATGCCAGTGTTTTCTCTTCCGGGATCATACGGAATAGGCTGCTTTTCTGCAGAGGCATATAGATTTGTGGATTTTCTCGAGCAGGCAGGCCAGTCATACTGGCAGATCCTGCCGCTCGGCCCTACGAGCTACGGAGATTCTCCATATCAGTCCTTTTCCACATTTGCTGGAAATCCTTATTTCGTCGATCCTGATACCCTGAAGAATGAAGGTCTGCTGACAGAAGCAGACCTTCACGATTTTCCGGGAGGAAATGAAGACAGGATAGACTACGGAAAGCAGTATGAAAACAGATTCACTCTTTTGAGAAGAGCCTTCGGACGCTTTGACACGGATCAGGAAGGCTACAGGGCATTTAAGGAGAGGGAAAGAGACTGGCTGTTTGACTATGCCCTTTTCATGGCTCTAAAAGATGCACATGACGGCAGAAGCTTCACAGAGTGGGAGGATGACTACAGGAAAAGAGATGAGACTGCACTTGCCTCATTTCTGGAGGATCGGGGAGAGGATGTAGAGTTTTACATCTTTATCCAGTACGAATTTTTCACCCAGTGGAAGAGGCTGAAGGAATATGCAAACAACCACGGTATAGAGATAATAGGCGACATACCGATCTATGTAGCGGCAGATTCATCAGATGTATGGACCGGTCCAGAGCTCTTTCAGATGGATGAGGACCAGAAACCTACGGCAGTATCAGGATGCCCGCCTGATGGATTCTCAGCAGACGGTCAGCTCTGGGGCAATCCTCTCTACAGATGGGATTATCACGAGTCTACTGGCTATGAATGGTGGATAAGACGGATAAAAAAGTGTCAGGAGCTTTATGATATAGTAAGGATTGACCATTTCAGAGGCTTTGATGAATACTATTCTATCCCGGCAGGCAATACTACAGCTAAGGGAGGCCACTGGGAAAAGGGCCCAGGAATTGGACTTTTCAACAAGATAAGACAGGAGCTCGGAGATGTCCGTATAATAGCCGAGGATCTGGGCTTTATTACGGACAGTGTAAGGGCTTTAGTAAAGGAATGCGGCTTTCCTAATATGAAGGTTCTTGAATTCGGCTTTGACAGCAGGGATTCCTCCGGAGTGATCAATAAAGAAAACCAGTATCTGCCATTCAATTATCACAGGAACAGTGTGGTCTATACAGGTACCCATGACAACGAAACTCTTCGGGGATGGCTAGATAGCATTACTCCATTAGAGCTGCAATCTCTGAAAGATTACTTAGGCCTGCCTGATTCCGCTACAAAGCCGTCCGTAGTAAAGGGTATGATAAGGCTGGCACTTGGAAGTGTATCAGATATGGCAGTGATACCGCTCTGGGACTATCTGAGGCTTGACAACAGGGCAAGGATCAACACTCCATCCACTCTCGGAGATAACTGGAGATGGCGGGTCAGGAAAAAAGTACTGAGCCAGGAAAAGGCGGAAGAGATAAGGAAGCTTACAGAGGTGTACGGCAGACTGTAAAGATAGTAAAGGAGAACTGATAGAATGTCGGACCAGCTTACAATAAAGGATATCGCGAAATACTGCGGAGTAGGTGTAAGCACGGTCTCGCGCGCTATAAACGATGACCCGGGGATCAGTCCCAAGACAAAGGAAAGGGTGCTTAAGGTAGTAAAAAAGTTTCATTATATTCCAAACAACAGCGCCCGCAACTTAAAGATCCAGGAATCCAATACAATAGCTCTTATAGTGCGCGGACTGAACAATATATTCTTTCAGTCGATGTTTGACGGATTTCAGACCCTGCTCTATAAGAATGGCTATGATTTCCTGATCCATCTGGTAGATGAAAATACGGCAGTTTCACGTTCGGCCATAGAGCTTGCCAAGGAGAAGCGGCTTAAGGGAGTCATATTCCTTGGAGGACAAATGGAGGATCCTGCCGTGGAGCTTGACCAGCTTGATGTGCCCTATGTGCTGTGTACGGTAGCGCACAGCATGTATACCCCTATGCCGAATGTGAATCTTGTTGCCATAGATGACGCCGCAGAAAGCTGCAAGGCAGTTAAGTACCTGATCGAAAAGGGCCACAGGAGGATAGCGATAATCACAGGACATAAGGATGATCGCGCGGTGGGCGGACAGAGACTGTCAGGCTATAAAAGGGCTCTTGCGGAAGCTGGGATAGCCTATGACGAGGATCTGGTCGGATACATGGAGGAGGATATTCCGGAGTTCACCACGGAAAACGGTTATGCGGTCGCAAGGAAGCTTCTGGCCAGAACTGATTTTACAGCTCTTTTCTGCATTTCAGATATAACAGCTATAGGAGCCTATAAGGCGATATCAGAGGCAGGCCTTAATGTAGCGGATGATCTCTCGGTGGTCGGCTTCGACGGAATAGACCTTGGAAGGTTTACGATCCCGTCTCTTACGACGATAAGCCAGCCAAAGGACAAGATGGTAAAGTCCTCAGTAGATCTTCTGATGAAGGCGATTAACGGAGACGATACTCCACGGCAGCTGGTGTATTCTGCCTCGCTTCTTGAAAGGGAATCGGTAAAGGCAATAGAAAGATGAAAGTGTGATCTTTCATCTTTTTTATTGCATTTACAGGTGTTTTCAATTAACATATAACTATTATGACTTTTTCAGGAGGTAAACAGATGTCTCGAATCACAGATCCGGAGGGACCATTTGCGTCTACTATGACAAAGGTCGCGAATCTGGCACTTATAAATATCTGGTTCATAATCTGCTCGCTTCCGGTCTTTACTATAGGGGCAGCCTTTACAGCTCTTATGGATATAGCCTGGAAGATGACGCTGGGAACTGAGGGCACGGCGATTACCAAAGCTTATTTCAGATCCTTTAAGGATAATTTCAGGAAGAGCACAGCTATATGGCTGATCCAGATCCCGCTGTTTCTGATACTTGCAGCTGATTTTTTTATAGGGATCAGATCCGGCCTGAAGGGTGGCATGACAGTGGCTTTCTTTGCCATTTTCCTTATAGGGCTTATGATAGTCCTGTTTACGACCTGGTATTCGCTTACAATGCAGGCCATTTTTGACAATACAGTCGGCAATATGATAAAGAACGGACTGATGATAAGCTTTGCCAGATTCCCATATACCCTGGGAATAGCGGTATGCCTGCTTTCGCCGGGGATACTTCTTCTTATGTCACCGAGGAGAGCCTATTTCTTTCTGCCGATCCTTGCTATAATATGGTTCGGCGCAGCAGCATACGGAGCAGCATTTATTTTCAGAAAGGCCCTTATGCCATTCCTTCCGGAGGGATATGGCGATGAGATAGATGAAAAGGAGGATGACGACATGGAAGAGGCGCTTTCACGTCTGGATGAGATCTGGGATATATATGACAAGGACAAAAGGCCTACAGGGCGGACTATGAAAAGAAACGACTGGAATATGGCCGACGGAGATTATCATCTGAGCGTACTTGGAGTCCTTGTAAGGCCTGACGGGAAGTATCTCATCACAAAGAGAAAGATGGACAAGGAATGGGCGCCCGGCTCCTACGAGGTACCGGGAGGCGGAGTGAGAGCCGGAGAGAGCTCTGCTTGCGCAGTAAGGAGAGAGGTGCTTGAGGAGACAGGAATAGATGTGAAAAATGCGCTGGACGGAGGCTTTGCCTTTGATTACAGACGTGATAATCCTGAGGAGAAGAACAACTATTTCGTAGATGTCTACAAGTACACTATCGAGATGGAGGACAAGGATATCCATCTTCAGGAGGATGAGACAGAAGGATATATGTTTGCGGACTCAGAGGAGATCGGTAAGCTTGGAGAAGAAGGCAATTTTCTTCATTATGGTAGCATAAAAAAAGCGTTACAATAAATTGGATAAATGCATTAAAAATATTGACAAAATCGGCTGGATATGTAAAAATAACCTTGCAAATATAGTATTAAAAGCTGGAAGGAGAGCAAAGCTTGCTGTTAAAACAGATAGACTATTTTCTGGCAGTGGTAAATGCGAAGAGCTTTACGGCAGCCGCAAGGGATTGCGGAGTATCGCAGTCGGCTATCTCTCAGCAGATCGGCCTTCTCGAGAAGAATCTCGGAGTCAGATTGCTTGAGAGACACAACCGGACATTTACACTGACAGAAGCTGGTGAATATTTTTACAAGGAATCGACAAAGATCAGCAGATCAGTAGCAAAAATGATGAAGGAAACCGAAAGGATAGGAAAGAACGAGGATCAGAGACGATAGATCCTTATCTCGCAGTTCTTAGGCTTTGGATTCCACATCAGCTCGTTTCTTTTGTGGCCGAGGATTCCTGAGAGGACGCGCATGATGCCGCCGTGACAGGAAATAAGTACATTTTGATAGGACGTCTGAGAGAGCTCATCCAGAAAGGAATGGGCTCTTTTTTTCATGTCATGGATGGTCTCTACTGTAGATGGAGCAGGGAAAATGGTAGGAAGGAGCCAGAAGGAGAGCATCCTTGGGCCTAAGGCCCAGTATTTGCGATTCTCATATCTTCCGAAATCCACTTCTATCAGGCGGGGGTCCTTTTTTATTTCATTTTTGTCAAGGCCGCTCATAAGTGAAGCGGTCTCTATGGCGCGGCGAAGGGGACTGGAAAAGACAGCGTCAAAGCTTATTCCGCTAAGCTTCCTGGCGGCATCAAGAGCCTGCTGCCTGCCATGGGCATTAAGCGGAGCATCGGTACGCCCCTGCATGAGGTGGGCCTTGTTCAGATCGGTCTGTCCGTGTCGGGTGAGGTAGATTGTCATGTTAAAACTCCTTTCCGGAATATTATCCCACTACTTGACATATTATGCAATTGGTGTTATACTTCGTACACAATTTAATTAGCACTCTATGTAGACGAGTGCTACCAATATAAAGAAGCCAGTAACTGTTAACCCGATACAGGCGAAGGAGGACAAAATGACAGTACTACCACTATATAATGTAATGCTGATTCCTGAGACCAATCTCTACATTCAGACAGAGGCCTTCCGCAATATGGCAGGCAAGGAGCCTGAGGCTCAGGAGAGACTGATCCTTGCAGCACTTAAGGAGCCGAAGAACAGAGCGGATATCACAGAGACAGACCTCTATCCGATCGGAGTCTCCGGTATCATCACGGAGGTGAATGAGAACGGCTATGTAGCCATCCGGACCAAGAAGAGAGCAGATATCTCCGATATCACTATCCTTGCAGATCATACTATTAGTGTAAACGCTACAAGGCGCGAGGATACACCCGGAGAGGAGAGCGACCCTGAGGCTGAGAGAGCCAGACTCGACAAGCTGAAGCAGGCTTTGGTCTCCTACTTCAATAATTCCCAGTGGGCCAATATGAGCCGGGGATATATTGCCCAGTTCTCTTCTATAGGCGAGATAGCGGCAGCGATGAGCCCGTGGCTTTTCAACTCCGCAGACGACAGATACAAGATCCTTGAGGAGGATTCAAAGGCAAAGAGGACAGAGCTCCTGGAAAAGATGATCTATGAGAACATAGAGATGAGCAATATAGGCCAGGAGGCAGCCAGCGCCCAGGAGGCAGACTATCAGAAGATATACAGGGAGTCAGCTCTTAAGAAGCAGATAGATTACCTGCAGAAGGAGCTTGACGATATGCATCCTGAGAATGTCTCGGATATCAGAAAGTTCGAGATAGCCCTTAAGGACAACGGGATGAATGAGGATGCCGCGAAGGAGGCCGGGAAGGTCCTTGGCAGACTCAAGCAGGAGGGAAAGAATTCTCCTGAATACGGTATGCTCTATGACTATCTCGACTTTGTCACAAGCCTGTCATGGAAGAAGGAAGAGCCGAAGGATATAGATCTGAAGCAGGCCAGAGCGGTTCTCGATGAGGATCATTACGGCCTTAAGAAGGTAAAGGACAGGATAATCCAGCAGATAGCTGTCATGAACTTAAAGAAGCAGCAGGCCGGATCAATCCTTCTCTTTGTAGGAGCACCCGGAACAGGCAAGACCTCGATCGGAAAGAGCATAGCCCGTGCCCTTGGAAGGAAGTATGTAAGGGTAGCCTTAGGCGGAGTCAGGGACGAGGCAGAGATCAGAGGCCACAGACGTACCTATATAGGAGCCATGCCAGGCCGTATAATGGATGGCATCCATAAGGCAGGAGTTTCAAATCCGGTCATGGTACTTGATGAGATCGACAAGCTTCAGGATTCCTACAACGGCGATCCGGCAGCGGCCCTGCTTGAGGTGCTTGATCCCGAGCAGAATAACAGCTTCACAGACCACTATATGAATGTGCCATATGATCTGTCGGACGTCCTTTTTATCTGCACGGCCAATACACTCGATACTATACCGGCACCTCTTCTGAACAGGATGGAGGTCATAGAGTTCCAGGGCTATACTCCTACAGAGAAGGAACATATAGCTAAGGATCATCTGATCCCAAAGGCCTTCGAGAAGAACGGAATCCCTAAGGGAGTGCTTTCTATAGACGATGAGGCGCTTGATACCATTATCTCCGACTATACGATGGAGGGAGGGGTCAGAGGTCTGAAGAAGAGGATAGATACCCTCTGCCGTATAGCAGCGGTCAAGATAGCATCAGGAGAGGAAAAGGTGGATGTCCATAAGGATGAGCTCCGCGATTATCTCGATATGCATCCTCTCCACCGGGAAAAGGTCAAGAAGGAAAGCAGACCTGGAATCATCACAGGACTTGCCTGGACCCAGGTCGGAGGAACCATCCTCTATATAGAGACCCTGATGACCAAGGGAAGCGGAAAGCTCACAATCACCGGGCAGCTGGGTGATGTGATGAAGGAGTCGGCTACTATAGCCCTTTCACTTGTAAAGGCAATGTATCCGTCAAAGATCAAGCTTCTGGAAAAGAGTGATATCCATATTCATGTACCTGACGGCTCTACGCCGAAGGACGGACCTTCTGCAGGAATCACTCTTACTACAGCTCTCTCATCACTTGTGACAGGTACAGCAGTCACACCAGAGGTGGCCATGACAGGTGAGGTATCCCTGAATGGCTCTGTAAATCCTATCGGAGGTCTGCCGGAGAAGCTTATGGCGGCTCAGAGAGCAGGAGTAAAGCACGTATTCATCCCGGAGGAAAATATGGATGACCTGCGTGACGTGGCAGAGGAGGTAAAGAATGCGCTGGAGATCACTCCTGTAAAACAGGTGACAGATGTCCTTGGAGCTCTTTCCATACCGGTCGAGAACCCTTCTCTGTCAAATAACAAGTAACAGGTGATTGAAATAATCAGGGAATTATACTATCATTAATGCCATGAGAATTGACATTGCCAGGCGGTCAGAGGAAAAGGACCTGATAAGAAGGCTCGAGGGCATAGCCGAGGTCCTGATCCTGACCGTACTTTATTTTTATATATGGAAAAGCCGCTACAGTGTGATGTATGTCCGTACCTTCTACGGCAGGGGCCGCGTGCTTCTGATGGGCATATATTTCATCATCATGTACGTGATAATGGCACTTACAGAGGGACTGCGCTTCGGGAATCTGAAGCTCTTTGATATAGTAGTCTCCCAGTGGGTGTCTGTTTTTGTTACAAATTTCATCACATTCTGGCAGATATGTCTGATCTTAAATACCATGTCGGATCCTAAGCCCATGCTGCTGCTTACTCTCTATGATCTTGCTATCACAGTGGCTCTGCCTTTTTTCTTTACCTGGCTTTATCATCTGACATATGTACCTCGCAATATGGTCCTTATCTACGGGAAGAGAAACGGTGAGAATCTCCGATTCAAGATACTGGAGAGACCAGACAAGTATGCAATCACGAAGACTATCAGTGCCTCGCTTCCATTCGATCAGATAAAGAGGGAGATCCTTTCCCATGATGCGGTGATTATAAATGACGTGCCGGCGGAAATCAGAAATGATATATTGAAATTCTGTTATCAGAATGACGTCAGGACATATATAGTACCTAAGATATCAGATGTGATAATAGGCGGAGCATCAAACATCAACCTGTTTGACACGCCGCTTCTTCTGGTGCGTGGAAGGGGATTATCGGTTGGACAGAGGTCCGTAAAGAGATTCTTTGATATAGTTCTGTCGGCTATCGCGATAGTAATCCTTTCGCCGGTCTTTCTTATAGTAGCCATACTGATAAAGGCTGAGGACGGGGGAAGTGTATTTTTCCTGCAGAAGAGGGTTACAAAGGATGGGAAACTGTTTACTATCTACAAGTTCCGCAGCATGAGGACAGACGCTGAGAAAAATGGCGCCAGGTTTACAGTAGATGACGACCCCAGGATCACCAGGACAGGCAGGTGGATAAGGAGGACAAGGATAGATGAGCTGCCCCAGCTTTTTAATATACTTAAGGGAGACATGAGCATAGTAGGACCAAGGCCGGAGCGGATAGAGAATTATCAGATGTATGAGAAGGAAATACCTGAATTCGGTTTCAGGACCAAGGTGAAGGCAGGACTTACCGGCTATGCCCAGGTATACGGCAAGTACAATACAACGGCCTATGACAAGCTGAGACTTGACCTTATGTATGTGGAGAATTATTCCTTTATCCTGGATATAAAGCTTGTCCTTATGACCATAAGGACTCTTTTCCAGAAGGAAAGCACAGAGGGCTTTACAGACAGCAGGCGGGGAGGAAGTCAATGATCACGGCCTCAGTCGTTCTTTTCCATACTAAGCAGACTCTTATAGATACGATAATAGAAAGCTATGGCCCGGCAGAGGACAGGCTGCTTTTTCTTGTGGATAATTCACCAGAGGAGGGGGCTGACCAGGGATTTGGGGAAAGCAGCAGGCCATACGTATATATCCACCATACAGGCAGGAACACAGGCTATGGTAGTGGACATAATATAGCCATAAGGGAGGCAGTGAGACTTGGAAGCAACTACCATGTAGTGCTGAATCCTGACCTTTCGTTTTCTCCCCAGGTCATTGATGCTCTGGCCTCCTATGCGACAGATCACAGCGATGTGGTCTATATGCTGCCAGAAGTCGTCGATCAGAATGGAGAACTCCAGCATCTGTGCAAGCTGCTGCCAAGGCCATCTGACCTTATCCTGCGAAGGTTCTTCCCGCATCTTCCTGGCGCAAAGAAGAAAAATGACAGATATGTCCTTTTAGACAAGGATTATGATAAGATTATGAATCCCCCATGTCTTTCAGGCTGCTTTATGTTTCTTAGGGTTGAGACAATAAAGAAATACAGCCTCTTTTTTGACCAGAGATTCTTTATGTACTGTGAGGACTTCGATCTGATCCGCCGTCTTCACAGGGTCGGAAAGACCATCTATTATCCTCTGGTGACTATCACCCATATCCACGAGAGAGGCTCCTATCATTCGATCCGTATGCTCTGTCATCATCTGGCCAGTGCGATCAGGTACTTCAACAAATACGGCTGGATAAGGGATCCTGAGCGGGATAGGATGAATGAAGAAATAACTGGTCAGGGGATGGAAAATCCTTAGGAATGTGTTATACTATAGGGGTTTTTAGAAAGGATTAATTATGTCATCCAAAACGATCAAGGACAATAAAAGGAAATACAGGGAAGAGGCATCGGCAGGGATAATACTGTCAGTGATTGCAGCGGGTATCATTCCACTTATAATGAGGACCTATACCTACGATTCCCACCTTTCAGACTATCAGTGGTTCTCTACAGACGGGACTGTAGTCGATATCTTTCTGGCTGCCAAGTCATTTGTTATAATCGCAGTCGGGATCCTTATGGCCATAGTGCTTATCTATAAGGCAGCAAATTATGACAAGCTGCCAAAGTCAAGACTATTCATTGTAATGGCTGCCTATGGAGCAATGGTACTGATTAGCGGACTTGCTTCAAAATGGAAGGGCTTCGCCTTTGGCGGCTCCTATGAGATGTTCGAGTCGGTCCTTGTGGTCCTCTGCTATCTGATGTTTGCCTACTACACATGTGCAGTCACAGAGAACAGGACGACACTTCTGGCCTTTCTCAAATGGACCGGGATCTTCGTGCTCGTTCTTATGCTTATAGGAGTATTCCAGGGCTTCGGAGCGGATCTGTTTGCGACAAGGTTCGGAAAAGTGCTCTTTTCTGGCCCGTCATACTGGAGCAATCTTGACAGCCTTGTGATCAGGATGCCAAAGGGCACCTCCTATTCGACTCTCTACAACCCGAACTTCTTCTCGCTTTACCTGGGACTTATCCTTCCGCTATCTGTAGCATCCTTCTTTGCGATAAAGAAGAGAACCGCAAGGATACTCTCGGCAGCCCTGGCAGCATGCTCAGTTATCCTGCTTTTTACAGATATATCTATCACAGGAGTGATGTGCCTTGTGATATCCGGCATCATCACTCTGCTGGTCGTGTTGTCGAGGAAGAGAAAGCTGTTTATAGCAGCATGTTCGGCACTTGCTGCAGTGATCCTTGTCGGGATAATACTTAGCCTGACGGTTTCTCCGGTAAAAAGCCTTGTCCAAAGGATGCTTACCGCTGATCCTACCCCTCTTACAGCAGGGACCTTAAAGGACATAGAGACCAATAAGAATGATGTGACTCTTGACATGAAGGATGGCAGCAAATGCAGGATAGTATTCAGCTTTGACAATAGCGGACAGCTCAATGTGACGGCAGAGGGAGACGACGGAAGCAAATACGACTGCCAGTGGGATGGAAGCGCGGTACAGATAAACGACGGGGATGAAAATCTGGCTTCGGTGGTCCCGAAGAATACAGAAGATGGAACTCCATATGTGGCCATAAATACAAGCGGCCGTGAATTCTGGTTCATACAGACTGAGGAGGGATACAGGTACATAACAGGCGCCGGTAAGGTCGTAAAGCTTAATAACCATATAAGGACGGCAGGCCTTTTCCCGGAGGATTTCTTCAGTAACAGAGGTATCATCTGGAACCGGACCATACCGCTTCTCGGCAGGCATATCCTGATCGGAAGCGGATCAAACACCTTCCTTATGGACTATCCACAGGATAATTATATAATGAAGGATCTGCTTATAGAATCAGAGACCACATCAGTAGATGTTAAGCCGCATAATCTTTTCCTCCAGCAGTGGGTTGAAAACGGACTTCTGGCTCTGATATTCTATCTGGTAGTGGTGATCGGATATATGGTCCAGGCAGCCGGCTTGATCAGGAAAAACGATATAAAGGAACCGCTTGTTATCATCTCGATCGGTATCTTTTCGGGAATATGTGCCCATACAGCTGCCGGAATAGCAAACGATTCAAATGTCTGCACATCTCCTGTGATGTGGATACTGCTGGGACTTGGCTTTGCGGTAAATAATCTGATAAGGAAAGCGCAGAAAAGTTGAAGCTCCAGATCCTTCTTGCGACACGCAACGGGGAAAAGTTCATAGGGACCCAGCTCGATTCTCTGATCGCCCAGCAGCACAGAAGAGAGGATATCATAGAGATCCTGATCTCGGATGACGGATCGACTGATTCCACAATGGAGAGGATAAGGGAATATCAAAGCAGATATCCATCTATGATACGGATCCTGCCCCAGAGGAGATCAGGCTCTGCGGCAGCAAATTTCATAAGGCTTGCGGCAAGCTCTGATGGCGATCTGGTATTTTTCTGTGATCAGGATGATTACTGGATGCCTGATAAGGTGCATAGGATGGCAGAGGCCTTTACCGATGAGGATATGCCCCAGCTCGTATATTCTGATGCATATATAGCAGATCAGGACCTGAAGATTATCCCGTGCCGGGATGATCGGCTTCAGACAAGAGTCAGAGGTAGCCTTACCCTTGAGAAGCTTCTGGTCCAGAACTATATAATGGGATGTACGATCGCGGTGAACAGGCCTCTTGTAAACGGAGTGTGCCGTGATGAGTATCCTGGAATGCAGATGCATGACTGGTGGCTTGCGATTTATGCGGCATCATTCGGAAGCATAAGGCATCTTCCGATAAAGCTTATGAAATACAGGCAGCATGGTGACAATGCGGTCGGCGCCAGGGACTTAGGAAGCATGTCCTATATCTTCTCGCATCTTGACATGAGACGGCTTCGCGAAAGCTGCGGCATGCTTATTGATCAGGCAGCAGGCTTTTATGGATGCTATGGAGATGCTATGACACCAGCTGTGGAAAGGGTCTTCAGGGACTTTATCGATCTCAGGAAGAGTAATAAGCTTAGGCGTATCTGTACTCAGATACGAGGCGGCTATCTGAAAAGCACTCTTCCAAGGGTAATAGGACAGCTATTGTATATGTGATAAGTGAGAGGATCAGATGAGATTAAAGACGAGACTATTTATGAGCTTTCTGCTGATAGTGATCCTTCCGATTCTGCTGGCCTTTGTCCTTTATTTCCTTATCGCCTCAGGGAGGGTGAACGGGAACGAGGAGACAAGCCCGCTGTATTTTACAAATACGATCGATACTCTGATAAACGATACGGACCCGGAGGTGCAGGAGCTGAAGCAGTGGTCGAAGGCCTTTCCAGACAGGTTCTTAAAGACGGATATACTTAAGGAGATAAATTCAAGCTTAAGCAGCGCCAATTCCTTTCTCGTCGTAAAGCAGGGGACCAGGGTAGTTTTCGACGGAGCTCCGGACGGCATGCATCCCAGATACTCCAGGCTTCCTGTATACGGCAAGCTGTCCGGGTCTGATGTGATGGTGGTAAAGCTTGAGAACCAGTCGGCAATGCTTCGCGAGGTCGATTTCGGAGATTATAAGGACAGATATCATGGCCAGGCCTTTGTCATCACGCCTACCGGGACAGTGATCCCTGGAGCCGGAAAGATACTTATCACCTATGTGCTCTGGATGGCGCTTATACTTCTGATCACGGCTTTTGTTATAGTGACCTTGCTTTACAACAGCATCATCAGGAAGGTAAGACGGATGCAGGAGGCTACGGAGAATATCCGGAACGGCAATCTGGACTTCACGCTGAAGGTCAAGGGAAAGGACGAGATCTCAGAGCTTGCCGGAAGCATAGAAAGGATGAAGAATCATCTGAGAGCCGATGCGATGCAGAAGCTTGAGACGGAGGATGCACAGAGGAAGTTTCTTAGCAATATCACCCACGATCTGAAGACTCCCCTGACCTCAGTCATAGGATATTCCGAGGGTCTTATCGACGGGATAGCACCTACGCCTGACAAGCAGATGAAGTATCTGACGATCATCCACAATAAGGCAAGTGAGATGAATGATCTGTTAAACGAGCTGTCGGTCTTTACAAAGATAGATACGGACTCTATCCCTTATGATTTCTCAAGGGTGAATGCGAGGGGATTTTTCGATGAATTCGCCGAGGAAAACGAGGTGGAATTTGACAGTCAGGATGCTATCTTTCTTTACCAGTGTGACCTGCCGGATGGCTGTGAGATAATGATAGATACATCACAGATAAAAAGGGTACTTCACAATCTGGTATCAAATGCTGTAAAATACAGGAGAGATGGAATCAGACTAAAGGTCATGCTAAGGGTATCTGATGCAGGAGAATTCATACAGGCAGAGATCGCGGACAACGGACGCGGGATCAGTCAGGATGACCTGCCTCATATCTTTGAGCGTCTGTTTCGGGCCGACAAGGCCAGAAATACCCAGATCAAGGGCAGCGGCATAGGCCTGTCGATCGTCAAGAAGATAATAAGCGATCATGGGGGCCAGGTCTGGGCGACCAGTATAGAAGGAACCGGAAGTAAGTTTTATTTTCTGCTGAAGAAATGCAGTGACAAGGAGGAGCCGGATGAGCAGGATTCTGATAATTGAGGATGAACAGGCAATAGCTGAGCTTGAGAAGGACTATCTCGAGCTTTCAGGATACACAGCCCTGATCGAAAACAACGGGACCAAGGGACTGGAGAAGGCTATGGATGAGGAGTTCGATCTCTACATCATAGACATAATGCTTCCCGGGACCGATGGCTTTGAGATATGCAGACAGATCAGGACGGAGAAGAATACCCCTATAATAATAGTATCAGCCAGAAAGGATGATATAGACAAGGTAAAGGGCTTAGGCTTCGGAGCGGATGACTATATCACCAAGCCATTTTCACCAAGTGAGCTTGTAGCAAGAGTTAAGGCTCATCTGGCTCAGTATGACAGACTCGTCACGGCAGCGAACGCCACAGCCAACGACGATATCATAAGGATCAGGGGCTTAAGGATTGATGACACATCACATCAGGTATGGGTCGATGGAGTAGAGAAGAATCTTACCACGAAGGAATATGAGCTTCTGCTCTTTTTCGCCAGACATCCGGGACAGGTATTCACTAAGGAGGAGATCTTCCAGAAGATCTGGGATCAGGATTCAGTCGGCGATATAGCTACGGTCACGGTTCATGTAAAGAAGATCCGTGAAAAGATAGAGATCAATAAGGATAGACCGCAGTATATTGAGACGGTCTGGGGTGTCGGATACAGGATGAAGGTATGACAAACAGCGATAATGCGATCGAGATCAGAAACCTGACAAAGGAGTTTCGCATCAGCCGTGACGGGGCAAAGACCCTGAAGGACTTTCTGGTAAGGCGTCATACAAGAGCCCAGAAGCATCTGGTGCTAAAGGATATAAGCCTTGATATCAGAAAGGGCGAGACTGTCGGCCTGATAGGTGTAAACGGAAGCGGCAAGTCAACGCTTCTTAAGCTTATGACACAGATCATATATCCGACAAGCGGGACAGTCGAGACAGCCGGCAGGGTGACGTCTCTTCTGGAGCTTGGAGCCGGATTCCATCCCGATTTCACCGGTCGGGAAAATATCTACTTCAATGCATCGATATTTGGCATGACCAGAAAGCAGATTGACGGCAGGGTAGATAAGATAATCGAGTTCTCTGAGTTAGGAGATGCGATCGACGAGCCGATCAGGACATATTCCTCGGGAATGTATATGAGGCTGGCCTTTTCTGTAGCAATAAATGTAGATGCAGACATCCTGCTCATAGACGAGATCCTGGCAGTCGGAGACCAGCACTTTCAGGACAAGTGCTATGCCAAGCTTCTTGAGCTCAAGGATTACGGAAAGACTATAGTCATAGTTTCACATGCCTTAGACCAGGTCAGAGCGCTCTGCACGAGAGCCGTCTGGATCTATAAGGGGACTCTCCGTCTCGACGGAGATCCAGCCTATGTGATAGAGGCCTATAAGAAGCAGTCAGCCATAGACCACAAGGAGGAGAAAAGAGTCGCCCATGAAAATGGCACGGAAAAGTACAAGGGAGTGGTATTTATCGACTCTCCGGCGGATTTTTCACATGTCAGAAAGGGAGGCGAGCTTAGAATAAGCGGCTGGAGGATAGCTGACAGTGACAACTTTGATTTCATACTAAGCGTAAACGGAAAGAGGCTTACAGATATTTCTCCGGTTGAGCGGCCGGATGTGATTTCCGTATACGAGGAGGAATACGCCGGATACATAGAGGACAGGGCGCCGGGTTTTTCGGCAGCCTTCACGCCGGATATGGCCGGAGAACTGTCTATAGAGGCACAGATAGTGATCGATGGGAAAAGGATAGCAGGGAAGCAGATAACAGTAACAGTAGAATAATGCTAAAAGAAATCTATAAATACAGGGAATTATTAAAGACTAATGTGAAAAAGGACATCAGGGGCCGCTACAAGGCCTCTGTTCTTGGCGTGCTCTGGTCCTTTATCAATCCCCTGCTGCAGGTACTTGTCTATGCAATAGTATTCCCTTATCTGATGAAGGGAGCAGCCGATCACTATGTGGTCTATCTGGTCACAGGTATCATACCCTGGACCTTCTTTCAGACAGTAGTGAACCAGTCGACGACCTGCATCAAATCCAATTCCGGTATCATAAAGAAGGTTTATTTTCCCAGGATCATCCTGCCACTCTCGGCCTTTTTCTCAGGACTCATAAACTTCTTTATCTCATGCATCATTATAGTAATATTCTGCCTGGGCTTTGGGATAGGGATCTCCTGGCACCTGATATTCCTTCCTGTCATAGCAGTGACAGAGGGACTCTTCGGCCTTGGCCTTGGAACGATATTCGGCGCCATAGATGCCTATATTCAGGACACCGAATACATCGTAAACTTCCTCCTGATGATGGCCATGTACGGGGCACCTGTGATCTACGAGACCTCGATCTTCCCTGCGGGCTCCCGAATCGGTGCTTTGATTCAGATGAACCCGATGACCCATATAATGGATGCCTACCGCGATATCTTTATGGATCACGCTATACCGGACATGCCACGGATAGGGATCGTCTTCGCCGTCTCCCTTGTCCTCTGCATTGCCGCTGCAGCAATTTTCCAGAGGATGCAGAAGGGATTCGCAGAGCAGTTCTAGGGAGGATTCAGAAGATATACAGAAGGATGACAGGTACGAGGCGGCAATGACACAGCTCTTATCCGAACTGGCTTAGGGTCTCAGGCCGGAAGAGGATGAGGGCCTTGTGATCGAGGATAGAGTGAGTGAGCATTTCAGGAAGCGAAGAGAAAAGGAAAACTGATGTCAAACCGGAATAAAAGATATTTGAAAACAACGGATATAAATAAGGCTGTCATTTCTCCTCGGGCTGTATTAATGATCATGATGTTGGGTACAGCTTTATTAGTATACTGTAAATATATTTTTGGAAATAGCTATTGGATTTTTTACGATATCGGATCTGATACATGGAATGAATATTTTCCGGCATTGACGATGCTTGCTGAAAAAATAAGATCAGGTGATCTTTCCACCTGGTGTATGAACTGGGGGACTGGTGTTGATCTTGCAAATAATCAGTCCATTATTTGCGACCCATTTAATATTCCACTTGTGATTTTATATCTGGTTGGTGGACGATGGGCCATGGCCTACGGATTGATCTATGTTCATATGGCCAAATGCCTGCTTACAGGTTATATTACATTCCTTTGGCTGTCAGAGTTTAAGCTTGACTGGAATGGGAGAGTTATAGGGGCCTATGTATGTGCATTTAATGGTTTTTTGGTTCTGTGGGGACAGCACTATTTTTTTGCTACGGCATGTGTTTTCATGATATTGGATATATATCTGATCGAAAAAACGATAAGAGATCAGAATAAATCTGTCTGGATGATAATATCGATTGCTATGACACTTGCTACAAGCCTGTATACAGCATTCCCTATTGCACTGGCTTGCGTGGCATATCTGGTATTAAGGCTTTTATCACTTGTTAATGTATGGAATACGAAAAGAATAATAAGAAAGCTTGCAACGATCATTATTGATGTTATCGTAGCAGCACTGATCTCAGGTATTATTTCATTACCCGCATACTATCAGCTTACAGAGGTAAGCTCCAGAATTGGTGGACAAATGTCAGTCCCTTTGTTTTTTGATCTGGCAACATTAGGAGGGATCTTTACAAGGTTCTTTTCAAATAATCTTCTTGGAATAGCAAATAATTATATAGGGCCACTGAATTATTATGAATTAAGTCAGCTTTTTTTCTCGTGTCTTGGACCGTCCATGCTAATCATTTTCTTTGTGGAAAAAATACATCGAGATGAGAAAAGGTGGCTTTATCTGATATTGGCTATTATCGCAGGAATGATGATGCTGATGCCATTAGGAGGAGCAATTTGTAATAAATTTGTTACAACAGCTACCAGATATAGTTATGTATATATTCCATTAATGGCATATGCTATTGCGTGGTTTTTTTCAAATTTTAGAAGGCTGCATAAGGATACCCGCATAATAGTATCTTGCACTACAGTAGTATCTGCTATTATGTTATGCTTTATCTATATAAAGCATGTGAGAGCTAATACTCAGGATAGAAGCATACTTGATGTTTATCTGACAATGATTGTAATATGCCTGTTAACTTTTGCTGTAATGATAATATCTGACTATAAGGAAAAGGGAAAAAACAGGTTTATAGCTTCAGCAGTGTTTTGTATTATAACCTTTAGTGTCATTGCGGATTCGGCAATAACAAGTCTAATAAGATTAAACATTACATCAGATAGCACATACACAAAGAATGTGGAGGATACGAGCCAGATACTCAGAAAGATAAGGACCGATGATAAAGAGCTGATTCGTATAGAAAAGACCTATGATGACAGCTTCTATAATGATGCTCTACTGGAAAATTATCTGGGGATATCATACTACAATACTACGTTTTCAAAATATGTACAGTCTTTTATGACAGAGGTATGGCCGAAAACAGTGAATGTGGGTGGTAATCCAGGGTATGTGACATTCAATGCTGATGCAGAGAACGGTGGAATGGCTTCTTTGTTTGGGATAAGATATGTTCTATCAAAAGCTCCGGTTTCAGATTGCTATTCGCAAATAGGAAATTTGGCAGATGGTATTGGAGTGTACAAAAATGAAAACAGCATGGGACTTGGGAGGAACTATAAGAATGTAATGCGACAAAGTGATTTTGCTGAACTTACAGAAGTGCAAAGGCAGAAGGCACTGGAAACTTCATTAGTCCTACAGGATTTTGACTATGAATTAAATAGGATGAATACAGTTGAGACACCAACCGCTGTAAAGGTTTTTAAAGGGAAAAACAGCAGTCACATGATGATAAAGGCTGAATCATCAACACCTGGATATATTTTTGTCCCTGTGACCTGGGATAGGGGATGGAGGGCAAAAGTAAATGGACATCAGGTGAAACTGTACAGAGCTGATATTGGATTTCAGGCAATTAAGATACAATCAGGTAAGAATATTGTAAAACTTGATTACAAACAGCCTCTGCAGAGGGAAGGAATTATTGCCACGATATCTGGTTTACTTTGCATCATTGTGTTATTATATCTGAAAAGAAAAAGAGGTATATCATCATGATAAACTTTAACATCCCGCCATGCGTAGGTAGGGAAATAGATTATGTAAAGCAGGCTATTGATTCTCATAAGATCTGTGGCGACGGAGCGTTCACAAAGAAATGTAATGAGTGGCTTGAGAGCAGATTCAATGCAGAGAAAGTAATGCTTACTACCAGCGGGTCTACGGCTCTTGATATGGCCTTTGAGCTTTGTGAGCTTAAGCAGGGTGATGAGGTGATTCTTCCGAGCTATACATTTTCGAGTACGGCCAATGCAGCGGTCCTTTGCGGCGCAAGGCTTGTCTTCGTGGATATCAGACCAGATACCATGAATATCGATGAGAAAAAGATCGAAGCAGCCATAACAGATAGGACAAAGGTCATCTGCTGTGTCCACTATGCCGGGGTAGCCTGTGAGATGGATACGATCATGGATATAGCAACCAGACATGGGCTCAAGGTCATAGAGGATGCAGCACAGGCAGTGACTAGTAAGTATAAGGGCAGATATCTGGGAACCATAGGAGATTTCGGATGCTATTCCTTTCACGAGACGAAGAATTTCTCTATGGGCGAGGGCGGAGCTCTTGTCATAAATAACAGGGAGTACAACGAAAAGGCAGAGATACTTCGTGAAAAAGGAACAAACCGAGCAAAATTTTTCAGAGGTCAGGTAGATAAGTACACCTGGGTCGACTTCGGAGACAGCTATCTGCCGAGTGAGCTCAACGCGGCGTACTTATGGGCACAGCTGAAGGATGCTGAAAAAATAGAAAGTGACAGAATGGAGACCTGGAATTTT
>DLDA01000037.1:16923-105476 GCA_002480925.1 Lachnospiraceae bacterium UBA7784 | reverse complement strand
TTTACTTCATAAGACATTATGAATCCTCATTCTGTTCCTGGATTACCTTCTTGACAGAGTCAACCTGGTTCTGCAGATGCTCATGCATTACGGAACGGACGTAGTTCACATCCTTTCTCCTGAGACCATCGAGAATCTTGGAATGATCTGTTACGAGATCGGAGTAATCCTTGTCCTGCTTGATGTACTCATATCTATAGCGGTACATCTGCTCCTTCAGATTCTGTATGATGTTCATCAGCTTCGGATTGCCGGTGGCTTCATAGATCACATTGTGAAAGGCCTCATCAGCCTCAACTATGGCCCTTACATCCTTTGTCCTGGTCACCTCGACGAAGTCCTGCATGGCATCCTCCAGCTTTCTGAAATCCTCTGATGTCATTCTCTCGCAGGCATCGGATACGGCCAGCTCATCAAGAGCATCCCTGATTTCGAGGACATCGAGAAGATCCTTCTCGGTCATCTTCGCTACCTGTGCACCCTTTCTCGGGATGGTGACAGCCAGGCCCTCCTGTTCGAGCATCCTGATAGCCTCCCTGATAGGAGTACGGGAAACGCCAAGTTTATTGGCCAGATGTATCTCCATCAGCCGCTCACCCGGAGCCAGCTCACCCATCAGTATGGCGTCTCTTAGAGCATTGAAAACATTATCCCTGAGTGGAAGGTCAGAATTTGAATCCATTTTAAGTTCCATATATAAACCTTTCTATTTCCGCTCTGCCTCATGGGCATAGTCGGGTGTCAGTGCCTCCACTGAAAAAATATCCGTACACAGTCCCTTGCTCTTTATCTCGGATGAGGCAGCACTTCTGTCCTCCTCAGATGAGAAGAAGCCAAATACGGTAGGTCCGCTTCCTGTGACTCTTGAGAGAATCGCGCCCTTTTCCTCCATTATCTCTTCTATATCTGGGATAGAAGGGACAAGGTGCCTGGCAGCATCCTCAAGGTCATTGTGGATATTATCCCTGATGCCTTTCATATCACCTTTTCTGATAGAATCGATCACAGCATTTATATCGCCGCCTGCGGAATCGGGATGGCAGTCGAACCATTTGTATGCAGCTGGGGTTGAAACTCCGCATGGTGGCTTTGCAAGCAGGATATGCGTCTTTAGTGATGCATCGATCGGAGTGATCTTCTCTCCGATACCTTCGCAGAGACACAGGCCTCCGTCGATACAGTAGGGAACATCGGCACCTAAGGAAACAGACATAGCCCTTAGCTGATCGGAGGAGAAGATATGACCCTCGATAGCATTTATACCGCGAAGTACAGCGGCAGCATCAGAGCTTCCGCCAGCCATACCGGCAGCGACTGGAATATTCTTGGTCAGATGGATATAGTATCCATGACTCTCGGGCAGGAGAGAGCAGATCAGTTTTGCTGCCCTGATACAGAGATTGCTCTCGTCGCAGGTGATCTCTTCCTCGGGATGGGAACCAGCGTAATCCATATCCATAGATATCTCATATCTGTCATTGGTTCGGTAGATCCCTATCGAATCATACAGACCCACCGTCTGCATTACCATGGAAAGCAGATGATATCCATCATCACGCCTCCCGGTGATAGAGAGCCCTATATTTATTTTAGCATAAGCCCTTTCAATTACTGATTTCACCAGGTTCCTTTCATTGTTTCAAAAATAGTCCAATTAGCGATTGTTTTTTCTTAAATGCTGTATACAAAATATTATAACGGAATTCAGATGATAAATCAAGCTCAACCAGTTTTGCAAAAAAAAAGAGCCCCGAAGGGACTCCTTATTTCTTCTTTGAATTCTTCTTTTCCTTAGCCTTTTCCTCCTGGGCTTCCCTTACCTTACGTCTGGCCCATGCCAGAGGTCCCTTCTTCTCCTTGGCAGGAGGAGTGATATGAGTTCCGTGTGCACCCTGGACACGGCTTATATAAAGACCTGAGACTCTGGCCTTTACCTCCTTATGGACAGGGATAAGATCGAAGACCTCAGGGTCGCAGATGAAGGTCATTACCTTTGGCCCGACCTTGGCTTTTACGACAGGAGCCTTGGCCCGCTTCGAGTACCATGGTGTATTGGCTGTAACCGATGCAGGAAGCCCTGCCTCGGTTATCCGCATCTTTTTCTTATCAATGATCAGCATAGTGTAGGTCTGGGCAGTGGCATCAATCTGTTCCTGCTGCTCGTCGGCTCTTTTCTGTGCCTTCTTGCCAAGGATCGCAAGGACTATGGTGGCTGCGACGAGGACAGCGGCAATAACGATAAGGGTGATCGCCAGTGGTCCGATAGCAAGGAAGAGAGGAACTGAATTTGGATAAAGCATAGATTTATTACTCCTTTGAATTAGTTTCAAAACAATATAATTCTATCATTTTAACCGGCCGATATCAAGACATTATAGTTGAAAGAACAGGTGGATTATGGTAGAATTCTTTACTGTTTGAAAAGGAGAACTAATATGAACAGAAGAATTGCAGCAGGGATTATTGCGGTAGCAATGGTGATCACAGGCGGATGCACTAGCAGAGCAGGAAAGAAAACACAGGGGGCTAAGAAGGCTTCGACCGTAACATATAAGGCAGCTGATTATGTGACTCTGGGAGATTATAAGGGAGTTGAGGTAAGCCTCACCAAAGCCTATAAGACAGATGACGCAGCCGTAAAGGATTATGAGCAGACGCTTATTTCAAATGCAGGTGGGTTTATAAAAGATTCAACCAAGACCAAGGTTGAAAAGGATTCCATAGTAAACGTTGATTATAAGGGAATGAAGGACGGCAAGGCCTTTGACGGCGGTACTGCTACAGATGTGACGATAGATGTCTCAGGAAATAAGGATGCATCAAGTGGGACGGGTTATATAGATGGATTTACCGACGGTCTCGTCGGAGCTGAGGTCGGAAGCAAGGTTGATTCAAAAGTCACCTTCCCGAAGGACTATCAGGCGACGGATCTTGCCGGCAAGGAGGTCACCTTTCAGTTCACAGTGAACTATATCTGCAAGAAGGCTGATATTGATAGTGTGGATAAGGCTTTTTTAAAGAAGAACTTCAATGTGGAGACAAAGGATGCCTTCTATGACTATGCAAAGAAGAAGCTTGCTGAAAACAACAAGTCTGAAAAGACATCAAAGACAAGACAGCTTGTCATGAATGCGGTGCTTAAAAATTGCAGGGTAAACGGATATCCTAAGGGTCTTCTGACGAAAAGAACAGAGAATCTGAAGGACCAGTACATGACCCAGAACGGCATCACAAAGAAGCAGTGGAAGACCTTTCTGAAGCAGTACGGAACCACAGAGGAGGAATTCGATAAGAAGATAAAGGAAACAGTAAAGAAAAACGTAAAGACAGAGCTTGTATTTACAGCTATAGCTGACAAGGAGGGAATAAGCCTCGATAAGACCGGCTTCAACAGCTATATAAAGTCCCTTGCCACAGATGGCCAGGACGCTGTGCAGGTTTATAAGAAATACGGCTCTACAGCCACAGAGGGAAAGGACTATCTGCAGATGATATACAGAGTCAACAAGGCCCTTGAATACTGCGTAGAAAAGGCAACAGTCAAAGAAAAATAAAAGACTTTTATTTTCTTTTGAATTGTGTTATAGTTTTACAGTATGTTTAGAAACAAAATTATTCAGGAAAGGATATTTTTATGAAACACATTGAGACATTAAATGAAAAGAGACTCCAGAACACAGTTGAGCACGGCGGATGCGGTGAGTGCCAGACCTCATGCCAGTCAGCATGCAAGACCAGCTGCACAGTAGGCAACCAGCACTGCGAGAATCCTGCACAGAGATGATTTAAGCGACTGCAGAGGTTTATGATTTGATTCATCAGTACAAGAATAATGGATATGACATTGTCCTTGATGTGAATTCAGGAGCCATCCATATAGTTGATGATCCTACCTATGATATGATAGGTGAATATGAGCAGAAGAGTAAGGAGGAGGTCATCTCAGATATAGCCAGGAAATATCCGCAAGAGACGGAGGAGGATATCAGGGAGGCCTACGACGAGATCACCCAGCTTAAGGATCAGAAGGCTCTGTTCACACCTGATCCATATCAGGACAGAGTGATAGATTACACCAGACGGCCAACGGTTGTTAAGGCTATGTGTCTTAATGTGGCTCATGCCTGTAATCTGAGCTGTGAATACTGTTTTGCTGACGAGGGCCTTTATTTCGGAAAAAAGGCGGAGCTTATGAGCTTTGAGACCGGAAAGGCGGCTCTCGATTTTCTTATCTCACATTCAGGACAGAGAAGGAATCTCGAGGTGGATTTCTTCGGAGGAGAGCCCACTCTTAACTTCGATGTCGTAAAGCAGCTTGTTGCCTACGGCAGACAGAGAGAGAAGGAGGCAGGCAAGCACTTCCGCTTCACATTCACGACGAACGGTATACTCCTGAATGACGAGATAATGGAATTTGCCAATCAGGAAATGGACAATGTCGTTATGTCAATCGATGGAAGGAAAGAGATCCATGACAGGATGAGACCCTTCCATAACGGCGATCCGACATGGGACATAATAGTCCCTAAGTATCAGAAGTTTGCTGCCATGAGAGAGGCTCTGGGGAAGCAGTATTATGTCCGCGGTACATATACGAGATACAATCTCGATTTTGCCAAGGATATTCTTGCTCTGGCCGATCTGGGATTTAGGCAGATAAGCATTGAGCCGGTAGTGGCTCCAAGGGAAGCGCCATATTCGCTGCGTACGGAGGATATTCCTGTTCTGTGTGAACAGTATGATATTCTATCTAGAGAGATGATAAAGCGTCATGGCACGCCGGAGGAATTCAACTTCTTCCATTTCATGATAGATCTGGAGGGAGGCCCATGCGTTTATAAGAGACTAAGTGGCTGCGGCTCAGGTACCGAGTATGTATCAGTTACTCCAGATGGTTCAATCTATCCATGCCATCAGTTCGTCGGAAAGACCGATTTCTGTATTGGAGATGTATATAATGGAATCAGCCGGGACGATATAGTGACTGAATTCAAGGGCTGCAATGTATATTCACGCCCTAAGTGCCGTGAATGCTTTGCCAGGTTCTACTGTAGCGGTGGATGCAGCGCAAACGCCTATAATTTCACAGGCAACCTAAGGGATGTCTATGAGATAGGATGTGCTCTTGAGAAGAAGAGGATAGAGTGTGCTATCATGCTTAAGGCAGCATACAGGGAAAAAGGAGAATGAGATCAGGCACTGTCAGCCCTGACAGCGTCCTAAAATGTAACAAGGAGTGTAACAACAATGAAACCGAAGAAGGGAAAATCAGTCGCATTTTTTTGCGCCTTTCTTGCAGTCGTAGTGCTCTTGGGGTATTTTTCTCTTACAGTGATAAGGGATACCTTAAAGGATGGTAAGAACAGTCTGAAGCTGGGACTTGACCTGGCAGGAGGAGCATCGATCACTTACCAGATAAAGGGCAAGGCTACGAAAACCCAGATCCAGGATACTATCTACAAGCTTCAGAAGCGTATAGAGAACGATCTGGGAAGCGAGTCAAACACGACAGAGGCTAATGTATACCAGATGGGTGACGACAGGATCGCTGTCGAGATCCCTGGAGTAAAGGATGCCAACAAGATTCTGGAGCAGCTTGGGACACCTGGTGATCTATATTTCATAAAGCACAAGGATTCAAGCGGCAAAGAGAACTACACCTATGATCAGAAGACCGGACAGTATAAGCTATCTGACGGCGTGACTATCAAGAGCTTAAAGCAGAGCGGCTCAATCGTTCTGGACGGATCAGAGGTAAAGAGCGCACAGGCGGTTTACGAGGATTCCAATAATACTGGAAATAAGGAGCCTGTCGTATCCATCTCGCTAAAGAGCGAGGGTGCATCCGCATTCGCGGCTGCTACAAAGGAAGCAGCTGCAGACAGCAATGATACTATTGGTATCTACTATGATGGCAATTTCGTATCAGTACCGAGCGTTAACGAGGAGATCTCGGACGGTAACTGTGTGATAAACGGAATGAAGGATATAGAGGAGGCTCAGAACCTTGCTTCATATATCCGTATCGGTGGTCTCGATATCAAGCTTAAGGAGATCCAGTCAGAGATAGTAGGAGCCCAGCTTGGATCCAATGCCTTAAAGACATCACTAATGGCAGCAGGAATCGGACTTCTGCTCGTGATGATCTTCATGTGCATAGCCTATCTCTTCCTTGGAGCAATGGCTTCACTTGCCCTTCTTCTTTATACAGAGCTTATTATAAGCATACTTCAGGTATTTGATATCACTCTTACCCTGCCGGGTATAGCCGGTATCATCTTAAGTATAGGAATGGCAGTCGATGCGAATGTCATCATCTTCTCAAGAATAAAGGAAGAGATAGCAGCAGGCCGTACAGTAAAGGCTGCTATGCAGACAGGATTCAGGAGAGCGCTGTCAGCCATCCTCGATGGTAATATAACGACTCTTATCGTCGCATTTGTCTTAGGAGTGATAGGAACCGGAACAGTAAAGGGCTTTGCCATTACTTTAGGACTCGGTACCTGCCTGTCCATGTTTACAGCCCTCTTTATCACAAGAGGTCTTATGAACTCCTTCTACAACTTCGGCTGTACAGATGCAAAGATTTATGGCCATCTCTGGAATGTAAGGACTATGCCTCTTATAAGGAAAAAGGCAATCTTCTTCGGTATATCTCTTACGCTTATTGCTATCGGGATCATCTCAATGATCGGATACAAGGCTTCGACAGGAAAGGCTCTCAATTATTCACTTGAGTTCTCAGGCGGTACCTCTACCACTGTTAACTTCTCAAAGAATTATTCTATCGAGCAGATTGATGAGAAGATAGTGCCGGTTATCGAGAAGCTAACAGGAGATGCAAACGTACAGAGTCAGAAGGTGACTGGAGGAAACCAGATAATCTTCAAGACACGTACTCTTGATCTGTCAGAGAGAGAAAAGCTTAACAGCCTGCTGAACAAGAGCTTCGGAGTAAAGGAGTCTGACGTACAGACACAGAACATAAGCGGTACCATCTCTGGAGAGATGAGACGTACTTCTATTATAGCTGTGATCGTTTCTGTTATCATGATTCTCTTCTACATCTGGTTCAGGTTCCGTGATGTCAGATTTGCTACATCAGCTGTACTGGCACTCTGCCATGATGTGCTGGTCACTCTTGGCGTATATGCGGTATTCAGGCTGTCGGTTGGTTCAGCCTTTGTGGCTTGTATCCTTACAATAGTAGGATATTCGATAAACGATACGATCGTGGTATTCGACCGTATCCGTGAGAATCTGCGCAATACAAGCAAGCAGAAGACAGCTGCTGTACTCAGTGACATCTCTGATAAGTCTGTGACGGAGACACTGACCAGATCCTTAAGTACATCGTTTACGACAGCTCTTACTATAATAATGCTCCTTATCCTTGGAGTATCATCGATAAGGGAGTTCGCCTTCCCTCTGCTCGTAGGAGTTATCTGCGGTACCTACTCATCTATCTTCGTAGCTACTCCTCTCTGGTATGTGGCAAGAGTCCATATAGGAAAAGGCGAGGAGACTGATCAGAAGCAGGGACCAAACGCAAGGAAAAAGAAGAAGAAACCGGTAGTAAAGCCGGACAAGTATAATAATGGTGCTATAGTATAGTGACCAGGCCGGGTCCGTCCCGGCCTTTTTTTACAGGAGGAAACATGTACACTATTGACGACATCAGAAACGAAGACCCTGAAGTAGCAGAGGCTATCTGCGAGGAGTTCGACCGCCAGCAGAGCCACATTGAGCTTATCGCCTCGGAGAACTGGGTAAGCCCTGCGGTTATGAGCGCTATGGGAAGCATCCTTACCAACAAGTATGCAGAAGGCTACCCCGGACACAGATATTATGGTGGCTGTGAGAAGGTCGATATAGTAGAGGATCTGGCCAGAGAAAGAGCAAAGGAGCTCTTCGGAGCAGAGTATGCAAATGTCCAGCCTCATTCAGGTGCTCAGGCAAATATGGCAGTTGAATATGCTGTATGCAAGCCTGGTGATACCATAATGGGAATGAGCCTTGATCACGGCGGACATCTGACCCATGGATCACCGGCTAATTTCTCAGGGACATATTTCAATATTGTTCCTTACGGAGTAAACGATCAGGGCTTCATTGACTATACAAGAGTCGAGGAGATAGCAAAGGAATGCAGACCAAAGATGATCATTGCCGGAGCAAGTGCCTATGCAAGGGCTATTGACTTCAAGAAATTTTCTGAGATAGCTCACGAGGTCGGGGCGGTCCTTATGGTAGATATGGCTCATATAGCAGGCCTTGTGGCAACAGGCTATCATCAGTCTCCTGTACCATATGCAGATATTGTGACGACTACTACCCACAAGACTCTTCGCGGACCTAGAGGGGGACTTATCCTTGCGACAAAGGAGGCAAGCGAGAAGTACAAGCTCAATAAGGCGGTCTTCCCGGGAATTCAGGGTGGCCCTCTTATGCATGTTATAGCAGCAAAGGCAGTTTGCTTCAAAGAGGCATTAAGCCCGCAGTTCAAGGAATATGCCCACCAGATCATCCTAAATGCAAAGGCCCTGTCAAATGGTCTTATGAGCAGGGGGATCGATATCGTTTCTGGCGGTACGGACAATCATCTGATGCTTGTTGACCTGATAAATAAGGGACTTACAGGCAAGGAGGTTGAGGCATGGCTTGATGAGGCTCATATCACAGCCAACAAGAATACTGTTCCTAATGATCCTAAGAGCCCGTTTGTGACCTCAGGAATCCGTCTCGGAACACCTGCGGCAACCACAAGAGGTCTTAAGGAGGATGATTTCGATCAGGTAGCAGAGGCAATAGCTGCTGTGATCGATGAAAAGGAAGAGGGAATTTCTGCTGCAAGAGCTATCATTCAGAAGCTCACAGATAGGTATCCATTATCAGGAAAGTTTTTTTGATCAGGAGCATTTATGATAGACATTAAGTTTCTTAGAGAAAATCCGGATGCAGTCCGTGAGAACATAAAGAAAAAGTTCCAGGACAAGAAGCTTCCGCTAGTAGATGAAGTTATAAAGTATGACGCTCTTTCAAGAGAGGCAAAGGGTGAGGCTGATAACCTCCGTGCCGAGAGAAACCGTCTTTCAAAGCAGATAGGCATCCTGATGAAGGAAGGAAAGAAGGACGAGGCCGAAAAGACCAAGGCAATGGTAAGTGCCAATGCCGCAAGGCTTACGGAGCTTGAGGAGAAGGAAAAGGAGTATCAGAAGAAGGTCAGGGATGATATGATGGTGATTCCTAATATCATAGATCCTTCTGTGCCTATAGGACCTGACGACTCCTGCAATCAGGAGATAGAGAAATTCGGTGAGCCGGTCGTTCCTGACTTCCCTGTTCCATATCATACTGATATCATGGAAAGCTTCGACGGCATAGATCTCGATGCTGCCGGCAAGGTGGCTGGAAACGGATTCTATTATCTGCTCGGAGATATAGCAAGACTTCATTCGGCTGTACTCGCATATGCCAGGGATTTCATGATAGGCAAGGGCTTCACCTACTGCATCCCGCCTTATATGATCCATTCCGCTGTCGTTGACGGAGTCATGAGCTTCGATGAGATGGATGCGATGATGTATAAGATCGAGGGTGAGGATCTATATCTGATCGGTACCTCAGAGCATTCTATGATAGGACGCTATAAGGACACCTTAAATGACGAGGAAAAGCTGCCTTATACAATGACCTCATATTCACCGTGCTTCCGTAAGGAAAAGGGAGCTCATGGAATAGAGGAGCGAGGAGTCTATCGTATCCATCAGTTTGAAAAGCAGGAGATGATAGTGGTCTGCAGACCTGAAGAGGCCTGGGACTGGTATAATAAGCTCTGGAGCTATACGGTAGAGCTTTTCCGCAGCATGGATATACCTGTACGTACACTGGAGTGCTGCTCAGGAGATCTTGCAGACCTAAAGGTCAAGAGCTGTGATGTCGAAGCATGGAGCCCGAGACAGAAGAAGTATTTTGAGGTAGGAAGCTGCTCCAACTTAGGAGATGCCCAGGCCAGAAGACTTGGTATCAGGGTAAAGGCTGCAGATGGCAGAAAGTATTTTGCAAATACACTGAATAATACAGTAGTAGCTCCTCCGAGAATGCTCATAGCCTTCCTTGAGAACAATCTGAATGCTGACGGTACAGTAAGCATTCCGGAGGTTTTAAGGCCTTATATGGGAGGGATAGAAAAGCTTATCCCTAAGCATAAGATCAATCAGTAAAGATAGCCCAGAAGTCTCTTATAAAGGAGGAAAGCCTGTCAGATCCGATCACATAGCTTCCGTGATCCTCCCCGGGGAGGATACGGAGCTGACTTTTTTGTATGGAGGAGAAGATTTTCATTGTATCAGACTTTTTTACCAGATCATTTTCTCCAGACAGGACCAGGACCGGGACAGAGATCTGTCCAAGCATCTTCTCTGATATATCAGGCTCGGTCAGCATAAGTCTTTCCAAGGCTCCGCTTGCAGCAAAGACCCGACTTGATACAGTATCTATATCAGTATCCGAGCTGCCGTGAGAGGACAGCTTTCTTTTCATTGCCTTCTTTATCGCCATACGTTCCTGACCAGTAAGTCCCTTAGGGCATGTATTGGCTCCGCAGCATATGATTCCGCTGCATAGATGAGAGTAGGTGGAGGCAAATATAAGAGCAGTGATCCCTCCGTCAGAGAAACCGACAATAAGAGGCTTCCTTATATCAAGCTCTGTGATAAAGCGATAGAGATCATCTGCCATATCCTGATAGTGGAGCTCTTCTGGACAGGCAGACAGACCGTGACCCCTGCTGTCAGGGGCATAGATGTCGAAATCCTCTCCAAGGGAGTCACAGAGGGTGTCAAATATATGATGATCCTCACCGTTTCCATGAAGCAGGATCAGAGGGGCGGCATTCTCCTTTCCGGGAATGTGCTGATAATAGATCACCTGGGAGCCAAATACGTAAACCATACTTAAAACCTCGATATAAGCTGCTGAATGAATACATTGTAGCATACTTATGGACAAAAAAGACACTAAATTATCAGTATACAGAATATTATGCTTTGTACTAAGCTTCGGATCTCTCATTTTGAGCTGCCTCAGATGGTATTTAGGGCTTGCCTCGGCAATAGCCTCTATAGTCTTCGCAGTACTGCATGGAAGATCAAGTGAGGAAAACGACAGACTTGTGATCTGCGGCGCTGTCATATCAGCTGTCTACATTGTCATATACATACTGGTATTTATCATTGGGGCTTCTTATTTTGCCGGATTAGGTATAGATCCGTTAAAGCCGCCAAAATGATCGATATAAATTAGGAGAATCTATGGATAACAACAATTTTTATAATAATGGTAGCAATGAGGATCCGGATCAGAAGCCGTCAGAGCAGGATATCTTTGCGGAGGAGACGCAGGAGCAGGATTCGGATATAGATAAGAGCCAGAACGGACCGGTTTTGGATAGTGGAAGTACAGAGCAGGGCAGACCTGATTCTTACGGTATGAATGGCAATAGAGATCAGGGATGTCGCGTGAACCCTGATCAGTGGCAGGCATACAGGCAGAGCCAGAATGGGGGCAATAGAAATAACAGCTATGGTCCTTACGGACAGACTGGCCCTGGCTATGGTCCTTACGGACAGACTGGCCCTGGCTACGGTCCTGATGGGCAGAATGCCTGGAATAATGGAAACGAATATCCTCAGAATCCATATCAGCCCTATAATGGCTACTATCAGCAGGATCCATCAAGAGGGTTCGGGATCGCCTCAATGGTGCTTGGAATTATCTCCCTTCTCTGCTTCTGCTCATTCGTTAACGTTCTGCCGGCAATCCTTTCTATCGTATTCGGCATTATCTCTCTTTCGAAGAGAAAGAACAACGGCTTTGCGATAGCAGGGATAATCTGTGCTGCTGTTTCGATCGTCCTTTTAGTGATCACTATGATCCTTTTCGCAGACAACATAAATCTTACGAATGCTCTGCAGGATTATCTAAACAATTATGAAAGTAATTTCTACCGCTATATTAGATGATAGGGATTAGGGATCAGGGACTGGCTGCTTGAGCCGGTCCTTTTTTTGTATTTTTATGTATAAATATGCATAGAAACGCAATTATATCTATATAGTTTACTAATAAATATTATATTTATACTTTGCCAATTTAAAACATCACCGATAAACAGCGCTAATATAAGAAAAATAAACATTAGATAAATTTCAAGTTTCTGTTGACATTTATTCATGAATATGTATAATGGACATTGTTGTGAAGAAACTGTGAATAGGCAATATAGTTTACCGTTTTAACACTTTAACAAAATAAATTATCCCAGGCAGAATGGAGACTATTGATAAACACAAGGGAGTGCAGATAAGTAGGACATTATCTGCACTTTTTTGATATCAAGGCTTGAATTTGCGTTAGTGCAAATAAAAATATAAGCAAGGAGAAAAGAAAAGTGGCAAAGTACATTGTGAAAAGAGTTGTCATGGCCATTGTGGCGTTTATTATCGTAAGCGCCATAACCTTCTTTGTGATGAACCTGATCCCGGGCGGACCATTCACATCTGAGAAGGCCATGTCAAAGGAGGTCATCGCGACCCTGAACAAGAGATATGGGCTCGATAAGCCGGTCGGAGTCCAGTACTTCAATTACATGAAGAACTTCCTTCATGGCGACTGGGGTATTTCGTTAAAGACTCAGAGAGCCATCTGGCCTGATCTCAGGTCAAGGTTCGGAGTATCTGCTAAGCTTGGAGTTTCAGCTCTGATACTGGCACTGATCCTTGGGATCATATTTGGCTCGATCCAGGCGCTGACGAGAAATAAATGGCCGGATCGGGTGTTGGTAGTTCTCACTACGCTTGGGACAGCGATACCATCATTTGTTCTAGCGACGCTTCTGATGCTCCTTTTCTGTATGCAGCTTCAGCTGATACCGGTATGGGATGTCAACCATCCTAACTTCATTCTGCCGGTCATATCGCTTGCGGTTTATCCAATGGCCTATATCACAAGGCTCACAAAGACATCCATGCTTGATGCACTGAATCAGGATTATATAACCACAGCCCGCGCCAAGGGTGTGCCGAAGCTTAAGGTCATCTTTGTTCATGCCTTAAGAAATGCCCTTATTCCTGTGATCACCTATGTCGGACCTGAGTTCGCCTATATCATCACAGGATCGATGGTCATCGAGAGTATCTTTACAATACCCGGACTTGGAACAATGTTTGTTCAGAGTATCAATAACAGGGATTATCCATATATCATGGCAGTGACGATATTCCTTGCACTCCTGATGATAATAGCAAACCTGATCACAGATATTCTCTACAAGATAATCGATCCGCGTATCACATTCGAATAAAGGAGCTTTGAGATGGCAGAAGAAAAGTACAGTAAGAGAGCCTTCCTGAGCTCTCAGATAGATCTTTCGAAGTTTAACGCAAGTGACTTTGAAAAGGCCAGTGACGAGGAAAAGAGGCAGCAGGATGTAATGGGTGAGTCTTCAACCTTCTTCCGGGACGGAATGAGGAAGCTTAGAAGGAATCCGCTGGCTATGGCAAGTATAGTAGTTCTTATCATACTGATAGCGATCGCTGTAATAGCACCGCATATTTGCCCCTATTCCTACCAGACCATAATAACGGTAAATGGTCGCAGAGACAAGAGCGCGACCAACTTAGGACCAATGGAATATTCGCAGCTTGAGACCCAGTATATGGAGGACAGCGGAAAGAAGCTTTTCCCTCATCTGTTCGGAACTGATTCGATGGGAAGAGACTATTTTATCCGCGTTGTATACGGCACAAGAGTATCCCTTATGGTAGGGATAGTTGCAGCGGTCATGGTCCTTATCATAGGGCTTATCTACGGCTCTATAGCAGGGTACTTTGGAGGTACAGTCGACCTTATAATGATGAGGATAGTCGATGTCATATATTCGCTTCCTGACATGCTTATAATCATCCTGCTTTCGGTAGTACTGCAGCAGACACTTACCCCTCTTATCCAGGGGACGGGGCTTGCCAAGCTAGGAGTAAATATGATCTCTATGTTCATAGTATTTGCTCTTCTCTACTGGGTAGGAATGGCAAGGCTTATAAGAGGACAGATCCTGCAGATAAAGAATAATGAGTATGTGCTTGCCGCAAAGAGCATAGGTACATCGAACGGGCGGATACTAAGGACTCACATTATCCCTAACTGCCTGTCCATAATAATAATCACAACGGCACTTCAGATTCCGAGCGCCATATTTACAGAGAGCTTCCTTTCCTTCATAGGACTCGGTGTAAATATCCCGCTTACATCGCTTGGCTCTCTGGCAAATGATGCGAGAGGAGCAATGCAGACCTATCCTCTTAGACTGGTCATACCGGCTGTCGTTATCTCACTTATCGTTTTAGCCTTCAACCTTCTTGGCGATGGTTTAAGGGATGCGTTTGATACGAAGCTGAATTAAAGGAGATCATTATGAGTGAAGAAGAAAAGTATATTTTACAGGTTAAGGATCTCCACACCAGTTTCTTTACTGAAAACGGAGAGGTCCAGGCCGTAAACGGAGTAAACTTCAACCTGCGCCCGGGAGAGACAATGGGAATAGTAGGAGAGTCTGGCTCAGGAAAATCTGTCACCGCTTATTCGATAATGCAGATCTTAGCAGCGACAGGAAAGGTTACAAAGGGAGAGATCCTTTTCAAGGGCGAAAATATCCTTGGATGGAATGAAAAGAAGATGGAGAAGTTCAGAGGAAAGAACATATCTATCATTTTTCAGGACCCTATGACTTCTCTTAATCCGACCTTTTCCATAGGCTATCAGCTGATAGAGGCTGTAAGACTTCATACTGACAAGACAAAGAAGCAGGCCTATGACAGGGCAGTCGAGATGCTTAAGCTGGTAGGAGTAAATGAGCCGGAGGTAAGGATGAGGCAGTATCCGCATGAGCTTTCGGGCGGCATGAGGCAGCGTATCATGATAGCCATGAGCCTTTGCTGTGAGCCTGACGTCCTTATTGCCGACGAGCCTACAACAGCTCTTGATGTTACTATCCAGGCCCAGATACTTGAGCTAATGCAGTCATTGCAGAAGAAGCTTGGTATGGCGATCATTATTGTTACACATGATCTGGGCGTGATAGCCTCCATGTGCGATGAGATAATGGTCATGTATGGAGGAAGAGTCTGTGAGAGAGGAAACGCCGATGATATCTTCTACAGACCGGCTCATGAATATACCAAGGGGCTACTCCGTTCCATACCAAGAGCTGACAATATGAATGAGAAGCTGGTTCCAATAGGAGGTACTCCAATCAATATGTTAAACCTGCCTGAGGGCTGTGCCTTCTGTCCGAGATGTGCCAATGCCATGAAGATTTGTCTTCATCAGAAGCCGGATGAGATCGCGGTAGGTCAGGGTCACAGGGCAGCCTGCTTTATGAATATCAAGGAAGCTTTTGAAGAAAAGGAAGGAGAATGATATGGCAGAGGAAAAAAACCTCGTTGAGGTAAGCCACCTAAAACAGTACTTTCCTGTTTCCTCGGGCTTTCATAAGGTACCGCTAAAGGCAGTTGACGACGTGTCTTTTGCTATAAAGCCGGGCGAGACCTTAGGCCTTGTAGGAGAATCAGGATGCGGAAAGACGACAGTAGGCCGCTCACTTCTAAGGCTTTATGAGCCGACCGCGGGACGTATAGTTTTTGACGGAGACGTGCTGTTCGACAGCGGTGAAAGCTATGATGAAAAGGGCAATGTGATCCTTGATGAAAAGGGAAAGCCACTTATCAAGAACCCTGTGAAGAAGAATATGCTTCCTTACAGGAAGAAGATGCAGATGGTCTTCCAGGATCCATATTCATCCCTTGATCCTCTGATGACAGTCGAGGATATCATAGGAGAGCCACTTGACGTCCATCATCTCTATAAGAATAAGGCAGAGAGACGTGAGAAGATCCTTTCTCTGATGGAGACCGTAGGACTCAATGCAGAGCATGCCATGAGATATGCCCATGAGTTTTCAGGTGGGCAGAGACAGCGTATAGGTATAGCAAGGGCTCTGGCT
Organism: Lachnospiraceae bacterium UBA7784; assembly: GCA_002480925.1. Taxonomy (GTDB): domain Bacteria; phylum Bacillota; class Clostridia; order Lachnospirales; family Lachnospiraceae; genus Weimeria. The sequence goes on along the minus strand of DLDA01000037.1, from coordinate 89,416 downwards.
GTAAATCCTAAGTTTATCGTCTGTGATGAGCCGGTTTCTGCTCTTGATGTCTCGATCCAGGCTCAGGTCATAAATATGTTTGAGGAGCTTCAGGACAAGCTGGGTCTTGCCTATCTTTTCATAGCTCATGACCTGCTTGTAGTACATCATATCTCGGACAGGATAGCAGTTATGTATCTAGGCCATCTGATGGAGATTGCAGATGCGGATGAACTTAATGACAATCCTATCCATCCATATACTCTTTCTCTTCTGTCTGCGGTTCCGATTCCGGATCCTAAGACAGCAAGAGAAAGCCACAGGATAGTTCTTGAGGGTGATGTTCCGTCTCCGCTGAAGATGCCAAAGGGATGTCCTTTCAGGACCAGATGCGCCTATGCTACAGAGGAGTGTGCTATGCATCGTCCGCCTCTTACAGACAGAGGAAACGGGCATATGGTTGCCTGCTTCAATAAATAGTGAGTATCCATCAGATGATGGTTCTCAATAGATCAATAGTTTTATAAGGAGGAAAACTTATGAAGAAGAAGTTACTTGCATTGCTTCTTGCATCCTCTATGGCACTTTCCATGGCTGCCTGCGGAGGAAGTAAGGGAGGAGCCAGCGGATCCGCAAAGGTCGCTGACAAGGCCACAAAGGAAAACCACGATGATGATGTGTTAAACATCAATATCGGACCTGAGCCTCAGTCTATAGATCCGGCTCTTAACACAGCAGTCGACGGAGGAATCTATATCATCAATTCCTTTGCCGGACTTTATACCTATGATCAGGATCAGAAGCTTGTTCCGGACATAGCAGACGGAATGCCTGAGGTTTCATCAGACAAGACAGAGTATACTATTAAGCTCAAGAAGACCAAGTGGTCAAACGGAGATCCTCTTACAGCAAAGGATTTCTTATATTCCTGGAACAGGGTTATAGACAAGAAGACAGCATCAGGATATGCATATCTCTTTGATATAATTGCCCGTAAGGGAAATAAGCTTGATGTAGAGGCTTTAGACGATTATACCTTAAAGATTAAGCTTACAAATCCATGCCCTTACTTCAATGATCTCCTTGCCTTCCCTACATTCTTCCCTGTATACCAGAAGGATGTAGAGAAGTCAGTCACAGACAAAGTGCCTGCAGGTACATGGTCACAGGAGGCAGGCTTTGTCTCAAACGGTGCATACACATTAAAGTCATGGAAGCATGATGAGTCAATGGAGTATGTAAAGAATGACAACTTCTATAACGCATCAAAGGTAAAGATCAAGCAGATCCATTTCATGCTGTCTGCTCAGGATACCACTACCTATGCAGCATACAATAAGGGCGATCTTGACTTTATTGATACAGTACCAAACGATGAGATCAAGTCTGTAAAGAACAATAAAGAGTTCAATATTATGGATAACCTTGGAACCTACTATCTGGGATTCAATGTAAACTCAGATCTCTTCAAGAACATGACAGAGCAGCAGGCCAAGGATTTCAGACATGCAATCGCTCTTCTTATCGACAGGAAGTATATTGTTGATACTGTCGGACAGACAGGCCAGAAGCTTGCTGATTCATTCATCCCGGCAGGAATGAGCGATGGTAACGGCGGAGAGTTCAAGAACAAGAGCTATTATGATGCGGACAAGACCGGTCAGGATTCCGTAGAGGAGGCTAAAAAACTTCTGGAGGGATGCGGCTATAAGTTTACAGACAATGGTGACGGAACCTACAAGTGCAGCCCGGCTATCTCGTTTGAGTATATCTTAAATGATGATTCAGGACATAAGAAGATCGCCGAGTCAATCCAGCAGGATCTCTCCGCACTTGGAATCAATATGCAGGTACAGACAGAGGACTGGAAGGTTCTTATAGCTGACAGACAGAAGGGCAACTTCGCAGCAGCCCGTGAGGGTTGGCTTGCCGACTACAACGATCCTATCAACATGCTTGAGATGTATACAACCGATTCAGGAAACAACGACAGCCAGCTTGGACGTGATATGGACAAGCATTCATCAGCTCCTCAGAACTGGGCTGACTATGACAAGCTTGTAGATAAGATCAGGAAGTCAACAGACTTCGCATCCCGTGTAGATCTGATGCATCAGGCAGAGGATATGCTGATGGATACCTGGGCAATAATCCCGATCTATTACTATAATGATATCTATATGGTAAAGAGAAACGTAAAGGGTGCTTTCGGCACAGTTTACGGCATGAAGTACTTCATGTATGCTACAAAGTCATGACAGAGATCATATAGGGTGATGAGTAGAATACCCCATCCTGCTAAGCAGGGTGGGGCATCTTTTTGCTTTGATAAAAAAGAAGAGAATAAAAAATCTCCCGGATCCTTAAAAGATCCGGGAGATATAAATCTAGCGTGCCCGAGAGGATTCGAACCCCCGACACCTTGGTCCGTAGCCAAGTGCTCTATCCAGCTGAGCTACGAGCACACAAATGACCGATAATGGTCTCAACAAATATCAATTATAACATAGTCTGATACACTATGCAAGTGCCGGCGACCGGGATCGAACCGGTACGATGTCACCACCACAGGATTTTAAGTCCTGCGCGTCTGCCAGTTCCGCCACGCCGGCCCTTTGCCCTAAAGCAGATGCTTACGGCAAAACGACCTGAGAGGGGTTCGAACCCTCGACCTCCGCCGTGACAGGGCGGCGCTCTAACCAACTGAGCCACCAGGCCGTACAAAATAGTGGATCCTCGGGGACTCGAACCCAGGACCGACCGGTTATGAGCCGGTTGCTCTAACCAACTGAGCTAAGGATCCATAAATGACTCCGACGGGAATTGAACCCGTGTTACCGCCGTGAAAGGGCGATGTCTTAACCGCTTGACCACGGAGCCATGTTAAGCCGCGCCTACATCCGCGACTTGACTATAATATCATAAAGAAGAACGTAATGCAAGGGCTTTTTTAAATTTCTTTCTTAACTTGAGAAAGTACTATCCTCATGAGTCTCTGCCTTGCCTCCGTAGAGGCCCAGCCTATATGCGGAGTGATAAGCAGCCTGTCCTTATGCTTCATACGAAGGAAGGGAGAAGATTTGGACATAGGCTCGACAGTCAGGGTATCAAGCGCAGCAGCTTTTATCTCACCGTTATCAAGGGCATATGCCAGATCCTTTTCGTTGATTATGGCACCTCTTGCTACATTTACAAGAATAGCATCGTTTTTCATATGTTCAAATGCCTGACTGTCAAATAGCCCTTCGGTAGTTTTATTAAGCGGGGAATGGATAGAGATCAGGTCAGATGTAGCCAGGAATTCTTCCCAGTCAAGGCGGGGATATGGCTCTGCCCTGTCAACGCCTGAGGTCGAATAGTAAACGACTCTGCATCCAAAGGAGGCGGCAATCTGCGCGACCCTGTGACCTATTGCTCCAAGGCCTGCTATTCCCCACTGCTTTCCATAGAGCTCGTGAAAGGTCATTGCGAAATGAGTGAAAAGCTCGTCCTCTGCATATTGGCCTGATGAGGTGTATCTGTCATAATAGGCCAGATGCTCATACATATAAAGGGCAATGGCTATAGTATGCTGGGCAACTGATTCGGTCGAATATCCGGCTACATTGTGCCAGTGGATCCCGTGGCTTTCAAGATAAGGGATATCGATATTGTTGACTCCGGTAGCGGTCACGCATACTGCCTTCAGATGCGAGGCTCCTCCTACAGTGGCTTCATTGATCTGCGTTTTATTTACTATAAGGATGTCAGCGTCCCTTACTCTCTCCTCCATCTGGTCAGGCTCAGTGAAATTGTACTCAGTTACGTTTCCGAGTCTTTTGAAGTCTGAGAGATCGAGGTCATCGCCTAGTGACTTCCTGTCAAGAAAAACTATATTCATCTGGACTCCTTTCTGCCTGGGATATATTCTACCACAGCAAGGCCTTATCAAAAAGAACTTCCTTGAAAACAGGTAGGAAAAAATATATAATTATAGAGAAGCATTCGCTTAAAGTATAAAAAGGAGCATAGTTTAATGAGTCAGGAAAAGGTACTCGAGCATAAGGAGGAGAAGCTTCACAGGAAGCAGATAGTAAGAAAGCAGAAAAGAAACAGATTTCTGATAGGACTTGTGTCGGCAGTCATCTGTGCAGCCTTTGTGGTCTGGATCGGCTGGTCCATATATGGAAAGGTAAAGACAGCAAATGAGGAGGCATCATCCTCAAAGGAGGCAGCAGTTACTCCTATAGACTTATCAGCTATAAATGATTACACGACGGATCTCGCATCCTCAATCGATAAGAAATGAAAAGAAATAAGAAAATATTAAACGGGATACTTGCTGCGGCCTCTGTCGCAACATTTCTTTTTAGTCCAGCTGCATTCACAGGTGGATATCAGACCATTGTCTCTACGGAGGCTAAGGCTAATCCTTTCCCAAGGGGCTTCTCGTATCAGAAAAGTGTCCCGAAGTGGAATGGCAAGGATCCTAGTGTAAAGATCCATGGCAACAGGCCTTATTTCACGTCAAAGGAGCTTTCTGTAAAAAGAAGTTATGAAAAGTATAAGGATCTCGACAGCATGGGAAGATGCACTGTGGCCATTGCTGATATAGGGACGGATCTGATGCCGGACAAGGAAAGGGGACCTATTGGTTCTGTGCATCCTACAGGCTGGCATACAGTAAAGTATGCAGGAATAGATGGCAATTATCTCTACAACCGCTGCCATCTGATCGGATACCAGCTTACCGGAGAGAATGCAAATGAAAGAAATCTGATCACAGGGACCAGATACCTGAACAATGAGGGTATGCTGCCATATGAGGATCAGGTCGCCTCATATCTGCATTCCAACCCTTCGGATCATGTGCTTTACCGTGTGACTCCGGTATTCAAGGGACGTGAACTTTTATCACGCGGAGTCCTGATGGAGGCAGAAAGCCTCGAGGACAGCGGAAAAGGGGTCCGGTTCTGTGTATTCTGCTATAATGTACAGCCCAGAGTAAAGATCGACTACAAGGACGGCTCCAGTCAGGGAGTTGCCTATCAGGGCAGCACTGCAAGCACCAGGGAGAAGACAAGAAACAGCAGGGCAGCACAGAATGATAATGGAGCTCATAACTATGTGCTGAATACAAATACGAAAAAATTTCACAAGCCATCCTGCCCGTCAGTCCATCAGATGGCAGCCCGCAACAAAAGGTCAGTAAAAGCAAAGCGAAAGACGCTTATAAGAGAAGGCTTTTGTCCATGCGGAAGATGCAGGCCTTAGGCCTTTTTTCACAAAAACCCTTGATATGAATCGTCGTATGTGATAAAGTAAATGACGTAGCCGGTGCGGCGGCTTATATTTTTTGGAAAAGATTGTTAAAATTTTAACAGTCTTAGATAACAAGAGTAACAGGAAACCGCATTTTCCCTGGGAAAAGATAGCGTAGATCGCTAGAAAAGGAGACGTGACATGGCAGGAAGAATAGTTCTGGCAGGTGCATGCCGTACTGCAATCGGAAAGATGGGTGGAGAGCTTTCTACTGTATCAGCCGTTGATATGGGCGCTACAGTAGTTAAGGAAGCTCTTGAGCGTGCAAAGGTACCGGCAGATCAGGTAGACGAGGTTAAGTTCGGATGCGTAATCCAGGCCGGACTTGGACAGAATGTAGCTAGACAGGTATCAATAAAGGCAGGACTCCCTGTAGAGGTTCCAGCCGTTACTTTAAACGCAGTATGCGGATCAGGTCTTAAGTGTGTTAATGAAGCTGCAAATATGATAATGGCCGGCCAGGCTGATATCGTAGTTGCCGGCGGCACAGAGTCAATGTCACGTGCTCCTTTCGCACTTGATAAGGCACGTTTCGGATATCGTATGAACAACGGTGTCCTTGTAGATACTATGATAAATGACGCACTCTGGGACGCTTTCAACCAGTACCATATGATGGTAACCGCTGAGAACGTTGCAAAGCAGTGGAAGCTTACCCGTGAGGAGCTTGACGAGTTCGCCGCTTCATCACAGCAGAAGTGCGAGAAGGCTATGGCAGCAGGCAAGTTCAAGGATGAGATCGTTCCTATCACTATCCATGACCGCAAGAAGGGTGACATCGTGATCGATACAGATGAGGGACCTCGTGCTGGAACAACAGTAGAGACTCTTTCAAAGCTTCGTTGCTGTTCAGGAGTAGAAGGCGGAGTCGTTACTGCCGGAAATGCATCAGGAATCAACGATGGTGCTGCAGCTGTCGTTCTCATGACAGAGGAGAAGGCAAAGGAGCTCGGCGTTAAGCCTATGGCATACTTCGTTGGCGGAGCAATGGGCGGCGTAGATCCGAAGATCATGGGTGTTGGCCCTGTAGCAGCTGTTAAGAATGTTATGAAGAGAACAGGCCTTTCAGTTGATGATATGGATCTGATCGAGGCTAACGAGGCATTCGCAGCTCAGTCAGTTGCAGTAGCCAAGGAGCTCAAGTTCGACATGTCCAAGGTCAATGTCAATGGTGGTGCAATCGCACTCGGACATCCGGTAGGAGCTTCAGGCTGCCGTATCCTTGTAACACTTCTTCATGAGATGGAGAAGAGAGACGCTAAGAAGGGTCTTGCAACACTCTGCATCGGCGGCGGAATGGGATGCGCGACTGTAGTAGAGAGAGATTGATAGTAGGTTAGAGGTGAGAGGTTAGAGGTCAGAGGTCAGAGGGTGGATAGTTATAGGGGATTAATAGTCTGGCAGAAGAGTATGGCTCTTGTAGAAGAAATTTACAGATTAGTAAAGTTTCTTCCACGTGAGGAGCTTTATGCCCTATCTGACCAGATGCGGAGGGCAGCGGTTTCGATACCTTCGAATATAGCTGAAGGACATGAACGTGATTCGTTGAAGGAATACCTGAGGTTTCTATATATAGCACAAGGATCAAGGGCAGAGCTTGAGACCCAATTGGAGCTGTGTATGAAACTTGGATATTTTTCTGAGGATCAGATAAGGCTGTCGCTCTCACTTAGTGATGAGATTAGTCGAATGTTGCGTAAACTTATAAAAAACCTTAAGGTTTATACTTGATCTTATGGCCTCGCACCTCGCACCTCAGACCTCAGACCTTTGATAATATACTTCATACTAAATGCCACATACAACAGGAGGAAAACACATGAAAGTAGCTGTAATCGGTGCTGGTACCATGGGCTCTGGAATTGCCCAGACATTCGCACAGTGTGATGAGGTAGAGACAGTATATCTCTGCGATATCAAGGAGGAGTTTGCAGAAGGCGGACTCGGAAAAGTAAAGAAGAACGTTGACAAGCTCGTAAGCAAGGGCAAGATCGATCAGGCTAAGGCTGATGCCATCATCGGGAAGTTCAAGACCGGTCTCAATACCATCGCTACAGATGCTGATCTCGTAGTTGAGGCTGCTCTTGAGAGAATGGATATAAAGAAGAACTGCTTCAAGGATCTTGAAGAGAACATAGTAAAGAACCCTGACTGTATCTTTGCATCAAACACATCATCTCTTTCCATCACAGAGATCGGTGCAGGTCTTAAGACTCCTGTTATCGGAATGCACTTCTTCAACCCGGCTCCTGTAATGAAGCTTATCGAGGTCATCAAGGGTGCCAATACTCCGGATGAGACAGTAGAGAAGGTCGAGGAGATCGCTAGAAAGCTCGGAAAGACACCTGTACGTGTTCAGGAGTCAGCAGGATTTGTTGCAAACCGTATCCTTATCCCTATGATCAACGAAGGAATCTTCGTATATTCAGAGGGCGTTGCAGACATTGAGGGTGTAGATAATGCTATGAAGCTTGGCTGCAATCACCCGATGGGACCACTTGAGCTCGGTGACTACATCGGACTTGATATAGTACTTGCTATCATGAACGTTCTGTACACTGAGACAGCAGACTCCAAGTATCGTCCGGCTCCGCTTCTTAAGAAGATGGTTCGCGCAGGACATCTCGGTGTCAAGAGCGGACGTGGCTTTTATGACTATTCACAGGGCTTCAAGAACAAGGTACCGGTAGATAAGCAGTAATTTGGGGTTTGTAGCCTCACAACAATTGGAGGAAAATTATTCCATGGATTTTATTATAGATAAAAAGCATGAGATGGCTCGTTCCCTCTTCGCTGATTTTGCTCAGAAGGAAGTAAAGCCTCTCGCACAGGAGATCGATGAGACTGAGGAGTTCCCTAGAGCAACCGTAGAGAAGATGGCAAAGTACGGTTTCCTGGGAATTGCCATCCCTAAGGAATATGGCGGACAGGGATGCGATCCTCTTACATATGTTATGTGTGTAGAGGAGCTCGCAAAGGTCTGCGGTACTACAGCAGTTATCGTTTCAGCTCATTCATCTCTCTGCTGTGACCCTATCATGAACTATGGTACAGAGGAGCAGAAGCAGAAGTACCTCGTACCTTTAGCAAAGGGTGAGAAGCTCGGAGCATTCGCTCTGACAGAGCCTGGAGCAGGAACAGATGCTCAGGGAGCACAGACAAAGGCAGTTTTAGACGAGAAGACAAATGAGTGGGTCCTTAACGGATCGAAGTGCTTCATCACCAACGGTAAGGAAGCAGATATCTATGTCATCATCGCTGTTACAGATATCACAACAGATAAGAAGGGCCGTCCTAAGAAGAATTTCTCAGCATTCATCGTTGAGAAGGGAACACCAGGATTCACATTCGGAACAAAAGAGAAGAAGATGGGTATCAGAGCTTCATCTACCTATGAGCTTATCTTCCAGGATTGCCGTATTCCTGCTGAGAACCTTCTCGGAGTAAGAGGAAAGGGCTTCCAGGAAGCAATGCATACTCTTGATGGCGGCCGTATCGGTATCGCAGCTCAGGCCTTAGGACTTGGCGAGGGTGCTATAGACCGTACTATAGAGTTCGTAAAGGAAAGAAAGCAGTTCGGACGCACTATCGGAGCATTCCAGAATACCCAGTTCCAGCTTGCTGATATGGCTACACGTATGCAGGCAGCTCAGTACCTCGTTTATGCAGCAGCAGAGGCAAAGAAGAACAAGCCTAGATTCTCTGTAGAGGCTGCAGAGGCCAAGCTTTTCGCAGCAGAGGCAGCAATGGCTGTTACTACTAAGGCTGTACAGCTTCATGGTGGTTATGGATATACTCGTGAGTATGATGTAGAGCGTATGATGCGTGATGCAAAGATCACAGAGATCTACGAAGGAACATCAGAGGTTCAGAGAATGGTTATTTCAGGAAATCTCCTGAAATAAAGAGATCAGGAAATGGTTTTTCTGACAAAGAATATATCAAAGGAGCAGACATTACATGAAAATTGTAGTATGTATTAAACAGGTTCCGGATACCAAGGGCGGAGTTGTTTTCAACCCGGACGGAACACTTAACCGTGGAGCAATGCTTACGATCATGAACCCTGATGACAAGGCTGGTCTTGAGGCTGCACTTCGTATAAAGGAGTCAAATCCTAGAACAACTGTCACAGTTCTTACAATGGGACTTCCTAAGGCTGAGGATGTCCTTTTAGAGGCAATGGCTATGGGAGCAGATGACGGTGTCTTAGTAACAGACCGTGTACTCGGAGGAGCTGATACCTGGGCTACATCCACGACTATTGCCGGAGCTTTAAGGAATATCGATTATGACATCATAATCACAGGACGTCAGGCTATCGATGGAGATACAGCTCAGGTTGGACCTCAGATCGCTGAGCATCTTGGAATCCCTGTTATCTCATATGCAGAGGATATCAAGGTTGATGAGGCAGCAAAGACTGTCGAGGTCAAGAGAGTCTATGACGATAGATACCATGTATTAAAGGCATCAATGCCTTGCCTTATTACAGCTCTTGCAGAGCTTTCAAAGGAGCCTATGTACATGACACCAGGCGGAATCTTCGATGCTATCGACCAGAAGGCAGACAGGATAACTGTTTGGGGCAGAGCCGACTTAAAGGATGTAGATGATAAGGATCTGGGTCTTAAGGGTTCACCGACAAAGATCGCAAAGGCTTCTGATAAGGTTCGTAAGGGAGCTGGAGAAAAGGTTACACTCGATCCTCAGGAGTCCGTTGATTATATCATGGGTAAGCTCAACGAGAAGCATCTTATCTGACCGAAGGCATGTGGGCTTGAGCAAGCCGAATGCCTGGCTCAAGCTGCAGACAAAGCTTGAATTTAGCGAAAAGAACTTCCCTGGTCGAAAATTAGAACTTCATTTGAAGAAAGGTAAAATAAATGGCTTTAGAAGATTACAAAGGAGTATTTACCTATGCTCAGCAGGTAGACGGAGAGCTTTCTTCTATCTCTCTTGAGCTTATCGGTAAAGGAAAAGAATTAGCAGACGCATTAGGCGAGAAGGTAACAGCTGTCCTTATCGGTTCTAATGTTGGTGGACTTACAGACAAGCTTGGTGAGTACGGCGCAGACCGTGTCATCGTAGTAGACGATCCTCTGCTTGAGACCTATCGTACAGAGCAGTACGCTCAGGCACTTGCAGGTGTCATCAATGAATATAAGCCTGAGATCATGCTTGTAGGCGCAACAGCCATCGGACGTGATCTTGGCCCTACAGTTTCAGCTCGTGTTGCTACAGGTCTTACAGCTGACTGCACAAAGCTTGATATAGGAGATTTCCCTCTGCAGGCAAAGCCGGGCGTAGAGCAGAAGCACAATCAGCTGCTGATGACCCGTCCTGCATTCGGCGGAAATACTATTGCTACAATCGCCTGCCCAGATAACCGTCCTCAGATGGCTACAGTCCGTCCTGGTGTTATGCAGAAGCTTGAGCCAGTTGCCGGAAAAAAGCCTGAGGTAATAAATGCTGACATCAAGATCACAGAGAATAATAAGACTGTAACTATCGAGAAGGTAGTAAAGGATGTTGCAAAGGTTGCAAATATCATGGATGCAAAGATCCTTGTATCTGGTGGACGTGGAGTAGGATCAGCAGAGAACTTTAAGCTTCTTGATGATCTTGCAGAGGCTCTTGGAAAGGGTGCAATGGTTTCATGCTCCCGTGCCGTTGTTGATAATGGCTGGAAGCCGAAGGATCTTCAGGTAGGACAGACTGGAAAGACTGTTCGCCCGAATATATATTTCGCCATCGGTATTTCCGGAGCCATCCAGCATGTAGCCGGAATGGAAGAGTCAGATCTTATCATCGCTATCAACAAGGATGAGGGCGCTCCTATCTTCGATGTTGCTGACTATGGTCTGGTAGGCGATCTGAACAAGATCGTTCCGAAGCTCACAGAGGCTATCAAGGCACAGAAGGCAAAGGAAGCCTGATCAGCTATCCTTTAATTTCATTTAATATCGGGCATCCGTCTTTGGACGGATGTCCTTTTTATATCAGGCCCAGGGGCTTGTCTGTCAAAACAAAACATTTCTTAAGCTTTTATTGAAAATCCCAGACCATCTGTTTTTTGGCGGATGATATTCCGAACTGGGAAAATGTCCTAAAATCGCCTATTTTGTGTATTTTTGGTAAATCCTGCCAAAAAAACCACAAAAAATATTTCAATTTTTTACAAAAAACATGTGACATTTTTGTGACGTTGTGGTATCATATCTATTGTCAAATTGTTGATAGAAGGATTGGGAATTCGCTGGTTCTCAGTCCTTCTTTCATTTAAGCGTTTTTCGTGATATCTGCGACTTGCTTCGCAGAAAGCCGGATTTTTATATATGAAAGTTAAGCTGCATGAACAGCGAAAGTACAGGAGGTTTTAGTGGCTAAGGAAAAGAGTCAGGAAGAGATCGATAAGGAGGTCGAACAGTTCCGAAAGGATCTGGGCATAAAGGAGCAGAAGACAAAGGCAGTAAATGATTTTCATGAGAATCTGAATAAATACTCTTCTATCCGTCATGTGATCGGAGTTGTCAGCGGAAAGGGCGGAGTAGGAAAGAGCTTCGTGACCGGACAGATGGCATCTATGATGGCAAGAGCCGGATATAAGGTTGGAATCCTTGATGCAGATATAACAGGACCATCGATCCCCAAGATGTATGGGGTGCATGGACCGGCATATGGAGACGACAGAGGCTCATATCCTATAGCAGCTCCTGATGGAACGGAGATCATGTCTATTAATCTCCTCCTTGACGATGAGGAGTCACCGGTTATCTGGAGAGGACCGGTTATAGCAAATGCAGTAAAGCAGTTCTGGACTGATGTGGTCTGGGGTGATCTGGACTATCTTTTTGTGGATATGCCGCCAGGAACAGGAGATGTACCGCTTACGGTCTTTCAGTCACTACCGGTTGATGGAGTTGTCATAGTGACAAGCCCACAGGACCTTGTAAGCATGATAGTAAAAAAAGCCTACAATATGGCTTCCATGATGAAGGTCCCTGTACTTGGAATAGTTGAAAATTACAGCTATATGATCTGTCCCCATTGTGGCGAGAAGATTTCTGTATTCGGTGAAAGTAATATCGATCAGGTCGCAAAAGACCTGTCACTTCCAGTACTTGGAAAGCTTCCTATCGATCCATCCTATGCCAGGCTTGAGGACGAGGGTAAGTGCTATCAGATAGAGGCACCCTTCGAGCCTGTAATGCAAAGGATCCTTGAAGCGCTGTAACTTATTTTTATTTGGAAGAAACAGAATTTTTTCTGTTTCTTCTTTTTTTATGCCTGTCTTGTCAGGAGTTTATAAATATAAAGAGGAAATAAAACGTATCTAAACAAAAGTTTATCGAACTTTAATAGCCGCTTAATTGAATTTGTGGCTATGAGAGGGTATTATAAGCACATGTCCAGCAAGGCATTTTACTGTTTGTGTAAGCCGGACAGATTGATGCGCATCCAAGCAAGCTATGCAGCCATAAGGCTGCATCAGATTACAGATCATTTCAGAGTGACTTCTTGCAGAAAGGGGGATTTTTCATGCAGGATATATTAAAGGAATACGGACCAGCTCTTATTACGGTGGTAGCCATTCTTGCGCTTATAGCATTAGTGACCTTCCTTATTGGAAAGGATGGAGGCAGCGTGGTCGGAAAGGCTTTTTCAAACCTTATCACAGATTTTTTCAGCAAGGCTACGGGACAGGCCGGATCGACATCAGGCATCATAATGCTTGGCGGAGGATTCTGATATGGCGGAGGGGACTGAGGGAGTAAGCATCACACCTGAGTTTTTCGGACCGCTTTACCAGTATATAGAGGATGACTCGATCACTGATATAGATTATGACGGCAGGCGGCTCTGGATCTCCGATACTTCAAATAGGAGATATTCACCGGAGAAGGGTCTTCCTGAGGAGTTTGTAAATGCATTTGCCAAAAGGGTGGCAAACTGCGTCAGCAAGCAGTTTCATAAGCAGTCACCGGTACTTGAGGCAGAGACAGATACGCTTAGGATCACTATAGTGCACGAATCAGCAGCCATATCCGGTAAGGCCATCTGTATAAGGAAGTCCATGCCCTTTACCAGACTTACCAGAGAAGGGATGATAGAGAGCAGTTACCTGTCTGACCAGATGATAAGCCTTCTGATCAACTGTGTCCTCTCAAAGATGAATATGGTATTTTGCGGTGAGCCGGGAGTAGGAAAGACAGAGTGCGCCAAGTTCTTCTCTCAGTATATCCCAGGCAGGGAAAGGGTTATCACTATAGAGGACAATCCGGAATGGCATTATGCGGCAATGAATCCTGGAAGCGACTGCATAGAGCTTAGGATCAATCCGGTCATGGATTATACAAAGGCCATTAAGACCTGCCTCAGACTTAATCCCAAGTGGATGATGCTCTCAGAGGCCAGGTCCAAGGAGGTGGTCTATCTGATGGAGGGCTTTTCCACGGGTGTCAGGGGGATGACTACTCTTCATACAGACGATGTAAGAAAGGTTCCTGACCGTATGCTCAATATGGCAGGTAATCTCAGGTCGGAGAGCAGACTTATAAATGATATCTACAGCTTCATAGATGTGGCAGTGTTGATCCGGAAGAAGCTAACTACAAGGCCTGATGGAAGCAGCGGACTGATAAGATATGTAGACCAGATAGGATTCTTCTACCGAAAGGAAGCAAGGAACAGCTGTATATTGCTATTAAATGACGGTGAGCCAACGGGGGAGGAGATCCCGGATGTGATAATGAAGAGATTTAAGGATGCTCTTATTTATGACCCATTCATCCATGATGCAGAGGTCATGCCGGAGAAGCAATCAATGTACAAAAAGGCAGAAAAGGACGCAATAGATAAATCTCTTTACAGCATGACACCTGAGGATACGGATAATGCAGCTATGGTAGCAGAGCAGGGACGGTCATATGGAGAGGAAATGAAGATGCCTGACGCAGTTTTTCTGACTCATTCAGATCAGAGGATGACATTTATAGGAAAGCGGAGGCGCCAGATGATGGGCAGGGGGTGACGCTTTGAAAGGGAAAGTGACAAGGAAAGCAGAGAAGAAGAAAAGCAGGAAGCCTGGACTTTCTGATGAGCTGTCTGCCTATGGCTATGTCTTTTCACCAGGGAAGGCAGCAGTAAGATATGCCGCTGTTATAGCAGGTATGTTTATACTGGGTAGATTTTTCGGATTGCATCTGCTACCGCAGGTAGTGATGTTTCTTGCCGGAATGATAGTCCTTCCTCTTCTTATACGCAATAGCTACAGGAACAGGTACTACCAGCAGAAATTTTCAGATCTGAATATTTATATGGAGCAGTTCCTTTATTCGTTCATGAAGAGCAGAAAAGTTCTTACCACACTGGAGGACACTCACGATCTCTTCGAGGAAGGGGAGATGAAGAGGACTATATCAATGGCCATAGATCATATAAGGAATACTTATAATGAATCTGATTTCGAAGAGAAGGCCCTTCAGATAATTGAGAAGAGATATCCTTATCAGGGACTTACGATCATGCACAGGTTTGCCTTAAGGACAGAGGCGCTAGGAGGAGAATACAGGGAGTCGATAGATCTTCTTCTTGAATCCCGCAGGATGTGGGCCGACAGGGTATATGCTCTTCAGCAGGAGAAAAAGGTGAAGAGGAGAGAGATAGTTCTTTCGATAATCACATCGCTTCTCTTATGCTCCGTCGTTTATTATATGGCAGGTCAGATGGATCTGGACGTATCAGGAAATCCTCTGGCTCAGGTAGTTACTGTGATAGTCCTGATACTCGACCTCCTTATATATTACAGAGCGGATTCACGACTTACGGCAGGATATCTTGCCAATGACACTGACAGGGAAGTAGAGTATGTAAAGCAGTATAAAAGGTTCGTAAATTATGGAAATGGTTTTTTGGACAGGCTTGGCAAGAAGGCGGCTAAGAAGAAACTTAGCGAATATATAAAGGCCTGCTTTCCTGAATGGCTTATGCAGCTTTCGCTTCTGATGCAATCGGAGAATGTACAGATGGCTATTTTCAAGTCAGTAGATCATGCACCTGAGATCCTGAAGCCTGAGCTTATGAAGATGGTAGGAAGGCTGCAGCTGAACCCTACCGACAAGTCTGCATATATGGACTTCCTGTCAGAGTTTACATTGCCGGAGGTGAGGTCAGCTATGAAGATGCTATACTCTATCTCTGAAGGAAAGGGAGGAGAGGCAAGAGGTCAGATAGCAGATATCATCAGGAGGAATCAGGAGATGAGCGATAAGGCAAAAAGAGCAGCTGATTCTGATTCTCTGGCCGGAATGTATGCGCTTTTTCTGGCGCCACAGCTGACAGGCGGACTTAAGCTTGTATGTGATATGATACTTCTCTTTGTTGTATATATG
Source organism: Lachnospiraceae bacterium UBA7784 (assembly GCA_002480925.1). GTDB lineage: Bacteria > Bacillota > Clostridia > Lachnospirales > Lachnospiraceae > Weimeria. The sequence goes on along the minus strand of DLDA01000037.1, from coordinate 73,742 downwards.
GGGAGCATGGCAAAGGGAGTAGTATAGGAGGTGTGAGTGGAGTCAATACTAAAGGGTTTTACAGGGATATTCTTTCTTCTGGTCCTTACCTGCTTTGGTATAAGCATAATAGGCTCGTCTATAAGATCAACAAAGGCCAGCCAGGCTCTTCTTGCCTATGTAAGCAGGATAGAGAATTCCAATTATTCTGATCAGGTGATAAGCTCCTGCAAGGCAGATGCAAGGGAACAGTTCGGTGAGGACGGCATGGAGGCACTTGATGTGGTGACAGCAGGCCAGAAGGGGCATTCCTATCAGTCATATGGGAGGGTTACCCTAAATTATACATACCGGATACCGGTGATAGGATACAGCTCAAAGCATGCTATATCATCTGTTATAGGATAGGAGGAGAAATGAAGGTATTATTATCTGATTATGGAACAGCGATATTATATGCGCTCACAGGAACAGGAATAGCAGGTTTTTTTATTCTGGTCCTGAATACCGTGACCTCATACTGACCGGAAGAAAGGGGGATTTATATGCAGACTGTCATAAAGGAATATGGTGAGTCCATACTTGCTGCGGTTGTTACGGTTCTGGTGACGGGACTTATATTCGGGGGACTGGCTCTTATAGGCAAGCTCGGAGTAATAACAGGAAGGATCGACACAGCACTTACAAGCGAGGCAATGGCATCATCAGAGACAGCATTGAAAAAGCATCTAGAAATACCGGCTGCCAATATTGATATGTCATCTCAGCAGACTGTGGTTTGTGGCACAGATAAGAGAATTAGAGCTGATGAGCTTGTAAGGCTTACAAATGGCAGAGCAGCCGGGCTTTGTATCAGCAGGGTCTATCTGCTTGCCGGAGAGGACCGAGCCAGTATATATGGGGATGCAGAGACCACAGGTGATCAGGTGACTGATACTGAAGGATATGAGGTGAGCGATCAGGTGCTTGACAGAGATGGTCAGACTCTGTTGTTTCAGACGCCCGGAAGCTACAGGCTGGTTGTAAGGGTAATTGATTCCAGCAATGTAGTATCTGATTATCAGCTGTTTGTGACTGCGGTAAGGAGGAGAAGGATATGAAGCATCTGGTTTTTTCTCTGGCAGGGGCCATTGCTGTCTTTCTTATAGTTTCTATCCTTTTAAGTCTCCATTCCAGAGATATAAGAAAAGTAGAGCTTGAACGGTCCCTTAGCCGTGCAGCTGAGCAGTCGCTTGAGAAGGCGTGTATCAGTAAAACAGACCAGATACAGGATAATGATGCCCTCACCGCAGATTTTATCAGTAACTTTCTTGGCAAGCTGAAATCGGATGGTAAGGACATAGATATAGAGATCAGAACGGCGGATATATATAAGGGGATAATTTCTGCGAGGGCTACTGAGAGCTATACTTTTCCAAATGGCAGGAGTGGCAGGATTGAAGCGGATACAGTAACGATAGTAGAAAGAGAAAGCAGACGTCCGACGGTATCTGTCAGATATTTTTTACCGCCTGAGGTGGCAAGGGATGCAGGGTTTGACTATAGTGAGGACAAGGATTTCATCTATTATACGCTAAGGGCATCAAAAGGATACGAGAATAGGAAAGATCCGGCAGCTCCAGAGCCAGAGGGCCACAGCTTTATCAGATGGAAGATGATTTCAAGGGATAGATCGGGGAATACCGACTACATAGGAGTATATTCATAAGGGGGAACCGTTTTGAAAAGGAAAGCAGTTATAAGAGCCTTATCGCTTATCATTGCATTAGTACTTACATGGGCTGATTCTGGTATCAGATCTTTATATCCGGCAGCTGCTACAGAGCTTGTGACTCAGCCGGAGACTGCCCAGGATGCGGATAATGCAGAGCCGGAAAATGATCAGGAGATTGCATCTGCTGCTTATGCTTCTGATAAAGAAGAGAAGAAGGCCACAAAGGATGATCCGGATAAGAAAAGCCCTAAGAAACAGAAGAGCAGCAGCATTAAAGCTAATGTATCCGCAAGGCTTGTTAATGATAAGCATATCAGTGTAAAGGCAGTAAATGCCGGTGACGGCAGGATCAAAAAGACTCTTGTCTTTACTCTGCCTAAAAAGAGCAGCTGGCCATATTCTGATCAGATAGACTGGGACATAAGACCTCTCAGATCGACAGGAAAGGGAAGGGAGGGCTCTGGACATGAAGAGCTAAGGAGTGAGCAGAATGGCAATACTCTTACAGTCTATCTCGATAAGCTTTTGGACTATGAGAGATATGAGCTTACGGTAAGATACACTCAGACATATTTCTGGGATATCAGTGTACCGTATGATGCATATGTCGGTGATAAGCTTGTGACATTATATTACGACAAGATGATGGAAGCATCGGACTCAGGTAATCTTACTAAGGAGTTTACGACCCAGAAGGACAAATACATAAGAAAGGCAGCTGACCTTAAGGAAAAGGTACATAAATACTCTTCCGTCGAGATGGCAGGCGATATTGACATGGGGGAGGAGCAGTGCATCGTTGACGGCGGCTCCAGAGGCAACTGGCTCTTTGAGTCAGCTATCACAGCAGGTGTCAGTATAAATGGAAATGGAAGAAGAGTAAGACGCGGGAATAAGGGAGCCTGTTTTATTGTACACAGTGGAGCCGGTCTTGATATCAGGGAGTTATATATCGATGCATTTTCGGGCCAGATAATCGAAACCCCAACTACAGGGAATGAGTATATCACAAGGAACGCCTCAGGCGGAGCAGATGGAGTAGGCATACTTGTAGGCTTCGATTCCATCTATGATGCTGATAACAGCAGCTCGTCAGGCAGACTTTCCCTTAAGGATTCAGAGGTCTATGGCGGAAGGAGTGCAGTAGTATTCCGATACGGCAAGGCTGATATACACAGGAGTACCCTGTATGGAATGGGAGAAGCGAATGTCTTTACGGCTCCTGATAAGGACTCATATTACGGGACAGGACTTGGCCTTATCAACTCGTCGAAGGATATGGGGGCCAGTGTCACGGTAGGAGAAGACTGCAGTATCTATGGCAGGTTCAACGGAGTGATGGTCGATGGGAGCGCATCCCTGTCAGTAGCTGACAGCTATATAAGAGGAGACTGTGAGGATGCCTTTGACTTTAGAGGAAAGGGAGATCTATCGATCTCTGACTGTCTTATAGAGGGCGTAAAGGGAGTTGATATCTATCATGATGCAACCTTTCATGCGATAATGGAAGCTCTTGATATATCGAGTGGAAGCTTTGATGGAAGTGCTTTCAGAAGGACAGTTCCTGCTGACAGATATCCGTATACGGCTGGTGGAGATAAGACCTGTAAGGGTACAGTAAGCATCAGGGATAGCTCTATGAATATCTATACCGGGGTATTCAGGGAGATAGCCTCGATCGCTGGATGCGGAATACAAAATCACGGACAGCTTGAGCTTGGACATGGGATTTCGATCAATGTCAGACATTCCGGGGCCTGGGATAGCCTTCCCTCTGGAAGCAGGTCAAAGGCTATAGGTATCTGGAATTCAAAGAAGCTGACCCTGCCATCGGATATTTCTATTGTCTCTGACGATGACGGAATAGAATGTATACGGGACGTCAACTCCATAAGAAACGCCCTGCACTTCTATTATGGAATGTCTGATGAAGAGACTGCAGCTATAGAGAAAAGGGTCACAGCAGACCAGAATATCTTTACTGATTTAGATGACGGCCTTCATCTGTCTCTTACTGTAAAGGGAGGAAGCATTGATGCAGGGGATACTGCGATAATGCAGCCCTTTGGAAATCTCTCGATAGAACCGGAAACAGATACTGAAATCAAAGGAATAAACACCGGGATTACAGTCGGAAAGAACGAAGAAGACAATATTTATGGCGATCAGGCCATGAATGTCTCCCTGCAGATCTATGGTGAGAGGGCCATAAGAATAGCGTCCTCCCTTCAGGGAAAGGGAATCGTAGTAAAACGAAGCGCCAATGCCATAATAGAGGCTCCTCTTACGATCTGCGGAACTGATAGCAGGTGCGGCAGGGGCATAGAAAACTACGGATTCACCCAGCTGAAACGCGCAGATATAGAGGCGGAGGAGGCAGGCATTCTGAATGGAGAGAGTGGAAGTATCTATCTCGGAGATGATCTGGATCAGGAAGCAGAAGGGGTTACTATAAAGGGAGCTGTTGGTGGCATAGATAACAGAGGCAGCTGCATCTATTACAGGAATACCCGGATAAGTGAGTCAAGAAAGGCAGCTGTGCTCCAGGGAGGAAGCTTTTATATGCAGCCTGGCGCAGAGGTCGCTGTGGACGATGCAGGCCACAATTGCATTTATCTGAAAAAGGATGCCACAGTAAGACTTATGTATGATGAAGCAGAGGAAGATCTTATACCAGCGACAAGAGGAAGCTTTCTGACTGCTGACTCAGACAGAGCTCCGGGAAGGGTTATGGTAGAGCTTTATTCGCCATGGAGCGTTGGAGGCGGAGAGGACTATTCAGCTGAGTCCTGTGATAAGATCTCTGATAATGACAAGATCAGGATAACAGACATGCTTGGGGGATTTTCTCTGGCCTTTGATAAGGTAAAGGACCATAAGGCAGCGCTCAGGTCAGGCCTTGGCAAATGGAAGGAAAAAAAGACTAACGGAAGGACAGGGACCCTTATACTTTCCTGTCTTTTAAGCGCCAGCTATGAGGCAGATTTTCCAGTAAAAAATGATCACATAAGCTCAGTTGATCCAGAGCCTACTAAATATTACTGGAGGGAGCCGACAGAATTTACAGTTGCAAGTGATCTGTATGATACAGACCGGGCAAGGATCTTTTATGATGGGGCGGATATTACAAAAGGCCTATTACAGAAGGGATGGAGAGATAAGGGTAGAGATGGAAAATACGGAGAAGAGCTTTATCACGAAAAACGAATCACAAGAGTCTATGATGATGATCACATCTTCAGTGGCCTGTGGGACACACAATTTGAATTTTATTTTGATGGTAATGGTCAGACAAATGGAAAGGAGAACTATACAGAGGGGACTGTCTCTTCTGGCTATGCTTTCCCAGGAAATAGCGGACCGGAGAGGAAGGAAAGGGAATATTTCAAAAAAGACATCATAAGGGATGGCAGTCATCATCCCTGTGGCTTTGATGGATGGAGTCTCGATAATAAGGCAGTCTATAAGGATAGCGGAATATACAGAGAAGGCAGCCTGCTTGACGATGCCGTATCGTTTTATATAAAAGCAGTATCTATGGGTAATGTAAAGCTCAGTGAGGATAAGGCCACGGTGACGATCTACGCAGTCTGGGACGAATTTCCTGTGATAACGGCATATGACAGCTCATTTTATGCAAGCGAGCTGTCGGATGATAAGGCGGTAAAGAAAAAGCTTTTGTCAGAGGATACAGTGACGGCGACTGATCTCTGTGACGGGGATATAGAGCAGGGAGAGATAGGAGTATTTACAGACCCGACACGAGACTCCTTTGATATAGAAATGATGAAGGGCCTTGGTGACAGGGGGTATATCAATATATACTACAAGGCAAAAGACAAGAATGGACATACATCTGCGGTACAGGCAAAGGCATATATAATGACAGAGGATTCGGAGGACAGCTTAAGGGAGCCTGCGGCAGATTCGCTGAGAGGAAACAGCGGCAGCTCAAAAGACAGTATCGATGCCTCTCCATTATATATAAGACATATAGACAAGGTTTCCAGGGATAGTCTGACAGAGGGATCAGTATGGACAGAGGAGGGATACTCTGCTCTTTTAGACCGGGCATTAAAGGCAGATGCCTACACCCAGAAATGGCATTTTTCAAATGATGATATAAAGGCCTCAAGGGAGCTTTTATATGGAAGTGGATCTGATGGAGCCAGGTGGCAGAGCAGGTTCATAAAAAACAGGGTATACAGTGAAATGCTTGCGGATAATGACAGGAATAAACCCCTTTTTATAGAGGAGGGCCTCTCATCCTTAAAGGTGACATATGATCTGAAATCCGAGACAGACAGGATAGGTCTGACTTTGACATGCACGGATACGATGGAAAGGAAGACTATTTCACTTAACCGGGAAGCGGGAAAAAGGATGGCATCCTCAGTGATCATAGATTCCCTTCGCCCTGGGAAGAGATATGATGTCACAGCAGATCTCTACTACAGAGGAAGTTATTTAAGAACCATTTCAGGAAGTGCAAGGACGGCATCACTTCAAGCGCCTGAGTGCAGCCTGTCATCTGAGGACAGAGGTAAATGCTTCGAGGTAAGGGTCTCAATAAAAGCCGATCAGTATGCAGAAGAATATATAGTTGAAGGACGAAAGTCTGGTAAGGACTCAGACTGGAGCCAGAAGGAAATCATAAGAAATACCGGTGACAAGGTCCTCACATTCAAAGAGACAATAGAAAAGGATGGCGTTTATCAGTACAGGATAAAAAGCAGAGGATCAGAATTAGGAAGTAAGGATCCTACGGAGGTAAGTGAGTATTCGAAGACTCTTGAGACAGGCTTTTTAAGGCAGCCGCAGATCAAAGAAATAGTTTCCGGATGCAGATCCCTTGGAATAGAGCCTGCTGATGATACAAGGGCTGATTATATACGTATTTTCTATCAGGCAGCCGATGGTGCTCTTATGCACTCGGATTTCATTGACAAGAAGAATATAGTGATCTCTGATCAAAGACTTAGGGATGGAGAAAAATACAGAATATGGGCACAAGCCTTTATCAGATCAGAGGACACAGGTCTTGTCTATGCCAGTCTTATTTCAGAGACAAAGGAGGGAATGACCCTTGATATAAGGTCTCCTGTGATCATAAGGACTAAGCAGAAGGACATATATTCTGCAGCAGGAAACAGGATAGAATACTTTAGCGATCACCGTGCTGTTAAGACAGAGCTTTTTATCAGGAAGGTATTCCGTCAGAAGGGAGAAGAGGAAAGGATAATACTTGCAGGAAAGGAGCAGGATAGTGATACAGGTGAGTATCTACATTCGCCGGGTGAAAGCGGAGTATATTCATATATGGTAAGGACAGAGTTTATGACTCTGGATGGAAAGAAGTTTGATCTTGATTCAGACAGGATAGAGGCGGCCTATCTGCTCCCGCAGCAGGCAATAGACCAGGAGATAAAGGAGGGAGATCAGAAAGAGATTTCACTCCTCCCGGATCAGGGCATAAGCGGATATGTGATAATGATAGAAAGAGCTGATGGCTCAAAAAAGAAGGTTTATGTCCCTGAGGGAGCAGAAGTCATTTCTATAAAGGCCACAGGAAATGACCTTGTCGTAAAAGGAAGATATCCGGTCATTTACTATAATGGAAAGGAGTACAGGGGAGAATGCGTATGAGAGTAAGGACTAAATTATTTTAAAAAGGATCGGTTTTGTGATATACTGTCTCCGATAAAGGTTTTCGTATTTTAAAGCGGTAAATGGAGACAGAATGATCGTAGTTCAGATAGTAATACTTGTAATCCTTATTGCTCTTTCAGGGTTCTTCTCTTCATCAGAGACGGCTCTTACGACAGTAAGCAGGTTTAAGATACGTACAATGGCAGATGCAGGAGATCAAAAGGCCAGGATGGTAGCTAAGGTGACCGGCAATACTGCAAAGATGCTTTCAGCTATACTTATAGGCAATAATATAGTAAATATCTCAGCATCATCTCTTGCAACAGTCATTTTCATGGATCTGTTCGGCAGCGCCGGAGCAGGAATAGCAACTGGAATAATGACCCTTCTGGTGCTTATATTCGGAGAGGTGACGCCTAAGAATCTGGCAGCGAGAAAGGCGCTTTCAGTTTCACTGAGGGTAGCAGGGATCATATATGCACTGACCATTGTGCTTACACCTCTGATCTTTGTGATGAACCATATAGTAAGCGGTATACTTTTCCTGATAGGAGCCAATAAATCAGAAAAGAGCCAGATGACAGAGGAAGAGTTCAGGACCATAGTAGATGTAGGAAACGAGAGCGGAGCAATAGAAAACGATGAGAAGGATTATATCAATAATCTCTTCGATTTCTCTGATACAGAGGTCAGGGAGCTGATGATTCCGCGGATCGATGTGACAATGATAAACGTAAACTGGTCATATGCCCAGATAAGGAACGTATTTATGCAGGATAAGTATACCAGGTTTCCGGTCTATGAGCAGGATACGGATCATGTAATAGGAGTCCTGAACATGAAGGACCTGCTTACGAGGGACGAAAGGGAGCCCTTTCTTATCAGAAAGCATATCAGAAAGCCATTCTTTACCTACGAATTCAAGAATGCTGATGACCTTTTCGATGAGATGAGGAAGAAAAGGATTCATATGGCCATAGTCTTAGATGAGTATGGATCAGTTTCAGGAATAGTTACGCTTGAGGATCTTCTTGAGGAGCTCGTCGGAGATATTAAGGATGAGTTCGATGAGACCGAGGAGGATGAGATAGTAGAGACGGGTCCCGGTGAGTATACGGTTTTAGGAAGCATGAACCTCGATGACTTAAGGGACGAGCTTTCCCTTCCGTTTGAGTCGGATGACTATGATACGATAGGAGGATATCTGCTGGGACTCTTTGATCATCTTCCAAGAGTAGGGGAAAGCTATGTGACTAAGGAGGGCGTGATCCTTACTGCCTCAGTCGTCAGACGAAAGAGGATAATCAAGGTAAAGATCCGTATTCCGGAGGATAAGGAGACCGGGAAGGATAAAGATGAATAGTCAACAAGCCCTTTTATTCGGGGCTTGTTTTTGTTATAATTAGACTACTATGAAAAAATATAGCAGAGTAAGACTGATAACGGCAATGCTTCTTGTTACTATGTCCTTTACAGCTACCTCCTGCGGCAGGCAGAAGCAGCAGGATGAGTATAAAAGGCAGGGGATAGAGCAGATGGATACAAAGGAATACAGTAAGGCGCTGAAGAGCTTCAATAAGGCCCTTTCCCTTTCCTCCACGGTAGGAAGGAATGAGAAGGATATTGCACTTTATAAGGCTTCGGCCCAGCATAAACTCGGTAAGAACGGGGATGCAATAAATACTATAAACGGCCTGATCGCATTTGATAAGGCGGATTACAGGCTTTATTTTCTTAGAGGCTTGATATATGCTGATATAGGAAAGTCCACTAAGGCTCTTGCTGATCTTAAGAAGGGCTGTGCTCTTTCAAATAAGAGCTCACTCTATGTAAGCGCCTACGAGACACTGATTTCACAGGGTATGGATAAGACCGCAGAGGATTTTTATCAGGAGATGCCAAAGGAGGCGAGGGCCCAGAAAAAGGTCATGAGGCTCAGGGTGATAGGCTATGAGAAGAAGGGCGATTTTGCAAGTGCGCTTCATTTTGCTAAAAGCTATCTGATCCAGTATCCTGATGATACGGATATGAAAAAGGAGGAAGCCTTTCTGAAGCTTCAGTCCTGATGATTTCATACAAGGCGGTTTTAGGAGAAGTACAATGAGATTATTGATCAAGAACGGACGGATAATCAATCCGGCAGACAGATTTGATGCGATTGCGGATCTTCTGGTAGAGGATGGAAGAGTAAAGCGTATCGCAACAGGAATTATGGATTCAGAGGCTGACTGTATAAAGGATGCAGAGGGCTGCTGGGTTATGCCGGGGTTTATCGATATGCATGTACACTTAAGGGATCCAGGCCAGACAGATAAGGAGACTATCGAGAGCGGATGTGATGCGGCGGCGGCAGGTGGATTTACGACTATAGTCGCAATGGCGAATACTTCTCCAGTCGTTGACAATCCGATTACATATCAATATGTGATCGACAAGGCTCTAAACTATGGCAAGGTAAGAGTCATGCAGGCAGGTTCGATCACAAAGGGCCTTAAGGGCGAGGAGCTTTCGGATATTGAGGGGCTTATGAGTGCCGGCTGCTTTATTTTCAGTGAGGATGGCAGATCGGTGATGGACTCCGCTCTTATGCGCAGGGCCATGGAGATCATAAGGGAGAATAACGGTATCATACTTGACCACTGTGAGGACAAGGCACTTGTAGAGGGGGGAGTGATCAATACCTCTGAGGCAGGAAGGCTTGGGCTCAAGGGCATTTCAAATGAAGTAGAGGATATAATAGCAGTAAGGGATATTATGCTTGCAAGGGAGACCGGAGTATCGCTCCATCTGTGCCATTGCTCTACAGCCGGTGCGAGAGAATATCTTGCTTTGGCAAAAGAGAAGGGAATACATGTAAGCGGAGAAGTCTGCCCACATCATTTCACATTAAATGCCAGCAGCATAAAGTCCATTACTGAAACAGAATACAAGATGAATCCACCGCTCCGTACTGAGGAGGATGTCATGGCGCTTAGAGAGGGCTTAAGGGATGGGACATTTGACTGCATAAGCACCGATCATGCGCCGCATACCAGTGAGGAGAAGAAAAAGGACTTCGCAAGGGCTCCTTTTGGTATTGTAGGCCTTGAGACAGCTGCTGCGCTTACGAACACTATCCTTGTCAGGGGAGGCTATCTGACTCCTATGGGTATGGCAGAGAAGATGAGTTGTAATCCTGCGAGGATACTTGGCATAAGTGGTGGAGATATAAGGATCGGCTCATGGGCGGATATAGCTGTCTTTGATCCTGGCAGAAAATGGAAGGTGGATCCATCAGAGTTTAAGAGCAAGGGGAGAAATACTCCTTTTGAGGGCTGGGATCTTTATGGACAGGTTGTAATGACTGTAAGAAATGGAAAGATAACATCAGAAAGGTAAAACAATGATAGGAAAGCTGATAGAAGAGATCAAAAAGAAGGGAGCTCCTATAGTAGTAGGACTGGATCCTAATCTGGTATTTATTCCGGAGTATATTCAGAAGGCAGCCTTCAGGGAAAGCGGAGAGACGCTTGAGGGAGCAGCAGGCGCAGTACTTGCCTTCAATCAGGAGATAATCGATGCCGTCTATGATCTTGTTCCTGCTGTAAAGCCTCAGATAGCAATGTATGAGCAGTTCGGCGTTCCAGGACTTTTAGCATATCAGAAGACTATAGAGTATGCTCATAAGAGAGGGCTTATAGTTATAGCAGATGTGAAGAGAGGAGATATAGGATCGACTTCGGAGGCCTATGCAAGGGCCCATCTTGGAAGGATCAGCATAGGGAAAAAGACCCTGCCGGTTTTTGATGCAGATTTCGCAACGGTAAATCCATATCTGGGAACAGACGGAGTAAAGCCGTTTATAGATACATGCATGGAGAACGATAAGGGTATTTTCATTCTGGTAAAGACCTCCAATCCTTCAAGCGGAGAGTTCCAGGATCAGAAGATAGGAGATGCCACTCTCTATCAGAAGGTCGCAGATAAGGTGGAGGAATGGGGAAAGCCTTCAGTAGAGACTAGATATTCAGAGGTGGGCGCGGTTGTAGGCGCAACCTACCCAGAGATGGGCAATGAGCTAAGGAAGAGGATGCCGCATACCTTTATCCTTGTGCCAGGCTATGGAGCACAGGGAGCGACAGGTGCAGATCTCAAGGGCTTCTTTGATGAAAATGGAGAAGGAGCTATCATCAATTCCTCAAGAGGCATAATCGCTGCCTACAGAAAAAAGGAATATGAAAAGTACGGAGAAAGGAATTTTGCCGATGCAGCAAGAGCGGCAGTTCTTGATATGAGATATGACATCAGAACTGCACTTATGTCATAGGCAGCCGGAGAGGAAATTATGTCTGTAGAATTCAGAGAAAAGGAAAAAGCTGTTATCATCAGACAGGAGGAAGTGTCTGAGGGTATTTACAGCATGTGGATCAATACTCCCTCAGCTAAGAACGCGAGAGCAGGGCAGTTTGTAAATCTCTTCTGCGATGATTGCAGCAGGCTTATGCCCCGTCCGATCTCGATCTGCGAGATAGACAGGGAGAGAAGCTCACTAAGGCTTGTATACAGGGTGTCAGGAGAGGGAACAAGAGAATTCTCGCAATATACCTCAGGTCATCAGATAGAGATGATAGGGCCTCTGGGAAACGGATTTCCAATAGATATACCGGAAAGAGATGTAATGGTGATAGGAGGAGGAATCGGGATCCCTCCTATGCTGCAGCTGGCAAGAGAGTTCCCTAAGAGCTGCAAGATAGTCCTTGGCTACCAGAATTTCCCTTTCCTTCTAAAGGAGTTCGAGCGGACAGGATCAAAGGTCTTTGTTGCGACCGAAAGTGGTAAATACGGCTTCAAGGGCAACGTAATAGAGGCCATAATGCAGAATTATCTTACCGCTGAGGTCATATATGCCTGTGGTCCCGCCGGAATGCTCAGGGCGGTAAAGAAGTTTGCTGAGGTCCGTAAGATAAGATGCTTTGTATCGATGGAGGAGAGAATGGCCTGTGGAGTCGGCGCCTGTCTTGGCTGTACAGTTGATACAGTAGACATAAATGACAGACTTAATGTTAAAAAGGCCAGAGTATGTAAGGACGGACCTGTATTTGATGCTTCGGAGGTGATGATCTGATGAAACCGGATATGACATGTGACCTTGGATTTGTAAAGCTTAAGAATCCGGTTATGACAGCCAGCGGTACCTTCGGCAGCGGAGAGGAATATTCCGAATTCTTTGACATAGGAAGGCTTGGTGCGGTCGTGACGAAGGGAGTTTCGGCAGTTCCCTGGGAGGGTAATCCGTCTCCAAGGATAGCCGAGACACACTCGGGAATGCTGAATGCGATCGGACTTGAGAATCCGGGTCTTGACAGATTTCTGGAAAAGGATCTCCCTTTTCTGAAGAAAAGAGGAACCGCAATAGGTGTTAATGTCTGCGGACATACAGAGGAGGAATATCTTGAAGTGGTAAGGAGGCTTACTGACGAGGCAATATCCTTTCTCGAGATCAATATAAGCTGCCCTAATGTAAAGCAGGGAGCCCTTGCCTTCGGGACCGATCCAGCCATGGTCGAGAAGATCACGAGGGAGATAAAGGAAGCGACAGATAAGCCGGTAGTTATGAAGCTTACGCCTAATGTGACAGACATAAAGGAGATCGCAAAGGCAGCAGAGGCTGGCGGCGCAGACGGTATCTCTCTTATAAATACGATCACAGGAATGAAGATAGATATAGAAAGACAGTGCTTTGCCCTTGCCAATAAGACAGGAGGACTGAGTGGTCCGGCTATCCATCCTGTAGCTGTAAGGATGGTCTATGAGGCTTCAAACGCTGTAAAGATCCCTGTGATAGGTATGGGAGGAATAGAGAGCTGGCAGGATGCAGTAGAGATGATGCTGGCCGGAGCAGATGCAGTTGCGATAGGAGCAGCTAATTTTTATAACCCTGTAGCGGCACTTGAGATAATAGACGGGATAGAGCGCTATCTGGACGATCATTGCATAGATAAGGTGAGCGATCTGGTCGGTGCGGTAAGATAAGGAGATATAATGGAACAGTATAAGGAAGACTTTATCCATTTCATGATAGATTGCAATGTCCTCAGGTTCGGTGATTTTGTGACCAAAAGCGGAAGGAAGACACCTTTCTTTGTAAATACCGGATACTACAGGACAGGTTCCCAGCTGAAGAAGCTTGGGCAGTACTACGCAAGGGCAATAGTTGACAGCTTCGGAAGTGACTTTGATATACTTTTCGGACCGGCATATAAGGGGATACCTTTGTCGGTAGCAGCAACTATAGCCTTAAGCGAGAACCATGGGATCGATGCAGGCTACTGTGCCAACCGTAAGGAGGCAAAGGATCATGGAGAGAAGGGAATACTACTTGGATCTCCGATAAAGGACGGCGACAGGGTCGTGATAATAGAAGATGTGACCACAGCAGGTACATCCATTAGGGAAACTTATCCTATAATAAAGGCACAGGCCCAAGCATCGGTAATCGGGCTGGTGGTATCGGTTGACAGGATGGAAAGAGGAAGCTCTGATAAGGCAGCTCTCGATCAGATAGCAGAGGAGTTTGATATGAAGACCACCTCTATCGTTACAATGGAGGAGGTTGTCGAATGCCTTTACAATAAGCCCTATAAAGGCAGCCTTATAATAGATGATGCGATGAAGTCAAGAATCGATGATTATTACAAGGAGTATGGCGCCGCAAGATGAGCAGGAAGAAATATGACGGAGCGAAAAAGGTAATAGGAATAATACTTTTCATCCTTTACCTTATCGCGATGTGCTACATCCTCTTCTTCATGGAGTGGCGGAGCAGGAATTTAGGAGGCGTGGTAAGATATAACGCGACACCGTTTCGAGAGATAAAGAGATATGCAGGACTGATAAAGACAATGCCATATGTGGCATTTACAAACCTTGCCGGTAATGTGCTGATATTTATGCCATATGGAGCTCTTATGACTTTTTTCCGTAGAAAGACAAGGGCAGTCATACTTTCAGTCACACTCAGCGGATTCTTTTTTTCCTGTGCGATAGAGCTTACACAGCTCTTTACGAGAGTAGGATGCTGCGATGTGGATGATGTGATCCTTAATACCATGGGGACGCTTTTGGGAAGCATAGTCTATTATATTCATTATCATCGGAGGAAAAAGAGATGAGCCGCGTTCAGCTGAAACGTAGGAAAAGAAGAGAGAGAGGCAATGTATCGGTAAGATCACTGGTCTGCGCTGGCATAGGTGCAGCAGGGCTTTTAGTAATTTTTACAGGGACATATCAGGTGGTGGCAGGAAGGCTTTCCCGCACAATGACAGGGATCACTATGATTTTCTTTGTTCTGAGTCTTGCAGCAGTATGCTTTGGAATAAGGTTCTTCAAAAGAGAGGGCTATTCTGCCTCATCAAGGTGGGCTGGAGTGATACTGCCGGTGGCGGCATTAGCAGGAAATGTTATATTATATGTAACAGGGTTACTTAAAGTATTACAATAGAAAGGATTATTAACATGGCACAGGTATCAGTAGTAATGGGAAGCGATTCGGATCTTCCGATCATGGCAAAGGCTTGCGGAGTTCTTGACGAGCTCGGCATAAGCTATGAGATCAATGTGATAAGCGCTCACAGAGAGCCTGAGGAGTTTTTTCATTATGCTAAAACAGCAGAGGAAAGAGGAGTAAAGGTGATAATTGCCGGAGCAGGGAAGGCAGCTCATCTCCCGGGAATGTGTGCAGCACTTTTCCCTATGCCGGTCATCGGAATACCTATGAAGACCTCTGATCTTGGCGGAGTAGATTCACTTTATTCTATAGTACAGATGCCAAGCGGGATTCCGGTGGCAACAGTTGCCATTAACGGCGGAGTAAATGCAGGTATCCTTGCTGCAAAGATCCTTGCTGTATCAGATCAGGAGCTTTTGAAGAAGCTTAAGGCCTATGTGAATAATCTTAAGAAACAGGTCGAGGAGAAGAACGAGAAGCTTAATAAGATAGGTTACAAGGAATATTTAAAGGAACAGTAAGCCTGGGAAAGGAAGCAAATGGATTACAAGAATTCCGGAGTGGATATTGAGGCCGGCTACAAGTCAGTCGAGCTTATGAAGAAATATGTAAAGGAGACCATGAGACCGGAGGTCCTTGGAGGAATCGGTGGATTCTCAGGAGCCTTTGATCTGTCAGGCATCAGCAGGATGGAGGATCCTGTCCTCCTGTCAGGTACAGATGGATGCGGAACCAAGGTAAAGCTCGCATTCTTAATGGACAAGCATGATACGATTGGTATTGATGCAGTCGCAATGTGTGTAAACGATGTTGCCTGTGCTGGCGGAGAGCCATTATTTTTCCTTGATTATATTGCCTGTGGCAAGAACTATCCGGAGAAGATAGCTCTTATAGTAAAGGGAGTTGCAGAGGGCTGCAAGCAGGCGGACTGTGCTCTTATAGGCGGAGAGACAGCCGAGCATCCGGGACTGATGCCAGAGGATGAGTACGATCTGGCAGGATTTTCGGTCGGAGTCGCAGACAGAAAGGACCTGATCACAGGCGAGCTGATAAGGGACGGAGATGTACTTGTAGGGCTTAAGTCTACAGGAATCCATTCAAATGGCTTCTCGCTTGTCAGAAATGTATTTGAGATGACAAGGGAATCTCTTGATACGGTTTATGATGAGCTTGGCGGAAAGAGCTTGGGAGAGGTGCTTCTTGCCCCGACAAGGATATATGTTCATGCGCTTAAGGCTATAAAGGCCGCAGGCGTAAGACTTCACGGGGTAAGCCATATCACAGGCGGCGGCTTCTATGAGAATGTACCGAGGATGCTGCATGACGGAGTAAGGGCAGTGATCAGAAAGGATTCATATCCTATGCAGCCTATCTTCCCTCTTATGCAGAAAAAAGGCAACATAGATTCTCATGTGATGTATAATACATTTAATATGGGAATAGGAATGGTCTTAGCTCTTGATGCAGCTGACGTTGATAAGGCAATGGAGGCAGCAAGGTCTGCCGGAGATGAGCCTTTCGTGATCGGAGAGATCGAGTCAGGAGAGAAGGGTGTCACACTATGCTGAGGATAGCAGTGCTTGTCTCCGGCGGAGGGACCAATCTTCAGGCCATAATAGATTCGATCGAGAGAGGAAAAAAGGGCCAGACAGGACTTTCAGGGCTCCTCGATAAGGATAAGGAGCATACGGCCTCAGAGATCTGCGGATCGATGGAGGAGGGCGTCATAAATGATACCCAGATTGCTGTTGTAATAAGCAATAATAGCGATGCCTATGCATTAAAGCGCGCAGAGCTTTGCGGTATAAAGAGCAGATGCATTTCCCCTAAGTCATTTCAGGACAGGGCAGAATTCAACAGGGCCCTTCTCGAGGCGCTTTTGGAGGAAAAGGTAGATCTGATCGTTCTTGCAGGATTTTTAGTCGTGATACCTCCTGAGATAGTAGAGGCATTTCCTGACCGGATAATAAATATCCATCCGTCCCTAATACCAGCCTTTTGTGGAAAGGGATACTACGGACTGCATGTTCACGAGGGAGTCCTAAGAAAAGGAGCAAAGGTAAGCGGAGCGACAGTCCACTTCGTGGATTCGGGAACCGACACAGGTCCGATCATAATGCAGAAATGTGTCTATGTAAGAGACGACGATACAGCCCAGACCCTGCAGAGAAGGATAATGGAGCAGGCGGAGTGGAAGCTTCTGCCGGGAGCTATTGATCTTATAGCCCATGACAGGATAAGAGTTTCTGACAATGTTGTTAAGATAGCCAGATAAAGGAGAACTGATGAAAGTACTTGTAATAGGAAGCGGCGGAAGAGAGCATGCGATCTGTGTTGCGGTTTCCAAAAGTCCAAGAGTTGACAAGATATATGCTGCGCCGGGGAATGCCGGTATCGCCTCAGTAGCAGAATGCGTACCGATTCCTGCAATGGATTTCAAGGGGCTTGTAGACTTCGCAAAGGAAAAACAGATTGACTTTACTATCGTAGGAATGGACGATCCGCTCGTAGGTGGAGTAGTAGATGAGTTTGAAGCAGCAGGGCTCAAGGTATTCGGACCAAGGAAGAATGCAGCCATACTCGAGGGCAGCAAGGCTTTTTCCAAGGATCTGATGAAAAAGTACGGTATACCTACGGCTTCCTATGAGACCTTCACAGATCCAGAGGAGGCGCTGTCATACCTTAAGACAGCAAAGATACCTATAGTCTTAAAGGCAAGCGGGCTTGCTCTCGGAAAGGGAGTCTTAATCTGTGAGACCAGGGAAGAGGCCTTTGAGGGAGTAAGGACCCTTATGGAGGACAAGAAGTTCGGAGATGCCGGTGATACAATAGTGATCGAAGAGTTCATGACGGGACCGGAGGTCTCAGTCCTGTCATATACGGATGGAAAGACTATCCAGCTTATGAGCTCGGCGATGGACCATAAGAGAGCCGGTGACCATGATACAGGACTGAATACTGGAGGAATGGGCAATATAAGTCCTTCGCCTTATTATACAAAAAAGGTGGATGAGTTCTGCAGAAAGCATATCTATCAGAAGACAGTGGATGCCATGGCAGCAGAGGGAAGACCATTTGTTGGAGTGATCTTCTTTGGACTTATGCTTACTCCAGAGGGGCCTAAGGTACTCGAGTATAACTGCCGTTTCGGAGATCCAGAGGCTCAGGTCGTACTGCCGAGACAGAAGACAGATATAATAGATGTTATGGAGCATTGTGTGGACGGGACACTTGACCAGATAAAGGTTGAGTTCGAGGATAATGCTGCATGCTGTGTGATCCTGGCAAGTGACGGATATCCTGTTAAATATGACAAGGGTTTCCCTATAACAGGACTTTCGGATCCGAGATTTGACAACAGGGAATATTACTGCTTCCATTCCGGCACGAAATTTGCAGATGATGGAAAGACTACCCTTACAAACGGAGGAAGAGTCTTAGGAATAACAGCTGTTGGAGCTGATCTGGCCCAGGCAAGGGATAAGGCATATGCTGCTACCGAATGGGTTGACTTCAGTAATAAGTATATGAGGCACGATATAGGTCATGCGATCGATGAGGCTGCCTCAGGAAAATAAAGGAGATTTTTGTGGAACTACCAAAGGATCCTGCAATGCTTCTGTCAATAGTGAATATGCAGCTCAGGGATAAAGAGCCCGATCTGAAGATGCTTGCAGGCAAGTTCAGCATGAGCGAGGAAGAGATCAAGGCAAGACTTGGCGCTATAGGATATGAATATGATCCGGAAGTGAATCAGTTTGTCTGAGGGATACAGATGGCAGTCAGAGACGATATCAGAGAGCAATGGGAAAAGCAGAAAGGAAGCTCACTAAAGCACAGACTAGGCTACTTCATGCATTATTACCTGATCTGGGTCCTCGTGATAGCAGGATTGGCGATCTTTGCGGCAGTGCTTATCCATTCACAGCTTAAAAAGAAGCCGCTTGCATATCAGGCTGAGATGATAAATACCAGCGCGGGTGATCAGGAAGCGATAGATGGGCTTATTCAGGAGCTTGCAAAGACAGCAGATATAGATATTTCGGCGAAGACCATAGAAATCAATGCGCATAGAATGCTGACCCCGGGAGGTTTGTATACCCAGCAGGATATAGGCAGCAATACAGCTATAAGCGCAGAGATGATGAAGGGAAGCCTCGATGCAATGGTCTGCGATGAGTGGAACTTCAGATATTATGTCAATCTGGCAAGCTTCTGTGATCTTAGAAAGGTATTTGGTCAGGACCAGCTTGAAAAATACAAAGATCAGCTTTATTATGTGGATATTACAGAGGTAAAAAAGCTTCAGAAAAAGACACAGGAATCTTCCGATGGAAGTAATGCTCTGGAGGAGGATCCGAATAAGGCAAGGAAGGAGGAGTCACTTGATTCCTTCGAAATGCCTGATCCGAATAAGATGGATGATCCGGTTCCTGTAGGAATAGTTTTAACTGACAGTCCTTACTTCAAGAAGAACGGGATCTATAAGGATACAGTCCCTGTATTCGGTATAGTAAACAACAGCAGACATATTAAGACCTCAAAAAAGCTTCTTGATCTTCTTATGGATTAAGACCAGAGGGAGGAGCGATATGATCGGTATGATTTATACTCCGGGAAAGTATAATCTGAATTTTAATATAGCAGCATTCCTGATGGATGCGGTTATCCTTATTTTTTTCCTTAGCAGAAAGAAGGCCAGGGACAACAGATCAAGGCTTTTTGTCACGATCCTTGTCCTGATGATGACAGCAACTGTCGGACAGAACCTTGATGCCCTGATAAGGGACCGTATATGGATTACCGGTATGCAGGCAAGTACTGCGATTACTATACTGGCCCATTACTCAATGGAAACTCTGTACTATTTCATGGCTTTTTATCTGCTGCAGATACTTGAGAATTTCAGGAATGTCACCAGAAGGGACTTTGTCCTTATATCGATCCCTCAGATGATATTCACCCTGTTCGAGTTCGTTCCTCCTCTAAGGAAACTGCTTTATTTCTATAGTCCGCTCGGACTCTACAGACATGGCCCCCTGTATGGGGTTATATATTACGGATTAGTCCTTGCCTATGTCGCTGTACTTGCGGGAATCATCATCTTTAACTGGAAGAACTTTGCCCAGAGAGACCTGAGATATGTGACAGAGGTTATGCTTGGATTTGTAGCGGCTATAATGATATCCTGCTTCAATGATCACCTTAGGATTACTCTCTTTCTTCAGTCACTATGTATGCTGATAGTCTATATCAACATAGAAAACGATATGCTGACATTCGAGGAGGGTACATCCCTTATGAACAAGGCTGCCCTGATGCGGGAGACCAGGCTTCTGTTTGATGGGACCGACTATACCTCCTATATTATTTCTGTCCGTATCAGGAAGAACGACCTCTATGAGGTCACTATGGGAGAGGAGATAACCTCAGGCCTTATAAGGACCATAGGTAACTGGATGTCGCAGCTGTCCGGCGACAGGACCCATGTTTATCATCTTGAACAGCTGACCTATGCTGTTATGATGTTCAACAGTACAGAGGAGGCTGCGCTTGACAAGGCAGCATATATCCTTGACAGGTTCAAGCGGGAATGGATCTACAGGAATACACCGGCAGTATATACAGCTCAGGTTCTTATAGGATCGATGCCGTATGATATAAGCCGTATGGAACAGATGCTTGCTTTTGCAGACAGGGGATACGATGTGAAACTGCCTTCGAGCAAGGTGCTTTTTGCCGGAGAGGTCATGAAGTCGGATGCCAGAAGGACCATGGTCGAGGTGGCTGTAAACAGGGCTTTGAATGAGAATACCTTCGAGGTCTTCTATCAGCCTATATTTGATTCCATGACAAACAGGATACATTCTGCGGAGGCACTCGTCAGGATGAAGGACAAGGATCTTGGCTATGTTTCTCCAGAGGAATTCATAAAGATCGCCGAACAGGCTGGAATGGTAGGAAAGATCGGTGAAATAGTATTTGAAAAGGTGTGCAGGTTCATCTATGAGAATAATCCTAGAAAGCTGGGTATAGAGTTCATTGAGGTGAATCTTTCGACTATCCAGTGTATGGATACCGATCTCCCGGACAGGTTTGCCCGGATAATGGATAAGTACGGAGTTACATCCGATGAAATCAATCTAGAGATAACAGAGTCTGCGGTTATTAACAGTGAGTCTACAATGGAGAATGTACTTGGAAAACTTCTGGATATGGGATTTACATTTTCTCTTGATGATTTCGGTACAGGAAATGCCAACTATTCATACATTATGAAGTATCCGTTTCGGATCATAAAGGTAGACAAGAGCTTTCTCTGGAATTCATTCAAGAATCATGACAATGAGATCCTGTTCAATAATATGATCGAGCTGATACATGGACTGAGAAAGGAAGCGGTTGTAGAGGGAGTCGAGACGGAGAACCAGAAGAATCGTCTGGTAACAGCCGGGATCAGATATCTTCAGGGATATTACTATTCCAAGCCGGTCCAAGAGGACGAATTCCTGAATTATGTCAGGAGATTCAACGGTGCAGCATGACAAGCTTTATAGAAAGAAGGAAGCATAATGAATCAGATTATTCCCGGAGAGAAATATAGGGATACAGGCGGAAGGCTTTATCAGGTGACCTGTACAGCCATTAGTGCCAGCGATGAAGGTGATCTGGTGATCATACAGCAGCTGTTCGGTGATTTTCTTAGGATAGCAGTTCCAAAGGATAGATTCCGGGAGAAAATGAAGGCGGCAGGCCATACAGGAAATGAGGCCCTTGTATCTGGCGCAAGAAGCCGCTTAGAGTCAGAAACAGCTGGTGAAGTGGATGATGAGAAGGCTAAAGAGGATTCCATAGACACAGGGGAGGGATCACCTGAGCTTAATGATATGCTCTCCTTTCTCGACACTGATGATTTCGAGGAAAAATTCCGTATAGCAAAGCGGATGGCAGAGCAGAATGAAATAGATGATACTGTTCTTGACAATATGGCTGCATCACTCGACTTCATAATAGATGACGGCCCAATCGAGAATCGTATAGATGAGCTGCTGCATTGCATAGCCACCAGGAAAAGGTTCGAGACCACCAGGCTTAGGAATGGCTGAGTGACTGCGGAGCCCCGTAGAGAGAGAGGTCACTGTTGGAATAGCCTTTAATACCGGTAAGCTCACGCCCGAACCATTCAGGCGGATCATATGAGAGAGCACTCTTCTCGGAATCGAATTCTATCTCAGCATAGCAGAGCGGATCGAGATCCCCGTGGAAGATATCGAGCTCTATAGTAAGATCGCGGCCTGTGGAGTCATCTCTGTTTCCAGACGGTATCAGATATCTGGTCTTTTCGATGATATGGCCGTCGCACTTGCCAAAAAGCTTCAGGCCGGCAGACTCAGGCAGAGTTACATTTATCTCTTCTCTTGAAAGCCCGCCGCTGTCCTTGTAGGTAAGGACATATTTTTCATTCTCCTTTCTTATTCTAAGAGCCGGTGAATGAAGGATATATCCCTGCTTCATAACAAGAGAGGGAAATGCGGTTATGTCAAAGGGAATACGATCCTTATCGATCATGAATTTGCGTTCTATTTCCATTGTGATGCCTCATCTGAAAATAATATTATCAATAATGATTATAATGAAAGGAGTCAGATATGTCAAAAGCAGCGATAATGATAGCCGATGGTTGTGAGGAATGTGAGGCTCTGATCCAGACAGACCTGCTAAGAAGGGCCGGGGTCGATGTGGATATGGTATCCATAAAGGCTTCAAGACAGGTAACTAGTGCAAGAGATGTGACCTTTATCTGCGACCGTACGATAAGCGACTTCGATGATGATGCATATGATGCAGTGATCCTGCCGGGAGGCATGCCGGGAACCCTTCATCTGAAGGAGGACTCAAGGGTGATCTCTGTTATAAAGAAATATGCGGCAGAGGGCAGGCTTGTTGCTGCGATCTGTGCAGCACCTACAGTTTTAGGAGCAGCAGGTGTCCTTAAAGGGAAAAATGCTACCTGCTATCCGGGTATGGAAGCTGGACTTACCGGAGCCCATAAGAAGACAGATGAGGTAGTAAGGGACGGCAATGTGATTACAAGTCGCGGACTAGGAACAGCGATTCCGTTTGCTGGAGCCATAATAGAATATCTGTGTGGCAAGGAAAAGGCAGGGCAGATTCTAGGATCAGTAGTATATAAAGCTTGATATTTCATGTTCCCTGTGATAGAATATCTATTTGTCGCACGGGATTTTCATGCCCTGTGCATATAATATCCAGGAGGAATTAAGACAAGATGAGCGTAAAGGTAGAACAACTCGACACAAAAAATATGTCTAAGATGACAGTCACAGTTGATTCAGCAGAGCTGGACAAGGCCATCAAAAAGGCATATGACCGCACAAAGAACCGTATCTCTATCAGAGGCTTCCGCAAGGGACATGTACCGATGAAGGTAGTTGAGCAGATATACGGCGATGATGTCTTCTATGAGGACGCAGCCAATATCCTTATTGGCCAGGAGTACCCTAAGGCATATGAAGAGAGCGGTCTGGATATAGTTTCTTCCCCTAAGATCGATGTAGAGCAGATAGAGAAGGGCAAGGATTTTATATTCACAGCAGAGGTTGCCACAAAGCCGCCAGTCACACTCGGAAAGTATGATGGTGTCACAGTCACAAAGATCGACACCACGGTTACAGACGAGGATGTGGACAAGCAGGTTGAGGCTGAGCTTCAGAGAAATGCCCGCACGATCACCAAGGATGGTGCTATCGAGAATGGAGATACAGCTGTTATCGACTTTGACGGTTCAGTTGATGGAGAGCATTTCGAAGGAGGAAAGAGCGAGAACTATTCTCTCGAGATAGGGTCACATACCTTTATCGACAATTTTGAAGACCAGCTCGTCGGCCACAAGGCAGGGGATGAGTTTGATGTGAACGTCACATTCCCTGAGGACTATCAGGAGAAGAGCCTTGCAGGAAAGCCGGCAGTATTTGCCATTAAGGTCAACGAGGTAAAGACCAAGGAGATCCCGCAGCTCGATGATGAGTATGTTTCTGATACCACATCATTCGACACAGTCGATGAGTACAAGGCTGATGTGAAGGAAAAGCTTGAGAAGACCAAGGAGAACGAGGCAAAGCGCACCAAGGAGGATGAGGCTCTGACAAAGATCATCGAGAAGTCAGAGATGGATATTCCTGATGCAATGGTAGACACACAGGTCAATAATATAATAAA
The DNA here is from genome assembly GCA_002480925.1 of Lachnospiraceae bacterium UBA7784. Taxonomy (GTDB): domain Bacteria; phylum Bacillota; class Clostridia; order Lachnospirales; family Lachnospiraceae; genus Weimeria. The sequence goes on along the minus strand of DLDA01000037.1, from coordinate 49,674 downwards.
TGACTACTCAAGAAACCTCGCCCAGAGTGGACTTTCGTTCCAGCAGTATCTCCAGTTCACAGGAATGACAATCGATAAGTTCCGTGAGCAGACCAGACCTGAGGCTGTAAAGAGGATCAAAACCTCTCTCTGCCTTGAGGCTATTGCTGAGAAGGAGGGCCTTGCTGCTACAGATGAGGATGTCGACAAGCGTATCGAGGATATGGCCAAGCAGTACAACATGAAGACAGAGGACTTGAAGTCCAATGTAACAGATGACGAGCTTGACACCTTAAAGGAGCAGATCAAGATAGAGAAGGCTATTGACTTCGTTATGGATCATGTGAAGGAAAGAGCCAAGAGAAAGACCTCTAAGAAGGCTTCCAATGAGGACAGTCAGGAAGAAGAGTCAGAGGATTAATTAATAAAAGGAGGCAAAGCTAATGGCATCAATGCCTTATGTCGTAGAACAGAATTCAAGAGGCGAGAGGAGCTATGATATCTTCTCGCGTCTGCTTAAGGACAGGATCATCTTCTTAGGGGAAGAGGTCAATGAGACTACAGCATCACTGGTTGTGGCACAGCTTCTTTTCCTTGAGTCAGAGGATCCGAATAAGGATATACATCTGTATATCAATTCTCCGGGTGGAATGGTGACTGCAGGCTTTGCCATCTATGATACAATGCAGTATATCAAGTGCGATGTATCAACGATCTGCGTAGGACTTGCTGCATCAATGGGAGCTTTCCTCTTAGCAGGAGGAGCAAAGGGCAAGAGAATGGCTCTCCCAAATGCTGAGATCATGATCCATCAGCCGTCAGGCGGAACGAAGGGCCAGGCGACAGAAATCGAGATCGCTGCGGAGAATATTTTAAAGACCAAGAAAAGACTCAATGAGCTCTTAGCAGCCAACACAGGAAAGTCAGTAGAGCAGATCGCTGCAGATACAGATAGAGATCATTATTTGTCTGCTGATGAGGCTCTCGATTACGGTCTTATAGATAAGGTCATCACCAACCGCGAGGAGTAATAATGGCAGGAAGAAAATATTCTAATGATATCCGCTGTTCCTTCTGCGGAAGAAGACAGAATGAGGTCAGGAAGCTGATCGAGGGTCCGAACGGTACCTATATCTGTGATGAGTGTATAGATATATGCTCTGAGATCATAGATGAGGAGTTCGGTGACGACTCCAGGCTTCCATTCAAAAGCATCGATTCGACAGAAGGAATGGAGATCAATCTTCAGAAGCCAAAGGAGCTCAAGGCCTTCCTGGATCAGTATGTCATAGGTCAGGATGAGGCCAAGAAGGTTCTTTCTGTAGCTGTCTATAACCACTATAAGAGAATTCTGTCAGGCAAGAAGACCGATGTCGAGCTGCAGAAGAGTAATGTCCTCATGCTTGGCCCCACAGGATCAGGAAAGACACTTCTGGCCCAGACGCTTGCAAGAGTTTTAGGAGTTCCGTTTGCGATAGCAGATGCGACTACTCTTACAGAGGCAGGCTATGTCGGTGAGGATGTGGAGAATATCCTTCTGAAGCTTATTCAGGCAGCCGATTATAACGTACCGAAAGCAGAGCTTGGTATCATCTACATAGATGAGATAGATAAGATCACAAAGAAGAGTGAGAATGTATCGATCACAAGGGATGTATCAGGTGAGGGAGTACAGCAGGCCCTCCTTAAGATACTAGAGGGTACCAATGCCTCAGTTCCTCCTCAGGGCGGGAGGAAGCATCCTCAGCAGGAGCTGATCCAGATCAATACTACCAATATCCTCTTTATCTGCGGCGGTGCATTTGAAGGTCTTGACAAGATAATAGAGTCAAGACTGGATACCAGACGTATAGGCTTTGCGACAAGTACATCGGATACAGCAGGCGAGGACAAGTCAGAGAGCGAGCTGTTAAAGCTTGCCCTACCTCAGGATTTCGTTAAGTACGGACTTATTCCTGAATTCATTGGAAGAGTACCTATAAATGTTTCTCTTGATCTGCTTAGCGAGGATGATCTGGTCCGTATTCTTACTGAGCCAAAGAACGCTCTGGTAAAGCAGTATCAGGCACTATTTGAGATGGATGGCGTTAAGCTTGAATTCGAGGATGATGCGATCAGGGAGATAGCTAAGAAATCTCTTGAGAGAAAGACAGGAGCAAGAGGCTTAAGGTCCATCATGGAAAATGTGATGATGGATTATATGTATGATATTCCGTCAGATGATGAAATTGACAAGCTTACTATCACAAAGGAGATAGTTGATTCCCATCTTCTGCTCGACCAGAATATGGGAGAGCAGGACAGTTCATCTGACAAGGATAGCGATCAGGAAAGCGCATGAATATAAAAACCGTTGAACTTGAAACAGTCTGCGGGATTACCAGTGATCTGCCGGCGAATGTCCACCCTGAGGTGGCGTTCGCCGGCCGTTCTAATGCAGGGAAATCAAGTCTTATAAACTGCCTTATGAACAGGACAAAGCTGGCCCGCACATCATCAAAGCCGGGAAAGACGCAGACTATCAATTATTATAACATAAATGATCAGATTTACCTTGTGGATCTGCCGGGGTACGGATATGCCAAAACCAGCCGCGAGACTGCAAAGGAATGGGGACGGATGATCGAAAGATATCTGACCAGCTCTTTGAAGCTAGCGGCTGTTTTTCTTTTAGTTGATATAAGACATGATCCGACAGAACAGGATCTTCAAATGATCAACTATCTTGCTTATCTGGGTATCGAGACAGTGGTAATAGCGACCAAGGCCGATAAGCTGAAACGCAGTCAGCTCCCGCGCACTATAGAAAGGATTGAGCGCTTCATAGGGGATCATATCGAAATCAGGGATATAATAGTGCTTCCCTTTTCATCGGTGACAAAGCAGGGGAGAGAGGATGTCCTTGATATGATGGATCAGGTTATAGAGAATGAGGGTCAGTAGCTATTGATTTTTTAACAATTAAATGATAAAATATTTTTAATGATTTAGTTTGTTCAGAGGAGTCTGATGCTGATGGAATTGCAGGAAGAAATACATGATATATATTATAAGATTCGTCTGGGCCTTTCTCAGGCGGAAAATGCTGCCTGCGCAGCTTTTGATACTCTGACATCCGTAGAAAGGGTCAGCATGGAGACGATCACATCGCTTGGAAGCCCGACAGTAGCTGAGTTTGCAAGGGCTTTGAATATCTCGCCTCCAAATGCTGCTTACAGGGTTGCGGGGCTTATGAAGAAGGGCTTTCTGATGAAAAGTCAGGACAAGGAGGACAGGAGAAAGTTTTTCCTTGTGCCAAAAAAGAGGTATTTGCAGTATGTCAGGGCTAAAGAGACCTATATAAGGGATCTGTCGGAAAGGATAAGGGAACGTTTTTCCGATGAGGATTATAACAGGCTCGTTGATATGCTAGGCATAATCGATAAAGAACTTATGGGCAAGAATGTGTATTCAGGAGAAGGGAAAACTAAAAATGGCACAGCAGAAGGACGCAGGTCTAAAGACTAGGGACAGGATAGGAGTTCTGTTCTACGGAGATGAGAAGGCAGATTTCTTTGACTCGGTAATAGAAGGGATCAAGGCGGTGCTGCCGTCTGTAAAGGCGGAGCCGGAGCTTGTTATCGGATTTTCACCAATGAATGCAGCCGCTCAGATCAGTATGATTGACGAGATGATGAAGAAGCCCCTGAAGGGACTTATCATTTCACCTATAGACGACGAGAAGGTTGCTGAAAGACTAAAGGCGCTGTCTGTTAATGGGATTCCTGTCGTAACAGTCCATACCGATATAGCGGATTCAGGCAGGATAGCCTATGTCGGGACAGATCCATATAAGGCAGGGAGGGCTGCAGCAGCGCAGATGTGCCTTCTATGTGAGCCTAAGACAGAGGTCGGCATTGTCACCGGCTTTCACAGGATAAAAGGACATGAGCTCAGGATAAAGGGCTTCATGGATTATCTGGCTGAAAATGATAAGGCCCTTACAGTAGAGTGCATAGGTGAGTGCCGGGACGAAGATTACAAGGCCTATGAGCTGGTCCAGAAGATCCAGTCGGATCATCCGGGTATCTCCGCTTTTTTCTTTGCGACGACGGGCGGAGTATATGGCGGATGCAAGGGAATATGGCAGATGACGACCAGGCTGTCCTTTCATGTCGTGACCTTTGATGTGTTCAAGGCCACAAGGGAGTTTATGAGAAAGGGACTTATAGATTGCGCCGTATATCAGAATCCGAAGCATCAGGGAGCACTGGCGCTTAGGATTTTGACCAATAAGATTTATTCAAACGAGGATCCGAAAAAGGAGATAAACCTCTCCGAGCTTTCTATAAAGACAGCAGAATGCCTTTATCTGTAGGAATAACTTCTGTTAAGTGTTGACATGATCCTTGCAGATAAATAAAATAAAAGCATAGTACTTTCATTAGTCTATATGTTTTTCTGATGGAAACAGGAGGATATGAACGGGCATAAGGTAGAGGGTCACTATAGATAAGTGATCATTTCTGAAGGAGATTTTACAATGAAGAAGGTTGAAGATTACGTACGTACTATCCCTGATTTCCCGGAGAAGGGAATCATGTTCCGCGACATTACAACAGTCCTTAAGGATCCGGATGGCTTTGAGCTTGCGATAGACGAGATGCAGCATTTCCTTGAGGGACTTGATTTTGACGTTATAGCAGGAACAGAATCGAGAGGATTCATTTTCGGTACACCGATTGCGTACAATCTTCATAAGCCCTTCGTTCTGATCAGGAAGAAGGGCAAGCTACCGGCAGAGACAGTAGAGCAGACTTATGATCTCGAGTATGGCACGGCCACGATAGAGATGCATAAGGACTCTATAGCTCCGGGACAGAAAGTGGTATTAGTAGATGATCTGATCGCTACAGGCGGTACTATCGAAGCAGCAGCTAAGCTTGTAGAGAAGCTTGGCGGCAAGGTGGTAAAGATGATCTTCCTTATGGAGCTTGCGGGTCTTGAGGGAAGAAAGCGCCTGAAAGATTATGATATCGATGCGGTGATCACTTACCCAGGAAAATAGGAGAAGATAATTTGAAGAGGATTTCTCTGGTAATAATGGCGGCGGGAATAGGTTCCCGTTACGGAGCAGGGATAAAGCAGCTGGAGGCTGTGGGAGCAGATGGAAGTATAATCATGGACTACTCTGTCCATGATGCGATCGAGGCCGGATTCAATGATATCATCTTTGTTATCAGAAACGATATAGAGGATGATTTCATGGAGATAATCGGCAGAAGGATCGAGAATATAGCTGGCCATAAGAATGTACATGTATATTATGTCAATCAGTCGCTTTCTGCCCTTCCGGACGGCTTCAGGCCTCCTGAGGGCAGGGTGAAGCCCTGGGGTACAGGGAAGGCAGTCCTTTCCGGGGCAAGTCTTCTCGATAATCCATTTGTAGTGATAAATGCAGACGATTATTATGGCAAGGAAGCATTTCAGAAGGTTGCTGATTTCCTTAGGAACTCAAATGATCGTAATGAATACTGTATGGCAGGATTCTGCCTTGGCAATACCTTAAGTGACAATGGAAGTGTCACAAGAGGAGTCTGCAAGGAGACCAGAGACGGCTATCTGAGCTCCATAGATGAGATCACAGGTGTGCACAGGGATGGGGACAGGATTCTTTCTGACAGAGGAGCCCTGTCGCCAGATTCTCTGGTCTCTATGAATATGTGGGGATTTACAAGGGAATTTGTGCCGCTTCTTGAGGACGGCTTCAGGAAATTTCTGGTAAGACTTCTGGAAAAGAAAACAGGGGACCCTATGAGTGATGAGTTCCTTATTCCTGTATTTGTTTCAGATCTGCTTAAACACAGGAAGATAAGGGTCAGGGTTTTACGATCAGATGACCAGTGGTATGGACTTACATTCAGGGAAGATGTAGAGCCGGTCAGGAAAGCCTTTGCTCATATGACAGAAAAGGGCATCTATAGACAGGAGCTCTATTCAGACCTCGATTAGGGAAATAATATCAGACAGGCTGTGCGCTACTGCGTACAGTCTTTTTTTCAGCTGATCGGAAGGATAAGTCAGATCAGGTACCATGCAGGTATCCATCCCGGCAGCGATCGCAGACATACAGCCGTTAGGTGAATCCTCTACAGCAAGGCAGTCGGCAGGAGAGAGCCCGATGCGCTCCGCAGCCAGAAGATAAGGATCAGGGTGGGGCTTACCATGCTTTGCCTCATGAGCGCTTATCACCTGATCGAAGGATGACAGGAGGCCAGCCTTAGAAAGTCTCTCTCTTGCAGATTTAAGATTTGTAGCAGTTACTACGACAGCCATAAGCCCATTCTCGTGGCAGGCAGAAAGGACCTCGTTTATACCTGGCTTAAGTGGTACTGGGTGATCCTGTAAATAAAGGCTTACCCTGTCGGCGACGGTCCTGTGCAGGAGATCATAATCGACTGAGGAGCCGTGACGCTTCTGCATCAGGGCTTTGGAATCCTCGTGATTTAAGGAACGCAGATCCAGAGAATCCTGATAGGTGAAATCAGTCATTCCAAGTTCCTTAGAGCATGAGTTCCAGTATTTATTGTAGATACGTTCTGTATCTGTGATAGTCCCGTCCATATCAAAGAGGATGGCCTTCCATTTATTATTCATAGTGATTACCTTTTCTTCTCATCTTTTTTCATATATTCTGCGACAAAGTTTCTGATATGAGAGGCCATCTCTGTGGCAGCTGGAGACATGAAATCGTCAGATAAGGTGATGATCCCCAGCTTCCTGTAGTGTCTCGGATAGAGAGGGTAGATCTCTACATCTTTAGGCGGGTTAATAAGACCAAGACGGGGCATGAGCAGAAGACCAGTCCTGGCCTCTACCATGGCAATGGCTGACTGATCGTCAAGTATATGGCAGTTGGCTCTGACCTGAAGATGATACTCATCGAGATACTTTATAATGTCGATATCACAGCTGTCCTGCTGGATCACGAATGGCTGATCCTTGAGATCCTCAGGAGTGATCATCTTTGTAGACTTGGGCATATAGCCCCTGGGAACTACGGCCACCAGATCATCCTCTGTAAGCTCGGTGAATGGAAGTGAGTCAGATGCAGCCTCTGAAACTATACCCAGATCTATGGTTCCGTTTCTTACCCATTCCACGACATCGCTGTAGGAGCCCTGATATATCTCAACTGTGATCTGAGGATGCTCCTCACCAAAGCTTCGGATAATGTCAGGTATCCAGGCCAGGCATACTGAGTTGATGCAGCCTATGCTTACCTTTCCGGCGCCAAGCCCCTTCATCTGGGCAACAGCCTGATTCAGGGCATCCTCAGCTGAAACGATCTTCTGGATATAGGGGTTCACCTGTTCGCCGGCACTTGAAAGTCTTACTCCGTTTTTTCCTCGGATAAAGAGAGGAAAGCCTATCTCCTCCTCCATGGAGGAGATGGAATGGCTTATGGCAGAAGGCGTGAGATGCAGTATCTGCGCAGCCCTGGCGAATGACCCCTGTTCAAGGATAGTCTGAAATATTTCAAAAGAAAGTAGCGTCATTGATCTTTTTCCTTTTTCTATTAGTGAATCTTTTTCATTCGATAAATGAAAACAAAGAACTTTACTAACTGACCATATTCTAGTACAATACTAAAGAACAGTCAATGTTAAGTAATCTTTTTTCTTTTTCCAACCAGACCCGCGATCAGGCGGGTCTTTTTTGTGGATATTTTTGCAATTCAGCTTAAATCAATTGTAAAATTGCACAAAAAGCTTTATAATTTAATTAAAAGATTTTTACTGGAAGGCAAACTGATGAGCGAATTAGAGAATGAAGAAGTAAATAAACTAGTAAATAAGATCCTCTCAGATTATGGGAGAGGAAGGGACATTGACAAGATGGCCCTGTTCAATCAGCCGGATGTCGAGAAGATAAAGCAGATCACAAATAAGCTTATAAGGCTTGTATTCCCGGGATATTACAGAGATCAGGTATATAAGAGCTATAATCTTGCAGGCAACCTAACTGTACTTATTGAGGATGTCCTGTATAACCTGAGCAAGCAGATAGAAATAGTCCTCTGCTATGATGAAATCTGCAGCAGACAGGAAAATGGAGAAGATGGCTCGCTTTCATCCTCAGAGGAGGCTAAGTTCAAGGACCAGGCCTATTGTCTGGCACTTACCTTCTGTAACAGGATCCCTGAGATAAGGGAGTATGTACAGACGGATCTGGAGGCGACCTTTCAGGGGGATCCGGCAGCATCAAGCTTTGATGATATAATACTTTCATATCCGGGACTTCGTGCCACGACGATAAACAGGCTTGCCCATGCTCTTTTTCAGCTGAATGTACCTCTGATCCCAAGAATGATGACAGAGTATTCCCATTCAGTCACAGGTATTGATATTCATCCGGGAGCAAGGATAGGAAAATTTTTCTGCCTTGATCACGGGACAGGCGTCGTTGTCGGATCAACGACTATAATAGGCGATCATGTAAAGGTATACCAGGGAGTGACGATAGGAGCGCTATCAACGGCGGCAGGACAGGCGCTTCATGGTGTCAAGAGACATCCTACCATAGAGGATAATGTGACCATTTATTCCGGCGCTTCTATTCTCGGAGGCCAGACCATAATCGGAAAGGGATCTGTGATAGGCTCCAATGCCTTTATCACAAAGTCAGTTCCGGCGGGAACGAGAGTAACCATCAAGAATCAGGAGCTGGTTCTTAAGGACAGGAATGGAATGATCATTGAGAAAAATGATCTGGATCAGTCGGAAGCCTGGTTCTATGTTATATAAAATGGTTGCAAGACAGGACAAAAACGTCTATAATTTTATCGAATATTTATATTCGGGCTATAAGAAAAGGGAAATAAATACATGCCAAGACAGAGATTAAAGATCGGCGATTTGCTGCTAAAAGCCGGGGTGATCACTGAGGATCAGCTTAAAGCAGCGCTTGATCACTCAAAGAAGGAGAGACAGGAGGGTAGAGCAAAGCGACTTGGAGATTGTCTGAAGGAGCTTGGATTTGTTGATGACAAGGCCATTGCAAAGGCACTTGCGAGCCAGCTGGGCTATCAGATAGTCGATCTGAATGGATTTGCCTTGTCTGATGACATGCAAAAGCTTGTCTCAGGAAAGGTCCTTCGTAAGCATTCAGTACTTCCTCTCGGATATGATCCGGAGGATCCACAGGCCATATTTCTTGCCATGGCAGATCCGCTCGATATCGAGGCAGTAGAGGATATAGAGATCGTAACAGGCTGCAGGATCGAGCCTGTCATAGCGACCCAGCAGGATATCCAGGCTATCCTCGACAGATACTATGGTTCTGAGGAGGCTATGAGTGCTGCCCAGAAATTCACCCAGCAGCACAAGGAAAGGATCCGTGCTGAGGAGGATGCTGCCAAAGGAGCGGAAAGAGAGCTTGCTAATGCTCCTATAGTACAGCTTTTAAGGTCCATAGTCGAGCAGGCGGTACGTTCGAGAGCATCTGATATCCATATAGATGCGCTTGAAAGGCAGGTCCGTATCAGATTCCGTATCGATGGTGTCCTGGTCGAGAAGATGACCTATGATATCAGTATTCTCCCGGCCCTTGCCACAAGGATAAAGATCGTCTCAGGACTTGACATAGCAGAGAAGCGCAGGCCTCAGTCAGGACGAATGACAGCTATTGTTGATGATATCGAGTATGATATCCGAGTCGAGGTACTTCCTACTGTATACGGAGAGAAGACCGTTATGCGACTCACAAGAGCCAATGCTCTGACCAGGGCCAAGTCTGAGCTTGGTATCCAGCCGTATGAGATGGAGAAGTTCAACAGGATACTAAAGCATCCTAACGGCATAATTCTGGTTACAGGACCTACAGGATCAGGTAAGTCGACGACCCTGTATACGGCTCTTTCAGAGCTTAATACTCCCGAGGTAAATATTCTTACAGTAGAGGATCCTGTCGAGGCCAATGTAGCAGGTATCAACCAGGTACAGGTCAATGCAAAGGCAGGGCTTACCTTTGCCTCAGCACTGCGTTCTTTCCTGCGTCAGGACCCGGATATCATAATGGTAGGAGAGATAAGAGACTCAGAGACAGCACAGATAGCCGTACAGGCTTCTATCACCGGACATCTGGTTGTCAGCACCATCCATACCAACAGCTCGGCTGCAACGGTGACGAGACTTGAGGATATGGGAATAGAGCCTTATCTGATAGCGGATTCTGTGACTGGTATCATTGCCCAGCGTCTGGTACGAAGACTCTGTCCGAACTGCAAGGAGGTCAGACAGGCAACGGAAACAGAGGCCAAGCTTTTACACAAGGATCCGTCCAGACCTCCGAAGATCTGTGTGCCTCATCCGGGGGGATGCCCGAAGTGCAATAATACCGGCTATTATGGTCGAATCGGTATCTATGAGGTGATGGAGATGACCTCCAAGCTGAAGAGGATAGTAAGCAAGGGCTTAGGAACCGATGAGCTGGAGGAGGAAGCAAAAAAGGAGGGACTTAGGACCTTAAGAGACAATGCGGAGGCCTATGTCCTGCAGGGCGTCACATCAATAGATGAGATGCTTAAGGTGGCAACAATAGAGAGTGATGATGTATGATTCAGTTAAGGAGAAAGGGAATAAGAAATGATCACTGAATTTGACGAACTGGTAGAAAAAGCAAAGGATGTCAATGCATCCGATATCCATATCGGAGTAGGTCAGGCACCGTGTCTTCGTGTAGATGGACGCATAACTCCTCTTGGCGAGGAAAAGTATGGCCCAAGAGAGATACTTGATATCCTAAACAAGCTTCTGACAGGAGAGCAGGCCAAGGAACTAAAGGAAGTGGGAGAACTCGATATGCCTTACTCGATTCCGGGTGTGGCTCGTCTGCGTATCAATGTATACAGACAGAGAGGTACCTACGCTGTAGCAGGCCGACTCTTAAATCCTTCGATCCCAAAGCCATATGATCTGGGAATCCCTGATTCAGTTGTAAAGTGCTGTGACAAGAGAAGAGGACTGATCCTTTTTACAGGTCCTACAGGTTCAGGTAAGTCGACGTCTCTTGCATCGCTTATCGATTATATCAATTCCAAGTATCCTTATCATATCATCACCTTCGAGGACCCTGTCGAGTATCTTCACAGGCACAAGAAATGTATCGTCCATCAGCGTGAGATAGGAACCGATACCCATTCATATGCAGCAGCCCTTCGTGGAGCCCTCCGTGAGGACCCGGACGTTATCCTCGTAGGAGAGATGCGTGACCTTGATACTATAGCCCTTGCATGTACCGCAGCCGAGACCGGACATCTGGTCTTCTCGACACTGCATACTGTAAGCGCCGTTGATACCGTAAACCGAATCATCGATGTCTTCCCGCCTCATCAGCAGCAGCAGATCAGGACCCAGCTTGCCGACATACTTGAGTGCGTAGTCGCAGAGCAGCTCCTTCCAAGGATAGAGGGAAAGGGCCGTGTCGGTGTATTCGAGGTAATGCTCGGAAACAATGCTATTAGGAACTACATCCGTGAGGGCAAGACCTATCAGATCACCTCTACCATGCAGACATCCCGTGCACAGGGTATGATCACTATGGATGAGGCCCTTCAGCAGCTTTATAATAATGGTCAGATTACAAGAGATACAGCGATCCGATTCGCTAAGGATAAGGTAGCTCAGGAGTCAAGGATCCTGTGATATCTGAAAAGAGAGCAAATGAAAAGACGTGGCATATGCCACGTCTTTTTGGTTGAAGCTTATATGATCCTTATGCAGTCTTATGCTTTCTGCTTAGGACAGCAAGCGTTAATACGATGATCAGGCCTGCAGCTACTATGATTCCTATAGAAAGCATAAGCCCTGAACCGGTGCTGCCATGGGAAGATGCTCCGGTTGATATCTGACTGTCAGCCGCCCTGGCTTTCTTTGCAGAAGCACACATGGTCTGCCATGAAATCTCCTTTGAAGAAGCTCGTTTAGAAACAGGAACAAAGCCTGCTGCATGCCCATCTTTTATACCAAGAACATACATATCTATCTGCCCGGGGATACCGGCGACCACGTAGAGGCTGTCATAGGCACCGCTGGCAGATATTTTCCTTACGGCTGCCGAAATATCTGAATCCTCTCCGAATGAATATACCTTTAGCTTTCCTTCATCTTCATTTATGGCCTTCTGATCGGCTTCAGAAAGATTTTTCTTTCCCTGGTCTGAAAGAGGCATACCGAAGCCTACTGTATATGTATAGGTCTTTCTTCCTCTGCTTACAGGTATCTCCCATATATAATCGCCTTTTGCTGTGACTGATCTTATCTGACTCAGACTGTTGCTCTTTATTGTAGAGGGATCGAAGTCAGAATAGACCCTGATACCGTTTTCCAGATCATCATCGCTTATAGATACTCCGCTTAGTCCGGAATTCTCTGCCCATTTCTCCATCTCAGGAATGAGCGAATGGATACCGCTGTAATCGGGATCTGACTTAGTTAGAGCATAGCCTCCTGCATACTGCCCTGCATCCGCCATAGCAGGCGTATTAAATAACGAAAGGGCAAGGACCATTGCAAGAGATAGTCCTGCCATACCAGATAAAACTCTGGCTTGCTTTAATAATTTCCTCATGATTATACCTCCCTTATCAACTTGCTCCATGATAGTGCCCTATCATTTTAGAAGATGCTGCCCAATACCAGTTAGATTTCTCCTGTGCATATCTGGTTACATTGCAGGAAGCTACCGAAGGCTCAGCAAGTACAGGAAAGCAACTCATTTGAAAAACTATTGCACAAGCAAGAAAAATAGCACTTATTCTCCTTATTTGTATCCTCCCATAAATCATTGTTGTTGTGTTATGAAATCGATTTCAAATATATTATAGTGCTATATTCTGAATAATGCAACAATTCTCCGCTGATGAGTGAAAAAAACATGTATCGGTATATTATATGACATTAGCATTAAAGAAGGAATTTACTTTTAAAACCATAGGCAAGCAGAAGAATCAGGTTGCTGTGAGCTGAAATAGTATTATGTTTTGGACAGGGAAGTGGACAGGAAAAATCATTTAAACCCGTTTACGCATGCTGATCAAATGGGAGTGGTCAACAGTAACCCTATATTCTCGAACCTCGCACCTCACACCTCACAACCTCTTGATATCCTACGTTTATGTTATAGTGATTTCTTAACGTGATATGCTCTTTTTATCACGATAAAGTAGAAGATGATCATTGCAGCTCCTGTGACTGCCCAGCTAATCGGATAGATAATGACCACCTGGTAGAAGGCCGTGAAGCTTTTGATCATGGCATGCATATAGATGATGCGGAGCAGACAACAGCCAAGCATTGTGATAATTGTAGGTATGATAGACCGGCCGATCCCGCGGAGAGAAGCCCCAGGTACCTCATACAGAGCGGTCATGGGTTCAAAGAGAGCGATAAATAGCATCCTGATCATGGCATAGTGGATGACCCTGCTGTCGTGTGTGAAGAGTATGAGGAGCGGATGCCTCAAAAGGAAAAAGCCAAGGCTTATTACGGCAGTAAAGCCTATAGCAGAAATGAAGGCTATACGGGTAGTTCTTCGGCATCTCTCATATGTCCCGGCAGCATAGTTCTGGCTCACAAAGGTCATTAAAGCCTGGCAGAATGCATATACCGTAAAGTAACATATGTATTCCAGATTAAGAGCAGCAGAATTGCCTGCAATGCATTTCGAACCGAAAAGATTTATGGCGGCCTGGATCACGACGTTTGAGATAGAAAAGATCATACCTTGAAGGCCGGCAGGAGCACCTATCCAGAGGATCCTGCGTACATAATTCCATTTGAGTGAGAGCCTTCTGGGGTCAAGGTGCAGCATTCCATTCTCTTTAATTAGTGCGCGAAGTATAAGAGCTGCGCTCACGCCGTTTGAGATAGTTGTGGCTATAGCAACTCCGTCTGCATTTCTTTTAAGCACGACTACAAAGAAGAGATTCAGCCCTACATTGATGAGACCCGCGGTAAGCAGATAGTAGAGTGGTCTTCTGGTGTCTCCTATAGACCTTAGCACTGCCGATCCGAAATCGTAGACCATCAGAAAGGGCATGCCAAGGAAATATATACGGAGGTAGGCCTGGGCCATGGGGAGCACATGCGAGGGCGTATGGAGTAGCTGGAGAATGGGAACAGCTATCACCTGTCCGAGGAAAAGCATTATGAAGCCGCTTATAAGAGCGACCATAAAGCTGGTATGGAGTGCGTCATTTACCCTGTTCTCTTCATTTTTCCCTATGAAATGTGACAGCATTACATTGCTGCCTACAGAAAGACCGGTGAAAAATGTGACTATCATATTGATCACTGGAGCATTGCTGCCGACGGCTGCCATAGCCTCTGCCGATGAAAAATGGCCGACTATGGCTGTGTCAGAGGCATTAAAAAGCTGCTGCAGAGTGCTCATCAGAAAGATCGGAATAGTGATGTAGAGTAATTTGCGAAAGATCGGTCCATGGAGCATGTCCACGGCTCTTTTGTTTTTATCATTCATAATATTTATTTCCGGATGTCTGGACTACGGCCTTATTATAAGACTAAGATCAGGGATATGCAAGAACAGCTGTCTTTAGGAGAATCCTTTTCGTTAAAATCGGTTGACAAGAGGAGCGCAAAAAAATACAATAGTCTTATGTGAATCTTTTCAATAAGGAGGGAAACACGGATGAAGAGTCAGCTGGCTTCAAGCTATGCGGCGTCCGCTGCTCTTGCAGTGGATGAGATCAGAGAGAAAATTGCAGGGGTTCCGAAGGGCATCATTTTTTACTGTAATTATTCCTGGATCGAACAGGTTACAGAGAGTCTTAAGATGGCATATCCGGATACAGAGATCATAGGGACCTCAGGTATCTGGTATCATGATGATACGGTGGATGAGAACAAGGGCCTTACAGTTACAGCGCTTATGGATGGCTGTGAGGTAAGGGCCGGAGTTATTAAGCATCTGGCCACAGTGCCACTTTCGGATGTGATACATCTGGATACGGCAGTAAAGGAGCTCAGACCATCGGGATCAGATTCGGTTATCTTTGAGTTCTGTACCAATGATGAGGAGGTACTGGTTTCTACTATCCATATGCAGCTGGATCAGACACAGCTGCCATTACTCGGAGGAACAGTTTACGGAACACCGGAAGGGTCAGAATCCAAGGTATCAGTAAATGGCAGGGTTTATACGAACGCCTGCTCATTTATCCTGATAAAGAACACGACAGGCCGTGTCTATACTGCAAAGGAGACGATCTATGGAGCAGATCAGGATGCAGTAGCACATGTGGCTACAAGGGTCGATCTTACGCAGAAGAGACTGATAGAGCTTGACCACAGACCGGCTGCGGAGGTTTACAGTGATGAGACCGGTGTCGCGAGGTCGGATATAATAGGAAATGTACTGAATTCTCCACTTGGAAGGGTGATAGAGGATGATGTGTTCATAGCTTCTATGAAGGAGATTGGAAGCGATGGTTCAATGGCCTGCTATAAGAGGATCAATCTGAATGACCGCATCCGTTTTCTTAAGCTTCTTGATTACAAGAGGATAAATCAGGATACATTTGATGAGACCAGAAGGCAGATACCATCGCCGTCTCTTGTACTCTCAGTGAACTGCATTTACCGGTATACTCTTTTCTCACAGCAGGGATACATGAGTGAATACCTGCGTGGGCTTAAGCAGGGTGCTTTAGTATCAGCGGGATATGTCGGAGGCGGAGAGCAGTACAACACACAGCATGTAAATCAGACAATGGTCATGGCAGTTTTTGAATAACGGAGGAAATGGTTATGTTCGGAAAGAAAAAAAAGGATCTAGATCAGGCGCCTGTACAGGCAGTTGAGAAGATAGATATCTCAAAGGAAATGCAGCCGGTGCTTGACAGTGGGAAATATATCCTTGAGCAGAAGGAAAAGCTTCAGCAGGAGGAGCTCGATACCACCAATTCACTGAATGAGATAAGGGACTCATTCGAGATGGTAGAGAAGCGTTCGGATGAGGTTACTGAGTCTATGGAGCAGTTCAATGAGCGCTTCAAGGAGGTAACCTCAGTTACAGAGAACTTTGAGCAGATCATCAAGAAGATGCTCTCGACAGCTGATGATACCCATCGCAATATGAACAATGTCCGTACCTCATCATCATCTGTGAATGATACTATCTCCACAGTAGAGGAGGTATTCAAGGAGTTCCAGTCAAGCTTTGATGAGATCCTTGACAAGGTAAATGCAATAAACGGCATAGCAAACCAGACCAATCTCTTAGCACTTAATGCATCGATCGAGGCAGCCAGGGCAGGAGAGAGCGGAAGAGGATTTGCAGTCGTAGCAGATCAGGTAAATGAGCTTTCAAGCAATATCAAGACTCTTGTCGCATCGATAGGAGAGTCAATGGAGAAGCTGAACCAGAACAACAATCGTCTGATGAGCTCTATAAATGACACCAGGACTGCAATTCAGGATTCCATGACTCATATAAATGAGACAGAGGAGGTTGTAGACTCGATCAAGTCCGTAGCAGGAGAGATCGAGGAGGGCAATACTAACATGGTAGGCGTTATAGACAAGTGCTCAGATGATATGAACACTCTTCAGTCTACTATGGAGGATTCCAAGCCTTACTACCAGACAGTGGCTGACCATATCGATACTCTTTCTACGAATATCACAAAGAAGAGCCTTATCTTCGAGGATATGACCAATATCCTTCAGCAGTTCCCTGAGCTCGTGAAGAGAGTAGAGGACAGAGTCCAGAGGCAGTAGACCCACAGATGGTGACCGCCACAGCATAACAGACCAGATGACAGCAGTGGGATTTATACCACTGCTGTTTCTGTTTATTTATCGGACGGTTATAGAAGAAAAAGCAATGATATCAGCATATGCAAAGATCCGTGGAGGAATATATGGACATATATAGATATGGCAGTGCAGATGCGCCTATAGTACTGATACAGCCTGTAGATGAGCATGATCTCTCTCTTATGGACCAGGAGGCAGACCTTATAGGAGTGGGACAGACAAGGGATATCGGTCTGATCGCCATAAAGGTGGATGACTGGAACAGGGATCTCTCGCCATGGGCGGCTTCTGCTGTCTTCGGTAATCAGGCCTTTGGCGGAGGAGCACAGGAGACACTTATGGAGATAAAAAGGCTCTGCGATGATCCGGAAAAGAAATACTATATAGGAGGATACTCGCTGGCAGGACTTTTTGCGCTCTGGGCAGTTACAGAAACGGACATTTTTGCAGGTGCAGCCGCTGCCTCACCGTCGGTCTGGTTCAGTGGATTTACTGCCTATCTGGACCGGCATGATATCAGGACCGGATCGGTTTATCTAAGCCTCGGGGACAAGGAGGAGAAGACCAGGAATCAGGTGATGGCTTGTGTGGGAGAGCAGATAAAAAAGACATATTCCATTATCAGGGGAAAAGGAGTAAACTGTATTCTTGAATGGAATAAGGGAAACCATTTTATGGATTCCGAGAAAAGGACGGCAAGGGCCTTTGAATGGGTTCTTGGGTCAGATGCTTGACATATCGAAAGGAGAAGACATGCAGACAATAAGCACAGATAAGGCGCCGAAGGCTATAGGACCATATTCTCAGGGTATGATCGTAAACGGGATAGCATATCTGTCCGGTCAGATAGGTGTGGATCCAAAAGACGGCAGGGCAGCAGAGGGTATAGAGGCTCAGGCGGATCAGGCCTGCAGGAATGTAGGAGAGCTTTTAAAGGAGGCTGGATCTGATTTCTCAAAGGTCATAAGGACCACATGCTTCCTTGCTGATATAGCTGACTTTGCAGCCTTTAATGCTGTATATGAAAAATACTTCGTGTCAAAGCCTGCAAGAAGCTGTGTCGCAGTAAAGGACCTGCCGGCAGGCATGCTCTGTGAGATAGAGGCCACAGCAGAGGTATAATTATCTTGAGAATAATAGTAGCAAAAAGCGCTGGCTTCTGCTTCGGCGTAAAGAGAGCTGTATCTCTTGTTGAAGAACAGATAGAGAAAGGGACAAGGCCCATTTATACCTATGGACCTATCATTCATAATGAATCCGTAGTGAATGATCTTGCAGCAAAGGGAGTTGCCGTGATGGGAGAGGATGATGATCCGGGAACTTATGAAAGAGGCACCGTTATCCTCCGTTCACACGGTGTATCTGAAAAAATACAAAGCTCCATAGAGGCAGCAGGCCACAGACTAGTCGATGCGACCTGTCCCTTTGTAAAAAAGATCCATAATCTGGCAATGGAGGCTTCAGGCAAGGGAGACTACATTATAATAATCGGAGATCCGGATCATCCTGAGATCCAGGGGATCATAGGATGGATCAGAGGTAAGGACTATTCTGTCATCCGTTCAGCCGCGGAAGCAGAGCAATTTAACCTTGAGGAAAAGGATAAGAAGGTACTGGTACTTTCACAGACTACATTCAACTACAAGAAATTTCAAGATATAGTTGAAATCCTGAATAAAAAAGGTTATGATATTAGTGCTCTGAATACGATCTGTAATGCGACAGAGGACCGTCAGAAGGAGGCAGCACGCATCGCTGGGGAAGTGGACGTGTGTCTTGTGATCGGCGGCAGGAACAGTTCGAATACCCGTAAGCTGTATGAGATATGCAGCCAGAGGTGTGGGAGGACACACTTCATTGAGACAGCGGATGATCTAGATCCTGATATCTTAAGCAGTGCTGATGTCGTTGGTATTACAGCCGGAGCATCAACCCCAGCAATTATTATTCAGGAGGTCATTGGTAGATGTCAGAAATGAGTTTTGACGAAATGCTGGACGCGTCATTTAAGACGGTTCGCGCAGGAGATGTGGTAGAAGGAACGGTTATTTCCGTAAAGCCTGACGAGATTATCCTCAATATCGGTACAAAGGCAGACGGAGTGATCACAAGAAGCGAGTATTCGAATGACTCCAGTCTCGATCTCACCACAGTTACTTCTGTTGGTTCCACAATGGAGGCTGTAGTAGTCAAATACAGCGAGACAGAGGGACAGGTCACACTGTCTTACAAGCGTCTTGCACAGGAGAGAGGAAACAAGAAGCTCGAAGAGGCTTTCAATAACAACGAGGTTCTTACAGGCAAGGTAGTAAAGGTATTAAACGGCGGACTCTCAGTAGTAGTAGACGAGGCCAGAGTATTCATCCCTGCAAGCCTTGTATCAGATACCTTCGAGAAGGATCTTGGCAAATACAATGGCCAGGAGATTGAATTCATCATCACAGAGTTCAATCCTCGCAAGAGACGTATAATCGGAAACAGAAAGGCTATCCTCGTAGAGGAGAAGCAGAAGAAGCAGGAAGAGCTCCTTGCAAACCTCAAGGTCGGCGATGTTATCGAGGGAACAGTAAAGAACGTTACCAATTTCGGTGCTTTCATCGATCTTGGCGGTATTGACGGACTTCTTCACATCTCTGAGATGAGCTGGGGCAGGATCGATAATCCTGGAAAGGTGTTAAAGGTCGGCGACAAGGCAAAGGTCTTCATTAAGGAGATCCACGACAAGAAGATCGCACTTTCGATGAAGTTCCCGGATGAGAACCCTTGGAACAATGCTTCTGAGAAGTATGCCGTAGGCAATATCGTACATGGTAAGGTAGCAAGGATGACAGACTTCGGTGCATTCATAGAGCTTGCACCTGGAGTAGATGCTCTGCTTCATGTATCACAGATCTCAAAGGATCATGTAGATAAGCCGTCAGACGTACTGAAGGTTGGCCAGGAAGTTGATGCAAAGGTTGTCGAGTTCAGAGAAGCCGATCACAAGATCAGCCTTTCTATCAAGGCAATGGATGACAACAGGGACAACAGCTCAGACGAGCAGTAATTTTCTAGCTATGCAAAGGAAGGCTGGGCAGAAAATGCCTGGCCTTTTTTGATGGAGGTTCATTATGGAGGGCTATGAACAGTTCAAGACGGCGGTCTATGCACTTACAAAGATAGATCTTTCCTCTTACAAGGAAAAGCAGATGCGCCGCAGGATAGATTCTCTGATTACGAAGCACAAGCTTTCATCATATGAAGATTATGTAAGGCTCTTAAGGGAGGACCGGAAGGCCTTTGATGAGTTCGTGAATTTTCTCACGATCAATGTTTCTGAGTTTTACAGGAATCCGGATCAGTGGAAGCTTCTGGATCAGGAGTATTTTCCTTATCTGATAGATAAGTTCGGACAGAGACTTAATATCTGGAGTGCGGCCTGCTCTACAGGCGACGAGCCTTATTCTCTGGTCATGTGTCTGTCAAGGCATATCCCGTTGGAGAAGATCAGGATAATAGCGACCGATATCGACAAGCAGGTCATAGCAAAGGCAAAGGTCGGACTTTATAATGAGAAAAGCATAAAGTCAGTTCCTGTAGATCTTAGACAGAAGTATTTCAGCAGGGTAGGTTCCTCCTACCAGATTTCTGAGGATATAAGGAAGGGAGTGGAGTTTCGGGAAAACAATCTGCTAAAGGATCCGTATCCTTCGGGTCTTGATCTGATTCTCTGCCGCAACGTGGTGATCTATTTTACTGATGAGGCAAAGACACAGATCTATCAGAAGTTCAACAGATCCTTAAAGTCTGGCGGTCTGTTATTCATAGGCAGCACCGAGCAGATAATGGATTACAGGGAGCTTGGATTTTCCAGAAGAAGCTCCTTCTTCTACCAGAAGAACTGATCACATTTTTTCAAGACTTCTTATATAGCTTTCAAGCTGTTTCTTATCCTTGGGTATATCCGCAAGAGAGAAGCAGCTTTCTTTTGTTACCTTCTCATATGAGCTTTTGTCAAGCGAGGAGGCAAGCTCCTTAGGGATCAGTGATCCGTCAGAGCGCAGTCTGACATACGAGGCCGGATCTGGAAAATACATTCGAAGCTTCTCGTCACAGAGCTCGAAAACTGCATAAAACTCTTTCCCTATAAAGCTAAGCTCGATTCCAGGCAGCCTGAAGCAGAGCCTGATCGGGGATAGAATATCTGTTTTACCCTTTACCCTGAGACTGTTCTCATCACTTGCCATTTCCTCTATCGAAACAGAAGCACGGTTTATCCCGAGGCAGTCTATTAATGTGAGAAGATTCATTATCCCGGTAAGCTTGAATATGCTGTGTTTATTCACAGGATCTATATAACGATCGCTCCCTGTCTTTATAAATGTCTTATATAAGGTGACCAGAGTTTTACCGTCAGGTACAGAAGGGTCAGCTAATCCCATCTCCTCAAGCAGGCTGTAAAGTGAAAGCGAGCCGGACGGGAGCAGTCTTTTCAGGGGAGATATGGATTTTTTTATATCATATGACTCTCCGATTGCAAGCCTCTTTGCATATACTTCTGCCCGCCCTGAAATAAAGGCCAGATCAAACGTATCGCCGCCATAGGTCACTATCCGGTCAGCCCTCTTTATGGTTTCAATCGCCTTTTCTATGATAGATAGCTCGTCGTCATCGTTGGTGGAGGCGTAGATAAGTGTCATAATCTTGTCACCTTCTATCCATCCTGCACTAAAGGAGATTATTCGATTCCTCTCACTGCTTAGGCCGTTTGTCTCTATAGTTATATAGACATCGCCATTATGATGATAGCGTGCAAAGATTTCCGGATATTTTATTCTGTCTTTTATTTCAAAGCTTTGTGTGATTTCCTTCATGCCTATATTGTAGGGGAATGTGTTTTCTTTATCAAGTGGGTGTGGTATACTAAAAAAGGGTGGATGAGTTTTTGGCATGGAGGTTATCTATGTATAAAGGAATTATAAAAAGAATCGCAGCAGTGGGTCTTGGCGTGATGCTTGCTTTTTCATCGGGGACTCTTGCAGACAGCGCAGCTTATCTGGTGACAGCCAGGGCTTCAGAGACAGGGCTTATCACTGTTACATATAATGTGCAGGTCTATCAGAGTGATGTATCAGAAATCTATAGTAACATAAAAAAAACGGATAATTCAGCTATAAGCGGAGGCAAGCTTAACTATAATTCTGGTTTCGAGAAGCTGGCTGTCGAAAGAGCAAAGGATCTGGCACTTTATTATGACAAGACTCGCCCGGACAGCAAGGCGCCTGAGCTTATAACGGATGATGGAAACACAGGAAATACAAGCAACTTTCTGGATGAGGAGATAGCAGATTCAAAGCCGACATGGACTGTAGATACCTCTAAGTACAATGCCTGTGGTATAGGCCATGTGAAGTTTAAGGATAAGGATTACTATTCTCTTGTACTTGGAAAATCTGATCAGCCAGCAGCATTACCTGATAATACTCTGACAGGCTATACCGATGTCAAAAGACAGATAATAAGAGCAAATGTCTCCGGCATTTATGCCGTATACGATTTCCGTGACGGCTCTGCTGATTCGGGAAGTACAGTCTTTACCGGGAATACTGCCACATGTGACAAGACCATGAGTCTTTCTCTGGGGACGACAAGAGAGGCCCCTTATGTGACTTATTCGGTAAAGACCACAAGTGGCGGAGAAAATACCTATGCCATTCAGGGAGCTTCTGGCAGCCTTAAGGCACAGTCAGGATCATACTATACAATAAACGGAAACAGGGTGACCGGTAATTCAATAGGAAAGGGCTCATACTTAAGCTATACGGCAAACATAGCCGGAGATGACACGACATTTAATGTGCCGCTAGAGGTGACTCAGGGAAACCTGAGCGATGCTGCTATGAGTCTGGCCGAAAGCAGGACATATTATGCTACAGGAAAGGCGATAACACCTAAGGTAAATCTGAGCCTGAACGGGAAGACGCTTACCGAGGGAGTAGATTACAAGCTGACCTATAGCGGAAATACAGCTGCAGCAACTATCACGGCGCCTCAGACAGCTACTATCACAGCAGCCGGACAGGGGAATTATACCGGGAATAAGTCAATCACATTCAGGATACAGCCGTCCACAGGAGGAAATCTTTCTGACGGAAGCACGAGGATCAGTCTGGATCCTTCGGAAAAGACTCCTATCGTATATGATGGCAAGGAGAAGAAGCCTAAGGTGGTGGTGACCTATCATGATGCAGAGGTACCGGCGAGTGCCTATGATATTGCTTACTCAGACAATATCAATGCCGGCAAGATGACAGTCACAGTCACGGCAAAGGCACTTTCATCAGGAAGCAGCCAAGGCTCAGGGACAGTCAGGCAGTACAGCGGAAGTGCAAAGGCATCATTTGATATCACGCCTCTTGACCTATCTACAGCTGCATTTACATTCAAGGACAGTGACAGCGGCCAGAAGGGCTCGTCCCAATCATCGGCTGCTCCGACATATTCCTATACAGGAGGACCTATTACTCCAGAGCCGGAGATCAAGGTCGGATCAACAGTCCTTAAGGCAGGAACTGATTTCACTTATTCCTACAGCAATAATAAGGCTATAGGAACAGGAGCAGTCGTAACCGTAACAGGTAAGGGAAACTATACAGGGACAGCATCGAAGAGCTTTGAGATCACCAAGGGCAATATTTCAAAGGCTACAGTGACGTTGACTCCTTCATCGCCATATACCTACAACGGAAGCAGACAGTACCCGAATGTTGTTGTGGTCCAGATCGGAGGCAATACCCTAAGGCTTGGGACCGATTATACTATCTCAGCCTTTCCGGATTCGGTAAATGCAGGAGATTACAGCTTTACCATAACCGGTATCAACAATTTCAAAGGAACAGCTTCCAGCTCGACAGGTTCATCTACCGGGTCAACAGGCAGCTCGACCTCACAGAATAGCACTAACACGGGCATTCTTACAGTAAGCTACACGATTGAGGCAAAGGACGCAGGAAAGCTCTACAAGAAAACGGACGGCATATCAGTAAGCGGGCTTAAAACAATAACCTACGATGGAAAGACCCATAAGCCGGCGATATCTGTTATAGACAACGCTATCGCAGCAGAGCTCGGTCAGGATAGTGACTATACCAGGGCTGATTCAGACAACAAGACACCTGGCACAGCTAAGGTGACGCTTACCTTCAAGGGAAACTATACAGGTACTATTACCGCGACCTACAAGATCGTTCCGAAAAAAACCACTATAAAAAAGGTCAGCGCCGGAAAGAAAAAGGCAACGGTAAAGTTCAATAAGGTTTCCGGTATAAGTGGATATCAGGTGAAGGCAGGCACCAATAAATCCGTAAGCAAGGGCACAAAAACAAAGACAACGAACAAAACATCATATACTATGAAGTCCCTGAAAAAAGGAAAGCGCTACTATTTCAAGGTCAGGACCTACTATCAGACCGCGAATGGAAAGAAGATCTACAGCTCCTGGTCCGGGGTAAAGAGTACAGTGGTAAAATAAGTTGTTAATATAATGTTTCATTTATTTCAAAAGAAAGTACTTGAAACTGTGCCTGAAAAATGTCAAACTATTACAGAGTAAAACGATAAGGAGAGGAAAATTGGCTGTTAATAGAAGTGCAGGTACAGCAGACAACAACGGACATATCTATGGTCTTGATGGACTAAGGGCGATCGCGATCATAGGAGTTATTTTCTATCATATGTTTCCCTATACGATCAAGGGAGGATTCTTAGGAGTCTCTCTCTTTTTCGTGCTATCGGGATATCTTATAGCACTGACAAGTGAAAGAAGCAGGATGAAGGGAGAGTTCTCGGTAGGAGGCTTCTATAAGAAGAGACTGATACGTATCTTCCCGCCTGTTATAATGACTGTTTTCGTTACAGTCACTGCCTTTCATTTCATTTATCCGAGAGCAGTTGAGGGCGTTCAGGGTGAGACAGTATCTATCCTGCTCGGATACAATAACTGGTGGCAGATAGCCCAGAATTCATCATATTTCACAAAAATAGCAAATGCCACACCATTTACCCATATCTGGTCGCTGGCTGTAGAGCTTCAGTTCTATCTGATCTGGCCTCTTCTATATCTGATCTATCTGATACTTTCTACACGCGGGAGAAAGGCAAGAGGACTTATCTTTTTCCTGATCCTGTCTGTGGTATCCGCAGTGCTTATGGGAGTTCTCCTTCCATTCGGAAATGATGCGACAAGGGTATATTACGGGACTGATACAAGGCTGTATGCGCTTACGGCAGGAGCTCTTTTAGGATTCGCAGGAGCAGGCAGATCAGAGTTTACTCTTTTTAAAAACAGGAATGCAAGAAAGGCCTCACTGCCACTGTTTATCGGTGGACTGGCATTTGTGGTCATCTCATTTATATTCACAGACGGGATGGCAGATCCTACATATACAGGCTATATGCAGCTTGTGACGCTTGTCTTCCTTCTTCTCGTTATGATCACGGCAGAGCCGTCACTTCCCTTTGGACGGATCCTTGAGAATCCCGTGCTTGATTTTATAGGCAAGAGAAGCTATGAGATGTATCTTTTCATGTATCCTGTCATCTTTCTTTTCAATGTAAAGAAATGGACAAGGATCCCATGCGCTCCTCTGATACAGCTTGGCATTATTTTACTGCTTGCCATCTGGGAACATGAAATGACAAAGCTTGTAGTAAAGGGAAGACAGGCGCGTATTTCAAGAGCATCAGGGCCTGCGCTTTTTGCTGGCGCAGTTGCTGCTATCGTTCTTATAGTTCTTGGCATATTCTTTACAATTTTCTCTGGAAAGAAGAATTCCGATACCGGAGAGCTTGAAAAGCAGCTTGCTGCCAATCAGAAGCTCTTAGAGCAGCAGGAGACCAGGGGGAATAATAAAACTGGAGATACAGTCGGATCCGACAAGAAGCCTTCTGCATCGTCGAATACTTCATCTGACAAGAAGCCGGAAGAGACACCGGATGACAAGAAAAAGCCGGAAAAAGAGGATGACTACAAGGTCCCTGTCACAACTATTGGTGATTCAGTGATGCTCGGCGCTTCGCCTGAGTTACTAAAGGTCCTGCCAAAGGATTCAGTCGTAAATGCACATGAGTCCAGACAGCTCTGGGATGCGAAGGATATAGTAAAGAATTACAAAAAGAAAAAGACCCTTGGCAAGATAGTGGTGATAGCTCTTGGAACCAATGGAGTCTTCAATGAAAAGGCCGGACAGGATCTTATAGATCTGATAGGAAGTGACCGTCACATATACTGGGTAAATGTTTTCGGTGATTCGATCCAGTGGGAGGATGACTCCAATAAGGTGATAAAGAAGCTCTGTGACAAGAATGAGAATGTGACTCTTGTTGACTGGCACAGCTTCGCTGCAGGGCATGACAGCTGGTTCTATCACGATGGCATTCATTTGAAGCCAGCTGGCCAGAGGAAATATGCAGGTATGATAAAGGATGCGATCCAGGACGATCTGGATCTCATCAGGATTGAAAAGGAGAACAAATGAAGTATTTCGGAACCGATGGATTTCGCGGCGAGGCAGGAAAGGTCCTGACAGCAGATCACGCATACATGATCGGAAGATATCTGGGATGGTATTACGGAAGAGAGAAGAGAGGCAGGATAGTGATCGGAAAGGACACCAGAAGATCGAGCTATATGTTTGAGTATGCTCTGGTGGCCGGGATCATCTCATCAGGCTCTGACGCATATCTTCTCCATGTGACGACGACACCTTCAGTTGCCTATGTCGTCCGTACTGAGGATTTCGACTGTGGAGTAATGGTAAGTGCCAGCCATAATCCGTTCTACGACAACGGTATCAAGCTTATGGATGGCAACGGACACAAGATGTCAGCTGCCATTGAGAGCCAGATAGAGGATTATCTCGACGGAAAGACTGGCGAGGTTCCATTTGCTTCAGGAGAGAATATAGGGGTGGCTATAGATTATGCGATCGGAAGAAACAGATACATAGGTTATCTGATCTCTCTTGCGACAAGGTCATACAAGGGAAAGCGGATAGGCCTTGACTGTGCAAACGGATCTACGTTTAACATAGCAAAGAGCGTATTTGACGCATTGGGAGCCAGGACTGTCGCTATAGGAAACGAGCCGAACGGATTGAATATCAATCTGGACTGCGGATCGACCCATATCGATAATCTGGTAAGCCTGGTAAAGGAAAAGGAGCTTGACTGCGGCTTCGCATTTGACGGGGATGCGGACAGATGCATAGCTGTAGACGAGACCGGACAGGTAATAGACGGAGACTACATTATATATATCTGCGGAAGCTATCTGAAGAAGCATGGCAGGCTTGACGGTAATCATGTCGTAGCCACCATTATGGCAAATCTCGGACTTTTCAAAGCGCTTGAGAAGAATGGTATCGAGTACGATGTCACGACAGTCGGAGACAAGTATGTGAATGAGGACATGGTAGAGCATGGCTATGTGCTGGGAGGAGAGCAGTCAGGACATATCATTTTCTCTAAGCACGCTACTACCGGTGACGGCATACTTACCGCCATCATGATAATGGAGGTCATAATGGAGGAAAAGACATCCCTTCATACATTAGCTTCCGGTATGAAAAAGTATCCTCAGGTCCTTAAGAATGTAAGGGTAAGCGATAAGGAAAGGATACTAAATGATGCAGATGTCCTTAAGTGCAAGGAGGAGATAGAAGCTGAGCTCGAGGGGAACGGACGCATACTGCTAAGAGCCAGTGGTACAGAGCCTGTGGTAAGAGTCATGGCAGAGGCTGACACCAGGGAACTCTGTGAGCAGTATGTCGATCAGATGGTAAGGACGATTGAGGATGTACTAAATTAAGTACAAGACACCTGCTTTATATTGTGACAAGCCTATGTTACAATGGGAACACCGTGTGTTCGAGATTCCATCCACACGTTAAACAAATACTAGGAGGTAATTTAATATTATGAAGAGAAACACAGCCCTTTATGTAGCACAGGGAGGCATCATTGCAGCACTTTATGTGGTACTTACAGTAAGTGCCGCCCAGTTCAATCTGGCAAGTGGTGCAATTCAGGTCAGGATATCGGAAGCACTTACAGTGATGCCGGTCTTTACACCGGCAGCGGTTCCGGGACTTTTCATCGGATGTCTGCTTGCGAATCTGATCACAGGATCTGCGGTCTATGATGTGATATTCGGAAGTCTTATCACACTTGCTGCTGCAGTCTGCACCAGACTTTTAAGAAAGCACAGATTCATCTACACTATCCCGCCGGTGCTTTTCAATGCGCTGCTTGTGCCGGTGATCCTTATCGGTGCCTACGGAGTAGGAGATGCATATCCTTATCTTGTAGCCACAGTTGGAGCGGGAGAGGCGGTTTCAGTGTTTATCTTTGGATTTGTCCTTAAAAGGATTCTAGACAGATACAGAAATGTACTTTTCCCTGCAGAGGCAAAGGTACAGAGGGAAGCGGTCAGGAAATGAAGGAATTAATAGAATTGATATCTGATGAGGTAAAAGCCGGCTTTACAAGAGCCGGCTTAGACTCGTCTTATGGAAAAGTAACAGTTTCAAACCGTCCGGACCTGTGTGAGTACCAGTGCAATGGTGCTCTTGCAGCAGCAAAGGAGTATCACAAGGCACCGATTGTGCTTGCTGAGTCGGTAGCAGAGCAGCTTGCTTCAAGCAGCATGTTCAGCAGGGCGGAGGCGCTGAAGCCTGGATTTATAAACCTTGATCTAAGTCCAGAATTCCTGTCTGAATATGGAAATGATATGGCCGGATCGGACAGATTCGGGCTTGATCTCCCAAAGAGGCCTCTTACCATAATCCTTGATTACGGCGGCCCTAATGTAGCAAAGCCTCTCCATGTCGGGCATCTGAGGAGCGCTGTCATAGGAGAGTCGATAAAGAGGATAGCCAGATTTGCAGGACACACAGTAATAGGTGATGTCCATCTGGGTGACTGGGGCCTTCAGATGGGTCTTATCATCACGGAGCTTCAGGAGAGAAAGCCTGATCTGGTATATTTTGATCCGGATTACAGCGGAGATTATCCTGATGAGCCTCCATTTACCATTTCTGAGCTTGAGGAGATATACCCATGTGCCTCCGGCAAGTCCAAGGAGGATGAAAGCTATCATGAGAAGGCTCTTTTAGCTACAAAGGAGCTTCAGGAGGGCAGACGCGGCTACAGAGCACTTCTGTCTCATATCATGAATGTGAGCGTTAGTGACCTGAAGAAGAACTATAAGAAGCTTAATGTAAGCTTCGACCTCTGGAAGGGCGAGTCCGATGCGGCTGCTTACATACCTCAGATGGTCTCCGATATGAAGGAGCAGGGGACTGCCTACGAGAGTGAGGGGGCTCTTGTCGTAGATGTAAAGGAGGATAGCGACAAGAAGGAGATCCCTCCATGCATGATATTAAAGTCTGACGGAGCAGCCCTTTATAATACGACTGATCTGGCTACCATGATCTGGCGGGTAAAGGATTATCATCCGGACAGGATAGCCTATGTGGTCGACAAGAGACAGGAGCTCCACTTCATACAGTGCTTTAGGGCAGCCAGAAAGTGCAATATTGTCCCTGACTCCTGCCAGCTTGATTTCATAGGCTTCGGTACAATGAACGGGACCGATGGCAAGCCATATAAGACCAGGGAGGGAGGCGTGATGCGTCTTTCTACACTGATAAATGAGGTCGATCAGAAGATGTACGAAAAGATCATCTCAAACGGCGACCTGCCGGAGGATGAGGCCAGAAAGACAGCCGATATAGTAGCTCTTTCTGCTATAAAGTACGGTGATCTTTCCAATCAGCCTTCAAAGGATTATATCTTTGATATAGACAAGTTTACCTCGTTCGAGGGAAATACAGGTCCATATATCCTCTATACCATAGTCCGGATGAAGTCTATAATCAGGAAATACGAGCAGTCTGGGAGGAAGCTTTCCGAGAAGAAGATCCTTCCGCCAAAGACCGAGAGTGAGAGAGGCCTTCTGTTAGCACTCGCGCCATTCCAGGACAGCATAAGGGCTGCCTATGAGGAGAACATGCCTAACCGCATCTGTCAGTATATATATGAGCTGTCAAATGCCTTCAATCATTTTTATCATGAGACAAAGATTCTCGCCTGCGAGGACTTAGACCGCCAGACGAGTTATATGTCACTTCTTGACCTGACTTTAAGGGTGCTTCTTACAGGGATAGATCTGCTTGGATTTGAAGCACCGGAAAGGATGTAGCATGACTGAGGTAGACATTATTTCAGGATTCTTAGGGGCCGGAAAGACCACATTTATGAAAAAGCTCGTATCCGATGTATTTTCGGACGAGAAGGTGGTGATCGTTGAAAACGAATTCGGTGAGATAGGTATTGATTCCGGATTTTTAAAGGATACCGGGATTCAGGTCTCCGAGATAAACGGCGGCTGCGTATGCTGTACTCTGGTCGGAGACTTCACGAAGAATCTTCATGATGTCATAAGGACATATCATCCTGACAGGATCCTTATCGAGCCATCAGGTGTCGCAAAGCTTTCTGACATCGAGGTTTCCGTACTTGAGGTAGGAGAGAGTGAGGAAATAAATGTCGGTGCTCTTGTGACGATAGTAAACGCCCTGAAGGCAAGAAAGCAGATCAAGGCCTTCGGAGAGTTCTTCAATGATCAGATAGAGCATGCGACTGCAGTCGTTCTTTCCCGTACCCAGAAGATGGAGGAGGATAAGCTTGAGGCTCTTGTCGATCAGATAAAGCTTTTGAATAAGGAAGCTGTAGTGATCACGACTCCATGGGATCAGCTCGATGGAAAGAAGATCTTCGACGCTATCACAGGAAAGGATAATCTGGCCGTCTTTGAGCTGGCTGCAAAACACCACGAGGAGGAAGAGGCAGAGCATCATCATGACCACGACGGACATTGCCACCATGATCACGATGAGCATGACCACCACGATCACGATCACGATGAGCATGATCATCATGACCACGAACACGATGAGCACGAGCATGGCGGACACTGCCATCACCATCATCACGCAGATGATATCTTTACTACCTGGGGCAGGGAGACAGCACATAAGTTTACGAGAGAAACGATCGAGAATGCTCTTAAGGCCATGTCGGAAAGCGATGAATACGGCTACATAGTCCGCTCCAAGGGAATCGTCCCTGCAGAGGACGGGACCTGGATCTACTTTGACCTGGTAGACGGAGAGTACCAGATCCGTAGCGGAGAGGCTGATGTCACAGGAAGGCTGGTTGTGATCGGAACCGACGTAAAGGAAGACAAGGTCGAGGAGCTTTTCGGTATTTGAGGATAAGAAATGAACACTGACGAAAAAAACGGCGAGATCCCCGTATATGTATTCTTCGGCTTCATGGATTCCGGAAAGACCACTCTTGCAAAGGAGACCATTTTCGATAATGGCTTTACGGATGATTTTGACAGATGTCTGTTCATATCATGCGAGGATGGAGATGTCGAGATGGATCCTGACGAGCTGGATAAGATCGGCGTCGATTATGTGGAGATCGACGACAAGGACGACTTCACACTTGAGAAGCTGCAGTCGCTGCAGGATCAGTATGATCCTGAGGCTGTCTTCATAGAATACAACGGTACATGGGAGTCAAGCCTTCTCTATGAGATGGATGGCCCTGCAGACTGGGTAATAGTCCAGAGCATATGCACTGTAGACGCTACGACCTTTGAGATGTACCTTAAGAATATGGGTACGATGATAAAGGAGCAGATGTTCCGTGCTGATGTGATAATCTTTAACAGATGCGATGATGCTACCCCTAAGGCCAAGTTCCGGGCAAATGTCAAGGGACTTAACCGACGCGCCCAGATAGTATATGAGAGAAAGGACGGCTCGATCGACAATCGTCCGGATGAGCTGCCTTTTGATATAAATGCTGACGAGCTCCATATCACCGATGCCGATTATGCTCTGTGGTTTATGGACTGCATGGACAATCCCAAGAAATACAACGGCAAGACAGTTGATTTCCTTGGCCTTGTCTATAATCCAAAGGAGGGCAAGGGCAAGCTTCACAAGGGCACCTTTGTAGCCGGAAGATTCGCCATGACCTGCTGCGTCCAGGATATACAATATCTTGGTATGCCAGTCAGATACGATAATGCAGCTGACATAGGACACAAGAGCTGGATCCATCTGACGGCAAAGGTGAAGTACGAGTTTGCCAGAGAATACAGAGGAAAGGGACCGGTGCTCTATCCTGTAAGCATTGAGGAAGCCGAAAGGCCAGCAAGTCAGGAAGAGGAGCTGGTGTACTTTAATTAGAGGTGAGAGGTCAGAGGTTAGAGGTGAGAGGTCAGAGGTTAGAGGTCAGAGGTCAGAGGTTAGAGGTTAGAGGTCAGAGGTTAGAGGTCAGAGGTTAGAGGTTAGAGGTCAGAGGAATTATGGTTATAGCTTTCAAAAAGCTCAGACCTCGTTACTGTTCAGACTCCATGTAGCCATAAATAAGACTCTGGCCATAAGGATTTATGATTGCCATTGCCTGACTTATTTCAGTACTTTCTCGGATTATATGGTCAGCAGATCCTGTGGAAAATATGGATAGCAGATCCTGTGGGAAATATGGATAGCAGATCCTGTGAGAAATATGGATAGCAGATCCTGTGGGAAATATGGATAGCAGATCCTGTAGGAAATATGGATATCAGATCCTGTGGGAAATATGGTCAGCAGATTCTGTGGGAAATATGGATATCAGATCCTGTGGGAAATATGGATAGCAGATTCTGTGGGAAATATGGATAGCATATCCTGTGGAAAATATGGATAGCAGATCCGTGGAAAATATGGTCAGCAGATCCTGTAGGAAATATGGATATCAGATCTTGTGGGAAATATGGATATCAGATCCTGTGGGAAATATGGTCAGCAGATTCTGTGGGAAATATGGATAGCAGATCCTGTGGGAAATA
>DLDA01000037.1:16679-16873 GCA_002480925.1 Lachnospiraceae bacterium UBA7784 | reverse complement strand
ATCAGATCTTGTGGGAAATATGGATAGCATATCCTGTGGGAAATATGGATAGCAGATCCGTGGAAAATATGGTCAGCAGATCCTGTGGGAAATATGGATAGCAGATTCTGTGGGAAATATGGATAGCATATCCTGTGGGAAATATGGATATCAGATCCTGTGGGAAATATAGATAGCAGATCCTGTGGGAAATA
>DLDA01000037.1:0-16637 GCA_002480925.1 Lachnospiraceae bacterium UBA7784 | reverse complement strand
ATCAGATCTTGTGGGAAATATGGTTATGGTGATCTGGAATCTGGGTTATAAAATGGAGTGAACAGCACACCTATATCCTCATACCTCACACCTCGCACCTCGCACCTCACACCTCGCACCTCGCACCTCACACCTCGCACCTTCTTAAAGAAAGGAAAAAGAAAGTCATGTATGAAATTGTAAAGAAAAAACAGCTGGCGGAAAACATCTACCAGATGGATGTCAAGGCGCCTATGGTGACACATTCGTGTCTGCCGGGACAGTTCATCATCGCGATCGCAGAGGAGGACGGAGAGAGAATCCCTCTTACTATCTGTGATTACGACAGACAGGCCCAGACCGTTACTATAGTATTCCAGCCAATCGGCGCATCGACAGAGAGAATGGCCCAGCTTAACGAGGGAGACTGCTTCCACGACTTCGTTGGACCTCTCGGAAATCCGTCAGAGCTTTGCCTCGAGGAAAATCTTGAGGAGACCCGCAAGAAAAAAATAGTATTCATTTCAGGAGGAGTAGGAACAGCTCCTGTATATCCTCAGGTAAAGTGGCTTCATGAGCATGGTATCGATGCTGATGTGATTCAGGGATCCAGGACAAAGGACCTTCTTTTCTTCTCAGATGAGGTAAGCAAGGTAGCAAAGAATCATTATATCTGTACTGATGATGGTACATATGGTTTCCATGGTATGGGAACAGACCAGCTTAAGGCTCTCTGGGATGAAGGACATAAGTATGACTGGTGCGTAGCCATAGGACCTATGATTATGATGAAATTCGTCTGCAAGCTTACAGAAAAGCTTGGTATCCATACAGTGGTTTCTATGAACCCTATAATGGTAGACGGAACAGGAATGTGCGGAGCATGCAGACTTTTAGTTGATGGCAAGGTAAAGTTTGCCTGCGTTGACGGACCGGAGTTTGACGGACATCTTGTGGATTTCGACAAGGCAATGGAGAGAATGCAGCAGTACAAGACAGAGGAAGGCCGTAAGAAGCTCGAGTTCGAGGAGGGTGAGACCCATCACGGCGGCTGTGGTTTATGCGGAGGTGACAAGTAATGGCAGATATGATGAAAAGAGTGCCTGTTGCAGAGCAGGATCCGGCAGTAAGAGCTCATAATTTTGAGGAGGTATGTCAGGGATACACAGAAGAAGAGGCAGTAGAAGAGGCAAAGAGATGCCTTAACTGTAAGAATCCGCGATGCGTAGGAGGATGCCCTGTATCGATCAATATTCCTGCATTTATTCATGCAGTGACCGAGAGAGATTTCAAGAGAGCATACGAGATAATAAGTGAAAGCTCATCACTGCCTGCAGTCTGCGGACGTGTCTGCCCGCAGGAGACACAGTGCGAGGGTCAGTGTATCAGAGGAATCAAGGGTGATGCAGTAGCAATAGGAAAGCTCGAGAGATTCGTAGCTGACTGGGCTAGAGAGAATGGTATCCATCCGCAGCCTCCTAAGGAAAAGAATGGACACAAGGTAGCCGTGATCGGTTCAGGCCCTTCAGGACTCACCTGCGCAGGAGATCTGGCAAGGATGGGATATGATGTGACTATCTTTGAGGCACTTCAGAAGGCCGGAGGAGTTCTTGTGTACGGTATCCCTGAGTTCCGTCTTCCGAAGGAAAGGGTAGTTGCAGCCGAGGTTAATAACGTAAAAGGCCTTGGAGTAGACATAGAGACAAATGTAGTCGTAGGAAAGTCGATAACGATTGACGATCTGATGGAGGAGATGGGCTTTGAGGCTGTATTCATCGGATCGGGTGCAGGACTTCCGAGATTTATGGGTATACCTGGAGAGCAGAGCAACGGAGTATTCTCAGCGAACGAGGTACTTACCAGATCCAATCTGATGAAGGCTTATAAGGACGGAGACACACCTATTGTCCACGGCAAGAAGGTCGTAGTAGTAGGTGGAGGAAACGTAGCTATGGATGCTGCACGTACGGCTCTTCGCCTTGGCGCTGAGGTCCATATCGTATACAGACGTAGTGAAAAGGAGCTTCCTGCAAGAGCAGAGGAAGTGCATCATGCAAAGGAAGAGGGTATAAAGTTCGACCTTCTCCAGAATCCGGTGGAGATCATTCCTGATGAAAAGGGCTGGGTAAAGGCTATCCGTGTAGTAAAGATGGAGCTTGGAGAGCCTGATGCTTCAGGCCGCAGGAGACCAGTACCTATTGAGGGCAGCGAGTACGAGATAGACTGTGATACAGTGATCATGGCACTTGGAACATCGCCTAACCCTCTTATAGCCTCAACTACAAAGGGACTTGATACCAATCAGAGAGGCTGCATCATAGCAAAGGAAGAGGATGGTGAGACCTCGAAGACAGCCGTATATGCCGGAGGAGACGCAGTGACTGGAGCCGCTACAGTTATCCTTGCGATGGGAGCAGGAAAGGCAGCAGCGAAAGGGATTGATGCGTTTTTTAAAGGTCAGAGGTGAGAGGTCAGAGGTCAGAGGTGAGAGGCCATAAGGCTTTATGATTGCCATTGTCTGACTCCCTTCAATACTTTCTCGG
Source organism: Lachnospiraceae bacterium UBA7784 (assembly GCA_002480925.1). Taxonomy (GTDB): domain Bacteria; phylum Bacillota; class Clostridia; order Lachnospirales; family Lachnospiraceae; genus Weimeria. Next base: position 14,115 of record DLDA01000037.1, on the reverse strand, counting down.
ATTATTTGGTCAACAGTAACCCTATATTCTCGAACCTCGCACCTCACACCTCATACCCTCTTGCAATCTTCTATAAACTGTAGTATAATGTCATAGTTGTGACTTACGACATGACATTTAATTTTCGGAGGTATATACGATGACAGTGTTAAAGTATCTGTTCATGGTTCTGTTCATCATCGTATCCATCGTTCTTACCATCATTATCATGATGCAGGAGGGAGAGGATGCAGGTCTTGGTTCACTAAGTGGACAGAGTCTTGATACGTACTGGAGCAAGAACAAGGGACGTTCCCGTGAGGGAGTGATCATCAAGGTCACAGCTGTTCTTGTAGCAGTATTTTTCGTATTAGCATTACTGCTTAATATGAGTTCATTTAAGATCTAAAAGAAAGGTCATCGCGTAAGCGGTGGCTTTTTTTCGTTTTGAGATGCTTGCACAGTTGGAATGGCAGGATATTTTATGACTAAGAAACAGAGATGGGAGGATCAGAAGGCAGCTCTTCTTTTGCTGATGACTGATCCAAATTACAGCCCTATGACAGAGGAAGAGCTGAAGCAGCTTCTTCTGATCGATGATGACAGTGAGCTTTGCAATGCCCTGTCGTCACTTATTGCTGAAAAGAAGATAAGGAAAAACAGCTCGGCTGCTTATGAGAGATGCGAGGAAAAGGAGACATTCATTACTGATGCCTTTTCCGATACAAAAGAAAAGCCCGGGGAGCCAGCTGATGGCATAGCCAGGACAGACGATGCCTTTGAGGAAGCCTTACCAGAGGATATGGAAGAGAGCCAGACGCAGACAGACAGATATCTGACAGGTGTTTTTTCCAGCAATATAAAGGGCTTCGGATTCGTAACGGTAGAAGGCTATGACGAGGATTTCTTTATACCTGAGAAGTATACACAGATGGCCTTCCATAAGGATACGGTCCGGATCGAGCCGCTCGGCACTGGAGGCAACGGACGGGATGAGGCCAAGGTTGTCGAGATAATCGGGCATGAATATACGGATGTAGTCGGGACCTTTGAGAAGTCATCGAGCTTCGGTTTCGTGGTGCCGGATGACAGACATCTGACAAGCGACATATTTATTGCTTCACAGAATGTAAACGGGGCACCTGATAATGCAAAGGTGGTCTGCCATATATCTGATTACGGCAGTGCCAATAAGAAGCCTTCGGGAGAGATCACAGAGGTCCTGGGAATAAAGGGAGATCCCGGTGTCGACATCCTTTCTATAGTAAAGGAAAACGACATACCTTCAGAGTTCCCGGAAAGGGTCCTTGCCGAGGCAAAGAAGGCTGCAGGCAGAGGCAGGGTCAGGAAGTCTGAGATAAGGGGCAGGGAGGATCTGCGTGATCTTCTGATGGTAACGATCGATGGTGATGATTCCAAGGATTTAGACGATGCAGTTTCCCTTACAATGGATGGAGACGACTTCATCCTGGGAGTCCATATAGCAGACGTGTCCAATTATGTGACAGAAGGCAGCGCGCTTGATGATGAGGCTCTTAATAGGTCGACCTCTGTATATCTTCCGGACAGGGTTATCCCTATGCTTCCTGTAGAGCTTTCGAACGGGATCTGCTCTCTGAACGAGGGAGAGGACAGGCTTGCTATGAGCTGCATGATGAGGATCGATGATACAGGGGCTATAAAGGAGCACAGGATCGTTGAGTCAGTGATCAGGTCTGACCACAGGATGACCTACAATGATGTAAACGGTATTCTAGAGGAGGATGACAGAAAACTTATCAGGAAATACAATGATGTAGTTCCTATGTTCAGACAGATGGAGGAGCTTGCCATAATCCTTCGTGGCAGGAGGACATTTCGCGGCTCACTTGATTTTGACTTCCCTGAGACAGTCGTTGTTCTAGATGAGAATGGGAATCCCAAGGAGATCCATCCATATTACAGAGGTGTGGCCCAGAGGATGATAGAGGACTTCATGCTTGCGGCAAATGAGACAGTTGCTAAGCATGCCTTTGATCATAAGCTTCCTTTCCTTTACCGTACACACGGTTTTCCGGATCCGGAGAAGCTTGGTACTCTTAAGTCATTTATAGGAGGATTCGGATATTCTCTTTCCGGGGATACAAATCAGATCCATCCTAAGGAGCTGCAGAAGCTTCTCGACAGGGTTTCCGGAAGCCCTGAGGAGAATCTGATCCAGACGCTTACTCTCCGCAGTATGCAGCAGGCGAGATATACAACTGACTGCAGCGGTCATTTCGGACTAGCGGCAGGCTATTACTGTCACTTTACTTCTCCGATAAGGAGATACCCTGATCTATTTATTCACAGGGTACTAAAGCTTGAGATCCATGGTAAGCTTAAGAAAAAGAAAAGGGCAGAGCTTGCCGAGGAGCTTCCGGAGATCGCAGAACGCACGTCCGATCTTGAGAGACGGGCTGATGGTGCGGAAAGAGATGCCGTAAAGCTGAAGAAGGTCCAGTACATGATGCCTCACATAGGAGAGGAGTTTACAGGCAAGATCTCAGGTGTCACCTCCTGGGGACTCTATGTGGCCCTTCCGAATTCTATCGAGGGCATGATCCCGGTGAGGACCATGACAGATGATTTCTATGAGTTCTCGGAGGAGACCTATGAGCTTATTGGCAAGAGCTTCAACAGACATTATACGCTTGGCATGCCTCTTAGGGTAAAGCTTGTCGATGCCAATCCTACAGCCCGTACCATTGATTTTGAGCTGATAGACGATTTCTGCGGCTACAGGAAGACAGACAAGAAGCACGGATTTTCTTCTGCTCCGCACAAGGGCAGGCTCTCTGGCCAGGCAAGGAAGGCTCTTAAGAAGATTTCAGGAGGAAGCGCCAGATATGACAAAGGAAAAAACAGGAAGAAAAATCATCGCAACTAACCGTAAGGCCAGGCATGACTTTTTTCTGGACGAATATATTGAATGTGGGATAGCTCTTGTCGGTACAGAAGTCAAGAGCATGAGAAGCAACGGATGCTCATTGAAGGAGGCCTGGGTAAGGATCCAGAACGGTGAGGTATATATTTACCAGATGCATATTGCTCCGTATGAGAAGGGCAATATAATGAACAAGGATCCCTTAAGGCCCAGAAAGCTTCTTCTTCATAAGAGCGAGATCAGGAAGCTTTCCCAGAAGATAAAGGAAAAGGGATACACCTTAGTACCGGTGGAGGCCTATTTCAAGGATTCAAGGGTAAAGCTTGAGATAGCCCTCGCGCGAGGCAAGAAGCTCTATGACAAGAGGGCTGACATAGCAAAGCGGGATCAGGAGAGAGAAGCCGCCAGGGATTTCAAGGTCAGGAACCTCAAATAACTGTCGCTTGATATTTTATTGAAGAATCAGCCAAAATAAAAGGGATTATGAAGATTTTTAGTGGAAAATCCACCTATTTCCCTTTTATTTTTGCTTACAGGGTGGTATCATATAGACAGCTAAAGGGGTAGTAAAGGTCTCGACAGGGATCTTGAAGCTTTAGAAGCGAGCCGCAGGATGATGCGTCAAATCTCAAATTAAATTTAAACGCTGAAGATAACGATTTAGCATACGCTGCCTGAGGGCAACGAGTCGCCTGAATCTCCCTATGGGTTCAGTCACCGGCTTCAAACACATAGGACACGGCATCCGCAAAGCTTTGAGCTGATGTACGTATCATGAAGCTACTGAAACCGGAAGGACGTGCTCTTCCGTCCGGCAGAGGGAATGAAAAACAGATCACTACGCTCGTAGAAGGAGAGTGAATAGGTTTTTGGACGCGGGTTCGACTCCCGCCTACTCCAGATTCAAGGGATTGCCGTAAATATCGGCAATCCCTTATTTTATGCGGGTCTCAGGCACTTAAGCATTTAGAGAAATACTTAAAATTTTAGACAAAACCCTGGTGCTTTATACAAATTCCCTGTACAAAAATCACATTTTGGATTCATTTGAGAAAAATTCGATTTTTATACTTTGTTTAAAATACGCATGGCTCTTTTGGAGCAGAAGTGATAAAATTTATGATAAGTTTATAAACCGAATGGGAGAAAGCAGAAACTGTAGGCATAGAGCCTGGGAGGGATATAAGAGTATGCAGATAGATATGGTCACAAAAGCCATATGGGCTAAAAAGAGCATAAGAGACGACAAGCCTGTATGGCTGCCCCTGATCTGGCATCTGCGTGATACGATGGATGTATGCTCATTTCTATGGGATCACTGGCTGGGTGCTGGCCAGAAAAACGATATTATAGCAGGGATAAAGGATGGGAATGAGTACCTTGCAGAGACGCTTGTGAGATTTCTGGGCGGAGTCCATGATATAGGAAAGGCCACTCCGGCATTTCAGACTCAGAATGGCTATAATAACACAGCCGATCTGGACGCACAGCTTGTGGATAAGCTTGAGATGGCCGGATTTACCGGGATAAGCGACTTTGATATCAGATTCGCAGGGTATACGCATCATTCCCTTGCGGGAGAAGTGATCCTCCAGGAAATGGGAGTAAACAAGGGTGTCTCTTCGATCATAGGTGCCCATCATGGCAGGCCTGTAGGGTCAGAGAGTGTCTGTCAAGATCAGATGAGTGCATACAGGGCGAACTACTATCAGACGGAGAAGCTTTCTGACGTATCAGCCATATGGAAAGAAGCCAGGGAATTCATCTTCGAATGGGCAATAAAGGAAAGCGGGTTTACCAGCAGGGATGATATTCCAGAGCTCTCACAGCCGTCTCAGGTGCTGCTCTCAGGGCTTCTTATAATGGCAGACTGGATAGCAAGTAATGAGAATTACTTCCCACTTATCCCTGTAGATGATATAGATGTAAAAGACCCGGACAGGCGATTCGGGGAGGGGATAAGAAAATGGTATACGGTTGATCATGTCGAGTTTACGGCTCCGGGGACGTGCGGTGAATTTTACCTGAACAGGTTCGGTTTTATGCCAAGAGATTTCCAAAGGGTCATATACGACAGGATAAGTACTATCCGAGACCCGGGGATCATAATAATAGAAGCTCCCATGGGAGGCGGTAAGACCGAGGCCGCCCTTGCTGCTGCCGAACAGCTTGCAGCAAAGACAGGAAGAAGCGGGCTCTTTTTCGGGCTTCCGACACAGGCCACGTCGAACGGTATGTTTCCCCGTGTCGAGAGCTGGCTTGAAAAGGTATCAGAAAGCTATGGAAAAAGACTACCCATACAGTTAAAGCACGGAAAGGCGGCACAAAACCCTATTATGCAGAGACTTTCCTTTAAAGGAAATGTAGATGATGACGAGAAAGGCGGTTCGGTTGTAGTAAACCAGTGGTTTCTAGGCAGAAAGACATCTGCACTCGATGACTTTGTTGTGGGAACCGTAGACCAGTTCCTTCTGGCTTCACTGAAGCAGAAGCATCTTGCGCTAAGACATTTAGGCTTCGACAGAAAGGTAGTCATAATAGATGAGGTGCATGCATATGATGCCTATATGCAGCAGTATCTCGCTGAGTCCATACGCTGGATGGGCGCATATGGTGTTCCTGTGGTCCTGCTTTCAGCGACACTTCCGGCAAAGAAAAGAGAGGAGCTTGTTGTAGAATATCTAAGAGGAAAGGGCTTTAAGAAAAGAGATATGGATATGACAAGGGCTGACCTTTCTACCGATGGATATCCGCTCATGACATATACCGATGGAAAAAGGGCAGATCAGGAGACGGATTTTCCGAGGGAAGAGGACAAGCCTGTGGAGATAAAAAGGCTTTCGGATGAGGATCTTTATGATAAGATATCAGGACTTATTGATGGGGGCGGTATAGCCGGTGTAATAGTAAATACCGTAAAACGGTCGCAGGAGATAGCAGAAAGGTGCATAAAGCAGTTCGGAGAAGAAAAAGTCGTACTACTGCACTCAGAGTTTATAGCGACCGACAGGATAGATAAGGAAAAGCGGCTTCTTGAGCTTATTGGCAAGGGAGCCCGTCGCCCGGAAAAACTTATTGTCATAGGCACACAGGTAATAGAGCAGTCGCTTGATATAGACTTTGATGTCCTTATAACAGACTTGTGTCCTATGGATCTTCTGATGCAGAGGATAGGGAGACTGCACAGGCATGACATCAGAAGGCCGGACATGCATAAAAAAGCAGTGACCTATGTACTGGGAGAAAGCGATAGTCTTGAATTCAGCAGTGGATCATCTGCTGTCTACGGAGACTATCTTCTTGCAAGGACACAGTATTATCTGCCTGATAAGGTAATGATACCATCGATGATATCACCTCTGGTACAGAAGGTCTATGACACCGGATGCGACCCGGTATTCCCGGTGGAATATCAGAAGAAATACGATGAATCAAAGGAAAAGTTTCATTCTGGTATAGAAAGAAAAGAACAGAAGGCAAAGTCATTTCGGATAGATGGTCCAAAGAAAAGGATAGATACTGAAAAATATAACCTTATAGGCTGGCTTAACACGATGGATACCTCATCAAGTGAAGAAGAGGCTTATGCACAGGTCCGTGATACAAATGAGACGGTCGAGATCATAGCAGTAAAAAGGAATGGAGATAAATACGGGATGTTTTCTCCAAAGAACGGAATGGAGAAGCTTATCTCTGATCATATCCATGAGGCAGAGATGGCAAAGGAACTGGCAGGCCAGACGATAAGACTTCCTCTGTCTGTAACATATGGTAAAGACAGAGGAATAAACACACTTATCGAAGAACTGGAGGAATATAATAGCAAGAATCTTGCGGAATGGCAGGATGAACCGTGGCTAAAGGGACAGCTTGGACTTATATTTGATGAGGATGGTAGCTTTACACTAGGAAATATTCATATGAAATATGATAGCAGAACCGGGCTTATGACAGAAAGGGTAGAATAGATGGGCAGATACAGTCTTCTCGATGAATCATGGATAAAAGTGATAAAGAATGGCGAACAGACAAAAGTATCTCTTCTGGAATTGTTTACAAACACAGGCAGCTACAGATGTCTGGCGGGTGAGATGAAGGCTCAGGACTTTGCGATACTGCGATTTCTTCTGGCTATAGTTCAGACGGTCTTTTCCAGATATGACAGCAAGGGGAATCCGTACCCTTATTTCAGACTGAATGATATGATGCAGCAGGACAGACCCGTTGATGAGGATGACCTTGAGGATTATCAGGAGGATCTCACTAAAAGCTGGGAGGAGATCTGGAAGGCAGGAAGATTCCCCGATATCGTTATAAGCTATCTTGAGAAATGGAGGGATCATTTCTTTCTGTATGATGACAAGTATCCTTTCTATCAGCTGACGAAAGAGGAGATGGATGAGATCACTCCGGAAGGAAAGAAACCTACGAAATTTGCAGGGAAAAATTTAAATCGTCTTATATCAGAGAGTGATAATAAGGTGGCTTTGTTTTCTCCTGTAGTGGCTGTTGATAAAAAGGATTTACTTTGTTCTGGAGATCTGGCACGCTGGCTTATCATGCTTCAGGGGTATATAGGTGTATCAGATAAGACAAGTTACATTGGAAAAGGTCAGAAGCCATCAAAAGGCTGGATGTTTGATATTGGTGGATTGTATCTTGAGGGCGATAATTTATTTGAAACTCTTATGTTTAACTATATACCAGTGCATCCAGATAGCAGCTTCATAGCAGGGATTGAAAGACCATGCTGGGAAAACGCCGGACTTATAAATGCAAAACGCCTGAGGGCAGGAAAAAATATCAATAATCTTGCAGAGCTTTATACTAACTGGTGCAGAGCTATATATATAAAACCGGATCATACTGATAGTGAGGGAACGTGCCTTGAGATCATAAAGCTTCCTGCGATAGAGCACAGGGATAATTTTCTTGAACCAATGACAGTATGGAACAAGAATAAGACTGGAGAAAATAAAGGACACTATACGCCAAGAAAGCATAGGTCTGGACAGGCGGTCTGGCGGTCATTTGGTCTTATAGCTTTAAGAGATTGCGATAAGGCCGATTACCATCAGCCCGCGATCATGTGGTATCTTAATCGGATTAGAGATGTAGTCGGAAATAAATGGATAACTATCAATGCAGTAAGCATGAAGGATGATGGAAATGCTACATCATGGGTTCCGACAGATGAGATCTTAAGCAAAATAACTGCCAATGATCTGGTAATAGCTGATACATCCGATAACGGCTGGATCACAAGGATAAACGATTCTGTCGAGATAACAAAAACGGTCGCAGGATATTACCGCAACTTTATTCTTGACATAGCAAAGATCAGAGGAATGAATTCAAAGAATAACACCGATCCTGGCCCGGTTTTTGCAGACAATGAGACAGAGAAGCTCTATCAGGAGCTCAATGAGCCTTTTCAGAACTGGCTTGCAGGGATAGAACCAGATGCATCTATGAATGAAAAGGTGGAGGAATGGTATCAGACACTTGAAAGAATAGTCCTTGTCAGGGCAGAAGCATTTGTAGAAAGAGCCACGACCAGGGACCTGATCGGGATAAAGGGGGATGATAAAAAGAATGGCATCAATATAGTAGTCGCTTATAAAATGTTCAAGGCTAAGGTGGAAAAAAAGCTGAAAGGTTAAGGTGAGAAAAGTGGACAATGAGAAACAGAAAAAAGTCTGGGGTGCTACAGATGGTATCATCCAAAGGATTGAGGGCTTGAAAGGAAGCCAGAGATCTGCTGAGCTTGCTAAGCTAAGGAATTCGACGGGAAAGCCTCTTGGCGAGGCAGAGGATGTATGGCCTGTTTTCTTCAGGTATCTCCCACCGGAGTTCTTGAGTGAGAATGGACGGGAGACATACGAGGAAAATGCGATCTATATAACCCTTCAGCTCTATGCCCTGTGTATGCAGGGGGCTTCCTCTGGCGTAATATCAGATGATGATTACGGCTCGATCGGGAAGACCATAGCAGCTGGCAGGGATAAAGATGATCCGGGTGCTCTTGACCGGAGATTCAATGCCCTTATCACTGCGACTGATTTCAACGAGCTGACCTATCATCTGAGGCATCTGATAAGTATAGTAAAAAGGAAAGGCAGTATTGCCATAAATTTTCCACGGCTCGCGCAGGATCTCTTCTCTATCCAGATGGGGAATAAGAAAAAGATGTGCCTTAAATGGGCGTCTGATTATTATTCCAGATCATATCAGGATGAAGAGCAGACTGATGACGACAAGAACAATTAACAGATAAAACTTAGGAGGTAATATTTATGAGTAATAAGATCTTTTTAGACATTCATGTGATCCAGACGCTTCCACCGTCAAATGTAAACCGTGATGATTCTGGCAGCCCAAAAACCGCAATGTACGGCGGCGCGAGAAGAGCCCGTGTAAGCTCTCAGGCCTGGAAGGCAGCGATGCGCAGGTATTTCGGTGACAACAGTTCTGAGAATATCGGAATAAGGACAAAGAGGGTTACAGATTATGTCGCAGAACAGATAGAGGCTATAGATCCCTCGATCGACCATGATAAGGCTATGAATATGGCTGAATTAGTAATAGAAGGGGTCGGTATTTCAATCGATAAAAAGAAAAACCTGGCGAAAGCATTGTTCTTTATCGGAAAGAAACAGGCAATGTCGCTTGCTCATGCAGCGATCGAGGGAGTTACGGATAAAAAGAAACTCCAGGAATGTCTGAAGGATAATCCTGAAATCGATATTGCCCTGTTCGGACGAATGGTAGCTGACGATCCTTCGCTTAATCAGGATGCATCCGCCCAGGTAGCCCATGCTATTTCTACACATGCAGTAGAGACCGAGTTTGATTATTATACTGCTATGGATGATCTTTCCCCTGATAATGAGGCTGGCGCCGGTATGCTTGGTACGATTGAGTACAATTCAGAAACATTATACAGGTATGCAAATGTCGCAGTCCATGAGCTTATCGACCAGCTGGGAAGTGCGGATAGCGCTATAGAGGCAGTAAAGCTTTTTGTTGAGGCATTTTCCAATTCAATGCCTTCAGGAAAGATAAATACATTTGCCAATGATACTCTTCCGCAGGCTATCATGGTAAATATCAGAAGAGACAGACCGGTAAGTCTTGTAAGTGCATTTGAGAAGCCGGTCAGATCTACCGACGGATATGTAAAGGAGTCAGTCAGACGCCTTTTTGATGAGCTTAACAAGTCAGAGAAGTTTGTAGACAAGCCCGTATTCACATTTTATCTGTCGCAGGAAGATATCGACGCTCCTTCAGGAAAAGAGGAATCAAATCTTAAAGAGCTTCTGAATGATTTATCACAGATAAAACAGCTGGTTTAGAAGGAGTTCTAATATGAAAACGGTACTTTTAAAATTTGCAGGGCCGCTTCAGTCATGGGGAAGCTCTTCTCATTTTGAGATACGTCATACAGATCCCTTTCCATCAAAGAGCGCAGTGACAGGACTTATCGCTGCTGCTCTCGGATACAGGAGAAATGAGGATGAAAAGATAAGGGGGCTGAACAGGCTGCATTTTGCAGTTCGGATAGACCAGCCGGGGCAGATAGAGTACGATTATCAGACGGCACATAAGTATAAGGATAGCAGAAAAGAACCCGATCCCGTTCTGGACAGGACATATGTCACTCGAAGATATTATCTTGAGGATGCTGTATTTGTGGTAGCTGTAGGACATGAAGACGCATATCTTATCGAAAGGATAACAGAAGCCCTGAAACATCCTTATTTCCAGCTCTATATGGGAAGGCGGTCATGCCCGGTTCCTGAGGATTTCATACTTGGGGTAGTAGACAGTCCTGTCGTGGCATCTCTTGAAAAACTGCCTTTGCAGATAGCAGACTGGTATAAAAAGAAATATCCCGGTAAGGTCTTTATATATGCAGATGCCAAAGAACTCCCGGATTCTCAGACTTCTTTAAGACGGGATAATATCGTTTCGTTATCTCCGGAAGGACGAGAGTACGAATGGAGAGAAGAGTCGAGGAAGATGCTTGAACTTCCTGTTGATCATGAAGACCATGATGCGTTTGATGCATTGGAGGCTTGATATGTATATGTCGCGAGTTGAGATAGATATCGAAAACCGTAGGAAGCTGCGTGATCTGACTCATCTGGGAGCTTATCACAGCTGGGTCGAGGACAGTTTTCCTGATGAAAAGGATGAAAAGATCAGGAGCAGAAAACTTTGGCGTATTGATACTATAGGGCATAAGAAATATCTTCTTGTCGTAAGTAGGGAAGCACCAGATCTGAAGTGCCTTGAAAAATACGGCGTGGAAGGGACTGCCGAGACAAGAGACTATGATTCTTATCTTTCTGCCTTAAGAGAGGGAAACCTGTACAGATTTCGTGCGGTATTAAATCCTTCTCATTCAGTAAAGCCTGATAAAGGGGAGAAAAGAGGAAAGGTATATCCTGAGGTGACTGCGGAGCAGCAGATAGCTTATATCGAGAGAAAGGCTGCAAAAAATGGATTTGAATTAGCGCCCGACAGCTATGATATCACGGAGAGAGGCTATGCCGTATTAAATAAAGCCGGACAGCGTTCCGTCCGCCTGTGCAGGGTAGCCTATGAGGGAATCCTTAGGGTAACAGACGAGGAAGTCTTCAGGAAGGCTCTCTGTAATGGTATAGGAAGAAAAAAGGCATATGGATTCGGACTTCTAACCGTGATCAGGGCAGATGAGTACGACAGTCAAGCCAACAGATAAGATAAGGATACAGGAGCTTCCGCAAATCGGGGACCGGGTTACCTTTATATATATCGAGCATGCACGTATAAACCGACAGGATGGTGCGATTACAGTTTTTGAAAGCAGAGGAACCGTAAGGATCCCTGCTGCAATCATCGGTGTTCTTTTTCTGGGACCCGGGACGGATATTTCCCACCGTGCTGTTGAATTGCTTGGAGACACAGGGACAAGCATGATCTGGGTCGGCGAGCACGGAGTCAGACAGTACGCCCATGGCAGGTCGCTTGCCAGGACCACGAGATTTCTGGAAAAACAGGCTATCCTTGTTACTAATTCACGTAGAAGGATAGAGGTGGCAAGAAAGATGTATGAGATGCGTTTTCCGGATGAGGATGTATCAGAACTGACCATGCAGCAGCTAAGGGCACATGAAGGAGCCAGGATAAGGCGTGTCTATCGTGAAATGTCAAGGAAGTATAATGTGGCCTGGGATAAGAGAGAATATGATCCCGACAACTATTCGCGTGGTGACCCGGTCAATCAGGCTCTTTCTGCTGCAAATGTAGCATTATATGGTGTAGTTCACAGTGTGATATGTGCGTTGGGGCTCTGCCCGGGACTTGGGTTTGTGCATACGGGACATGACCTTTCATTTGTATATGATGTTGCAGATCTTTATAAGGCAGAGCTTACGATTCCTCTTGCATTTCAGGTCGCCTCTGAATACAGTCAGGGTGATGATGTAGGCGCTATCACCAGACGCAGGGTACGTGATGAGTTCTCAGATGGTAAGCTTCTGGCGCGGATAGTAAAGGATCTCCAAAATCTGCTGACCATCGGTCCTGATGAACAGATAGATCTTGAACCGCTTGCCTTATGGGATGACAAGGAAGGTACTGTCGCCTATGGTATCAATTACAGCGAGGATAAGTAAATGCCATTTACCGTGATCACATTGAAAAATGTCCCGCCATCACTCAGAGGAGACCTGACCAAGTGGATGCAGGAAATCTCGACAGGAGTATATGTAGGCAATTATAACTCGAGAATACGTGAGTATCTCTGGAAGCGGGTCTGTGATTCAGTCGGTTCCGGAGAAGCTACAATAAGCTACTCCTGTCATAATGAGATAGGGTACAGCTTTGAGTCAAAAAATACAGGAAGGACTGTCATTGACAGCGATGGGATTCCTCTTATCCTGTTGCCTGCTGATCCTGATAAAGAGGATGACAATAAGCTGAAAAAGGGTTTTAGCAATGCCTACAAGATGCATAGAGCTCATATATCCGGAAAGGCACATGCACCTGAGAGGGCTCGTCAGACAAGGGATAATAAGAATTATGTGGTACTTGACATTGAAACCACGGGGCTTAATGCTATAAAGGATGACATCATAGAAATAGGAGCGGTAAAGTCAGAGTCAGGGAAACTGTCTTTTTTTCACCAGATGATTGACATCCATAAGCAAATACCGGATAATATTTCAAAGCTGACAGGTATTACAAATGATATGATCAGTGGAGCGATGGACATCAAAAGCGTATTGCCCGATCTGATGGATTTTATCGGTGAACTTCCTCTTGTAGGATATAATATCGGTTTTGATATACTGTTTATAAATGTGGCACTGGATAAGAATGGCTTACCAGCACTAAGTAACAGAACTATTGACCTGTTAGAGCGGGTAAAGAAGGAGAAACTCTTTCAGGTCAATTATAAACTGTCCACGACTCTGCATTCATATGGGATCGATAAGACTGTTCCACACAGGGCACTTGAGGATGCTAAGCTGATCCTTGAACTCTCGAAGAAAGTGAATATTTTTTGAGATCTGCTTGGTGAAAAAGGTTGATTTTACGGGATCTTTTATCTGTGTTTCCCGCGTATGCGGGGGTGATCCTATACCACAAATAAAAAACATTGTCAAGCAATAGTGTTTCCCGCGTATGCGGGGGTGATCCTGATTTAGTTTACAAGTATACGGAAGGAGAGTGGTGTTTCCCGCGTATGCGGGGGTGATCCCAGGATATCTGAAGGATGAGTTTGTACTTTTCAGTGTTTCCCGCGTATGCGGGGGTGATCCTCGAACCTCTATGATTTTCTTGTTGTAGTTCTTGTGTTTCCCGCGTATGCGGGGGTGATCCCCCCATGCTCCTTTCATTACTGAATAAAGAAAAGTGTTTCCCGCGTATGCGGGGGTGATCCCGATACATCCAAAAGAAAGGAAGTACAGTAGGAGTGTTTCCCGCGTATGCGGGGGTGATCCTGATCCCGTCCAGAGTCACCTTATTTTTGCTACGTGTTTCCCGCGTATGCGGGGGTGATCCCATTGATACTCCTTTATTTACCAAACCGCCCCGGTGTTTCCCGCGTATGCGGGGGTGATCCCCTCTATGGATCCTTTTTTACTCTCTCCAACGTGTGTTTCCCGCGTATGCGGGGGTGATCCTTCCGCCCTGCTGTAAAAGCTGAGCCGTTATGTGTGTTTCCCGCGTATGCGGGG
>DLDA01000021.1 GCA_002480925.1 Lachnospiraceae bacterium UBA7784 | reverse complement strand
AAGCACATTTTTCAAACGGCTGGCTCTCTATCACACTTATTATAAGTGCTCCTGATAAAAACAGGGTTACATACATAAAGAGTACAGTAGACGCCTGCTTTACCACCTCATCATCTACCCTCCTGCCAAAGAGCTTGGCATTTTTCCTGCGCCTGAAAATGGCAAATGCATTTGCTGTAAGCACTGCGACAGTCGTTGTCTTCATTCCTCCGGCCGTAGAGCCAGGTGAGCCTCCGACCAGCATAAGAAGCATTATCATAACTCTTCCCGGATCAGTCATCCTTGAGAAATCCACTGTGTTGAATCCGGCTGTCCTTGGAGTTACAGCCTGAAAAAGGGAGCATGAGAACCTCCTGACCAGATGCATATGAGAAAAATCAATAAAGAAAAACAGGATCGTCGGTACAAGAATTAGGATAGCCGTCGATGCTATTATCACCTTTGTCTGCATCCTGTACTTATGGATCTTCAGCTTATAGGCTGCTATATCCTCCCAGGCCAGAAATCCCAGCCCGCCGGCCACTATAAGCGCACATATGACTATGCTAAGATAGAGATTCCCTGAAAATGCACAAAGCGAGCTGAATCTTCCTGTGTGCCTGCCCATCAGGTCAAATCCGGCATTGCAGAAGGCCGATACCGAATGGAAAACAGCATACCATATGCCCACCGTCCCGAATCTCTTTACAAATACAGGTAGAAGCAGCACAGCTCCGGCCGTCTCTATCATGGCTGTAACCTTTATCACAAATCTGATAAGTCTTACCGATCCTCCGACCTGAGGCGTGGATAGAGCATTCTGTATGGTCTGCCTCTGCATCAGACTGATCTTTTTTCCAGCCAGAAGGGAAACCAGAGAGGCCATAGTGATCACTCCTATGCCTCCTGTCTGTATCAGGATAAGTATTATTACCTGTCCGAAAAAGGACCAGTAGCTTGCTGTATCCTTCACCACAAGTCCTGTAACACATACCGCTGATGTCGATGTGAAGAGCGAATCCATAAATCCTGTCATCTCTCCTGATCTCGATGATATGGGAAGCATAAGTATAAGCGCTCCAAGCAGGATCACTGCTGCAAAGCCCAGTATAATAATCTGAAAAGAGGTCAGCCTTCTATTAAAGATACCGATCAGATTCATTTATCTTCTCCTAACAAAGTCCATACATCATTTGTCATAGGACATAGTAAACGTTCGGAGCTGTTTTTTCAAGCCGGAAGAAAAAATCCCCGCCCTGGGTCCAGATAAGTGGGGAGGGCGAGGATAAGAGGGTCTGGGTCAGGGATTCGATCCCTGTGCCTTATTACATATGATCGTGGAAGGTTCTGTTGATTACATCGAGCTGCTGCTTTCTGGTCAGATCGATGAACTTCACAGCGTAGCCTGATACACGGATCGTAAAGTTAGCATACTCAGGCTTCTCAGGATGATCCATAGCATCGAGAAGCTTCTCTTTGCCGAAGACGTTCACATTCAGATGGTGTGCACCCTGGTTGAAGTATCCGTCGAGGACATTTACAAGCTTGCCCTTTCTCTCATCCTCATCATGTCCCAGAGAGTTCGGAGTCATGGTCTGGGTATTCGAGATACCGTCGAGCGAGTACTCATACGGAAGCTTCGCTACCGAGTTAAGGGAAGCGAGAAGTCCGTTCTGCTCGGCGCCGTAGGCAGGGTTAGCTCCCGGAGCAAACGGGGTGAATGCCTTCCTGCCGTCAGGAGTGGCGCCTGTAGCCTCACCATAAACGACGTTCGAGGTGATAGTAAGGATCGAGGTGGTAGCGTCTGAATCCCTGTAGGTATGGAACTTCCTAAGCTTGCCCATAAAGGTCTTTAACAGTTTAACAGCGATCTCATCAGCTCTCTCGTCGTCATTGCCGTACTTAGGGAAGTCTCCCTCGATCTTAAAGTCTGTGGTAACACCCTCTTCGTCACGGATGGCTGTAACCTTCGCATACTTTATAGCTGAAAGCGAATCAACCACGTGTGAAAATCCTGCGATACCCGTAGCAAAGGTACGGCGGACATTCGTATCGATAAGAGACATCTCTGCTGACTCATAGTAATACTTGTCATGCATGTAGTGAATCAGATCAAGGATGTTAACATAGAGACCTGCGAGCCAGTCAAGGGTCTGGTCATACTTATGGACTACCTCATCATAATCAAGGACATCCGAACTCATTGGAGCGATCTCAGGTCCAACCTGCATATGGTGTCCTTCCTTATCCTTAAACTTCTCATCCTTGCCACCGTTTATAGCGTAGAGAAGTGCCTTTGCCAGGTTTGCCCTTGCTCCGAAGAACTGCATCTCCTTACCTGTCTGCGTAGCCGATACGCAGCAGCAGATGCTGTAATCATCGCCCCAGATCGGCTTCATGACATCATCATTCTCATACTGGATCGATGAGGTGTCTACAGAGATCTTTGCCGCATATTTCTTGAAATTATCCGGAAGGTCGCTGCTGTAGAGGACTGTAAGGTTCGGCTCCGGTGCCGGTCCCATGTTCTCAAGTGTATGGAGGAAGCGATAATCGTTCTTTGTGACCATGCTGCGTCCATCCATTCCGATTCCTGCCACCTCAAGCGTAGCCCATACCGGATCGCCTGAGAACAGATCGTTGTATGACGGGATACGGGCAAACTTTACCATACGAAACTTCATAGTAAGATGGTCGATAAGCTCCTGGGCCTCCTTCTCTGTCAGGATTCCCTTTTCCATATCTCTCGTGATATAGATATCAAGGAAGGTAGAAATACGGCCTACTGACATTGCGGCACCGTTCTGCTGCTTTATAGCTGAAAGATAGCCGAAGTAAAGCCACTGGACTGCTTCCCTTGCATTCTTAGCCGGACCGCTGATATCGAAGCCATATGAAGCAGCAAGCTTCTTCATCTTCTTAAGGGCCTTGATCTGCTCAGCGATCTCCTCTCTTAAGCGGACTACCTTTCCCGTCATCATATCGTTGTGACCTGTAGCCGCCTTGTCCTCTTCCTTCTTCTCGATCAGATAATCGATACCGTAGAGGGCAATTCTTCTGTAATCACCAACTATACGTCCTCTTCCGTAGGTATCAGGAAGTCCTGTCACTATATGACAGTGACGAGCTGTCATCATCTCAGGAGTATAGGCATCAAAGACCGCCTCGTTATGAGTCTTGTGGTATTTTGTAAAGATCTCATGAAGCTGTGGATTCGGAGTATATCCATAGGTGGTCAGCGCTTCCTCTGCCATCCTGATACCGCCGTAAGGCATGAAGGCTCTCTTCAGCGGCTTGTCTGTCTGCAGACCTACCACCTGCTCGTCATCCTTCATCGATTCGTCAATGTAAGCAGGGCCATAGGCATCGATATCTGATACCACATCCGTCTCCATATCGAGTACGCCGCCCTTGGCTCTCTCCTGCTTCTGATACTCCTGAAGCTTACCCCAGAGCTTGTTCGTACGCTCTGTAGGTCCCTCGAGGAAGCTCTCGTCTCCATCGTAAGGTGTGTAGTTCTTCTGGATAAAGTCACGGACGTTCACATCATCATTCCAGTGACCAGGCCTAAAGCCCTCCCATGCATCAAATGTTGTCATTTAAGACCTCCTAAACCAATGTTGGTGAGTTGCACCAAATATTGTATAACAACTTTTACCAGAATACAAGATAGAGAATAAACTTTTTGTTAGTTTTATCTAACCTTGTGATCACATTATAGGCCCTCTCGCTTTTTATGTATGTATTATTTCCAACATTTTTTATCAAAAGCCCTCCTGAACAGCAACTCCATCCACCATAGAGTTGAAATTCCAGAAAAATCAAGGCGAAATAGAGTCTTTTTACCAGGATTCAATCAGGAATGAATAGACTGATCCAATGCTATAGCATTATAATAAAAGCGTCCCGTAGGGATAAAAGAAAACTAAGACAATGTACAGAGAATTATATCTGTACAGAAAAGAAACTGGAGGTTTTTATGAAGAAAAAATTGTATCTTTCATTCTTGTGGTTGCTATGGCCGCAGCATCTGCAATCACATCAAAGGCAGCTGAGCCGACACCGATCTATAAAAAAGTGGAATGAACTCACAATTCTCTTACAAATGGGATACTTCTAGGTCAGAATGACGATAAATACAAGCATATTTGATTGAATGGAGGAATAGCTCATGAAAAAAATGTTGTTGATAGTTTTCTACTGGGCGGTCATCACTGCCGGAATAATATATGCATGGCCTTTCGCCAAATTTAGTGG
>DLDA01000027.1 GCA_002480925.1 Lachnospiraceae bacterium UBA7784 | reverse complement strand
AATAGATCGAAGGCTTGATCGAAAGCTTCGAGATGAGAGCGAGTCAAAGACGAAGCTCGAATCCGAAGCGAGATCGTTCTTTGAGATTAGCGAGCGCGAGTCAAAGACGAAGTGCGAGCTTAGCGAAAAGAACTTCCTTAGAAAGCATGATTCTGTATGAAGTTTTGAAGGTACTTGTTTACAAGCAGGAGTTAGGAATCAGTAATTTCCAGCCAGGGATAGGCTCACAAAACCCTATTCCATAGCTCTTAGCCCCTTCATAAGGCCTGGTGGCTCAGTTGGTTAGAGCGCCGCCCTGTCACGGCGGAGGTCGAGGGTTCGAACCCCTCTCAGGTCGTTGTCTTTATGACAAATGGGATCTTAGCTCAGCTGGGAGAGCATCTGCCTTACAAGCAGAGGGTCATAGGTTCGAGCCCTATAGGTCCCACTCATTCAGTGATAACTGAATAAGCCGATGTGGCTCAATTGGCAGAGCAGCTGATTTGTAATCAGCAGGTTAACGGTTCGAGTCCGCTCATCGGCTTTTTTGTTCTTTTTATAAGGACAAGATGGATGGTTTCCCGAGTGGCCAAAGGGGACAGACTGTAAATCTGCTGCAATTTGCTTCGGTGGTTCGAATCCACCACCATCCATATTTTTTAATATCGCGGGGTGGAGCAGTCTGGAAGCTCGCCGGGCTCATAACCCGGAGGTCACAGGTTCAAATCCTGTCCCCGCAACTCAGTAAAAGCCCTGGGTTTTATCTGACCTGGTGCTTTTTTTATAGATATTTGCCCAGTTAGCTCAGTTGGTAGAGCAGAGGACTGAAAATCCTCGTGTCTCTGGTTCGATTCCGGAACTGGGCAGGAATTGATTAAGGATCCCAGAACATTATTGTTCTGGGATTTTTTGTTTTCAGGGGTTAGGGATTAGCGGTTAGGAACTTATACTTATAATATTAAATAAAAATTGAAACTTGTTTAATAAATAAACGCTATAATAACACTTTATCTGCAAAAAATCTCCTGAAATTTGAAACCAAATGGAATATTCTCTGGAATTGCTGTTATACTATAGATAGTCTAAAGCAAACAGTGAGAGGCGCACTGGTTGCAGTAGTAGTTATCGCAAAATCAAAAGGGAGAAAGGAGTGCAGAGCAGTTGTTAAGCAGATTCAAACGCATGTCAGCAGTCATACTGTTGACGGTGCTTGCTCTGTCAGCTACTTTCGCGCCAGTTGGAACCAGAGTCTACGCTGCAGATTACACCAAGACTGAGAAGAGAATGGCATATTCTCTTGCTAAGTATGTAGTAGATGATCTGAAGCGGCCTAACTCCTTTCAGATACTTAGTATCGAGAAGGGAAAGATGACAGTCTCTACGAAGGGTTTGAAGGATTATGTTGATTCTCCATACTGGAGGTATGAGTACCGGGTCAAGTATCAGGCAAAGAATTCCAAGGGTGACTATGGTAAGGGCTGGGTGTATTTTACATCTGACCTGAAAATCTGGCAGCCGGATAAGTACAAGTACTATAAGGCTGTTGATGATGATTCAGCGGACACAGTAGATAAGGATATGATCGAAAACGTATCCAGGCTGACGAGCGAGTACTATAAGGACTTATAATGATAGCAGGGTATCATTAGACGAATTAATTCATGAAGGTTCCGGCGGGATGAAGATCCTGCCGGGCTTTTTTGTTCTAAAAGCTCTTGCAAGTTTAGTTGAATCGTATTACAATAGATAGGCATTGAAAAAGGAGTTCTTATGGTTTTATGATAGGACGAGAGAGGGAATTAGAGGCCTTAGGAGCCTTCTATGATAATAAAGATACGAATATCCTGACTGTACTCGGCCGTAGTGGAATGGGAAAGACAACTCTACTCAGGGAGTTTTCAAGAAATAAGCAATGTCTTTATTTTACCGCTTACTCTACCACAGATAAGCATCAGAGAGCATTATTTGCCAAGGCAGCCGGAATCCTTGCGGATCCTTCACAGGAAGTGCCGACACTTGAGGAAATCCTGGATAAGGTTACAGAGATGTCAAGAGAGGGCAGGGTTGTCCTGGTGATTGATCACTATTGTGATTTCGCCAGGACCTCGGACTGCTATAATAAGGTCCTTCATCAGTTTATGTCAGAAAAATGGGAAAAGGGTCGGGTAAAGCTTATCCTTTGCGATTCCTCATATCTTCAGATGGAAAAGCTTGTAAGCTCACCGAAATCCATATGGAAGGACATGGAGCTGATCTCGGTAGAGCTTTCACAGCTGTCTTTTACAGATTCAGCGGAGTTTCTGGGCAGGATAGACCCGTTGGAGTCAGCAGAGATATATGGCATTACCGGAGGCATCCCGGTGCTTCTTGAGATAGCAAAGCGGGAGTTCGCAAGGGAAGCTGACCACAGAGAGGCGATCTGGAATACGATCGAGAAGATTTTTCTTTCGAGGTTCTTCGGTTTCAAGGGATCGGCTGAGGCCATACTTGATAAGGAACTGAGGGAAAAGGCTTATTACGACAGGCTTTTATACTCGCTGGCCAATGGATGCCAGAGAGTAAACCAGCTTTCAGTAAAGCTTGGGAGACCAAAGGACGTAGTAGTTCCCTACCTTTCGACACTTGCCAAGCTTGGTCTGGTAAAGAAGGAAAACCCGGTCACAGAGCCGAATAACAGACGAAAGACCAGGTATTCACTTGTTTCGGATCATGACAGATTCTATTACCAGCTGATAGTAGCCAGATATGACGAGTACAGCATAGAGGATACAGCCGCGATAAGAGAATATTGCCACGAGCACAGGGATGAATTCATGAAGCCGGTCTTTACCAGGATCTGCCGCGAATATCTGATGTGGCAGTCAGATCAGAACAGGCTGCCGTTTATAATAACAAACGTAGGCAACTGGTGGGAAAATGACGAGACCACAGGAAAAAGTATAGATTTCGATCTGATGGCAACAGGAGAGGCAGAGGGGAAAAGCGCCTATGCATTTGGAAGGTGCTTCTTTCAGGAGAAAGAGGTCGATATGCTCGATGTAAAGGAGCTTATTGATCTTACGAAAAAGATACATAATAAGGTCACAACCTTTTATCTGTTCTTCTCAGTATCAGGATTTGCGGAAAATGTTCGTACTGTTTCTCAAACAATCCGCAATATTATGCTGATAGATCTGAAAGATATGATATAATGACAGAGGTTTTGCATAAGAAAGGAAAAGTAATGACTGACCATGAACTGAGAATCAAGGCCAACGAGGTGAGAAAGGGCATAATAGAAGGTGTCTACAATGCAGCAAGCGGCCATCCGGGTGGCTCTCTTTCTGCGGCAGATCTGATCACCTATCTGTATTTCGAGGAGATGAATATAGATCCGAAGGATCCGGATAAGGCGGACAGGGACAGATTTGTACTCTCCAAAGGACATAATGCACCTGCGCTTTATGCAGCTCTGGCGCTCAGAGGTTATTTTCCGGTAGAGGACTTAAAGACCTTAAGGCACGTCGGATCATATCTGCAGGGACATCCATGCATGCAGGATACGCCAGGTGTGGACGCATCGAGCGGATCACTTGGACAGGGGATCTCAGTAGCAGTAGGAATGGCTCTTGCCGCTAGGATGGATAATGCAGCATACAGGGTCTATACCCTGCTCGGAGACGGAGAGATCCAGGAGGGACAGGTCTGGGAGGCAGCAATGTTTGCCGGCTCAAGGAAGCTTGATGATCTCTGTGTGATAGTGGATAATAACGGGCTGCAGATAGATGGAGCGGTCGACGAGGTGAATTCGCCATATCCAATAGCAGAAAAGTTCAAGGCTTTTAACTTTTATACAATAGAGCTTGCCGACGGCAATGATATGAGTGCCATAAGAGAGGCTTTCAATGAGGCTCGCCAGGTAAAGGGAAAACCGGTAGCGATCATAATGAAGACCATAAAGGGTAAGGGAGTCTCATACATGGAGAATCAGGCAGGCTGGCATGGGAAGGCCCCTAACCGTGAGCAGTATGAACAGGCAATGGAAGAGCTAACAAAGGCAGGTGAAGCATTATGTCAGAAATAAAAAAGATCGCTACAAGACAGAGCTACGGCGAGGAGCTGGTAGAGCTCGGAAAAGAGCATAAGGATCTGGTTGTACTTGATGCTGACCTTGCTGAAGCCACCAAGACAGCAATTTTCAAAAAGGCATTTCCGGACAGACATATCGACTGCGGGATCCAGGAGGCTGATATGGTAGGCATAGCAGCCGGACTAGCTTCGTGTGGTAAGGTGCCATTCTGCTCTACATTCGCAATGTTTGCAGCAGGAAGAGCCTATGAGCAGGTCAGAAATTCGGTAGGATATCCGCATCTCAATGTAAAGATCGGAGCAACCCATGCCGGAATATCTGTCGGCGAGGATGGAGCAACCCATCAGTGCCTTGAGGATATCGCTCTTATGAGAGTGATACCAGGCATGGTAGTGATAAATCCGGCAGATGATGTCGAGGCCAGAGCAGCAGTACGTGCAGCCTATCAGTACGAAGGACCGGTATATCTGAGGTTTGGAAGGCTGGCAGTGCCAGTGATAAACGACAGACCGGATTATCATTTCGAGATCGGAAAGGGCTATGTGGTAGCAGAGGGCTCAGATGTGACAATCTTTGCAACTGGACTTGAGGTCGATGCAGCAATGACTGCAAGGGAGATCCTTTCAAGGGATGGGATCGACGCAGAGGTAGTAAATATCCATACGATAAAGCCGATTGACAAGGACCTTATAGTAAAAGAGGCGGAGAAGACCGGAAGGGTAGTGACAGTAGAGGAGCATTCAGTGATCGGAGGCTTCGGATCCGCGGTCTGTGAGGTGCTTTCGGAGAACAGTCCGCTTCCGGTAAAGAGAATAGGAGTATATGATACATTCGGAGAGTCGGGTCCGGCAGTAGAGCTTCTGCATAAGTACAGACTCGATGGAGAGGGTATTGCTAAACAGGTAAGAACTTACCTTAAATAACAGGTGTCTATGAGCAGAAGGAAGAAAAAAAGAAGAAGCAGAGCGTGGGGCTTTCTCTGGTTTCAACTGGTCGTACTCGGACTTATCATTGCCGCGGTAGGAGTCTACTACGGCAGCGGATTCGGATCGAAGGTAAGCCGGCTGAAAAATGAGGCCCAGTATCTCGTGGACAATTCAACAAAGGAAACCTTCCGGACGGATGAAACAGGCGTAGCCTATGACTCGGATGGAAAGGTGATCTCTACTCTGAAACGTGATAAGGACGTGAGATATCTGACCTATGATGAGATACCAGTCGAGGTAAGACAGGCCATAGTCTCAATCGAGGACAAGAAGTTTTACGAGCATCACGGAGTGGACTTCAAGGCCATAATGAGAGCTGCAGTCTCACTCGTCAAGCACAACGGAGAGATAAAGCAGGGTGGTTCTACGATCACAATGCAGCTCGCCAGAAATGTTTTCCTGACTCAGAAGCGTACCTGGCAGAGGAAGATAGAGGAGATTTTTATTTCTCTGGCACTTGAAAAGAAATACTCAAAACATCAGATACTTGAGTTCTACCTCAACAATGTATATTTCGGAAACGGATATTATGGTATAGAGGCAGCCTCACAGGGATATTTCAGAAAGGATGCGGTAGATCTGGACACGTCGCAGGTAGCCTTCCTCTGCGGACTTCCAAATGCTCCGAACAGATATGATCCGAGAAAGAATCTTCCGGCTGCCCTGAAGCGAAGAGACAGGGTTCTTCTGAATATGAAGGAGGACTCGATACTGAGTCAGTCAGAGTATCAGGATGCGGTCAATGAAGAGATAAAGATCAAGAAGGAAAAGGGCTATTACCATAACTATATGGAGACCTTCGTCTATTACTGTGCGACAAGAGCCCTGATGGATACAGATGGCTTCGAGTTCCAGTATGACTTCAGCAGCAAGGCGGAACGAAAGGCATATCAGGCCAGATATAAGCAGGAGTACCAGAAATGGTACAATAAGCTTTTTACAGGCGGCTACAGGATATATACAAGCCTTGACAGGAAGAAGCAGGATGAGCTCCAGAAGAGTATAAATGACGGACTCGCAAGCTTCACAGAGAAGTCAGGCAAGAAGATCTACAAGACACAGGGAGCAGGCGTCTGCATAGACAATCAGACCGGAGCAGTAGTAGCCATAGTCGGAGGAAGAAGCCAGAATCTGACAGGATATACACTAAACCGAGCTTTCCAGAGCTACAGACAGCCGGGTTCATCTATTAAGCCGCTCGTTGTTTATACGCCGGCCCTTGAAAACGGATATACACCGAATACCATGGTGGATGATCATAAGTTCGAGGGAGGCCCGTCGAATGCCGGAGACAGCTATCACGGTAAGATCACTATGCGTGAGGCTGTGGAGAGGTCGCTCAATACAGTGGCCTGGCAGATATTTGACAAGCTGACACCAAAGGTCGGTATCTCATATCTGTACAAGATGGATTTCTCGAATATAGTACAGTCAGATGAGACGCTAGCGGCCAGTCTGGGAGGACTTACAAACGGAGTATCTCCGCTTGAGATGGCAAAGGCCTACGCCACAATAGAAAATGACGGTGCCTACAGGGATCCTTCCTGTGTGACAAGGATCACTACATCTGACGGGACAAAGGTCTGGGAAAACGACCATAAGGAGTCAGTCGTTTACAGCCAGGATTCGGCCAGACAGATGACCGATATACTTCAGGGAGTGTTCACAAGCAGCTGGGGAACCGGACGATCACTCAAGCTTGGAAATATGCCATGTGCAGGTAAGACAGGAACCACAAATGACTATAAGGATGGATGGTTCTGCGGATATACGCCTTACTATACAACGGCGATATGGGTAGGAAATGATACACCTGTAAGGATATATGGCCTTCAGGGTGCTTCATATCCGGGACACATATGGCAGAGCTTTATGCTAAAGGTCATAAAAGATGAGAAGGAGAAGCCGAAGAGCTTCCCTAAGCCTGTAAAGGTGACAGGAGAGATCAGGGAGGATATCTCTGACGATGATGCAGACGAGGCCGAAAAAGAGCTCGAGGAAAAGAAGAAGCAGGAGGAGCAGCAGAATCAGGCTGCATCGAATAACCAGAATAATACTACAAACACTACCAACGGTACTACCAATGGCACAGACAATTCCAATACCGGAAATACGGACAATACCGGCGGGGACAGCGGTAACACCGGAAACAGTGACAATAAGAACAACTCAGGCAACAAAGGCAATGGTTCCACTGGCGGAGATGAAAGCGGAAGTGACGAGCCTGAGACGCCACCTGTTGATGAGCGTGACGACGATGAATGACCGAGGATAAGGAAATGAAAAAGTATGCTGTAGGCTTTGACCTTGGAGGGACCACCTGCAAGGTAGGATTTTTTGAAACAAGTGGAAAGCTTCTGGAGAAGTGGGAGGTCCCGACAGACAGAAAGGATAATGGAGACCACATCATCCCTAATCTTGCCGAGAACATAAAGAGCTATCTGGGAGGAAAGAAGATATCAACAGATGAGATAGAGGGAGCCGGTATTGGAGTACCGGGAGCAGTCACACCTGATGGCTATGTGAACAGATGCGTAAATCTGGGATGGAACGACAAGCGTTCAGTAGGCGATCAGATGACTAAACTTTGCGGATTTCCGGTAAAGGTAGGAAATGATGCAAATGTTGCTGCAATGGGCGAATATTTCATGGGAGCAGGAAAGGGTGCCCAGAGCATGGTCATGGTGACGCTTGGAACCGGAATAGGCGGTGGCATCGTGATCGAAAACAAGCTTCTGGTAGGATTTACCGGAGCAGGCGGAGAGATAGGCCATATCCATGTGGATGACGATGAGACAGAGGAATGCGGCTGCGGTAATAAGGGATGCATAGAGCAGTATGCATCAGCTACCGGTATAGTCAGGATAGCTCACAGGATGCTTCTTTCCGAGAGCATAGACTCACCGCTTCGTACAATGGCACACATTTCTGCGAAGGATGTATTCGATCAGGCAAAGGCTGGAGACCAGCTGGCAAATATGATCGCTGATGAGGTAGGAAGGAGACTGGGGAAGATGATGGCTATAGTAGCAAACGTAGTCAACCCTGAGGTCTTTATCCTGGGAGGCGGAGTCTCAAGGGCAGGACATATCCTTATCGAGAAGATACGTCCATCCTTTAGCGAGTATGCCTTCCATGCCTGCAAGGATACGCGTATTATGCTTGCGACATTGGGGAATGATGCCGGTATCTATGGTGGAGTAGGACTGGTTCTGAGCTGAAAATAGTTCTTGCAATTACCGGACAGTAGTGATATAATCATACTGTTCGGTTGCGATGCGTGGCTCAGCTTGGTAGAGCGCTGCGTTCGGGACGCAGAGGTCGCTGGTTCAAATCCAGTCGCATCGATTACTATAATCAGGAGGCTAAGGGTTATCAGATCCTTAGCCTTTTTTAGCATAAGGAGGGAATAATGATAAGAAAATGGGCGACAATCACAGGAGCCGGCTCCGGTATCGGAGAGGAGGCGGCAGTAGAGCTTTTTGACATGGGCTACAGCCTTATCCTGATAGGGCATGGAGCCGATAAGCTTATGGCTGTCAGGGATTGCCTTGCAAAGAGGAAGGCCAGACGAGAGAAAAAAAGCGGTCCGTTTGACCAGAAAATAGCACTTATAGCAAAGGATCTCTCAGATCCATCCGGCCGGGCAGAGGCCTGGGAGGATATAAAGGGAATAATTGACAAGGAAGGAGGCCTTCCGGCTATCCTGATAAACAGCGCCGGCTTCGGGGCGGTTGGAAATTTCAGAGCTATCCCCTATGATCTGCAGGAAAATATGGTAGACCTTAATGTAGAGGCAGTGATGTTTTTTACATACCGTATGGCAGACCTCATGGAGAAAAATGGAGGCGGAAGGATCCTGAATGTCGCAAGCAGCGCCGGACTATTTCCGGGAGGCCCCTATATGTCAGTCTATTATGCTACAAAGGCCTTTGTAGTAAGCTTTACTAACGGCATAAGGGAGGAACTTGAAGAATCGGGAAGTCCGGTAAAGGTATCTGCCCTATGTCCGGGGCCTGTGAATACGCCGTTTAATAAAAGAGCCGGCGTTAGGACTCCTCTTCATGGAATAAGTGCTAAAAGATGTGTAAGGGCAGCGATAAGAGGCATGAAAAGGCAGCAGGCTATTATCCTTCCGGGCCTTTCGATAAAGCTGGCAGCAGCTGGAGCGAAGCTGCTTCCGGCAGGGATCATGCTTCCTCTTACCGCCCATCAGCAGAAAAAGAAGCTTAGGAATGGCAAACAATAGAAAGGAAAGAACTGTGGAAGAAAAGCAGAATGAAGTAAAGGACCAGGGCTTCTGGAGTGATAAGAATGCTTCAGAGAGAGCGCCTGAGAAAAAGCCCGGCATATGGTCGGAAATAGTGTCTTATCTGGTCATGGTAGCTGTAATCATGGCAGCCATGTGGACTCTTACACATTTCGTGATAGTGAATGCGCGTATACCGTCCGGGTCGATGGAGAATACAATAATGACTGGCGACAGGCTTATCGGGACCAGATTTACTTACTGGTTCAAGGGACCGAAGAGAGGAGATATAGTCCTCTTTCACTGGCCTGTAGATCCGAAGACCATATATATAAAGCGCTGTATAGGCCTTCCTGGTGAGACTGTAACTATAAAGGACGGCGGTGTCTACATCAATGACAGCAAGACCCCTCTGAAAGAAAAATATCTGAAGGAGGAATGGGTCGAGGCAAATGATGGCTTCGTTTTCCATGTTCCAAAGGACTCTTATCTGATGCTGGGCGATAACCGCAACAATTCTCAGGACAGCCGCTACTGGGCGGAGGTGGCCATGGAAGAGGGAGTAGCAAAAAACGCAAAGCAGGCCCAGAAGTATACCTATGTAAAGAAGAGCCAGATAATGGCAAGAGCCTGGTTCAGGTATAAGGGAGGGTTTAAGGATCTGACAAGGACGGCGGGGTATTAGGTGAGAGGTCAAACCTCACACCACCCTTGACAACCCCCTCTTTTTTGCACTATAATACTTCGATAACGAACTATTCGCTATAGAACTAATCGCGAAAGGAGGTATTTACCTTGCATGACACTATGCTTGATGAGGATTCACATATTATCGGCTTTCAGACCAGGGTCCTGATGAAGAATATGAGAAAGGCCTTCGAGGATATCCAGTATGAGACTTTTCCTGACCAGACTGCTGTTTCGCATGGATGGGTCGTAGGCTATCTCTATCGGCACAGGGACGAGGAGATATACCAGAAGGATCTGGAGAAGGTCTGTCATATGGCGCCGTCATCGATCACGGCCATGGTAAAGAGTCTTGAGAAATCAGGACTTATAAGGCGAGAGGCGGTTGCGGAGGACGCCAGGCTAAAAAGGATCGTGATCACAGAGGCCGGGGAGAGATTCCATGACAGGACGATAGAGAATTTCAACCGGCTGGAGGCTATAGCAGGGGAGGGGATATCAGAGAAGGAAATGGATAGTTTTTTTGATATTTTAATCCGGATAAACAGGAATCTGAAGAATTTCCGGAAGGAGGCAGAAGGTGCGAAATATAGTTAAAAATATCAAGGGATTCTGGGCTGTCTCAATAGCGACTCCCATTGCTATGCTTGCCGAGGTGGCGATGGAGATGATACTTCCGTCGCTAATGGCCGGGATCATAGACGACGGAGTGAATAAGGGCAATATGCATGTGATCCTGGTCTTTGGAGGATATATGCTGCTTGTGGCCCTTATAGGGCTGGTAGCCGGAATAGCAGGGGGAGTATTCGGGGCAAAGGCCTCGGCTGGTCTGGCAAAGAACCTGCGCGGCAGCATGTTCAGGAGGATCCAGGAATATTCATTTGAGAATATAGACAGATTCGAGACATCTTCCCTTATCACAAGACTTACAACAGATGTGACGAATGTGCAGAATTCATATATGATGCTTCTTCGTATGGGAATGAGAGCCCCGGCCTCGCTTGTGGTGGCGCTTGTCATGTCCTTTGCGGTAAGTCCAAAGATGGCCATGATCTATGTATATGCACTGATATTCCTTACCATAGTGCTCATTATCATGCTTCCTGTCGTAAGCAGGATGTTTAGCAGGGTATTTAAAAAATACGATGCGATGAACGAGAGCGTCCAGGAAAATGTAAACGCGATCAGGGTGGTAAAGGCATATGTAAGAGAAGACCATGAGATAAAGAAGTTCAGGGGCAAGAGCCAGGATATCTATAAGAATTTCCTCAAGGTGGAGAAGCTCATGACCCTTATAATGCCGGTCATGATGGCAACTGTTTATTTCAGTATCCTTATGCTTTCATGGAGAGGCGCTAAGCTGATAGTCGGAGGCTCCCTTCAGACAGGACAGCTGGTCCAGCTGCTGACATACTGCATGAGCATACTTATGAGCCTTATGATGTTTGCGATGGTTGCGGTCATGATCCTTATGAGTATGGCATCGGTACAGCGTATAAGCGAGGTACTGGATGAGAAGCCGGCAGTTTCCAATCCTGAGGATCCGGTAATGGAGATAAAGGATGGAAGCATTGACTTTGACCATGTGAATTTCTCTTATCTGAAAAATGATAACTACGTACTGTCAGATATTGATCTCCATATAAAAAGCGGTGAGACGATCGGAGTGATCGGAGGTACAGGAAGCTCCAAATCTACTCTTGTAAGCCTGATCTCAAGGCTCTATGATGTGTCTGGCGGCGACGTGAAGGTTGGTGGAGTGGATGTGAGAAGGTATGATCTGAAGAAGCTTCGTGACGAGGTATCGGTCGTACTGCAGCAGAATCTGCTCTTTACAGGAACCATATATGAAAACCTGCGCTGGGGTGATCCGGATGCAAGTGACGAGGAAGTAAAGAGGGCTGCTAAGCTGGCCTGTGCCGACGAATTCATAGAGAAATTCCCTGACGGATATGATACCAGAATCACTCAGGGAGGGACGAATGTGTCAGGCGGACAGAGACAGAGGCTTTGTATAGCAAGAGCCCTTCTGAAGAAGCCTAAGATCCTTATACTCGATGATTCGACAAGTGCTGTGGATACAGCGACCGATTCAAGGATCAGACGGGCATTCCGCGAGGAAATACCGGGAACTACAAAGATCATCATAGCTCAGAGGATAAGCTCAGTATCTGATGCCGACAGGATAGTTGTCATGAATGAGGGCCGTATAGACGGAGTAGGGACCCACCAGGAGCTGCTGGAAGGAAACGCGATCTATCGCGATGTATATGAATCCCAGTCAGCAGGTTCGGGAGATTTCGATGAAAAGGAGGAAGACTGATGCCAGGACCACGAAATGCCGGCCGCGGAGTGAAACGGTCGGCCGAGGAAAAGAAAAGAGCAAAAGAAGCCTTAGGACGTCTTTATAAGGATATATTCAGCAGATATCCGATCCATCTGATACTGGTGGTGGTATTTATAGTACTAAGCGTTCTGGCCAATGTCCGCGGAACACTTTTTACCCAGACTCTTATAGACAGCTATATAGTACCTATGGTAAAGGACAAAAGCCATGATTTTGCCCCGCTGCTTCAGGCCATAAGAGGAGTAGCGGCCTTCTATATAATAGGTATCATATGTACCTATATGTACAATCTGCTGATGGTCTATGTCAATCAGGGAATGCTGCGTACCCTGAGGGACCAGATGTTTTCGCATATGGAGAGCCTGCCGATCAGGTACTTTGATACCCATGCCCACGGCGATATCATGAGCTGCTATTCAAACGATATCGATACCTTAAGGCAGATGATAAGCCAGGCCGTACCCCAGATCATAAATGCAACGATCACTATTACGGCGGTCTTGATTTCCATGATCTATTTGTCTCCGCTGCTTACTGTGCTTACTCTTGCGATGACGGCTCTTATGATCTTCGTCACAGGAAAGGCAGCCTCGATCTCAGGACGCTTCTACACAAAGCAGCAGTCCGATATAGGTGAACTGAACGGAAACATAGAGGAGATAATGAACGGGGAGAAGGTAGTCAAGGTCTTCAATCATGAGAAACAGGCAATAGAGGACTTTGACAGACTGAACGAATCCCTCTATACAAGCTCATCCAAGGCCAACAGCTACGCCAATATCCTGGGACCGATAAACAATCAGCTGGGAAATGTCAGCTATGTGCTTATAGCTGTAGCAGGAGGAGCGATGGCGGTTTCAGGCTTCGGATCTCTTACGCTTGGTAAGCTTGCAAGTTTCCTTACATTCAACAAGAGCTTCAATATGCCTATTTCCCAGGTCAGCCAGCAGCTGAACTTCATTGTAATGGCGGCAGCAGGCGCTCAGAGGATCTACGCTCTCTTAGATGAGGAGCCTGAGCAGGATAATGGCTATGTGACTCTGGTAAATGCCAGAGAAGAAAATGGCAGACTAACAGAGACAAAGGAGCGAACCGGAGAATGGGCCTGGAAGCACGAGCATCAGGCTGATCACAGCATAGACTACAAGAAGCTCGAGGGCGATGTGGTGATGGAGGATGTAAACTTCGGCTATACGCCGGAAAAGCAGGTTCTCTATGATATAAAGCTCTACGCCAGACCGGGTCAGAAGGTGGCCTTTGTCGGTGCTACCGGAGCCGGAAAGACAACCATCACAAATCTGATAAACCGCTTCTACGATGTAGAAGTTGGCAAGATCCGCTTTGACGGTATCAATATCAATAAGATAAAAAAGCCAGACCTTAGAAGGTCTCTTGGAATAGTCCTCCAGGATACCCATCTCTTTACCGGAACTGTGGCTGAGAATATCAGATACGGAAAGCTTGACGCTA
The DNA here is from genome assembly GCA_002480925.1 of Lachnospiraceae bacterium UBA7784. Lineage (GTDB taxonomy): Bacteria > Bacillota > Clostridia > Lachnospirales > Lachnospiraceae > Weimeria. The sequence continues at coordinate 2,592 of DLDA01000027.1, read as the reverse complement.
GTGATGAGGAGGTCATAGCAGCCGCAAAGCTTGCCAATGCCGACGGATTCATCAGGCACTTAAAGAACGGCTACGATACGGTCCTGAAGGGCGACGGAGCAAATCTGTCCGCTGGACAGAGACAGCTTCTGGCCATAGCCCGGGCAGCAATAGCTGATCCGCCGGCCCTGATCCTTGATGAGGCGACATCATCCATAGATACCCGTACCGAGCGCATAGTCCAGGAGGGCATGGACCGTCTTATGGCAGGCCGGACCACCTTTGTCATAGCCCACAGGCTGTCTACGATCAGAAACTCGGATGTGATCATGGTGCTCGATCAGGGACACATAATCGAGAGAGGAAACCACGACGAACTGATGGCGAAGAAGGGGAAGTACTATCAGCTGTATACTGGCAGGATTGTGAATGCTTAGGAGCTGACATAAAACCATTGCATATTTATACACCATCCCTTATAATATTATCTGTTTCCTGGCGCAGCCATTCCTGCTGCCGCCGGCAGAAAAGTATTATAAGGGTTTTTAATTAGTGAGAAATACAGATGCGGATAATGGGGAATTAAAAAGCGGCCTGTCTCTGGTCATCTCTATCATTCTGATCTACTCTGTATTTACCGTGACGGGGATAGGGTGTCCGATAAAGTTTCTCACGGGGGTATCCTGTGCCGGCTGTGGCATGACACGCGCTACGGTCGCACTCTTGGAGGGGCGTTATCGTGCAGCATTCCATTACCATCCACTTGTTTTATTGCCTTATATAGCTCTGATATTGTATCTTTTCAGGAAGAGATTCTCAGAGCGGATCAGAAGGTCGATGCTTATCGCGATCGTAGTGCTCTTTCTGGATGTTTATCTATACCGGCTATTGTATGCAGATCAGGATATAGTGGTATTTGAGCCGGAAAAGGGGGCGGTATTCCGCATCCTGAGTTACTTTTTTACTCTTTTTACAAAATGATTCAGAGAGGAGAAACAAATGTTTTGTACGAATTGCGGACAAGAAAACAGGGATGATGCACGATTCTGTGTGAAATGCGGCCAGCCACTGAATGAACCGGACCAGGGCGATGCATCAGGAGGGGCATACGGATGGCAGAATGATCAGGCTCAGTTCAACGGTCAGAACCAGTATAATGATCAGAGCCAGTTCAACGGTCAGAACCAGTATAATGACCAGAGTCAGTTCAACGGTCAGAACCAGTATAATGACCAGAGCCAGTTCAACGGTCAGAACCAGTACAATAATCAGGGCCAGTTCAACGGACAGGGCCAGTATAATGGAGCTGGTATGGCTCCTGGAAATGGCAGTAATGTCAATATGCTGCAGATATTTTCGGTCATAATGTCTGTTGTATGTGCATGGTACTTTATCAAATATGCATTCCCGGCAATCGGCCATATCCTGAGTGCTGTTTTCGGGCTGATAGGAGATCTCGACAGCATTTCATATCTGCCGGGGACAATCGGCATGAACGGTCTTAGCCTGTTACAGGCCGCTTCATTTGCCCTGATGGCAGCTATATTCTTTGTGATCTTCAGAAGATGGAAGCCGGAGCGGACTCCTGAATATTCACTGACTGTTCTAACGGCCGGCATTATAGTATTCCTTGTGGCCCTGATCCGTTTCCTTATAAACTTCCGGAACATATACATATGGGATATGTCCGAGGCTGCATGGTTTTTCTGGATCATAGCAATCGATGTTGTATGCGTAGTCGGCTTTTTCGTTTTCACGATCCTGATCGGGGTTCCTGTAGCTCTGGTAAGGCAGGGCGATAGCTTCGGCAATGCAGAAAAGAGCTCATTCAAGTATGTCGCAGGTGAGTTCACAGATGAACTGAAGACCTTTCAGGATGCTCAGGCTGCAAAGAAGGAAGCAGCTAATGCCCAGCAGCCATACGGCAATCAGGGTCAGCAGAATATAAGACGCGTCAAGAGTCATTACAGTTTTGCGGCCTTCTTTTTCCTGGGCTTTCTGACCTGTGGTATCTATCAGCTCTATATAATCCACTGCATCAGCCGCGATATCAATATAACAGGCGCCGGAGACGGCAAAAACACCCATGGCCTTCTGGTGCTGATCCTTTTGTCCATGATCACATGCGGTATCTATCCTTACATTTACTGGTTCAAGCTTGGAAACAGGATCCAGTCCACAGGAAACAGATACGGAGTCTACATTCAGGAAAACGGTACTACATATCTGCTGTGGATACTGTTCGGAGTCCTGCTCTGCGGTTTAGGACCATATATAGGCTTCTATCAGATACTTAAGAATATGAATATCGTAAATCATGCATATATGAATGCGTGTATGAGGCCGTAAGTTTCGAGATGAGTTAGAGGTGTGAGGTGCGAGGTGTGAGGTGCGAGGTGCGAGGTGTGAGGTGTGAGGTGCGAGGCTGACAGCCTGTAGGTAAGAGCGAGTCGAAGACGAAGTTCGAGCTTAACGAAGACAGCTTCCTTGCTAATGAGGCCGAAAGCATAGAGATGAAGACGAGCGATAGCGAAGTCTGAATCCTATGCGAGGTCGTTCTGTGAGATTAGCGAAAGCAAGCCGCAGGCGCAGCTTGAGCTTAGCGAGCAGAAC
>DLDA01000054.1 GCA_002480925.1 Lachnospiraceae bacterium UBA7784 | reverse complement strand
TGTTCACACCCCATTTTATCCCTCGCCCCTCAGACCTCTAACCTCTAACCTCTCACCTCAGACCTCCCCCTTGACGTAGGCCGGCAATTGTGATAGAGTATTCCCGGCAAAGACAATTGTATTTCATGGAAAGACAGGTCAGGGAGGTTTGATGACCGAGGAAAACTACTACGTCCTGAAGGAAAAGGCAGTTCCGGAGGTACTTTTAAGGGTTGAGAAGGCCAAAAGGCTTTTGGAATCCGGCAAATGTCTTTCTGCATCAGATGCAGCGGAAAAGGCCGGCATCTCCAGGTCGAGCTTTTACAAGTATAAGGATGAGATATTTAAGTACAGTAAGAGACGGCGGGGAAGAAGGCTCACGGTCATAATCAGGACTCTTGATGAGCCGGGAATCCTTTCAAGGATCCTTGCGATAATCGCTGATCTCGGGGCCAATATACTTACCATCCATCAGGCGGTCCCGGTAAACGGAGTTGCGGCGATCACGCTTTCTATAGATATTCCGATGAAAATGGATATTTCCGTGATTACTGAGAGGATTGAGAAAACAGCCGGTGTTTCCTATGCGAAGATACTTGCTGAGGAGCCGGCCCAGGACTGATGATCCAAAGAAACAGGTTTTGCTTACACTTGGTTGTAGAAAGAAAGGATGACAGATGAAAGCAGCTATAATGGGTTTTGGAACCATTGGAAGCGGCGTCGCGAAGACACTTGAGGTTAATCGCGATATTATTGCAGAAAGAGTCGGAGAGCCTATCGAACTGGCTAAGGTTCTTGATATCCGCGATTTTGAGGGCGAAAAGATAGCGCCTCTTATCGTTCATGATTATATGGATATAGTAAATGATCCACAGATCCGTATCGTTGTCGAGACAATGGGCGGAGTAGAGCCGGCATATACATTTGTAAAGGCAATGCTTATGGCAGGTAAGCATGTGACTACATCAAACAAGGCCCTGGTGGCTGATAAGGGAGCAGAGCTTATAGAGATAGCAAGAGAGCATAATGTAAACTTCATGTTCGAGGCATCTGTAGGCGGCGGTATCCCTATTATAAGGACTATAAACTCCTGCCTGACAGGAGACGTGGTCGAGTATATGGCCGGGATCGTAAATGGAACGACCAACTATATGATGACAGAGATGACTGAAAAGGGAGCCGATTTCGATGAGGTTCTGGCGATGGCTCAGGAGAAGGGCTATGCCGAGAAGGATCCTACAGCTGATATAGAGGGCTACGATGCCTGCAGGAAGATAGCAATCCTTACATCTCTTGTAGCCGGAGCTCAGGTGGATTACAAGGATATTCCTACAGAGGGCATAACGTCTATCACAAAGGAAGATATGAAATACGCTTCAGCTCTTGGGCGCAAGATAAAGCTGCTTGCGACAAGCACAGAGTCAGGAGACAGCTATGCCTGCCGTGTGGCGCCTTTCCTTCTTGCACCGGATAGTCCGCTTTACAGCGTGGACGGAGTTTTCAATGCAGTGCTTGTCCATGGAAATATATTAGGAGACGGAATGTTCTACGGCTCAGGAGCCGGATCGCTTCCTACGGCATCGGCTGTGGTATCTGATATGGTAGAGATAGCTAAGAATATAGATCATAATATCCCTCTTGAGTGGAAGCAAAAGAAGCTTGTTCTTGCTGATCCAGGGGATGATGAATATCGCTTCTTCGTCCGTACCACGGACGATCAGGGAGTGATCGAAGCAGAATTCGGAGAGGTCAGCTATATAGACAGCGATTTCGTACCGGGAGAGGTTGGCTTCGTAACGAAGAAGATAAAGCAGGCTGATTTTGACAGGGCAAGAAAGAATCTGCCGGGCTTTGTTAATAGTATTAGATTTGCATAGGAGACACAATGTTAATAGTCAAGAAGTTTGGTGGTACTTCGGTAGCGAACAAGGAGAGGATTTTTAATGTTGCTTCGCGCTGTATCGAGGACTACAAAAAAGGAAACAAGGTAGTGGTGGTGCTCTCTGCAATGGGAGATACCACGGATGATCTGATCGCAATGGCAAAGGATATAAATCCGGATCCCCCTAAGAGAGAAATGGATGCGCTTCTTTCCACAGGAGAACAGGTGTCAGTTGCACTTATGGCAATGGCAATGGCTTCCCTCGGAGTTCCGGCAGTATCTTTAAATGCCTTTCAGGTAGCCATGCATACGACTCATCATCATATGAATTCGAGGTTCAAGAAGGTAGATACAGACAGGATAAACGCAGAGCTTGATCAGGGAAAGGTCGTAATCGTGACCGGCTTCCAGGGGGTCAACAGATATGATGATGTAACAACACTTGGAAGAGGAGGCTCAGATACTACAGCAGTTGCCCTTGCTGCAGTCCTTGGAGCCGACGCCTGCGAGATCTATACAGATGTCGACGGAGTATATACAGCAGATCCGCGCATAGTTCCGAATGCGAAAAAGCTCAAGGAGGTCTCCTATGATGAGATGCTTGAGCTTGCTACACTTGGAGCTCAGGTGCTGCATAACAGATCTGTAGAAATGGCAAAGAAGTATAACGTGCCTCTCGTGGTACGTTCAAGTCTTACAAAGGCAGAGGGTACTGTCGTTAAGGAGGTAACAAAAGTGGAAAGCATGCTGGTAAGCGGAGTTGCAGTAGATAAGGATGCAGACCGTATCGCTCTTATAGGATTAAAGAATGAGCCGGGTATCGCATTCAAGGTATTTGATCTTCTCGCAAAGAAGAATATAAATGTAGATATGATCCTCCAGTCTATCGGCCGTGAGGACACGAAGGATATTTCGTTTACTGTAGATGATTCACAGGCTAAGGAGGCTGTCGATCTGTTAAAGGAGAATCAGGACCGTCTGACCTTCCAGAAGCTTGTTGAGGAGGAAAACGTTGCCAAGCTTTCTATAGTAGGAGCTGGAATGCAGTCCAATGCAGGGGTTGCGGCAAAGATGTTCGAGGCGCTCTATGACGTTGGAGTAAACATCCGTATGATCTCTACCTCAGAGATCAGGATCACAGTTCTTATAGATATCGATGATGTGAAGGTTGCTATGAGAGCAGTTCACGATAAGTTTATCGATGATGACAATAACTGATCATTGCTGGTTCAATACTGTTTCAATGTAAATTAGAAAATCGGGACCTCTGGTCCTGATTTTTTTGTAATAATTACCCGAACCGTTAAGAAGTGTTTATGAATGGTTTTAACGCTGTTAAAAAAAGACAAAAATATATTGAACGTATATACGTGTAATGGTAATTTTTCACAAAAATGAAGTCTCGAATTTGTTCAAAATATACAAAAATTTCATTTGACTTTATTTTTTCGTTGTATTAAAATTCGTTCGGAATTGAGAGTATGTGAAAGGAAGTGAGCGCTTTTGAATACGCTTGTTACTTCGCTGAAGGAAGACCTTAATGTAAGGACGGTCTTTAAGATACCTCTGTTAGGAGGTATTCCGGTTTATGAATCTGTGGTACTCACATGGATCATAATGGCGGCAGTCCTTGTCATATGTCTTCTGCTCACGAGGAACTTAAGCGTGGAACACCCGAGAAAGAGACAGCTGCTGCTTGAGAGCGGCGTCGAGAAGCTGTTTGACTTCTTCGGAGAGACAATCGGAGAGAAGGGAAAGCGGTATGTCCCTTACCTGCTGTCGGTTCTTATATACATAGCTATATCGAACCTGATCGGCATAATAGGGTTCAAACCGCCTACAAAGGACATGAATGTCACGATCGCCCTTTCCCTTATGAGCATTATCCTGATAGAGGCGAGCGGGGTTGTCGAAAAGGGACCAAAGAGGTTCCTTCACAGCTTCGCAGAGCCTATGCCGGTGATCACGCCTATAAATATCCTGGAGATATTTATCAGGCCACTGTCACTGTGTATGCGACTTTTCGGAAATGTGCTCGGATCCTTTGTTATAATGGAGCTTTTAAAGCTTGTGGTCCCGGTAGTGGTCCCGGCGCTTGCTTCGTTGTACTTTGATATCTTCGATGGCCTGATCCAGGCTTATGTATTTGTATTTCTTACATCTCTGTTTATCAGAGAATCTGTTGAATGATTTTAGGAGGAAAATAAAATGACAGCATCATTATTCGTAGCAATCGGAGCCGGAATCGCAGTTCTTACAGGTATCGGCGCAGGACTTGGAATCGGTAAGGCAACAGCAAGTGCAGTTGATGCGATAGCAAGACAGCCGGAGGCAAGCGGAAAGATCCAGAGCTCACTTCTCTTAGGATGCGCTCTTGCAGAGGCAACAGCTATTTACGGATTCGTTATCTCACTGCTTATAATCCTGTTCCTGAAATAATAGGAGGCGCCTATGCTTTCGATCAATTTCTTTAACATCCTGTTTACGATAGTAAACGTACTGGTCATATACTGGATCCTTGACAAGTTCCTTTTCAAGCGTGTGATGAAGGTCATAAGCGAGAGAAAGGACGACATAAAGGAAAAGTATGATGAGGCAGAACGCCGCGAGCAGGATGCTGAAAAAGAAAAAAAGAAATACATGCAAAAGCAGGATGCAGCAGAACAAGAAGCGGCTAAGATCATAAGAGAGGCCCGCCTTGAGGCAGATAAGATCCACGACAGGAGGATAAAGGAGGCCTCAGTCGAGGCAGACCATATAAGAGATAAGGCAAGAATAGACGCTAAGGATATCAAGGAGAGAAATCTCGCTGAGAGCCGTGAGGCCATAAGCGCTCTTGCCATGATGGCTGCTAAGAGGATCCTGGAGAACGGCGGTGAGAGCGATGCAGCAGGAAAGAATTCGTAATAATGCTATTGTCCTTTCACAGCTTTCGATCGACAGGGAAGAGATCCTTGAATATCTGCGCGAGACTGATTCACTGAATGAGTATCAGAACTTTATGAAAAGCCCGGTGATTCCAAGCAGGGTTAAGGAGGATGTCGAGAGACAGATCTCAAAGAAGGCAGGCCGTTCAAAGCTATTTACGGACTTTCTTATAGTAATGATAAGAAATCATAATGAAGGCCTGCTTGCGGATATTATCCGTGAATACATCCGGATAGAGGATCAGAAGGCTGGTTTTCTTGATGCCGAGCTTTGCTATGCAAAAGAAGAGGATATTGTCTCAGGTGAGAAAAAGGCTAAGAAGGAGCTTATGGAGCTTTTTCCGGGAAAGCAGTTCCGTTTCTGCCTAATGCCTGATCCCTCACTAATAGGAGGCTATATCGTAAGATGTAATGGCTATGAGATAGACCACAGCTACAAAGGACAGTTGAAACAATTGGAAGATAGAATTAACGGGAGGTGAAGATCATGGCAGCAATCAGCGCTACCGATATTATCTCCATCATCAAGAGTGAAATAGAGAATTTTGATGCTGATTTCCAGGCTAAGGAGACAGGGTCTGTCATAAGTGTCGGAGACGGAATAGCCAGGATATATGGTATCGATCATGCCCAGTATGGTGAGATAGTGGTCTTTGATAACGGTGTCAAGGCTATGGTCCTTGATATCAAGGAACACGAGATCGGCGTGATCCTGTTCGGACGCGACAGCGGCATCCATGAGGGAAGCCGGGTGGCTCGTACAGGCAAGAGAGCCGGAATCCCTACTGGAGACGCGTTTCTTGGAAGGGTTATAAATGCCCTTGGAGAACCTATTGACGGAGAGGGAGAGATAAAGGAGGACGAATACCGTCCGATCGAGCATGAGGCTCCTGGTATCATAGACAGAAAGTCTGTCGACACTCCACTTGAGACAGGAATCCTCTCGATCGACTCCATGTTTCCAATAGGACGTGGACAGCGTGAGCTTATAATCGGAGACAGACAGACAGGAAAGACCTCGATCGCTACTGACACTATGATCAACCAGAAGGGCAAAGGGGTCATCTGCATCTATGCAGCAATAGGTCAGAAGGCATCTACGATCGCAAGAGTTGTAAACAACTTAAGAAAATGTGACGCTATGGATTATACCGTTGTCGTTGCCGCTACAGCGTCTGATCCTGTTGCCTGCCAGTACATAGCTCCTTATGCAGCCACCTCTATGGCAGAGCATTTCATGGATCAGGGAAAGGACGTGCTGATCATCTATGATGATCTTTCCAAGCACGCAGTTGCTTACCGTGCAATCTCGCTTCTCTTAGGCAGGTCTCCAGGACGTGAGGCTTATCCGGGAGATGTCTTCTATCTTCATTCAAGACTTCTCGAGAGATGTGCAAAGCTTTCAGACGAAAAGGGAGGCGGATCCATAACGGCCCTTCCTATAATAGAGACTCAGGACGGCGATGTATCGGCATATATTCCTACAAATGTCATTTCGATCACAGATGGACAGATTTTCCTCGAGACCAGGCTCTTCTTTGAAGGCCAGCGTCCTGCGGTAAATGTAGGACTTTCGGTATCCCGTGTCGGCGGAGCCGCTCAGACAAAGGCCATGAAGAAGGCCAGTGGTACCATAAGAATCGATCTTGCGCAGTACAGGGAGCTTGAGGTATTCACCCAGTTCTCATCAGACCTTGATGACAACACCAAGGCACAGCTGGCTCATGGTAATGCACTTATGGAGCTTTTAAAGCAGCCTCTAAATCATCCTCTTTCAATGGCGGATGAGGTCATCACATTAGTGCTTGCTCAGGAGAAGTTCTTCGATGATGTCGAAAAGAAGGATGTCAAGAAGCTGCAGCAGGATGTGATTTTTGCTGTAAGGGATAATGCCGCTGACGCCTACAATACTCTTGCTGAAAAGAAAGAGCTTACCGATGATATAAGGAAGCGGATAATTGATGCCGCAAACGCATATAAAGCATCGAGGTGATAGCTGATGCCTTCAACCAAGGAAATCAAGGAGAGGATATCAAGCGTGCGTGATACATTAAAGATCACCAACGCCATGTATCTGATCTCCTCATCAAAGCTGAAAAAGGCTAAAAAATCGCTGGCTGACACAGAGCCCTTCTTCTATTCTCTTCAGAGTGCGGTTACACGAATGCTTCGTCACGCTCCGGATATGAAGAGTCCGTTCTTCTATGATAATGAAGATAAGGATGATACAGACAAGAAGGCCGGTATTCTGGTCGTTACAGCAGATAAGGGACTGGCAGGAGCCTATAATCACAATGTCATAAAGATCATGGACCAGGAGCTTTTGAAGTACAAGGATTCAAGGGTATACTGCATGGGACAGATCGGAGAACATTATCTCGAGTCCCGTGGAGTCGAGATCGACAAGGAATTCAACTATGTCGTGCAGGACCCTAATCTTTCAAGAGCCAGAAGGATAACAGAGCAGCTCGTAGATGATTATCTTGAGCACAGGGTAGATAAGATCATTATGATCTATACCAGAATGGAAAATGCTCTGACTGAGACAACTGAGGTCAGGCAGCTTCTTCCTCTGAGGAGGGAAAGCTTCATCGATCCAAATGCGGCTCGTATCCTGGCTGACGTTCCGGTGGAGACGATCAAATTCGTTCCGTCGCCGGAGGATGTGATGAGAAGGATAGCTCCTGAATACGTGACAGGCTTCGTATATGGAGCTTTAGTCGAGTCCTTCTGCTGCGAGCAGAATGCCAGAATGACAGCTATGCAGGCTGCTACTGATGCGGGCGATGAGATGCTTAAGTCACTAAGCACTGAGTATAACCGCGCCAGACAGGCAGCCATAACCCAGGAGATAACAGAGATAGTTGCAGGAGCAAGAGCCCAGGCTGAAAGCAGATAGCCCTTTGCCAGCACATGGATCTCTGATCCCTAAAGGAGAATAACATGACAGGAAAAATAATACAGGTTTCAGGACCGGTGGTGGATGTGGTTTTTGACAGCGAGTCGCTGCCGCCGATCCGCGAGGCTCTGTCAGTAGATAATAATGGTAAAAAGTGCATAATGGAGGTTGCCTCCCATCAGGGTAACCATATAGTCCGTTGTATTATGCTCTCGGCCTCTGAAGGTCTTTCAAGAGATATGGAGGTCACAGATACCGGAAGTGGCATAAAGACTCCTGTCGGAGAAAAGACACTTGGAAGACTCTTTAATGTACTAGGAGAGACAATAGACGACGGCGATCAGATCAAGGATGCTCCTTGCTGGGAGACTCACAGACAGGCGCCTGCATTCGAGGATCAGAAGCCGGCAACAGAGATGCTTGAGACAGGTATCAAGGTCATCGATCTTCTTGCACCATACGCCAAGGGTGGAAAGATAGGACTTTTCGGAGGAGCTGGTGTAGGAAAGACAGTCCTCATTCAGGAGCTTATCTCAAATGTTGCAACAGAGCATGGCGGATATTCGATCTTCACCGGAGTAGGAGAGCGTTCCCGTGAGGGAAATGACCTCTGGACAGAAATGAAGGCAAGCGGAGTCCTTGAGAAGACTGCCTTAGTCTTCGGCCAGATGAATGAACCGCCTGGAGCACGTATGAGGGTCGCAGAGACCGGTCTTACAATGGCTGAGTATTTCCGTGACCATGATAATAAGGATGTGCTTCTTTTCATAGATAATATTTTCCGTTTCACTCAGGCAGGATCTGAGGTGTCGGCTCTTCTTGGTCGTATGCCTTCAGCAGTAGGATATCAGCCTACACTTGCTAATGAAATGGGTGAGCTGCAGGAGAGGATCGCTTCTACAAAGAACGGTTCTGTAACCTCTGTTCAGGCAGTATATGTGCCGGCCGATGACCTGACAGACCCGGCACCTGCAACGACATTCACACATCTGGATGCGACCACCGTTCTTTCAAGAAAGATAGTTGAACAGGGAATCTATCCGGCTGTAGATCCGTTAGGATCCACATCACGTATCCTTGAGGCCGATGTGGTCGGTGAGGAGCATTACGAGACAGCCAGAAGAGTTCAGGCTATACTCCAGAAGTATAATGAGCTGCAGGATATCATTTCCATTCTGGGAATGGAGGAGCTGTCTGATGAGGATAAGACTCTTGTTTACAGAGCGCGTAAGATCCAGAGATTCCTCTCACAGCCTTTCCATGTGGCAGAGCAGTTCACCGGTGTACCGGGAGTCTATGTGCCTGTAGAGGAGACCATAAAGAGCTTCAAGGCTATACTTGATGGTGAGATGGATGACTATCCTGAGAATGCATTCTTTAACGTCGGAACGATTGAGGATGTAAAGAAAAAGGCCAGGGCCCAGGAGGACTGAAATGTTCTATCTTAAGGTAATTGCCGCCGACAAGACCTTCTACGCCGGCTTTGCTGATTCGGTAAATTTCCAGTCTCATGACGGAAGGGAGCAGATCCTTTCTCATCATGAGAATATGGTTATTGCATTAAATGAAGGAGAAATAGAGATCACTCCTGCTCTTAACGCCGGAAACGGCGCTGATATAAGCAAGGGCCAGGTAATAACCGGTCTTGCCGGCATAGGCTTCGCCGAGGTCATAAATAACCGTGTGACTATCATTGTAGAGTCATGCGAAAGACCTGAGGAGATCGATGTGCGTCGTGCCAGGGAGGCAGAGGAACGCGCCAGGGAGAAGCTGCGTCAGAAGCAGAGTATCCAGGAGTATTACCATTCGAGAGCTTCGCTCGCGAGAGCGATGGCAAGGCTGGCAGCAGCGAAGAAGAAAGGTGAGGGATGAGGGCCTGACCCCTATCCCCAAACCCCTAAATATGATATAATCTTTCCATCACCAAAATCCCGTCTATAGAAAGGAAACATGATGGAAAAGAAAGAAAAGAAAAGCTCCTTTACCGGGCAGCTCGGTTTTGTTCTTGCAGCGGCCGGCAGCGCTGTCGGTGTGGGAAATCTATGGAGATTTCCATATCTTGCGGCAAAGGACGGGGGAGGATTATTCCTCATTATCTATCTTATTTTAGTTCTAACATTTGGATTTACCCTTCTTACAAGTGATATCACAATCGGAAGAAAGACAGGGAAAAGTGCCATAGGTGCATATGAAAAGATGCGCCATAAATGGAAATTTCTAGGTGTCCTCACTTTTCTTGTACCGGTAGTGATAATGACCTATTATGCAGTAATAGGCGGATGGATCACAAAGTATATGGTTGCCTTTATTTTCGGACAGGGAGGATCAGCAGCTGAGGACGGCTATTTCCAGTCGTTTATAAGTGATCCAATCCAGTCGGTAATCTATGCGGTCATTTTTATGGTGATCACAGCTATAATCATATACAGGGGCGTTGAAAATGGGATCGAGGCCTGCTCTAAGTTCATGATGCCTGTACTTCTGGTGCTGATAGTTTTTGTGGCTTTTTATTCACTTTTTATTAAACATGGAGATCGTACAGGCCTTAGGGGCTTTCTCGTATATATTACTCCTGATATAAAGGAACTTACGATAAAAAAATTCATGGCAGTCCTTCTCGATGCTATGAGCCAGCTCTTTTTCTCCCTTTCAGTATCAATGGGAATAATGATCACCTATGGATCCTATGTAAAAAAGGATGTCGATCTCAATAAGGCAGTAGGACAGATAGAGATCTTTGATACAGGAGTCGCTCTTCTTGCTGGAATGGCAATAATACCAGCAGTATTTACCTTTTCAGGACTTAAAGGAATGAATGCCGGTCCGGGACTAATGTTTATTTCTCTTCCAAAGGTCTTTGCCTCGATGGGAGCTGTAGGAAACGTAGTCGGTGCTGCTTTTTTCATAATGGCCTCATTTGCAACTCTTACCTCCTGCATTTCGGTGCTTGAGGCGATAGCGGCCAACTGTATGGAGGTCTTCCATACAAAAAGACATTCAACGACACTGGCACTGGGAATCATATATACGATAGCCTCGGTCGTTATAGCCTTAGGCTACAGCGTATTCTACTGTGAGATACCTCTTCCGAATGGAAGCACAGGACAGCTTCTTGACCTGATGGACTATGTTTCCAATTCAGTCATGATGCCGTTTATATCACTTCTGTCAACGATCCTGATAGGCTGGATAGTAGGACCAGACTGGATCACTGATGAGATAGAATCAAGTGGTGTGAAATTCCGCAGGAAAAAGCTCTATATAATAATGGTAAGGTTCGTCTGTCCGGTAATAATGGTTGCGCTCTTTATGCAGTCAACAGGTATTCTGGCAAGGCTTTAGGTGATGCTATGAAAAGGCAGAAGCAGAATGTAGAATTCAGATATTATGAGATGCCCAAGGGGGAGTATGTCCTCCCCAAGCTTGGAGACGGATGGATTCTTGAGTATGGCGAGGGCATGAGCGAGTCAGATCTGCATTTCCATAATTATATGGAGTTGGGCTACTGCTACTACGGCGATGGGACTGTCGTGATAGAGGACAGGAAATATAACTACGGCAAGGATAACTTTACTATCATCCCTAGGAATGTGATCCATACGACCAAGTCGAGGGAGGGTCACAGGGATAAATGGGAATTCCTCTTTATCGATATTGACGGATTCGTGCAGAATGAGATGAGAGACTGCGAAATGAATCTGGATGATATAGCTGCCAATGTAAACAGCAGGGGAACCTTAAAGACCATGCGTAATCATCCCTATCTGTGCAGGATCGTACAGGATATAATAGCAGAATGCAGAAAGGATTCGCGCTATAAGAAAACAGCTCTTAAGGGCCTGCTTTATCTTCTTGTTATCGAAATACTTAGAGTAAATGAGGAAAGAGAGGACAGGGTAAGAAAAGTCGGAAAGATGAATACCTATCTGACCGATACGATAGAATTCATTGGCAAGCATTATTCCGAGGATATAAAGGTTGGAGACCTGGCTGAGATAGCCGGACTATCCGAGAGTCATTACAGGCGGATATTTGAGGAGAGCATGAATATGAAGCCGCTGGAGTATGTGAATATGGTCAGGATAGATAAGGCCTGTGATATGATAAGTCATGGAGATATGACGATGGAAGAAATTGCATATAAAGTCGGATATGTGACGCTTTCAACCTTTCACAGGAACTTTGCCAGATATACGGGAATGAGCCCGCTTCACTGGAAGAAGAGCGGTGGAAACCGGCTTGCTGAGATGAGTATTACGGCCAAAAAGGGCTGGGAGGCCTACGGGGTCAACCGCTGATAAGACAATCCCATATTGTGCATTTTTACCAAGTAAAAGTGCAAAAACGATTATTAAGCTCGAAATTGCATATTTCGGGCTTTTTTTGTGAACACAGATCAGAGACAGACTGCTATAATCTGTATCGTAAACAAGACAAGTCGCCGTAAGGGACCGGCGAAATAAATGAAATGACCAAAGGAGGGTTATTTTATGAAGAAGAGATTATTGTCAGTGATACTGGCCGCAACTATGACGGCAGCTCTGATGGCAGGATGCGGAGGCAATGGGTCGAAGTCCTCATCAAAGAAGTCAGCTGCAAAGGGAGTGGATACCTCAAAGGAAGGTGACCACGAGCTGTCTGTATATGCCTGGGATAAGAATTTCAATATTCCTGCTCTTGAAGCAGCAGAAAAGGCATATCAGAAAAAGGATCCTGATTTCAAGCTGAAGATCATAGAGCAGTCACAGTCCTCCGACGTTGAGGATGCTGTAACTCTTGCCGGATCATCAAATGACTACAGTGCTCTTCCAGATATAGTTCTATTCCAGGACCATTACTTCAACAGATATGTGCATGATTATCCAAAGGCATGGTCAGATGCTATAAATAAGACGAGCATCAACTGGGATGATTTCGGACAGGAGAAGCTTTCCTATTCGACTATCGATGGTACTCACTATGGAGTGCCGGTGGATAACGGTACAGTGATCTTCGCATACAGGACCGATATACTGAAGGAATGCGGATACACTATCGATGATCTGACAGGAATCACATGGGATAAGTTCGATGAGATAGGAAAGAAGGTCTATCAGAAGACAGGCAAGTATCTTCTTTCGATGGACGGAGACGGAAACGATCTTCCTTATATGATGCTTCAGGCAGAGGGAGTTTCCCAGTTCAAGGATGGAAAGCCGAATTTCGTAGACAATAAGACCATGGTAGACATTATCAATGTGATAGCAAAGCTTCAGAAGGACAATGTCCTCTATCTGGCAAATGACTGGTCTGACTACACAGATCAGACTATCGTAGGAGATATGGTAGCAGGCGTAATGAACGGAAACTGGATCATCCCTACCATAGAACAGGTAAAGGACAATTCAGGAAAATGGGAGATCACTTCCATGCCTACTCTTACAGGCGCTGAAGGATATGCTTCAAACGGGGGCTCATCACTTTACATCACATCAAACTGCAAGAAGACAGATCTCGCAGCTGATTTCCTGGCATACACCTTCGGGGGTGGAGATGGTGCCAAGGAGACCTATGATGCAGCACTTACAAACGGCGGTGTGATCACTACAAACATCACCTGCGGTAAGTCAGATGTCTATACAAAGGGAGTTGCATACTTTAACGACCAGCCTATCTATCAGAAGATAGTTGAGATGGGAAGTAAGGTAAACACAGTTGAGCAGAGCGATTATCACTACATAGCACGTGAAAATGTAGCTGCAGCCATCCATAATATCATAGATGGTACCTCTGTAAAGGATGCCTTAAAGGAGGCACAGGATCAGGTTACATTCGCAATGGAAGGTAACGATCAGAAATAAGAGATATATATTTTTGGACTAGAGAGGGCGGGAAATCGGATGACCGGTTTCCCGCTTGTCTTAAAAAAGGATGATCCCCGAAAGGAGGAAATCAAGTTGAATAATAAAGGTATACAGACAAAGCAGAGAGCAGCGGGATTCATGTTCCTTCTTCCGGCTACTGTCCTGATCTTTGTGATGAGCTTCTGGCCAATAGTAAGGGCATTTATCATTTCCCTGCAGACAGGCTCATCAGCAGATCTGCACTGGGCGAAGCCAGTTTTCTGGAACTATATGAGGATGTTTAAGGACAGGAAATTCCTTCTGACTATGGGAAACACCTTTCTGTATCTTATCATTCAGGTTCCTATAATGCTGATTCTGGCTATTCTTTTAGCCCAGCTGCTTAACAACAAGGATTTGAAGTTCAAGGGACTCTTCCGTACCATGGTATTTCTGCCATGTGCGACATCTCTTGTATCATACTCACTGATTTTCAAATCACTTTTTGCCACACAGGGCCTTATAAATACTGTCCTGAGGCATCTTGGTATCATCAGTCAGAATATCAACTTCCTTGGAAATACTGGAACAGCAAGGGCAATTATCATCATAGCCCTGATCTGGAGATGGACAGGCTACAATATGGTATTCTATCTTGCAGGCCTCCAGAACATAGAATACTCAGTATATGAGGCAGCCAAGATAGACGGAGCAAATGGCTGGAAGACCTTCTGGCATATAACGGTGCCGCTGCTAAAGCCTACTATAGTGATGACCTTTATCATGTCTATAAACGGAACCCTTCAGCTCTTTGATGAGTCAGTAAACCTGACAAAGGGAGGTCCGTCATTTACAAGTATGACAATGTCCCACTACATTTACAACAACGCATTTGGAACAGGTGTAGCAAACTTCGGATATGCTTCGGCTATGTCCTTTGTAGTATTTGTCCTTGTGGCAGTTCTTGCCGTGATCAATATGAAGGTAGGTGATACCCGTGACTAAGAAGAAAAATAAATCTTCAATTCAGAGAAGACTTATACCTACATATGTATTCCTGATCATCTGGTCTCTGATCTCGGTATTCCCGCTCTTCTGGATGATAACCGCTGCAACGAACAATACAGTAGACGTGGCCCGTGGTAAGATCTGGTTCGGAACGGAGGCTCTTAATAACTTTACCAAGCTCTTAAACTACAGCAAGGATATTTCACTCTGGGGAACCATGTGGAACTCCTTTTTCTACGCAGTATTACAGACGCTTCTCTGCCTCTTTATATGCTCGCTCGCCGGATTCGGCTTTGAACTCTATCACGACAAGATAAAGGACGGACTGTTCTCGGTTCTGCTTCTTGCAATGATGGTGCCTCAGGTCGCAACTATGATACCTCTTTTCAAGATGATATCATCCATGCGCCTTCTTAACACATCAGTAGCATTCATACTTCCGGCTATCTCGACACCATTTATGATAATGATGTTCCGTCAGAATTCGAGGAATTTCCCGGTTGACATAATGGAAGCCGCAAGACTAGACGGACTCTCAGAGATTGGGATCTTCTTTCGGATGTATATGCCTGTAATGAAATCCACCTATGCTGCAGCCGCAGTTATCTGTTTCATGAATGCCTGGAATGCATATCTATGGCCAAAGGTAGTCATGAACCAGCCTAAGGCCCAGACCATGCCTATGCTTATAGCGAATATGGCAAGCGGATATACTACAGACTATGGAATGCTTATGATGGGTGTGCTGTTCTGCTCAGTACCTACGATGATAATCTTCTTCGTGCTCCAGAAGCAGTTTGCAGAAGGAATCACAGGA
This sequence comes from Lachnospiraceae bacterium UBA7784, assembly GCA_002480925.1. Classification (GTDB taxonomy): domain Bacteria; phylum Bacillota; class Clostridia; order Lachnospirales; family Lachnospiraceae; genus Weimeria. The sequence continues at coordinate 2,696 of DLDA01000054.1, read as the reverse complement.
TCAGTAAAATAAGGAGGGATTATGTCCGGATTCAATTATGAAATAATAAAGGATCCCAGGATCTTTCAGGAAAACAGACTTCCTGCCCATTCTGACCACGAATGGTACAGGGATAAGAAAAATATAGAAACCGGCAGATCCGATCTGAAGGTCACACTGAATGGAAGCTGGAGGTTTCATTATGCGGGCAACCTGTCTGCGACAATAAGGGGCTTTGAAAAAAAGGATTATGACGCCAGCGGCTGGGATTATATAACTGTACCAGGCCATATACAGATGCAGGGATACGGTTGTCCACAGTATGTCAACACCCAGTATCCATGGGACGGGCTTGAGGAGATAGAGCCCGGTCAGATCCCTGAGGAGATGAACCCTGTAGGCCAGTATATAAGGAACTTTACGCTTCCTGAGTTCATGAAGGATGGTCCTGTGATCATATCCTTCCAGGGAGCAGAGAGTGCTATAGCTGTCTGGCTCAACGGAAGCTATGTAGGCTACAGCGAGGATTCCTTCACTCCGAGTGAGTTTGACCTGACACCATTCATAGATCGTGACGAAGAGAACAGACTGGCAGTTGAGGTCTACAGATTCAGCGCAGGAAGCTGGTGCGAGGATCAGGATTTCTTCAGATTCTCAGGACTTTTCCGCGAGGTATATCTATATACATATCCGCAGGTTCATATTCGTGATATGAGGATAGTTTCTGATCTAACGGACGACTACAGGGATGGAATCCTTGATATAAGTCTTGAAAGCATAGGGAAAAAGGGGACGGCTCAGCTGAGTCTTTTCGATAAGGATGGAGAGGCACTTGTGAAAAAGGAGATTCCTCTTCCGTCAGGAAAAGCAAGGCTTAATATTCCGGATGTCGATCAGTGGAGCGCTGAGGATCCGTATCTGTATACCCTATATATGGAGATAAGGGACGAAAATGGTCAGGTATGTGAATATATCTGTGAGGAGACAGGCTTCCGCCGGTTTGAGATGAAGGATAGTATAATGTGTCTCAATGGAAAGCGGATAGTCTTCAACGGCGTCGACAGACATGAGTTTTCGGCATATAAGGGACGGGCTATAGGAGAGGATGAGATCTATAAGGATCTGATCACCATGAAGAGAAACAATATAAATGCCGTCCGTACCAGTCATTATCCTAATCAGACCTTATTTTACAGGCTATGTGATGAGCTGGGACTATATGTGATAGATGAGACCAACCTGGAGTGTCACGGAGTCTGGGATCATTTAGAAAGAGGCGGGGAGGATATCGCCTATGCTCTTCCGGGAAACCGGCCTGACTACAGGGACATGGTGCTTGACCGGGCCAACAGCATGATGCGTCGTGACAGGAATCATCCGTCGATCCTTATCTGGTCTCTTGGAAACGAGTCCCTTAACGGCACGAACTTCGTCGCCATGCATGACTTCCTTAGGAAGGAGGATCCGACAAGGCTGGTGCATTATGAGGGCGTGATCCATGACGAGAGATATCCTGAGGCAACAGATATGGTTAGCGTCATGTACTGGCCTGTCGAAAAGATAGAGGAATATCTTTCAAAGCATAAGGACAAGCCATTTATCTGCTGTGAGTATTCACATGCAATGGGGAACTCCTGTGGGGGCATCAATGAATATACAGAGCTTGCGAAAAGGAACAGGCTTTACCAGGGCGGTTTCATCTGGGATTATATAGACCAGGCAATAGCGGCAGAGGATGCGAATGGAAAAACCTATCTCGGATACGGCGGAGATTTTGATGACCGTCCGAATGATGGAAGCTTCTCAGGTAATGGCCTCTGCTATGCAGATACGAGAGAGCCGACACCTAAGATGCAGGAGGTAAAGGCGGTTTATTCTCCTCTTGATATAAGTTTTGGAGAAGGATCCTTCCAGATAAAGAATAATAGTCTATTCACCAATACAGATAAGTATATATGCACTATCTCTCTTGAATGTGAGGGTGAGGAGCTCTTTGAACAGAGAGGAAGCGTAGAGGTAGGACCGGGAGAGAGATCCGAATTCGCTCTTCCTGACCAGCTCCTTGATGTGGACAGGGAATGCGTTCTTACAGTTTCATTTACCCTGAAGGAGGATCAGGATTGGGCAAAAGCCGGGACAGAGATAGCCTTTGCCCAGAAGGTCATCGGAGACAGACAGGAGGCTGACCACAGCAGAGGAGAGATAAGAGTCATCCATGGCTGGCTTAATACAGGAGTAAAGGGTAAGGATTTCACTATCCTTTTCTCGAATCTGAACGGAGGTCTGGTATCCTATAAGAAGGCAGGAGTAGAGCTGATAAAAAGGATGCCTCGTCCTAACTTCTGGAGACCCGTTACAGATAACGACAAGGGATGCATGATGCCGTGGAGAGCCGCCCAGTGGAGAAACGCCTCTGATATGTGCTATGCCGGAGATAATGGAATGGGCGAGGGCTATAAGGTCACAGAGAATAATGGTAATGTAACGGTGGAATTTACCTACCATCTTCCGACCAGTCCTTCAAAGGAGGCAAGACTTTCATATGAGGTCCATCCGGATGGAGCAGTAAGGTGCAGGCTTTATCTTGAAGCTTCTAAAGACATAGGAGAGCTCCCGGAATTCGGAGTGATGTTTGAAATGGCTTCATCTTTTTCTGACTTTACCTGGTACGGAATGGGACCATACGACACCTATATAGTGTCTGCTGATTAATTAAA
>DLDA01000022.1 GCA_002480925.1 Lachnospiraceae bacterium UBA7784 | reverse complement strand
TCGAAGAAGAGGTTTACGATATCACCCTTCTTGTGACGATCCTCATAAGCGATATGGTGCTCATCGGCTATCTTCTTTGCTTCCTCATCAGATGAAACAGCGTCGAAGTCGATGCCGGTCTGCTCCTTTATAGCCTCAACCATTGTGAGTCTTCTGAACGGCTTGCCGAGATCGATCTCATGGCCGGTTCCGTCTTCTTTATTGCCGTAATAGATCTTTGTTCCGCCGCATACCTTCTCGGCCAGATGGCGGAACATGCTCTCGGTAAGCTCCATCATACCATTGTAATCGGTGTAAGCCTGATAGAGCTCCATCAGTGTGAATTCCGGATTATGCCTTGTATCGACGCCCTCGTTTCTGAATACACGGCCGATCTCATATACTCTCTCAAGTCCGCCGACTATCAGCCTCTTCAGATAGAGCTCGAGAGAAATACGGAGCTTTACGTCCTCATCGAGTGAATTGTAATGAGTCTCAAATGGTCTGGCAGCGGCTCCGCCTGCGTTGTGGACGAGCATAGGAGTCTCGACTTCCATGAAATTCCTCTTGGCAAGGAAATTCCTGATCTCTGCGATAATCTGGGATCTCTTTACAAAAGTCTCCTTGACATCAGGATTCATGATCAGGTCAAGGTATCTCTGACGGTATCTGACGTCAGTATCTGTAAGGCCGTGGAATTTCTCCGGGAGGATCTGAAGGCTCTTGGAGAGAAGTGTGACCTCCTTGGCATGGACTGAGATCTCGCCTGTCTTTGTCTTGAAGACAAAGCCCTTTACTCCAAGGATATCACCCACATCATACTTCTTGAAGTATGCGTATTCATCGTCTCCGAGATCATTCCTTGTGACATAAATCTGCATGTCGCCCTTGAGGTCGCGGAGATTAGCAAATGAGGCCTTTCCCATCACACGCTTGAACATCATACGTCCTGCTATGGAAACTACCTTTCCCTCCGGTATATCCTCAAGCGGTACTACCTTTGCCTTTCCTTCCTCGTCAACTGGAGGTACGAATTCGAGCTCATCGAAATGCTCTCGTATATCACTGGTATGATGAGTCTGGTCATACTTAGTGATCCTGAAAGGATCGCGGCCTGCTGCCTGAAGCTCGGCAAGCTTGTCCCTTCTGATCTGTAAAAGCTGGTTATTATCCTGTGAATTATTCTTTGCTGGCATTGTATTCCTTCGTCCTGATCAATCGTTGGTCCTGTATGCATCTGCTATCCTGTAGCTGAAGCTTCCTGCCTCTGTCTCTACAGTAACTGTGTCTCCGCTTACGTGGCCTATTATGGCTGCTCCGACCGGAGACTCGTTTGAGATCTTTCCATTGAGGATATCGACCTCGTTGGAACCCACGATCTTGTACTCATCCTCTTCTCCATCCTCGTCAACAAGCTTTACTGTATAGCCGATATTTATCTTGCCTGAATCATCCTGAGCAACGACCTCGGCATCCTTTAAGATCTCCTGGATATCCTTGATCCTGTCCTCGATCTTACCCTGCTCATCCATTGCTGCATCATACTCGGCATTCTCCGAAAGATCTCCCTGCTCTCTGGCCTCGGCGATCTTCTTAGTGATTGCTGGACGCTGCACATGTATCAGATCCTGCAGCTCATCCTCTAGTTTTTTCTTCCCCTCTTTTGTCATCAGGTTCTTTTTTTCAGCCATGACAGTGTCCTTTCCTGTATTATCTAAAAATTTTGCCTAAATAGTATATACTTATACCGTATAAAAGTCAATGGCAGCTAGCCTTTAAGCAGGCATTCAAATGTGATCACATCATCCTTCCATGAGACGTCTATAGAGCCGTCATACTGCTTTACCAGGCTTTCTGCAATAGAGAGTCCGATCCCGTAGCCTCCCTTGTCCACATTATGCGACTGGTCTGCACGGTAGAATCTTTCAAAGAATTTTGAGTAATCTGTATTTTTCCCATCTGCATAGGTATTCGAAACAGCAAGTCTGATATTTTTTCCCTTCTGCTGAAGCGAGACCTTTATAGCCCCCTTTTCATCGCAGTACTTTATGGCATTGTCTATTAGCAGGGTGGCAAGCTGTCTTATCTGACTCTCTACAGCCTGCATTCTGACCCCATCCCCTATATCCTCGGTGAAGGTCTCCCCTGCATTTTCTGCTACCGGAAGATAGCTTTTCACTGTATCCTTTATTGCCGCTGTGATGTCAGTATCGATCCTGTCCTCAGAACTCTCCTTTTCCTCGGCTCTCACTATGGTCACAAGGTTCTGTATCAGTCCCGTCATGCGGTCGACCTGCCTCTTAGTGGATTCTGTCCATTCATCGCTTCCGCTTATCATCTCCTGAACCTGGACATTGGCCTTTATCACTGCAAGGGGAGTCTTCAGCTCATGACTGGCATTAGTGATAAACTGCTTCTGCTGCTCAGCATTCCTGATCTCAGGAGCTATCACTCTTAGAGAAAGAGCACGAAGAACAAAGAACGAAATAACAGAACCAAATCCTATCAGTATGAGTGCCAGATAAAGGATCCTGTTTGTGATCCTGATCTGATTGGTATAATCGACAAAGGCGACTATTGTTCCCTTCTTTGTCTTCTGGACCTGATAGTAATAATTGCCTATGTTGCCAAAATGATTCAGATTGTTCTTTACAGCCAGAGCATATTCCTTGGCATCAGTGATATTTATTGAGGCGATCCTCTCTGCATTTATTCCGGCGACCCTGTCGTTCTTGTCAAATGTCACTGTAAAATATCTGACAGAATACCACTGATCCTTGTTTGTAAGCGCTATCCTTCCGCTACCAAAAAGCGTACTGAGGAAATCCTCTACATCCTGTTTTATTGACCTGTTCCCAGAGATATCCTGTTTGACAGTATCATTACTATCATCATCAGAATCTGAAGGATACTTGCTCACAGTAATCTTTATCGAAGGCAGATCTCCTCCGTTATCGATTATGGCCTGAGTCACCTGATGGGCTTCCTTTCTGGTGACCATCAGAGTAGACACATATATAATCCCGCCAACTACAAGCATCACAGCAATAAAGGAGCACATGGATACAAAAAGGAATTTATTTTTCAGTTTTTTTATCGATTCTTCATTCATGCGACCTCCCGGAAGGATCGGTATCCAGCCTGAATCCGCCTCCCTTTTCTCCATTTATAGTAAGATCGGAATCTATAGCAGTAAGCTTCCTTTTCAGATATGAGATATAAAGCCAGACAGTATCAGCATCTGCTGCCGGCTCGGCTGCCCAGACCTTCTGCAGGATATCATCAGTCGAAAGCTCTCCATCGGCATGGGTCATAAGCAGCTGCATGAGCTCGAACTCCCTTGCGGAAAGCCTTACTGAATTCTCACATGAAAGCTCCATCTCCTCTGCTTTAAGCGACACATCTCCGAAGCTCATATCCTTTGGATTATATTCCCTTCCTCTCCTGACAAGAGCCCTTACCCTGGCCAGAAGTTCTCTCATATCAAATGGCTTGGCCAGATAATCATCAGCTCCGGCATCAAGTCCGGCAACCCTGTCATCTACCTCGGTCTTTGCGGTAAGCAGAAGAACCGGGGTAAGGATATTGTTCTCCCTCATGTATTTAAGGACGCCAATTCCGTCCAGCTTCGGCATCATTATGTCAAGTATGGCCGCATCGAAGCTGTCCTGCTCAAGACAGTCTACTGCCTGCTCACCATCATATGCACTTGTGACATCATAGCCCTCATGCGTAAGTATGGCCGTCTCCGCCCTGTTTAAGTCGCGTGTATCCTCTGCCAGCATAATTTTCATTCTGTCTCACTCTTTCCATTATCTTCAAATATCATATCTCTTATTGTCTGCATAGAAAGATCAGTCGATGCCAGCTCGTCTGCGCATCTTTTAAGCTCAGATGCTATAAGCTCCTCATTCGACTTTCCTATATCATGCTTGTATCTGATATGGTGCTCAAGCGCTGCCCAGGTATCCTGTGAAATCGTCCGAAGCTGAATCTCCGCATAGAATTTCTGATGCATACGAAGGATCATATGATAGCTCCTGTAGCCGTTCGGCTTGGCGTGCTTTATATAGTCCTTCTCCTCTATGACCTCCGTACCGGGAAGTGCGATCAGATGATCCCTGAATCTGTAGATATCGTCTATAAAAGCACATACCACGCGGATCCCGACTGCATCGTAGATCTTTGTAAGAGCAGACTCTGTGGTCACCGGAAGTCCCTTCCTTACGCACTTTTCTCTCATGCTCTCCTCTGACTTGATCCTTGAGAGGCAGTGCTCTACAGGGTCCATACCGTTCTTCTGCTTGAGCCTTTCCCTAAGCGTATCGATCTCGTCAAGAAGCTCCTTCTCTATTTTTTCAAGCTCTGGCCTGTAAGGCCCGTATATACTGTTTTTTTCATCCATAAAACTGCTCCAGTTTTTGATTTTCTTTTAATTATAACGCAAATATCAGATAAATACTGTTAAAATTCAGTGAATGGTATGGTAACATTATGTGACAGGAAACACTGAAAGGAGACAATGATGAATAAAGGAAGACTTCTAGGGATCGGTGTAGGCTGCGGCTCATCAGCTGATCTGACCTATGCTGCAAAAAACGCGATCGAAAATAGCGACATAGTGATCTTTCCCGCAGGTAGCCGCGAACACTGCAGGGCGTATACTATAGTAAGGGATGTGCTAAAGGATGGACAGGAAACAGAATTCTTTGATTTTCCTATGACAAGAGACAGGGACGATCTGATAAAAAGGCACAACGAGATCTATAAAAGGACCCGTGATCTTCTGGATCAGGGAAAGACGGTTTCATTTATTACTATAGGAGATCCGCTTATATATTCGACATTTTCATATATAGGTGAAATGGCTGAGAGGGACGGTTATGAGATGAAGATAATAAACGGGATCCCATCCTTCCTTTCATGTGCCGGCAGGCTCGCGCTTTTTCTGGGGCAGGAAGATGAAGAGATACATATCATCCCGGGATCCGCTGATCTTAATGATGCCCTGTCCCTTAAGGGAATAAAGATATTCATGAAGCTGGGCAAAAAAACTCCGGCCTTAAGGCAAGCCATAAAGACCGGAGATCATACCTTTCTTGGTGCAGTAAGTCACTGCGGGATGAGCGATGAAAGGATCTATAGAGACCTTTCTGAAATCCCTGACGAAATGGCCTATCTTATGACTGCCTTTGTCAGATAAGCCTATCTGTCCTGCTTCTCATAGATAAACCGCATGCCCTGAAGAGTCAGGTCAGGATTGTAAAGGTCTATGCAGTCAGTCTCGCCGGAGATCATCTTTCCAAGTCCTCCTGTAGCGATCACCTTTATATTCTTTTTCCCGATCTCGTCCTTCATATGGTTTATTATATATTCTGTGGCTCCGATCTGTCCGAATACCAGTCCGGCCTGCATGGAGCTTATGGTCTCACGGGCAAGGATAGACTTTGGCTTTGCTATCTCGATCTCAGGAAGCTTTGCTGCATCCTCCCAGAGAGCCTTTGCAGCAATCCTTATTCCCGGAGCCGTAACTCCGTAGCGGAATGAGCCCTTTTCATCCACATAGTCATAGGTCGTGGCTGTACCGAAATCTATAACTATAAGAGGCCCTCCATATAGCTCATAGGCTCCGGCTGCGTCTACTATCCTGTCGGCTCCTATCTGGCTAGGCACCTCTGTCTGTATATTGATGCCTGTCCTTACGCCTGCCGCCACCACCAGAGGCCTGGTATCAAAATACTTGATCACAGCGCTTGTAAGCGAATGCATGACTGCCGGTACTACTGAGGCGATTATGCAGTCTTTTATCCTGTCATGATCTATACCGTTATTATAAAGTATATTCCGGATAGCTATACCATACTCATCAGATGTGCGGGCTATCCTTGTATTAAGTCTGAAATTTCCTACTATCACACTATCCTCAAATACTCCAAGTGTGATATTGGTGTTTCCGACATCAACTGCTAAAAGCATCCTTACTCCTTTTATCAGAAGAATTCTCTGAAATATTCCTCAAGCTCTCTGAAGAGCTGTCTCTGATCCTTTTGTATCTGCTTGATCTTAAGAGGTGCGCCTATATTGTCATAGGTCAGGTCTCCCTCCTCTGAATCAGTCATCAGATGAAGACTTCCCTCCTCATCAAAATACAGCTCTATCACTCCTCCTATGTCCTCTGTAAAGAGGACGCACATGATCTGAAGCTCCTTCTTCACCTGATCCGGAAGTTCGTCAAAATCCGGATTCAGATAATATTTTTTATTGTATGCGCTTGCAGCGCAAAGCACTATCCTGTCCTGATACATGATCACTTCTTCATCGTTGCGTAGATTATAGCCTTTATAGAATGCATCCTGTTCTCTGCCTCATCGAATACGACTGAATGAGGGCCTTCGAATACCTCGTCGGTAACCTCCATCTCTCTTAAGCCGTATTTCTCATTGATCTGTCTGCCTATAGTCGTATCGAGATCATGGAAGGCCGGAAGGCAGTGCATGAAGATAACTGAATCCGAAGCATAGGAAAGCGCCTTTTCATTGACCTGATAAGGCTTCAGTGCCTTTATCCTTTCCTTCCATACATTCTCAGGCTCTCCCATGGATACCCAGACATCCGTATAGATCACATCAGCACCGGTGCAGGCCTCCTCAACGCTTTCTGTAAGAGTCACGCTTCCACCTGTAATATCAGCCTGCTTCTTTGCATACTCGACAAGATGGCTGTCCGGGAAATAATCCTTATTCGTACATGCCACAAAGTCCATTCCCAGCTTGGCACAGGTGACCATAAGAGAATTGCCCATATTGTATCTGGCGTCCCCCATATAGACAAACCTGACTCCCTTAAGTCTTCCCAGATGCTCCTTTATGGTAAGCATATCAGCTATCATCTGGGTAGGATGGCTTTCGTTTGTAAGGCCGTTCCATACCGGCACTCCGGCATACTTTGCGAGCTGCTCGACTATTTCCTGACCGAAGCCTCTGTACTCTATACCGTCAAACATCCTCCCGAGTACCCTTGCCGTATCCTTTATGCTCTCCTTCTTTCCTATCTGTGAGCCCTTGGGATCCAGATAGGTAGTCTGCATTCCCATGTCATGCGCTGCCACCTCAAAGGAGCATCTCGTCCTGGTGCTGGTCTTCTCAAAGATCAGGGCGATATTCTTTCCCTTGAGGTAATCAAGCTGTGATATGCCCTTTTTCTTCTCGTCCTTAAGTCTTGCCGACAGATCGATAAGTCCCTCTATCTCATCTGCTGAAAGGTCTGTCATTTTAAGAAAACTCTTGCCATATAAATCCATTGTCAAATCTCCTTTGCATTCTTATGATTATAAGCTTTTTATATGATTCCGTAAAGAGCGGGTCATTCCGTGCGTTCCTTTTAGATATTATTATTATCACTGCGATTTTGCAAGTCTGTTTCTTGACAAATCCTCCAATAGAAATTATACTTTTTCACCTATGAAGGAGACCTCTTATGCTGAATTCACTTACTATTGGAAATATAACCCTCGCTAATCCTCTCATCCTGGCTCCGATGGCTGGTGTCACCGACGAGCCCTTCAGACGGATCTGTCATGGGATGGGATCCGGTCTCGTGTGCATGGAAATGGTTAGTGCCAAGGCTATTTGCTATCATAATAAGAATACCAGGGAGCTGCTCGAAATCGCTGACGACGAGCATCCGGTCTCCCTCCAGCTGTTCGGCTCAGATCCCACCTCCATGTCCGAGGCAGCGAGGATGATAGATGAGGTCCCGTATGATATTCTCGATATAAATATGGGCTGTCCCGTACCGAAGGTATTTGGCAATGGCGACGGCTCTGCCCTTATGAAGAATCCGAGGCTCGTAGGCGAGATCGTATCCGCCCTCGTGAAGTTCACCGACCGTCCTGTCACAGCGAAGATACGTGCCGGAGTTGATGCAGAGCATATCAATGCGCCTGAGATCGCGCATATCATTGAAGAATCGGGTGCATCCGCCGTTGCTGTGCACGGACGCACAAGGGAACAGTATTACAGCGGTGAGGCCGACTGGGATATCATCCGCCAGGTAAAGGAAAGTGTCTCCATTCCCGTGATCGGAAACGGAGACCTCCGCAATGCTTCTGATGTAAAAAGAATGTACGAGGTCACCGGCTGTGACGGCTTCATGATCGGCCGTGCCGCAAGAGGCAATCCGTGGATCTTCAATGAAATACTCACAGAGCTAAGGACCGGCCATCCTGCCGATAAGCCTTCCCCGACCTATGTCATGGATATGCTGATGAAGCATGCCAGGATGGAGGTTGAGATGAAGGGTGAGGACCGGGCCATCCGCGAGATGAGGAAGCACGCCGGCTGGTACACCTCCGGCATGAGAAACGGGATACGTTTCCGCAGGGTGGTAAATGAAATTCACACCCTGTCGGAATTCGAGGCCGTATGCCGGCGTTTTCTCGAGCTCTGACCGAGCTCGTTCATTGCCCATTCATACTCTTCATCTGACAGCCCGTGCGGGGAATATCCTGCCTTATCGAGAATATCCTTAAGTCTCTGACTGTCCTCCGATGCCATATCCGGGTACAGGTATAAAAGCTGCTCCTCATAATTTACCCTTCTGCTGAATTCCTTATCCCTTCTGCGTCTTCGCTCCGTCTGTCTCTGATAATGCATTATGAGCCTGTCGGAGCTGCCGGCTGCCGCAAATGCTCTCCTGTACCTTATATCAGAATACAATGATTTCATTCCGATCCATATAAGGGGAGATGCCAGTACAAGTATCATGACAAGCATCAGCCACATCGCTCTTGGGCCTCTGAAGCTGTCCCTGATGTCACCTGTACCATTATCAACAAAAACGTTATTATTCTGAATGGTATCATTACGGCTGCCTCCGCCTGTCAGTAAACTCATGAGATCTGAAAGGAATCCACCGCCTCCGGTGTCCTCAGTCGCTGCCGGTGTGACATCGGCCACTACCCATCCATGCCCCTTCTCATATACCTCAACCCATGCATGGGCATTCATATCGCTTGCGGTCGTCCTTATCACTGCTGACGACCTCAGTGTATTCTGTCCTGAATAGTAGTCATCATAGGACAGCTCATCCTCTCTCTCAGCATTATTTGCCATACTCTCCATTGACACTGCGTAGCCCTCGCAGTATCTGGCAGGAATCCCGAGACTTCTGAATATGAGCACTGCCGAGCTCGCATAGTGTGCGCAATAGCCCTTCTTATTTTCATTGAGGAAATATTCTACAAAGTCCCTTCCCTTAGGAGTCGCGCCAGGGCTCAGTGTGTACGGATAATTCTTCTGAAAATATGCACGCAGCCTCTCCACAGCCTGGTCTGTGTCCATTCCTGCTTTAAGGCCTGCCCTTCTGCAGAAATCTGATACAGTCTGATAGATATCTGTCGGGACACCACGATAGCCATCACCCGGATCACTGCTCTTTATCTGCATATCATCCAGACTGATCAGAGGATAATATGCCACCGTCTCAGTAGCTCCAGATGGCAGAGCTTTTCCATCACCGCTTATTCCATCTGTTATCTCAGTCGTATCAGTATAATACGGCTCATACGGCCTCACATCCGCCCCGACATTCTTTATATCCATGCGGGCACGGGCACCCTTTCCACTCTTATAGCTTTTCTTCAGGGCACTGACCTGCTCCTGATCATCCTTATCATCGGTGCCTGTCCAGTAATTATCGACAGGATTATAGTATTCACCTATGAAGTTCCTGATATACAGGGTATCTGTAGAATACGGGGTAAAGGTGATCTCGAGATCGGGCTGACCATCCTGTGTCACCCTGTTCACTCCGCCAAGCCTTCCTGAGTTCAGTCCGCCCGTAGCCGGATATCTGTTCAGAATACCGTCTGCGCCACGCAGGAAAGCATCCTTCACGGCCGGCTCTGTGCTTTCCTTTATCCGGCTCTGACCATTGTAGATATTAAGCCTGCTGCATACCAATGCCAGCATAAGACCTGCCACCCATATCACTATTGCCATGAAAAACATATTCAGGTCCGTGGCCTTATCTACTCTGTACGAGATTCCCTTTCTTGTCCGTATATATTCCGTGCTTCCACGGTTGAACCTGAAATGACCACCGCCGCGGACCAGAGCGATATATACCATCATGACAAGCCAGACACACGCACTGGCCGGCAATGAGGAAAGGCCGTCCAGATATATGATCACGAGATTTGGAATGATGGTAAGTATGAAGCACCAGACATATGACGCGCTCCATATCACGAGATTAAACACTATATACTCAAGGATCATACCGACTGCTATTGAAAAGGCCGTCACCGTGACATAGCGGTTTGCAACTCTCTCTGTATATGTACGCATTCCGGAGAGTTCAAAGAAATCAGTGATCCTGTCGATGGTGGTATTGACTACTGCATAGAATCCTGAATTGATTTCATATCTGAAATTGATGCCTGCAAATACGAATACCGCCAGGAAAAGAAGTGCCACCAGATTCTCTCCCTTACTGCTCCTATAGCATAATGACAGTATCAGCGCTTCTGCCGCAAGCGTTCCGAAAAAGACCACCAGCGACATGGAAAGACCAATACCATCTATATACATATAGATCGAGCTTGCCGACAGAAGAAAAACCGCAATGGCCTTTATCATTATATCCGTATTGCCATTCTTCTCTGTCCTTGTGTCCCTGTATGCCGTGATCACCGTGACGCCTGGTGAAGGCACAAGAGGCTGTTCTTTTTTTCTTTTACCGAGAGCCATCCACCACGGCCTCCTTCACCTGGCCATCTGATGAGTAAACTCTGATATATCCCATAATCTCCGGATGTACCGACCTCATCAGCCTGTCAATGTCTTCAGTCATCTCTGCCCTTTCACCGAACATCTCTGAAAAGGCCTCATCCACATCTCCCTGATCCTGAAATCTCTTCCGCCTGAAGTCCTCATCAGCTGCACTCCACCACATCAGCTGCGTATTCACATTGCTTCGTACCAGTTCCTTTATGAGACTGTAAGCCTCGCTTACTACCTCATCATTTTCCTCAAGAATCTCCGTGAACTCCACCACAACGATCAGCTGCTCATCTGACATGGCTTCTCTCTGCTTGATCATAAGCTCATCCCTCTTGGCTGACAGCTTCCAGTGAATATCCCGTGGTCTGTCGCCTGGTACATATTCACGAATCTCTGACACATCAGAGAAATCATTGCCGCGCCTGTCAGTCTCCTCGGCCTCTGTCATACCGCCGGACGGATGCAGCGCGTACGAGCGCGTATCTCTATCACCCTTTGGAAAAACAGTGACCCCGACGCTCTTATCTACTGTCTTCTTCAGATCTGCAAGTCCGAGCACATCCCGGATCATGACATGATCTGCTGTGATCTCGTAATATCCCAGCAGTGAAAATCTGAGAGGGACATAATGCATCTCTCCCTCATGATTCACAGGAATTGCAATCTGTGTCTGTCCCGAGGTGCCATAGAATGTATTCCTGATCGTCAGTGTGATGGCGGCCTCGTACGAGGAAAATGCCATACCTGCCCGCAGATTATGGCCTATAAGAACCAGGTCTCCCTTTTGCGTATGATCTGTTCCAAGGGATACAAGCAGCTCTGATTTCCTGAGCATCAGCATTGATGTGATAATATCTATCGGCAGCGCAACTATTTCCATCATAAGCATGATAAAAAGAAATGTCCCTCCGAAAACAGCCACTATTGCAGCTGTCACTGCTACTGCCAGTATATATCCGATCAGCCGTCCGACTCTTATCCTCATGTCCTTGGTGCCCTTATATCCTCTATCAGCTTCTGTATTGCATCATCCATTGTGATTCCTGCTGCCTTCGCACGCGCAGACAGCTTCACCCTGTGACCAAGCGTATCCCTGGCAATACTCTGCACATCCTCAGCCGTCACATAGTCCCTGTCATTGATGAAGGCGACGGACTTTGCCATACCGAGCATGGCTATGATTCCACGTGGTGATGCTCCCTGCGCGAAGCTGCCGCCGTTCCTCGTATACTCTACCAGACTCACTATATAGTCATAGATCTCATCCTTCACATACATCTGCGAGATGGCAGTCCTGATGGTCTTCAGGTCATCTGCCGTAAGCACCGGCTTTATATTCTCGACTGGCTTCGCAGCATTTCCCTTAAGGATCGCCACTGCATCCTCATGTGCCGGATATCCCATTGACAGGCAGATCATGAATCTGTCGAGCTGTGACTCAGGAAGCATCTGTGTTCCTGATGAGCCGTACGGATTCTCTGTTGCTATCACGACAAACGGGTCCGGAAGCTCTCTGGTCACTCC
>DLDA01000047.1:17685-41181 GCA_002480925.1 Lachnospiraceae bacterium UBA7784 | reverse complement strand
CCTGAGGGCGAGCTGGTAAAACTTATATAATAAAAAGGGGCCCATGGCCCCTCTTTTAGTATGCATTCCTGAAGATAGCAAGTATATCAGAACGGTCAAGTGGCTTTGGCCCGTCAAGGATACGATTCCCATTTTCGGATACCATATCACAAAGCGTCACAAGGTCGTCCTGGCTGATCCTGTCGGAGAGCTCGCGGAGAGTGACAGGCATTCCGATAGAGCGGTAGTAGGCCTCCTGCATATCTATGGCCCTTGAGGCGGCCTCCTCCTGGTGATTAGCATCAGCCTTTATACCCCATACATTTTCAGCGAACTGGGCCCAGCGCTCCGTATTGTAAGGCATATTGTAGCGGGCCCAGGCAGGCCAGAGGGCAGCAAGACCGGCCCCGTGGGCTATCTCAGGATAGAGGGCGCTTAAGGCATGCTCGAACTGGTGAAGCTGGAGGAATTTCCCGCGGCCAAGTCCGGTCAGATCGTTGTGGGCAAGCGAGCTTGCCCACATCATGGTGGCCCTTGCCTCGTAGTTGGTCGGATCCTCTATGCAGATCTTAGCTGCCCTGTTATTTTCTCTCATGACTGAGCAAGCTATGGCATCGGTAAGCTCCGTATGATCTCCTTTATTAAAGAATCTCTCCAGAGTGTGCATAGTGATATCCACAGCGCCGCATGCGGTCTGGTAGGCCGGCACGCTGAAGGTCAGGCACGGATCCTCGATCGCGAAGCACATCCGGTTCTGCGGGCAGTTGATCCCCTTTTTCTGATGAACGGAGTCGTTTGAAATGACGCAGGAATCGCTCATCTCCGAGCCTGCTGCTGCAAGAGTAAGGATGCAGCCCTTTTTCAGGGATTTCGTGAAAGGCACCTTTTTGGTCTGCAGCTCCCATTCATCAATGCCGGGATTGGCTGCTCCATGGGCAATGGCCTTGGAGGAATCCATGACAGAACCGCCTCCGACCGCCAGGACGAAATCGACCTTTTCCTTTATCGCTAGCTCGACGCCCTTTCTTACAAGCTCTATCGAGGGATTGGCTCTTACACCGCCAAGCTCAACAAAGGGTATTCCCTCGCTTTTTATCGACTGTCGCACCTTATCGAGAAGGCCGCTCCTTTGGGCCGAGTGACCGCCGTAGTGGATAAGAACCTTGCCAGCGCCGAATTCCTTAAGATATTTTCCGACATTTTCTTCCTCGTTTTTACCGAAGTAGACCTTAGTCGGAATGTCATAGATGAAATTTTTCATTGTAAAGACCTCCTGAAGTCATTATAATATTTGATGGTATCTTTGTGAATAGTTGATTATTTTTCATGGAAAGAAAAGGATGAAATGGCTGCAATAAGATCGCTTGGCAAGAAAAGCCTTGATCCACAAAAGGTAAAAGAAGACAAAAAAAGCTGCAGGAGATTCGGGACATGCGGGGTCGGAGACCTTGCCATCTATATGCCCGGGACTTTATTTAACAGGAGACTCTATATACCTATATCATCTGTAAGTCATGTATATAAGAGGGTCGCCTATAGTAAGGCCGACGGGAAGGGGCTTCTCTCACCAGTGCTTTTTATTGTCGTAAGATATGATAAAGGACAGGAGAGGACCGCCTTTTTCAAGGACCTGCGGGAGGCCGACAGGATGCTTGATGAAATAAAGCGGGTTGCACCTGCTATAGTGACTATGAGTCCTGCTGGAGAAAGAAATGCCAGGGAAAAGGCCAGAAGAGAGGAGGCTCTCAAGGAAAGAAAGCTCTCTGAAAGGGCCAGGAGATCCCTTAGACAGCTTTCAGGTGATAAGGATAAGCTTAAGAAAAGTCCTGTCCTCTATCAGGATCTGGCAGGAATGGCCAGGATAAAGAGGAGGATGGACCTGATAAAGCCGGCCTACCAGTGGATAGTACTTATCCTTTTCCTTATCGGAGCAGCAGGCTTTATAGCAGCCATAATGCTAAGGAGCAGCGGGCTTATTACACCGACAGCATCTGTAGTCGCCATGCTTATCTGTGCAATGATAATGATACTTATGATAAATACAAGGATTCTTCCAGGTCCGGTTAAGAACAGGAGAAATGTGAACAGGGATTATGAGAAGGCAGTTTCTGATATGGAGCATTTCATCGGTGGCTTCGGTGATTTCCATCTGCCAGCAATTTATTCTCATCCGTTAGTTATTGATATGCTTACTCGTATAATAAGAGAGGGCAGGGCGGAGACTATAGAGGAGGCTCTTCTGGTCCTGAAGGAGGACCTTAAGGCGGCTGACAATACCAAGGTAGTAAGCCGTGAGGAGTATGAGGAAATAGTCACTGTAAAGCCGATGTTTACAGTCAGGGATTATGAGTGAAAAAGTTTCATCAGACAGGTAAAAAGGGCTGTGCATTGCAATGATGCACAGCCTTTTGTACAAAACACACCTGATTTACAGTTGGATTTTATTCACCACAAGGGTAAAATTTATTTAATTAAAGGACCTTGTAGCTTCCGGATGAGTCCCGGTAATGATCGGGGGTTACAGGAGAAAACAGAAAGAAGGGATTCTTTTGGCAACTTTTATTATCGGACTCATTATCTTAGTCGGAGGCGGTGCGCTCTACGGACGCTTCTGCGAGAGAGTATTCGAACCTGACGACAGGGAGACTCCGGCCTATGCGAAGCAGGACGGGGTGGATTATGTCCCGATGGCTACCTGGAGGAACAGCCTGATAAACCTGCTGAATATCGCAGGAACAGGACCTATCTTAGGACCTATCCAGGGTATCCTGTTCGGACCTATCGCTTTTCTTGCGATTCCGATCGGAAACGTGATCGGAGGATCTATGCATGATTATTTCTCAGGAATGATCTGTACCAGGGACGGAGGACTTCAGATGCCTCAGTTCGTTTCCAGATATACGAACAAGGTGGTCTACATCCTCTATGATATATTCATCTGCATACTCCTGCTTCTGGTCGGAGCTGTATTTATATATACTCCTGGTGATATCTTCAATACTCAGGTGCTTGGCAGAACAGGAGCAGCTACAGACTATGTGACATGGATAGTTTATACCTGCATTTTCGTATATTATCTTATAGCTACTGTATTCCCTATTGATAAGATAATCGGACGCATCTACCCGATATTCGGAGCTATCCTTGTGATATCGGCTGTAGGTATCTTTATTGCTGTATTTGCAAGGTCATATCCTCTTACCGATGTCTGGGGCAGCTGGAATACGCTAGGGCAGTTTGCCAAGGACGGAGGCTTTGATTACAGGGCCTTCTTCGGATCTGGCCCTCTTGCAGCTGACGGCCACCATTTCATACCTATCTTCTTCGTGACAGTGGCCTGCGGTATCCTGTCAGGATTCCATTCCACACAGACAGCCCTTATCTCGCGTACTATAAAGAGTGAGAAGAAGGGAAGGATAGTATTCTACGATATGATGATACTTGAGGGCTTTATCGCTATGTGCTGGGCTGCCGGAACAATGGCAATGATCAATATGGGAGCAAGCCACGGCGGAGTCACTATGATATTGGACAAGGCATCAGGGGCCTGGACCTTCAATGTATTATCAGCCGGAAAGCTTACAGCAGTAAGCGCGACCTCGGTGGTTGGAGTCCTCTGCAAGAATGCACTGGGACCGGTAGGCGGAATGATAGCTATCATCGGTGTTATCGTTCTTCCGATCACATCAGGAGATACAGCCTTAAGGTCGCTTCGTCTTACTATCACTGATTCATTCCATCTGAAGCAGGATAACAATGTAAGGAGAATCGGACTTGCTATCCCGATATTTGCACTTGTCTATGCGATTCTTGTATGGGCCAAGCTTGATGCAAACGGCTTCAATGTCCTCTGGAGATACTTCGCATGGTCCAACCAGATGATCTCCCTGTTTGCACTTGCAGGTATAACTATCTATATGTTTGAGAACAAGAAGGCAAGGTTCGCGTGGATGCCTATGATAGCAGGAGCCTTCTACTCCTTCGTTACATGCGCCTTCATCATGAATGCCCAGATAGGCTTCAGGCTTCCGTGGAATGGAGCATATATCGTTTCTCTGATATGGACAGTATTATATGTAGGTCTTGTCCTTTTTGCCGGAAAGAAAAGAGCTTCTGCCGGGAAGCTTGACGCAGTGACCGCCTGATCACTTCGTAAATCAGTAGACATATACGGGTCACTGCGCTATGTCGCGGTGGCCTTTTTGCTTTATTTTGAAAGGAAAACTTATGGATCAGATGATCGGGTTTCTAAGGGAAGAGGGAGTGTCGGACGGGATATTATCAGATGTGGAGGCCTTCAGGAAATTCTATAAGCTAAGTCCCGGTATGGAGAAAAGGATCCCTGCTTCACAGTACAATTATTACGGGACCGATGTCTGGGAGGAGGCACTTTCTACTATACTTGCCGGAGAAAACCTTCTCCTTTCAGGCCCCAAGGCTACAGGGAAAAACGTGCTTGCAGACGGCCTTTCAAGGGCCTTTGGACGTCCTCAGTGGGATATTTCACTCTATATAAATGCAGATGCGGCTTCACTTATAGGCACAGATACATTTAAAGACGGAGAGGTGTCACTGAGAAAGGGCCCGATCCTTAAATGCGCCGAGGAGGGAGGCTTCGGAGTCCTTGATGAGATAAATATGGCAAAGAATGAGTCGCTTGCTGTCCTGCATGCAGCCCTTGATTTCAGAAGGGTAATAGATGTTCCGGGCTATGACAGGATAGAGCTTAGTGAGGCCACACGCTTTATAGGTACAATGAACTACGGCTATGCAGGAACAAGGGAGCTTAACGAGGCCCTGGCCTCACGCTTTATGATAATACAGATGCCTGTTATAAGTGAGGACAACCTTAAGCGACTTATAGCATCTAAGTTCCCTGAGCTTAAGGATGATTATACAGCCCAGTTTGCAGAGCTTTTTACAGAGATAAGAAAGAAGTGCGAGGGGGGAGAGATCTCTTCAAAATCCCTTGACCTGAGGGGGCTTTTGTCAGCCATAGAGATGATGAAAAGGGGACTTGAGGTAGATAAGGCTCTTTCACTTGGGATAGTTAACAAGTGCTTTGATGCCTATGAGAGACAGCTTGTATCTGATATGATACAGGTGAGATTCCCGGGGAATCTGGATAGAGGGATGGTATTTAAGGCCTGATGAAGATTACTGATTTCGAGAAAAAGCGGGCCTCGAATCTGATCTGGAACGGAGCTCATGATTACTCGGCTGAGGTCGGATTCAGGGTCTATGACAAGGAGGGGAAGGCTGATATCTACTGGAATACGATAGTAGGGATCATACACAGGAGATATGACTGGGATAGTCTTATGGACTATTACAATTCCTTTGATGAAAAGATAAATCAGTCTGTCTATCAGAGCCTGTTCTGGATAGGACTTGAAAACGGAGCTTTTTTAAAGGAAAGAAATCTTCGTCCGGCTCTTTCTGATCTGAGAAGGGCCTATGCTTCTGATGCCTTAAAGCTTTCGACAGGCAATACTGATTTCGAGGATTCGGCCGGACAGAGGCTTTTAGCTATCACACGTGGACATTTAAGGAGATGCATGGGCCTTGATGCAGCCCTCCCTGACCAGGTCGATATAAAGCTTCTTGATGCTATAGAGCTGCCCGGTGAGCTTGATACTAAGGGATCAATAGAGCGGATAGATAAGACTCTTAAAACATTTTTTCCATACACCAGCGGCCCACACAGGAAAACCTTTCTTGACAGATTTCATCTGATAACTTCTCTTCCTTCACTTTTCTTTAGAAAAAGGAGGAGCGCTTATGATGATGGCCTTGACCACCTCTCATTCGGCTTCGGAGAAAAGGCTGTCTCATCCGGTAAGATCGATCAGAGTCATATTTCAGTCAGCTTTGCAAAATATACGGCTCAGACTGATCAGGGGATGAAGGAATACATAAGGGAATACTTTGGTAAGGCAGCTTTTACAGAGACAGAGACCAGGGACCTTGAAAAGCGCTACTGCAGGGGAAACCATCAGGACGTAAGGCTCTTTTTCACGAGAGGAGAAGATATTGGCGAGCCGGGCAAGGAGAGCTTTGCCACAAAAATGCACAAAAAGGCCCTGAGGCAGGCAGAGATCAATAAAAAAACATACAAGGACAATGAGGCACTTAACAGGATACAGATAGATAAGCTTACTGAGAGGATCAGGAATTCGCTGCTTGTCAGGATGGAGGACCAGAGCATAGGTGCAAGGTCCGGTAGGATAAGACCAGAAAAGGTATGGAGAGCCATGCTTTTAAATGATGACAGGATCTTTAAAAAGACAATTCCGGGAGATCAGGGAAATCTGTCAGTGGATCTGCTTCTTGACGGCTCGACCTCCCAGGTCAGAAGGACTGAGATAGTCTCAGCTCAGGGCTACATGATCGCTGAGGCTCTCAGCAGATGCGATATTCCTGTAAGGGTAGCTTCATTTTGCTCCATTTCCGGATATACTGTCTTTACCATCTACCGGGACTACAGCGAAAAGGATAAAAATACTGAAATATTCAGATTCTCGACGAGTGGAGCCAACAGGGACGGGATAGCAGTAAGGGTCGCTGCCGGACTGATGAGCGGACCCGTTCCATCGGGGCTTGAGGAGAACCATGCGGATCACAGGATACTTATTATCCTTTCTGACGCTACTCCCAATGATATGATAAAGATCAGGACTTTTGACGGAGACTACAGGAATTATGCTGCAGAGACCGGAGTAAAAGATACTGCAGAGGAAGTGCATCAGGCAAGGCTTGACGGGATAAGTGTGCTGTGCGTATTTACAGGAGAGGACCGGGCTCTTCCTGATGTAAGAAGGATATACGGGCAGGATTTTACCAGAATAAGGGATCTCAATATGTTTTCGGATGCGGTAGGCTCCATGCTGCTAGATCGTATCGCAGGCTATTGACCCAGCCCCCTCGCACCTGCCCCTCACACCTCTCACATCTCACATCTCTCACACCTCGCACCTCACACCTCTCACACCTCACACCTCACACCTCTGACCTCTTACTATGATATTGTAAAAACATCTCCTCTGGTGCTATAATAAATCCCGTTATGAATGAGATAAAGGAACTTGACCAGAGAGTAATAGATAAGATAGCTGCCGGAGAGGTCGTAGAGCGTCCGGCATCAGTTGTGAAGGAGCTTGTGGAAAACTCCATTGACGCCGGCTCGACTGCCATATCAGTAGAGATAGAGGGTGGCGGGATAGACCTGATAAGGGTAACTGACAATGGAAGCGGCATAGCTTCGGATCAGATAGAGCTTGCCTTTACCAGGCATGCGACAAGCAAGATAAGAAGTGATGAGGAGCTTAAGAGCATAAGCTCACTTGGTTTCCGTGGTGAGGCCCTGTCCAGCATAGCTGCGGTTTCAAAGACAGAGGTATTTACCAAGGGATCTGATCAGATGGCCGGTGCATACTGCCGTATCGAGGGCGGAGTCATAAAGGAAAAGGCGCAAAAGGCGGCTCCTGACGGGACTACCTTTATTGTCAGATCCCTTTTTTACAATACGCCTGCCAGACGTAAGTTCCTGAAAAGCCCGGTGACAGAGGGTAACTATATAAGGGAGCTTATCGAGAAGCTTGCTATATCGCATCCTGAGATAGCCTTCAAATTCCGTTCCAATAAGGCGGATAAATTCATTACTGTAGGAGACGGCAAGCTTTTAAATGCCGTATACTGCGTATATGGCAGAGGTATTGCTGCCCATCTGTTAGAGCTTGATACAGAGGCTTGCGGTATCAGGATAAGAGGCTTCATAGGAAAGAGCGAGCTTAACCGCGGCAACAGGACGATGGAGATATTCTTCGTTAATGAAAGGCTTGTGAAGAGCAATATCCTTTCAAAGGCCATAGAGGACGGAGGTGAAGGGTATGTGATGAAGCATCAGTATCCCTTTGCCATCCTCTTCATTGATCTTGACAGATCGCTTGTGGATGTAAATGTACACCCGGGAAAACAGGAGGTCAGATTCATGGACGAGCCTGCTGTTTATCAGGCTCTTAGTCAGGCTGTCCATAATGCCTACCATAGAGGGGATATGGAAAGAAGCACTGGCGATCTGGAGGAAAAAAGTGCCTTTGCCCCTGAGCTTGCCAGAGCAAATGAAAGCACGGATGAAAGCAGGCCAAAAAGCGCACCGGAGCCATTTGAAAAGGACAGGCTGCAGCAGATAAAGGAAAGTATAAGAGAGCAGATCAGTAAGGATTCTCCTTATGAAAGAAAGTATGACAGAAAAGAGGTCGATTCCTTTCTTTGTGAGCATAAGGGAGACTATACAGACGAGTCAAAGGAGAAAAGCGACAGGGAATTCCTTTCCGGAGACAATGGCCAGATATCACCTGAGAGGAGGGATATCCTGGATAGGAGCTTCGAGCAGTCCTCTTTTATTTCAAAGGATTCTATAGAAAATCACAGACTTATAGGGCCTGCCTTTGATACCTACTGGATATTTGAATATAATGATGCGCTTTATCTTGTGGACCAGCATGCAGCCCATGAGAAGGTAAATTACGAGAGGCTTATGAGGGGGCTATCTGATCAGACAATGACCTCAGAGAGTATTTCGCCGCCTATTATAATGACCCTTACAGTCCAGGAAAAGCAGGCGGTTTCTGAACATATAGATGCATTCGAGGAGCTTGGCTTTCGGATCAGTGATTTCGGAGAAAGGGAGGTCGCACTGGAGGCAGTCCCGGGTAATCTCTTCGACATAGACCCGGAGGAGCTCTTTACCAATGTGCTAAGCGATATAGATTCCTGGAACAAAAGCGGCCTGCCACGGATAGTCAGGGAGAGGATAGCGACTATTGCCTGCAAGGCCTCAGTAAAGGGAAATCAGAGGATTTCTGCCAGGGAGATGGAGCATCTTTTTGTCGAGATGATGAAGGCCGATGAGCCCTTCCACTGTCCGCATGGAAGACCTACGGTGATAAGGCTTACAAAGGCTGAGATAGACAGACGCTTTAAGAGGATAGTCGGATAAGGGACACTTATTGAAAGGAAAGCCATATGTCAGAAATTTCTCCTATGATGAAGGAGTATCTGAAGACAAAAGAGGAATATAAGGACTGCATTCTTTTCTATAGATTGGGCGATTTCTATGAGATGTTTTTTGACGATGCAAAGACAGCCTCAAAGGAGCTTGAGCTTACTCTTACCGGAAAGAACTGCGGGCTTGATGAAAGGGCACCCATGTGCGGTGTTCCGTTTCATTCTGCTGATACCTATATATCAAAACTTGTAAGATCCGGCCACAAGGTAGCTATCTGCGAGCAGCTCGAGGATCCTAAGGAGGCTAAGGGGCTTGTAAAGAGAGGAGTGATAAGGATAGTCACTCCGGGTACAGATATCTCTGCCTCATCTGATTCAGCGGTAAATAATTATATTGCCTGCATATATTACAATAATAGAAGCTCTATAGGACTTGCCTTTTCGGATGTGGGTACAGGAGATTTCTTTACTACAGAGACTGATTCTGTTTCTAAGGTTATAGACGAATTATCCAAATATTCTCCCTCAGAGATCATCTATAATGAGGCTCTTGAGAATGAGGCAGGAGATCTCATCAGGCAGCAGGCTGCCCTTAAGAGGATGTGCCAGAGTGTCGACAGATCATATTTTCTCTATGATAATGCCATAGAGGCCCTGAAACGGCATTTCAAGGTCTTTTCTCCTGCTGCTATAGGACTTGAGGGAGATGATCAGGCCATAGTCGCAAGCGGCGCACTGATCTCGTATCTTACTGATACCCAGATGAATGATCTTTCACAGCTTACTGAGATCCATCCATATTCTATAGGCGGCTTTCTGATAATAGATCATTCGACGCTTAGAAACCTCGAGCTTACAGAGACTATGAGGCAGAAGGAAAAGAGGGGATCTCTTTTCTGGGTGCTGGATCATACAAAGACTGCAATGGGCCAGAGAAGGCTAAAAAGCATGCTGACCCATCCCCTTCTTAAAAAGGAGGCCATAGATGAAAGACTTGATGGAGTAGAGGAGCTTTCTTCTCGTATGATAGACAGGGAGGAGATCAGAGAGAGGCTTACAGGAATTTATGATATAAACAGGCTTCTTACAAGGGTTTCCTACAGGACAGCAAATCCAAGGGACCTCCTGTCATTCCGCGACTCCATAAGACCTCTGTCATCTGTAAAGGAGATCCTTAATGGATTTAATTCAAAGCTTTTAAGCAAAATAAATGACCATATCGACCCTCTTGGTGATATCCTCTCCCTGCTCGATGCAGCTATAGATGATGATGCCCCGGCCACCCTTCATGACGGCGGCATATTAAAGGAGGGCTTTAACGAGGAGGCGGATAAGCTCAGAAAGGCCAGAAGTGACAGCAAGCAGTGGCTTCTTGAACTGGAGACAAGAGAAAGAGAGCGAACAGGCATTGCCAAGCTTCGTGTCAGATACAATAAGGTTTTCGGATATTTCATAGAGGTAAGCAATTCCTACAAGGACAAGGTCCCGCCTGATTATATAAGAAAGCAGACCCTTGTAAATGCGGAACGCTTCTATACAAAGGAGCTTAAGGAGCTTGAAAATACTATACTGGGAGCCTCTGACAGGCTTATATCTCTTGAAAAGCAGATATTTTCTAATATTCTTGACCAGATAGACAAGGCTTCCGCAAGGATAAGGCGAACTGCTGATGCTATAAGCCTTCTTGATGTCTTATCGGGAGTAGCTGATGTCTCCCAGAAGAGGCATTATATAAGGCCTTCTATAAATCAGGATGGTGTGATAGATATAAAGGGAGGACGGCATCCTGTGGTGGAGCTTATGATAGCTGACGGCTCCTTTATTGCAAACGACACCTATCTGGACAGGGAAGATCACAGGACGGCTATCATTACAGGACCAAATATGGCAGGCAAATCGACCTATATGAGGCAGACGGCTGTCATTGTCCTTATGGCCCAGTGCGGCTTCTTTGTACCGGCTGACTCGGCTGATATAGGGATCTGCGACAGGATATTTACCCGGGTAGGCGCAAGTGATGATCTGGCCACTGGACAGTCAACCTTCATGGTCGAGATGAACGAGGTCGCAAATATCTTAAAGAATGCGACACGTGACAGCCTTGTGATTCTTGATGAGATAGGACGGGGGACCTCGACCTTTGACGGCCTCTCCATCGCCCAGGCTGTAGTGGAATATGTCACGGAAAAGATAGGGGCTGCCACTCTTTTTGCAACACATTACCATGAGCTTACTGCTCTTGAGGGAAAGCTTGCCGGAACTCATAACTACTGCGTCGCTGTTAAGGAGGATGGGGATGACGTCACCTTCCTTAGGAAGATAATCCCGGGCGAGGCAGACAGGAGCTATGGTATAGAGGTCGCAAAGCTTGCAGGAGTTCCGTCTCCTGTGCTGCGCCGTGCCAGAAGCATTGCCGCAAGGCTGGAGCGGGATAGCTTGACTGGTCAGGCCAAAAGAAAGGATGATCAGATAGATGGACAGCTGTCATTCTATGATATCCTCACTCAGGAAAACGAGGAGGATGAAAAGGAGAGAGAAAGAAAGGATCAGATAATCGATCGGATAAAGGAGCTTGATCCAAACAGCATGACGCCGATAGAGGCGCTTAATGTGCTGGATGATTTGAGGAAAAGGGTTTAGGGGTTAGGGGATGAAAACCCTGGCCCCTGCCTACTAACCACTACTAACGGAGGTAACATGGATATAATCGATGCCTACAGATCCGCCGGTATCAGGCCGGAGGTTTATGAATATGCAAAAAGGGCTGAGCAGACCCTTAAGGACAGATTTGACCTTATCGACAGGATCGCAGAGTGTAACCAGCTGAAGGTCGTAAATGCGATGAGAAAGAACCGGGTCTCATATGACTGTCTGAATGGAACGAGTGGTTACGGCTATGGCGATGTCGGAAGGGATACACTTGAGAAGGTCTATGCGGATGTATTTTGCGGTGAAGATGCTCTTGTCCGTCCCCAGATCACCTGTGGTACCCATGCCATAGCGCTAGCTCTCTTTTCGAATCTCCGTCCCGGGGATACATTTGTCTCGGCTGCGGGAAAGCCATATGACACGCTTGATGATGTGATAGGGATAAGGCCATGCAGAGGGTCACTTGCAGAGTACGGTGTGAAATACCGACAGGCAGATCTGAAGGCTGACGGAAGCTTTGACTTTGAAGCCATAAGAAATGCCATAGATGAGAATACAAGGCTTGTAGAGATCCAGAGATCAAAGGGCTATGCGACCAGAAAGACATTTTCGGTAGATGAAATAGGGGAGGCAGTCCGTTTCATAAAGAGCATAAAGCCTGATGCCTTAGTCTTTGTCGACAACTGCTACGGCGAGTTCGTCGAGGATAAAGAGCCTCTTTTGGCCGGAGCCGATTTCATGGCCGGAAGTCTAATCAAGAATCCGGGCGGCGGGCTGGCCCCTATAGGAGGATATATAGTAGGGAAAAAGGAATGCATAGAAAATGCAGCCAACCGCCTTACATCACCTGGACTTGGCAAGGAGGTCGGAGCATCCCTTAATGCGATGAGGGATTTCTATCAGGGATTTTTCCTGGCTCCAACAGTCACAGCAGCGGCAGAAAAGGGAGCCATACTTGCTGCAAGGATATTCGAGGGACTGGGATATGAATGTATACCATCCTCGGATGAGATAAGACATGATATCATCCAGGCAGTAAAGCTTAGGACGCCGAAGGCTCTCTGTGCCTTCTGTGAGGGTATCCAGGCTGCATCACCCGTTGACAGCTATGTGAAGCCTGAGCCATGGGATATGCCGGGATACAGCGATAAGGTGATAATGGCTGCCGGAACCTTTGTAAGCGGAGCCTCGATAGAGCTTTCTGCTGACGGACCTTTAAGAGATCCTTATGCGGTCTATTTCCAGGGAGGACTTACATATCCTCATGCCAAGATGGGGATCCTGATGGCTCTTGAATATCTTATCAGGGCAGGAGAGATTATATTGAAATAAAGCTTGATCTGTGGTATCTTTAATTAGTATGTATTTTCATGTGATGTCAAAGGGAGAGAGGAGACATCATCGGAAAGATAAGACAATGGACCACTCCGGTGGATCCACAGACAAAGGCAAGAGACTATGGAATAGAGAGTCTTACCGACCCTGAGCTTTTATCCCTCGTGATAAGGAACGGGACAAAGGAAAAGAATGCGCTGGATCTGGCCTGCGAGGTACTGGCAGGTCGTGAGGGCTTTTATGCACTAATGGAAGCAGACAAGTCTGAGCTTATGACTATCGAGGGCATTGGTGAGGCCAGAGCCTGCCTGCTGCTTGCTGTGGCTGAGATCTCCAAGAGAGCCTCAAGGGACAAAAGGAAATTTTCACTTCCTATCACCTGTGCCAGAGATGCAGCGGATGCAGTAATGCAGTCACTCCGCTACGAGCGCAGGGAGATAGTCATGCTTCTGATACTTGATGTCAGGATGCGGATAACTGATCAGGTCCTTATGTCTGTAGGTACGGCGGAGAATGCAGCCTTTTCGACAAGGGAGCTTTTTTCGGAGGCTCTTAAGAGAAGAGCCAGCTCGGTGATCTTAGTTCACAATCATCCAAGCGGGGATCCCTCTCCGAGTGAGGCGGACATTGCGGTCACAAGGAAGGCTCAGGAAGCAGGAAGACTTTTGGATATCCCTCTTCTTGACCA
This sequence comes from Lachnospiraceae bacterium UBA7784, assembly GCA_002480925.1. Taxonomy (GTDB): domain Bacteria; phylum Bacillota; class Clostridia; order Lachnospirales; family Lachnospiraceae; genus Weimeria. The sequence continues at coordinate 27,521 of DLDA01000047.1, read as the reverse complement.
TCTGATAATAGGAGATCTAAGGTTTTACAGTTTCAGAGAAAGCGGGCTTATCACTGCTAAAGCGTGAAACAGGAGGATAACATGACCAACGGTTACGGAATCGATATGGGTACAGGCAATTTAAAGATATACAGCCGTGCTTCGGATACAGTAACTACAGAGAAGAATACAATTGCCATAGTAGAGGGCAATCAGATGTATGCCTACGGAGATGAGGCATATGAGATGTATGAGAAGGCACCGGAGAATATCGATGTATCCTTCCCGATAGTAGGCGGAGTCATTGCTGACTTCGACAATATGCAGACCATGCTCCTTGAGGTTCTGCGGGAAAAGATAGACGCCCGTCTAAAGGGATCCGATATAGTGATCGCTGTTCCTACAGACATCACAGAGGTAGAGAAAAAGGCTTTTTATGATATGTTCGCAAAGACAAGGATCAAGGCCAGGAGCATAAGACTCTGTGAGAAGCCTCTTGCCGATGCCTTAGGACTCGGTCTTGATATCACAGAGCCTACGGGTGTGATGGTAGTTGATATAGGAGCAGATACTACTGAGATATCGGTTATTTCCTTAGGAGGTCTTGTTCTGTCAGAGCTTCTTCCTTTCGGTGGCAATAAGCTTGATGATGCTATAGTCACCTATATGAAGAGAGTAAAGAATCTTGTCATAGGCCGAAAGACTGCCAAGGATCTTAAGGAAAAGATAGGCTCTGCTGTAAAGAGTGAGGACGAAACGCCTCAGAAGATCTCTATAGTAGGACGTGATATAGTAAGCGGACTTCCAAGACCATATGACATCACAAGCGATATCATCTATGAGGCAATAAAGGACGAGCTTCTAAATGTCGGCTCCAACATCCGTATGATCCTTGAGAAGGTTCCTCCTGAGCTTGCCAAGGACATTGTCCGCTCCGGTATCTATATTACAGGCGGAAGCTCTCAGATCACAGGACTGGTAGATCTCTTCGAGAGCATGACTGAGATCAGCATGAATATAGCAGAGGACGGAGAGCAGACTGTGGCAATGGGACTTGGCATGGTCCTTTCAGAGGACAAATATGACAGGTTTGGATATACGATGAAGTCAAGGATATTCAGTTAAAGCCATGAATAAAAAGGACAGGATAAATATTCCGGGATATGTGGTGCTTCTTTTCCTGACTCTTCTCTGCATAGTCATACTTTTCTTCAGCTATGCGACTGACTTTGCAGGAGGACCGCTCCAGACCCTTGCTGACTATGTTTTTTTGCCTATGCAGCAGGGACTTACAGCAGCAGGCTCAGGAATTTCACACGGGATTGCCGAACATACTGAGAAGGAAAAGCTGATAGAACAGAACAAGAAGCTTGAGGAAAGAGTGACGGAGCTTGAATCCAGGCTCACCAATACCCAGCTTCGTGAAAATGAGCTTGACAGACTTCAGGATCTTCTGGACCTGAGCCATGACTATGACAAGTACAAGACCACAGGAGCCCGTATAATAGCCAAGGGCACAAGCAACTGGTTTTCTACCTTTACAATAAATAAAGGCAGCGCTGACGGGATCAGGCGTGATATGAATGTCATCGCAGACAACGGTCTGGTCGGAGTAGTAGTCTCTACAGGCAGGCATTTCGCGAATGTCCGCTCTATCATTGACGATGATTCGAATGTATCGGCCCAGATAGCAGATACAGAGGATCAGCTCATAGTAAGCGGAAGCTTAAAGGACATGCAGCAGAGCGGTATGATAACCTTCAACGGCTTAAGAGATGAGAAGGGAAAGGTCAGGTCAGGAGACGCTGTCGTAACAAGCAATGTATCAAGCAAATATCTGCCTGGTATACTGATAGGATATATAGGAGATAAGGATGACTCGAGTGATGGCCTTACCAGCCATGGGACAATAACTCCGGTAGCCGATTTCACCCATCTTTCGGAGGTCTTAGTCATTACTCAGCTTAAGGAAGCTCACTCATGAAGACGGTGTATTATTTTTTGCGCGGGGGTCTTATACTTATGGCCCTCGTTATTGTGTTCATACTTCAGACAGCTCTGATGCCCAGGCTGTCTCTTTCGGTGACTCCTAATCTATGTCTCTGCTTTGTATCCATGATGGGATTTATGCGGGGCAGAAAGACAGGAGCCCTTACTGGTCTCCTTGCAGGGATCTTTCTCGACCTTCTGTCAGCCCAGCTGTTTGGTACATACACACTTATATATATGCTGCTTGGCTATCTGAATGGCTTTTTCAGAAAGATCTATTTCGGAGACAGCATCAGACTTCCGGTGATACTTACGGGGGCAACCGATCTTCTTTACGGTCTGATAATTTACTTCGTTTTTTTTCTTACAAGCGGACATACACAGATCTATTATTATTTCTACGGAGTCATGATGCCTGAGATGGTGGTTACAGTTATCTTTGCACTGATAATGTACTTTCCGGTCTTCAGGCTGAACGAGCTCATAGAAAGGATCAGGAACAGGAGGGAACGCAGAAGTGCTTGATGAGATAAAGGAAGCCTTCGGGCGTATCTTTTCATCCAGAAAAAATATCATATATGCGGTGTTTTTTGTCTTTGCCATGATCCTTATTGCAAGATTGTTTTTTCTGCAGATCATTCGCGGAGAAAGCTACAAGTCAAACTACAATCTAAAGATCGAAAAGACAGAGCCCATAAATGCAAGAAGAGGAAATATCTATGACAGGAAGGGCAGACTGCTCGCCTACAACGATCTTGCATATACTGTAACCCTTATGGATACAGGCTCCTACAAGGACAGTAAGGAAAAGGCGCGCCGCTTCAATGCAGAGATAGCTCTTTTGATAAAAAATATCGAAAATAACGGCGATGAGATCGATCTGGATTTCGGTATCATCCTTGACAGTGACGGCAAGCTGTCATTCAGGGACAGCGGAAGCGCTGTAAACAGATTCAGGGCGGATGTATACGGAAAGGCCAGAACTACGGACTTAGGTTTCGACAAGGACTTAGGTTATAATACAGCCGATGCCACGCCTCAGCAGATCATGGATTATCTCTGCAATGACAAGAATAAATTCAGGATCAGCAGTAAATACAGCGATGACATGAGGTTTAAGATAGCAGTGATCCGCTATAAGATCTGGCTGAACCGTTACCAGCAGTATGTGGCCACACCTGTAGCCTACAACGTGAGCGCAAAGACTGTTTCCTATGTAAAGGAAAATACGGATATCCTTACCGGAGCTGATGTAAGGGAGGATTCTGTCAGAAAGTATAATTCGCCTGAGGCCATTGCATCTATAGTCGGATATACGGGCACCATTTCATCCGATGAATACAACAAGAGAAAGAAAAAGGACAAAACCGTTACTATGAACGATCAGGTCGGAAAGACCGGAATAGAAAAGGTAATGGATTCAGTCCTTTCGGGAAAGAAGGGCTATCGCAAGATCTATGCCAACGCCCAGGGAAAGCCTATCTCTGTTACAAGCGAGAAAAAGGCTACTGCCGGAAACGATGTCTATCTGTCTATAGACAAGGATCTGCAGGTGAAGACCTATAAGCTGCTTGAGAAGGAGATAGCAGGGATCCTGGGATCAAAGATCGCAAATATAAAGGAATACAAGGCTTCCGGTAAAAATGCCGGATCCAATGTAGTTGTGCCTGTCTACAATGTATATTTCTCCTTTATCAATAACAACCTGATCGATATGGACGAGCTCCAGGAGAAGTCGGCCACGGAGGTTGAGCATAAGGTAAGCAACGCCTTCATAGCCCACGAGGATAAGGCTGTAGGATATGTAAAGAATGATATCCTTTCCTCGAAGGCAAAGGCCTATGGTGATCTGAGCGAAGAGGGACAGGATTACTCGACCTATATAATCAGATATCTGAGAAACTCATCGATACTCTCGGATAAGTCAAAGAATCAGGATGATCCCTATTACAGGAAATGGTCGAATGAGAAGATATCAGTATACAGTTATCTGAAGCACTGCCTGTCAAAAGGATGGATAGACTATACAAAGTTTTCCGGAGAGGATCAGCTTGTCGATTCACAGGAGCTTTATCAGGAGCTGGTGAAATACATCCTTGCTACTATGGTAAAGGATTCGGATTTCAAGAAGATAGTATATCATTATGCCATATTAAATGACGAGATAAGTGGAAGCAGCCTTTGTGCCATACTCTATGATCAGGGAGTGCTTAAAAAAGATCAGGCAAAACGCGATGCCCTTGCTAATGGAAGCATAAGCGCCTTCTCCTTTGTCAAGTCAAAGATAGGAAGCCTTGAGCTTACTCCGGGCATGCTGGGACTTGAGCCGTCAAACGGAGCCTCTGTGATCACGGATGTAAGGACTGGAAAGATTCTGGCCCTTGTTTCCTATCCAGGATATGACAACAACAGGCTGGCAAATTCAGTGGATAACGACTACTATGCCTCCCTGCTTGCAAATACCTCAAATCCTCTCTATAATCATGCTACTCAGCAGAGGACTGCTCCAGGATCCACCTTCAAGCTTGTGACATCCACGGCCGGACTTGCAGAGGGAGTCATAACGACCACCTCTACGATAGAGGACAAAGGAGTCTTTGAAAAGGTATCTAATAAGCCTAGGTGCTGGATCTATCCAGGAAACCACGGCGTGATAAATGTTTCCGAGGCGATAAGGGATTCATGTAACTACTTCTTCTATGAGGTTGGCTGGAGACTTGCTGGAGGAGACAACCACTATAACGATGCCAGAGGTATAAGGCGCATAAGGAAATATGCTTCTCTTTACGGTCTGGGTGACAAGACAGGTGTCGAGATCGATGAGAATAAGTCCCATATAGCTACCCAGTTCCCTGTAATGGCTGCTATCGGTCAGTCAGATCACAACTACACTGTGATAGCCTTGTCACGCTATGTCACAGCGGTTGCAAGCAGCGGTAACGTTTATGACTACACTCTACTCGATCATGTGGAAAGTCCTGACGGGCGCATCCTTAAGACCTATAGGCCGAAGAAGGTAAGACATATCAATGTTCTCAATTCCTCTGACTGGCAGGCCATCCATTCAGGAATGAAGATGGTAGTCGAGGGACTTGAGACCTTTGACGGCTTCCCGGTAGAGGTAGCAGGAAAGACAGGAACGGCCCAGCAGAGCGGACATGCCAACCATGCACTTTTCGTTGCATATGCTCCGTATTCTTCTCCGAGGATCTCGATCGCGACAAGGATACCTTTTGGATATACCTCGCATAATGCAGCAGATGTATCAAAGAATATCCTGGGAGTCTATTTCAAGGTAAAGTCCTCAGAGAAGCTCTTAAAAGGCGGAGCTAATCAGGTAAGTACAAATGGAAGAGTAGTGGACTAAGGAGTATATATGACTGAAGATCTGATTATAAAGGGCTATCCGCACGGGATCAGGCTGGTGATGAATCCTGATATCCCGATAGAGCAGCTTCTTACAAGCCTTTGTGTGAAATTTGCCGCTTCAAAAAAGTTCTGGGGAGAGGCTACAATGTCGCTTACCATAGAAGGAAGGCAGCTTGATGATCAGGAGCTTGAGGCTGTCATCCAGTCGATCGAGAGGAACAGCGATGTGACAGTGTCTCTTGTGAGTACAAGAGACAGGGTCTTTGAAAAGGAGATGACAAGGAAAAAGGATGCCTTCTACTTCGCAAAGACAAGGGACTATCTGAAAATCCATGACGGAGACATAGATATGGGAAGAAAGGTGATAAGCAGCTACGGACTGCTTGTCACAGGAGATATCATGTCAGGTGGAAGCGCCGAGTGCGGAGGCAGTCTCTATGTCCTTGGAACTATAGCGGGAAAGGCAAGCGCCGGTAAGGTGATCGGGAAGAATGCCTGTATCGTAGCATCAGGAATTTCTGATGCAGATCTTTCTATAGGATCTGTCAGAGAGAATTTCTCGATAAAGAACAGGACAAGATTATTCTCAAAGGACAATGAGATGATAATTGTCAGGGTAGAGGATGGGCATTTAAGCCCGGAGAAATTTACAGGAAGCATAAATGTTTAGAAATTACAGGTTCAAAAATTACAATTTCAGACTCGTTGCTTTTGTTGTAGCTCTTACGATTTATGGTATAATGATAATCGGAAGTGCTAATAAGGACTACCAGAACAAGCAGATCATAGGAATGGTCTTAGGCGTAATGGTAATGGTCATTGTCTCAATGATCGATTATTCGATGGTACTGTCATTTTCCTATCTGCTCTATGCCTTTGCGGTGCTGGCCCTTCTGGCGATAAAGACACCGCTCGGATATTCCTCCCATGAGGCTACCAGATGGATAAGGATAGGAGGACTGCAGTTCCAGCCTTCGGAGATGGCAAAGGTATTTCTGATCCTTTTCTTTTCGGCCTATCTGATGAAGTATGCTCAGTCATTGAATAACAGGAAGCGCATCCTCATTACAGCCTTTCTTGCTATGATCCCTCTTCTGGGTATCCTGATGGAGCCGGATCTTTCGACCACTGTAGTTACCTTTATGGTGATCTTTACCATGCTTTTTTATGCTGGCTTTTCGGGAAGGCTTACGGCAGCACTCGTTGGCCTTGGAGCATTCGGATCACTTGCTGTGATCTTCCTTACCCTTCATTCAAACGGAGTCCTGCAGGGCTACCAGAATGAAAGGATAGCTGCCTGGCTTTCTCCGGATAAGTATCCGGCCTCATCCATGCAGCAGCAGAATTCCATAATGGCGATAGGCAGTGGTATGCTTTTTGGAAAGGGACTTACAAGCACAGGCGCTGATTCGGTAAAGAACGGAAACTACATACCCGAGCCCCATACTGATTTCATATTTGCGGTTACGGGTGAGGAAACGGGATTTATAGGAACTGTTATTATGGTTATCCTGATCTTTGGTATCGTCTTTGAATGTATGCGTACTGCAAAGAAGGCCAAGGATCTGGCAGGGCAGCTGATATGTGTCGGTATGGCATCGCTTGTTGCTTATCAGGCCTTTGTAAATATCAGTGTTGTCACAGGCCTTATGCCAAATACAGGTCTTACACTTCCTTTTGTAAGCTATGGCCTTACATCGCTTGTGACCTTGTATTTCGGGATAGGCTTTGTCCTGAATGTGTCATTGCAGGCCAAGATGTTTTACGCAGACCAGAGGAATTTCACCTTTGATCTCAAGGAATAAAAAGGAGTGGTTATATGAATATAGGACTAGTGGCACATGATGCCAAGAAGAAGCTGATGCAGAATTTCTGCATTGCATACAGATCTATACTTGCCAGACATAAGCTGTACGCTACGGGGACAACGGGACGGCTTATCGAGGAGGCAACCAATCTTAAGGTGCATAAATATCTTTCAGGACATCTTGGAGGTATGCAGCAGCTGGGAGCCCAGATAGAGCATAATGAGATAGATCTGGTTATATTTCTTCGGGATCCGCTTACAGTGAAGTCACATGAACCGGATGTGAATGTTATAATAAGGATGTGCGATGCGCATAATATACCGCTGGCTACAAATCTAGCCAGTGCTGAGCTTCTTATAAGAGCATTAGACAGAGGAGATCTTGAGTGGCGTGAAATGTATAAATAAAAACAGGCTGCGGCTTTTTGCTTCGGTCCTGCTTTCCTTATCCTTTATCCTGACAGGATGTCAGGGACAGATAAAGCAGGAATACTCACTTGACAGCAGAGCAGCCGAATATGGATTTGTAAAGGAGGATTCGTCCTCCCTGATGGCTTCGGATCTGTGTCCATACATAGAGGACTCATCCGGTGCCGATCAGAACAAGACAGTATATGCAGCTGGAGCCTTTAATGAGACGACAGGCGAGACTAAGTACAGCCAGAATCTTCTGAAAAAGATCTATCCTGCTTCAACGACCAAGATTCTCACGGCTCTTGTCGCAATAGAAAACGGAAATCTGAACCAGATCTGCACAGTAGAGGCATCTGATCTGGATCTGCCTGCCGGTTCATCGGTTGCCCATCTGAGGGTCGGAGACAGACTTTCACTCTATGATCTGATGAAGGGCATGCTGCTTGAAAGCGGAAATGACGCTGCTAAGGCCATAGCCAGATCTGTTGCCGGCAGTGAGGAAAAATTTGCTGATCTTATGAACCAGAAGGCAAGGGAGATCGGCGCATCTCATTCGCATTTTATGAATCCTGACGGACTTCCTGACGAGGATCATTATACCTGTGCCTATGACATGTATGTGATCTTTCATAATGCCCTAAAGGAAAAGACCTTCAGGACCATAATCAGATCTAAAAAGCAAAAGGCTACAGTCACAGATAGCACTGGAAAGGCATCGATTGTCACATATAAGTCGACCAATCTTTATTTTACAGGAGATATCAGGTCTCCTGAGGGCATCAGGGTCTTAGGGGGTAAGACCGGAACCACAAACGATGCAGGATATTGTCTCGTTCTATGGTCAGAAAATAAGACGACAAAAGCGAAGATCATTACCGTTGTTTTCAAGGCTGACACCAGATACGATCTGTATCTGATGACAAATAAACTTCTGACATCGTTTGGCTCGGTTTGAATTAAGGAGGTAAGCTATGACGATTCTAGTTACTGGAGGCGCTGGTTATATCGGAAGTCACACATGTATTGAGCTTCTGAACAATGATTATAATGTGGTTGTTGTGGACAATCTCTACAATTCCAGCAAAAAGGCGCTTGATCGTGTAAAGGAGATCACGGGGAAGGATCTGAAATTTTACAAGGAGGATATCCTTGACAAGGATTGTCTTGAAAAGATCTTTAAGGAAAACGATATCGACTGCGTTATCCATTTCGCAGGGCTGAAGGCTGTAGGCGAGTCTGTAGGCAAGCCTTGGGAATACTACAACAACAATATTACAGGCTCTCTTAATCTGATAGAGGCAATGAAAAATGCAGGCTGCAAGAACCTGATCTTTTCATCCTCGGCAACCGTATACGGCGATCCGGCACAGATTCCTATTACAGAGGAATGCCCTAAGGGCAAGTGCACGAATCCATATGGATGGACCAAGTGGATGCTCGAGCAGATCTTTACAGACATGCATACAGCAGATCCGGAATGGAATGTGATCCTTCTCCGTTACTTCAATCCTATCGGAGCTCATCCGTCAGGTCTTATAGGCGAGGATCCTAACGGCATCCCTAATAATCTTATGCCTTATATCACCCAGGTAGCTATCGGCAAGCTCCCGGAGCTTGGTATCTTTGGAAATGACTATGATACTCCGGATGGTACCTGCGTAAGGGACTATATCCATGTATGCGATCTTGCTACCGGACACGTTGCAGCCCTTAAAAAGATAAAGGAGAACTGCGGTGTAAGCATCTACAACCTCGGTACAGGAGTAGGGTATTCAGTTCTAGATGTAGTAAATAACTTCATCGAGGCTACAGGAGTAAATGTCCCTTATTCCTTCAAGCCGCGTCGTGAGGGTGACGTACCGCAGTGCTATTCCTCAGCTGATAAGGCAAAGAGGGAGCTTGGCTGGGAGGCAAAGTACGGAATAAAGGAAATGTGCCGCGACTCCTGGAACTGGCAGCAGAAGAATCCGGATGGATTTGGGGAGGCCGAAAGCTTGTAGGCGAGAGCAAGCCGAAGGCGCAGCTCGAATTTAGCGAAAAGAACTTCCTTGACAAGAGGTTAGAGGTTAGAGGTTAGAGGTCTGAGGTGAGAGGATAGAGGTCTGAGGTGAAAGGCTGAAAGTTTCGAGATGAGAGTAAGCTGAAAGCGAAGCTCGAGGCCGAAAGCTTCGAGATGAGAGCAAGCCAAAGGCGAAGCTCGAATCCGAAGCGAGGTCGTTCTCTGAGGCTGAAAGTTTCGAGATGAGAGCGAGCTCATAGCGAAGCTCGAATCCGAAAC
>DLDA01000047.1:0-17549 GCA_002480925.1 Lachnospiraceae bacterium UBA7784 | reverse complement strand
GCTTAACGAAGACAGCTTCCTTGGCCGAAAGCACAGAGCCAAGAACGAGCATGAGCGAGGTGCGAGGTTAGAGGTTTAGAGGTCTGAGGGGCGAGGGACTAGGGTTTAGGATTTAGGGGTTAGTTACGGATAACATCCCCTGGTCCCTGATCCCTCAACCCGCCCCACCACTTCCATTCCCATATTATATGGTCAGTAGAACCTGATAAAAATATGGTTATGATGATCTGAAATCTGGGGGATAAAATGGGGTGTGAACAGTGGCCCTCACACCTCACACCTCGCACCTCAAACCTCACCCCTCACACCTCAAATTGTACTCGCATAAATACAAAAATCTCCTCCAAACCCCCTTGACATCCTCTCATATCTGAGTATAATAGTCTTTGTTGTCGCGAACGAAAGAGAGCGACACAGGATATATGGTTCCTTGGTCAAGCGGTTAAGACGCCGCCCTCTCACGGCGGAATCAGGAGTTCGATTCTCCTAGGAACTATTAATTGAGGGTGCTTACTTGAGCACCTGTATCGGAAGCTTTCCGATACGAACCATAACTCTTGAATCAAGAGGGCGGGCCGTATGGCCCGCTCTCTTACTTGTATAAGGATGTAAGAAGCATGAATGCAAGAGAATACGAGGAGAAGACCATAGGCTTTATCACTCCTATCCTTGAGGAGCTTTCACTTTCGCTCTGGGATGTGGTTTTTGAGAAGGAAGGTCGTGAGTACAGCCTATCAGTATATATTGACAAGCCGGGCGGGGTTACAGTAGATGACTGTGAGGCAGTAAGCAGCCGGATGAATGAGATCCTTGACAGGGAGGATTACATCAGGGAGCCCTATACATTTGTGGTGAGCTCGCCTGGGCTTGACAGGGAGCTTGTCAGAGAAAGGGATTTCATCAATGCAAGAGGACGCAAGGTCCTGATACATACATATCGTTCCATTGGCGGAGAAAAGGAATTTACAGGAGTGCTTAACGATTTTGATAAGGATTCCGTGACGATCGATACCGGAGAAGAGAAGCAGAAGTTTTTACGCAGGGACATATCCCTGATAAGGCTTGCTTTTGATTTTTGATATAAGCATTAGGAGGATAAGATGGCAGACTTTAGTGAACTGAGCGCAGGACTTGATTTGCTTGAGAAAGAAAAGGGCATTCCGAGAAATGAGATAATAGATGCTATTGCGGAAGGCTTAAAGCATGCCTGCAGGCAGCAGATCGCAAACAGGCGGCAGGTGAAGCCTGAGAATGTGAATGTTGATAATATCCATGTCACAGTAGATTATAACACCTGCGAGTATCATATTCTCGAGGCAAAGCAGGTCGTTAATGATGTGGTAAATCCTGATACACAGATCTCACTTCAGGAGGCTCATGACAAATATGGCGGCGACTATGTCCTGGGGCAGAGTGTCAATGTAGAGATCAATTCAATGGACTTCAGCCGTGTAGCAGTAAAAACCGCAAAAGAGACTATAGTCCAGAAGATCAAGGAGGTTGAGAAGCTTTCTGTGATCGAGGAATTCAAAAAGAAGATTGGCACTATTGTTACCGGAGTCGTAGAGAGATATGCCGGCAGGAATATCAGTATCAATCTCGGAAGATGTGATGCCCTCCTTATGGAAAGCGATCAGATCAAGGGTGAGCATTATAATCCTACAGATCATATCAGAGTCCTTGTGGTTGATGTAAAGGATGGGTCCGAGGAAGACAGATTAAAAAAGAACGCTTCCGGCAATGAGAAGAAAAAGAAAAGAGACAATGGCCCGAGGATACGTCTGTCACGTTCTCATCCTGATTTTATCAAATGCCTTTTTGCAGAAGAGGTATCTGAGATAAGGGACGGCATAGTTGAGATCAAGGCTGTCTCAAGAGAGGCAGGCAACAGGAGCAAGATTGCTGTAGCATCAAACGATCCCGACGTGGATCCGGTAGGAGCCTGCGTAGGAATGAATGGAAGCCGTGTAAATGCAGTCGTTTCTGAGATCGGAAATGAGAAGATAGATATAATCGAATGGTCTGACCAGCCGGCTCAGCTTATCGAGAATGCACTGGCACCGGCAAAGGTCATTGCTGTCGTGGCAGATGCTGATCTGAAGCAGGCAAGAGTCGTTGTGCCTGATTATCAGCTTTCTCTTGCGATTGGAAGAGAAGGACAGAATGCCAGACTTGCAGCCAGACTTACAGGCTTCAAGATCGATATCAAGAGTGAGACACAGGCTGAGCAGACGCCAGGATTCATGACATTTGATGATATCTATGGCCCTGAGGATGATGTGGATCCTGATTCTTCTGATGACATGGATGATGCAGAGGATATCGATTCTTCTGATGACATGGATGATGCAGAGGATATCGATTCTCCTGATGATATGGATGATGCAGAGGATATCGATTCTTCTGATGACATAGATGATGCAGAGGATATCGATTCTCCTGATGATATAGATGATGCAGAGGATATTGATGCATCCGATGCAGAAGACAGCTCTTATACTAATAATGGAGAGGGCGAGGAGTAAGGCCGGAAAGCGGAGAGAGTAGATAGGAGTCAGATTGCCGAAGAGATTACCAGAGAGAAAATGCGTCGGCTGTGGAGCACTAAAGCCTAAGAACGAGCTTGCGCGTATAGTCCTTTCACCGGAGGGGGAATTCATTGTAGACCCTACCGGGAAAGCCCCGGGAAGAGGAGCATATATATGCAGAAATAAGGATTGCTTAAGAAGGGCGGAGAAGAACCGCGGCCTCGAGAAGTCCTTCCGGCGCAGCATAAGTCACTTAGTATATGAGAAACTGGGGAGGCTTATAGATGAATAATGACCGGATCCTGTCATTTATTTCTCTGGCCAGGAAGGCCGGCAAGATAAAAAGCGGTGAGTTTTCCACCGAGGAAGCAGTGAGGCAGGGTAAGGCATATCTTGTGATTGTAGCATCAGATGCCTCTGATAATACCAGAAAGCATTTTGATGATATGTGCAGATACAGAGACCTGCCCTTTTTTATAATAAGCGATTCTATTTCTTTAGGAAGAGCACTAGGATACGAGTTTCGGATGAGTCTTGCGGTCACTGACCAGGGATTTGCGAGATCACTTGAACAGAAGATACAGGCATTTATGAGCAGCAAGGAGGAATAAAGATGGCAAAAATCAGAATCTATGATCTATCGAAAGAGATAAATGTATCAAATAAGGACATCGTTGCACACTTTGCTGCTTCAGGTAAGACATTTACCGCCTCTAGCGGACTGACTGAACAGGAGGCGGATGAGGTCAGGAGGGCATTTGGTGAGAAAGCTGCTCCTGCCGGACCGGATAACAAGGAAAAGAAGGAGCACAGTGCCGTGGAGGTAAAACCTGTGGAAGAAAAAAAGCGTGATGTAAGGAAAGACGAAAGCACTAATCGTCACAAGTCGGAGCAGGGAGGCGCATCCAGACAGAATAAGGCAGCTGTGGCTCCTGTACAGAAGAGAAAGAGAAACATCACTGCAGTATTCCATTCTGAGAATTCCAAGGAGCATGGCTCCTCTGGAAGAAAGGATGGAAAAGGTCAGGGAAGGAACAGGAAGCCTTCTGCTCCTGAAAGACGCGGGCCGATCAAACCACGTACCGACGGCAACAGGGTAAGGCCAAAGGGACTGGATGCCTATCCGGATCAGAAATTTGAGTCTAAGCCCACAAAGCCAGTTCCTGCCGCTTCGCAAGCAGCAAATAAGCCTGTAAGCAAGCCTAAGACCGAGGAGATGCCAAAGAAGAGGGAAGAGGCAAAGCCGGAAGGTCCAGTCAAGCTTGGAAATATCATGGAAGCGCTTGTCCAGCAGAAGAAGAGAAACGCTGAGAGAAAGAAGGAAGCGGCTGCTGAGAGGCGCGAGAGGAGAAACGGTTCTGCTTCGGATAAAAGATCTGGTAGAGGAGATCGTGACAACGACCGTAGAAGGAATTCGTTCGATCCAGGCATTAAGGACAGAGGGAATAATGGCCCTGGTGAGATGGCCTCAGCTGACAAGGGCCGTCATAACGGAAAACCTCACAATAAGAGAGGCAGAGCTGATCATGATGCCTTAGGGAGAAAAGAAGAGCATTATATCAATCTCGAGAAAAACGGCGGCAAAAAGAAAACAAAGAATAACAACAATAATAAGGTCGAAAAACGTGATCCGGATGAGATCATCACGATCACAGTACCTGATCGTATTTCGTTAAGAGATCTTGCTGACAAGATGAAGGTGGTACCTTCTGAGATCATAAAGAAGCTTTTCCTTGCCGGAAAGGTATATACTCTTAATTCGGAGGTCGATTTTGACGAGGCTGAAAATATCGCAGCTGAGTTCAACTGCATCCTTGAGCATGAGGAAAAGGTCGATGTAATCGCAGAGCTTGTAAAGGATGATGAGGACGATCCTTCGACTCTGGTTCCAAGACCGCCTGTTGTCTGCGTAATGGGACACGTCGATCATGGTAAGACATCGCTTCTTGATAAGATCCGTCATACCCATGTATCGGACAAGGAGGCAGGAGGTATCACCCAGAAGATAGGAGCTTATGTAGTAAGCATCGACGGAAAGAAGATAACCTTCCTTGATACTCCTGGACATGAGGCATTCACTGCAATGCGAATGAGAGGTGCTAATTCCACCGATATAGCCATCCTGGTGGTAGCTGCCGATGACGGAGTGATGCCTCAGACTGTAGAGGCCATAAACCATGCCAAGGCTGCTGGTGTAGAGATCATTGTTGCAGTCAATAAGATAGATAAGCCTAATGCGAATGTCGAGAGAGTAAAGCAGGAGCTTTCAGAATATGAGCTTATTCCTGAGGACTGGGGCGGTAGCACCATCTTTGTTCCGGTATCAGCTCATACGGGCGAGGGTATAGACCAGCTATTAGAGATGGTCCTTCTGACAGCCGATGTTATGGAATTAAAGGCCAATCCTAAGAGAAACGCCAGAGGTCTGGTGATCGAGGCAGAGCTTGACAAGGGACGCGGAGTTGTAGCTACAGTTCTAGTACAGAAGGGAACCCTTCATGTAGGAGATCCGGTGGCAGCCGGATCCTCGTTCGGTAAGGTCAGGGCCATGCTCGATGAAAACGGAAAGAGAGTAAAGAAGGCAGGACCTTCGACACCTGTTGAGATCTTAGGACTTTCAGAGGTTCCAAACGCCGGAGAGATCCTTAATGGATTTGATACAGAAAAGGAGTCAAGGGACTATGCATCTACCTTCGTTTCTGTTGGCAAGGAGAATCTGATAGAGGAAACCAGAAGAGGAGTAAGCCTTGATGATCTGTTCAGCCAGATCAAGGCTGGAAATGTCAAGGAGCTTGATATAATCGTAAAGGCTGATGTACAGGGCTCTGTAGAGGCAGTCAGATCCTCTCTTGAAAAGCTTTCAAATGACGAGGTCGTCGTAAAGGTGATCCATGGTGGCGTGGGAGCTATAACAGAGTCAGATGTAAACCTTGCAGCAGCATCAAACGCTATCATCATCGGTTTCAATGTAAAGCCTGATAATGTGGCGAAGTCCATAGCAGATCACGAGGGCGTGGATGTCCGTCTTTACAAGGTCATCTACAATGCAATAGCAGATGTAGAGAGTGCCATGAAGGGAATGCTTGAGCCTGTATATGAGGAGCAGGTTATAGGCCACGCAACGGTAAGAGCTACGTTCAAGTCCTCAGAGGCTGGCATAATTGCCGGATGTATAGTTGATGACGGATTTATGGAGCGTGACTCCACTGTCCGTATCCGCCGTGGCGATGAGCAGATCTACGAGGGCAAGCTTATTTCCCTCAAGCGTTTCAAGGATGACGCCAAGACTGTCAAGGCCGGATATGAATGTGGTCTTGTTGTCGAGGGATTCTCTGATTATCAGGAGGATGACAGCCTCGAGGCATACAAGATGGTAGAGGTAGCCAGAAAGTAATAATGAGAAAGAACAGTGTTAAAAATAACAGGATAAACGAGGATGTAACAAGGGTCATCTCCGAGATTCTTAGAGAGGATGTAAAAGACCCGCGCATATCTCCTATAGTTTCTGTTACTGATGCTATCGTTGCTCCTGACTTAAAGACTGCAAAAATCTTTATCTCTGTTCTAGGAGATGAGCAGGACGGCTGTCGTACAATGGAAGGCATCAGATCATCTGCAGGATATATAAGGCATCAGCTGGCCGTAAGGCTTAATCTGAGAAATACTCCCCAGCTGGAGTTTATTCTAGATAAGTCTATAGCCTATGGCGTCGATATGTCCCACAAGATAGATCAGGTAATGGAGCATGACAGGGAGGCTGATGCCGGAGAGGAATGACTCCCGGCTAGCCTCTGAAGGAATATAATGAGATTAGAAGATTATTTAGAGGGAGTAAGGACCATTGCTGTATCAGGTCATATCAGGCCTGATGGAGACTGCATTGGCTCGGTGCTTGGCATCTACAATTACATAAGGACAAATTACAGGGAGATCCAGATAAAGGCTTATCTGGAGCCTATCCCATTTGACTTCGAATTCCTGTCAGGCTCTGATAAGCTGATAAGGGCAAACAGGTTTGATAATACAGCCTTTGATCTTTTTATCTGCTGTGACTGTGGAGATCTTGGAAGACTTGGGGATTCTTCTGTATATTTTAGCAATGCGAAAAAGACCATCTGTATCGACCATCACGAGACTAATGGTGCTTTTGCTGATGTGAATTATGTTTTTCCTGAGGCATCGAGTACCTGTGAGCTTGTAGGTCAGATAATAGACAGGGAGCGGATCGATAAGAAGACAGCTGAATGTCTCTATACCGGAATGGTAACGGATACCGGGCTCTTTCAGTACAACTGCACGCATTCAAGCACTATGGAATTCGCCGGTTTCCTTATGGATAAGGGAATTGATTTTTCCTACATAGTCGATCATGTATTTTTCACAAAGAGCATAAAGCAGCTTCAGATGCTTGGAGTCGGGATCACTAATTCGAAGACCTATCTGGATGGCAGGATAATAGCAAGCTATGTTACAGCTGATCAGATGAAGAAGTATGATGCAGCACCTAAGAACATGGAGGGGGTGGTAAGCACCCTGCGTTCAGTCGAGGGAGTGGAACTGGCCTTTTTCATGTATCCTACTGAGGATGGAAGCTATAAGGTTTCCTCAAGATCCTCAACAGACAGGGTTGACCTGTCAGCGCTGGCTCTTCAGTACGGCGGAGGGGGTCATAAGAGAGCTGCCGGCTTTTCGATGGATGGGACTGATCCTGTTTTGATGATAGATGAGCTTATTGACCAGGTGAGACCATTTTTTAAGGAGGAGGCCTGATGGACGGAGGGATTCTTATTATGGATAAGCCCTCCGGCTTCACTTCCTTCGATGTCGTTGCAAAGCTCCGCGGCATATTTCATATAAAAAGAATCGGACATACAGGCACTCTTGACCCTATGGCTACAGGAGTGCTCGTTGTCTGTGTAGGAACGGCTACAAAAGCCGTAAACAGACTTACGGCCTCTGACAAGGTCTATGAGGCCGGGATAAGGTTCGGAGAGAAATATGATACCGGTGATATCACGGGAAAGCTTACAGCAAGGTCAGACATGGCCATCACTGAGCAGGATTTCAGGCAGATCTTTGACAGATTTACAGGAGATATAGAACAGATCCCTCCAATGTATTCGGCAAAGAAGGTGAACGGAAAAAGGCTCTATGAATATGCCAGAGAGGGGATAGAGATCGAAAGAAGTCCGGAACAGATCCATATTTTTTCAATAGAGCTTTTAAGCTTTGACTATCCGCATGCCAGGGTAAGGATACATTGTTCCAAGGGTACCTATATCAGGACTCTGATCGAGGATCTTGCCGAAGGCTGTGGAACCGTTGCCACAATGGAAAGTCTTCGCAGAACGAAAAACGGAGATTTTTCGATAGAGGATGCGCTGACATTTGACAATCTTACTGATTCTTCTGATCCCTGGTCTCTTCTTCTACCAGTGCCATGAGTTATTATAATGGAAATCATAAAAGGAATAGATAATTATCTGCATAAATTTCCAACGGCAGTGACAGTTGGAAAATTCGACGGGATACATCTGGGACATGAGGCTCTGGTTTCGCTTATTACCACAAGACCAGGTATGAAAAGCGTGATGGTTACCTTTTCTGCCTCACCCAGAAAGGTCCTTTTTGACCATGATCTTAAAAATATCATTACAGAAGAGGAAAGAAATTTCATCCTTGAAAAAAAGGGTATAGATATCCTTCTGGTGCTTACCTTTGATAAGACC
Organism: Lachnospiraceae bacterium UBA7784; assembly: GCA_002480925.1. GTDB lineage: Bacteria > Bacillota > Clostridia > Lachnospirales > Lachnospiraceae > Weimeria. Next base: position 9,292 of record DLDA01000047.1, on the reverse strand, counting down.
CTGATTAAGCTTTCACCGGAGGACTTTATAGGCCTTCTGGTAAACAGGATAAATATGCGCTATCTTGCAGTAGGAAGTGATTTCACCTTCGGCTATCAGGGAAAGGGGAATACAGACCTGTTATTGCAGCTTTCTGCTCGGATGGACTTTGATCTGAAGGTAATAGAAAAGATAAAGGACGAAGGCAGGGATATAAGCTCAAGCCGTATAAGGGACCTTATAAAGAAGGGAGATGTAGCCCAGGCAGGACGCCTGCTTGGACATCCATTCCTGATAGCAGGGTCAGTAGTCCATGGCAGGCATCTGGGAACGGGTATGGGAATACCAACTATAAATATAATCCCTCCCGAAAACAAGCTTCTTCCGCCATTCGGAGTATATATCACGACTGTAGAGATAAGGGGAAGGATCTACCACGGCATTACCAATGTCGGAAATAACCCTACGATCTCAGACGACAATCCTGTAACGGTCGAGACAAATATCTTAGATCCGATCGGAGATCTCTACGAGGAAAGGGCGACGGTCATTTTTCATAGATTTATCCGTCCGGAGAAAAAGTTCGCAAGCATAGAAGAGCTTACAGAAGAGATTAAGAGGAATATAAGGGAGGCGAGGGAGTTCTTCAATAGAGGTTAGTAGTCCCTGACCCCCAACTCCTCCTCTTGACTTTTCCGCCATTGTTTGCTAGTATAATCAAGTTGTTTTCTGCACGCAGCCTTACGATTATCCGACGTTGGCTTCGTGCGAGATGTAAATTGTTTTATAGGAGGATCACAATGATCACAAAAGAGAAAAAGCAGGAACTCATCACAAAGTATGCCCGTACAGAGGGTGATACAGGCTCACCTGAGGTTCAGGTAGCTATCCTGACAGAGCGTATCAGAGAGCTTACTGACCACATGAAGCAGAATCCTAAGGATCATCACAGCAACAGGGGTCTGCTCAAGATGGTAGGTAAGAGAAGAAACCTTCTTACATATCTAAGGAATAAGGACATCGATCGTTATCGTGCACTTATCGCTAGCCTCGGCCTGAGGAAATAATTATGGAGAGAAAGACATACACAATGGACCTTGCCGGCAGACCCTTAAAGGTAGAGGTCGGCAAGGTAGCAGCGCAGGCAAATGGAGCAGTACTTATTTCCTATGGGGATACTACGGTTCTTTCTACAGCCACAGCAAGTGATGCTCCAAGAGAGGGAATAGATTTCTTCCCTCTTTCAGTAGAATTCGAAGAGAAGTTCTATTCGATCGGAAAGATTCCGGGTGGATTCAATAAGCGTGAGGGAAAGGCATCCGAGAATTCGGTCCTTACCGCCCGCGTTATAGACCGCCCTATGAGGCCGCTGTTTCCAAAGGATTTCAGAAATGATGTGACGCTCAACAATCTGGTGCTTTCAGTAGATCCTGAATGCCGTCCTGAGCTTGTAGCTATGATAGGTACGGCTATGGCTACATGCATCTCTGATATCCCTTTCGACGGACCTTGTGCTATGACTCAGGTGGGTATGAAGGACGGTGAGTTTATCATCAATCCGTCACAGGCTGACTGGGATTTCGGAGATTTGGAGCTTACAGTTGCTTCCACCAGGGATAAGGTCATAATGATCGAGGCCGGAGCCAATCTTATCTCAGATGATAAGATGATAGAGGCTATTTATACCGCCCATGATGTTAACCAGCAGATAATAAAGCTGATAGATCAGATGGTAAGCGAGGTCGGGAAAGAGAAGTTCTCATATGAGAGTTGCGCAGTTCCTGATCAGATGCTTTCTGATATGAAGAAAGTAGTGCCTCCGGAGGAGATGGAGAAGGCAGTATTTACCGATGACAAGCAGACCCGTGAGGCCAATATCAAAGAAGTCACAGAAAGACTCGAGGAGGCCTTCTGTGATAATGAGGATTATCTGAAGCTCCTTCCTGACGCTGTATATCTCTATCAGAAGAAGACAGTAAGGAAGATGATCCTTAAGGACCATAAGAGACCTGACGGAAGAGAGATAAAGCAGATAAGACCTCTTTCTGCTGAGGTGGATCTGATCCCAAGAGTTCATGGCTCGTCTATGTTTACAAGAGGCCAGACTCAGATCTGTGATATAGTTACTCTTGCTCCTCTTTCAGAGGCACAGAGGATAGAGGGACTTGATCCAAATATAACAGAGAAGAGATATATCCATCAGTATAATTTCCCTTCTTATTCTGTTGGTGAGACCAAGCCTTCAAGAGGACCAGGACGTCGTGAAATAGGACATGGCGCTCTTGCTGAAAGAGCCATAAAGCCTGTACTTCCGCCGATCGAGGAGTTCCCGTATGCGATAAGGGCAGTTTCAGAGACCTTTGAGTCAAACGGTTCCACCTCAATGGCAAGTACCTGTGCCTCATGTATGTCTCTTATGGCAGCCGGAGTTCCGCTTAAGGATATGGTTGCCGGTATTTCCTGCGGACTTGTGACAGGAGATACAGATGATGATTATATAGTTCTTACCGACATCCAGGGCCTCGAGGATTTCTTCGGCGATATGGATTTCAAGGTAACAGGAACTCATGAAGGTATCTCAGCTATCCAGATGGATATAAAGATTCATGGTCTTACAAGACCTATTGTCGAAGAGGCTATCCACAGAGCTCATGAGGCCCGTAACTTCATAATGGATACCTGTATGAGCAAGGCTATTGCAGCTCCAAGAGATCATCTCGCTGCTCTTGCTCCGAAGATCAGCTTCATCCAGATCCCGGTTGATAAGATCGGCGATGTGGTCGGTCAGAGAGGAAAGACAATAAATGAGATCATTTCCCGTACCGGAGCCAAGGTTGATATAGATGATGAAGGGCGCGTATCGATAAGCTCCCTCGATGAGGAGGCTAATAAAAAGGCTCTTTCGATGATAAAGATCATCACTACAGATTTCCATAAGGGACAGATTCTTAAGGGTACTGTAGTCTCGATCAAGGAGTTCGGTGCCTTTGTGGAGTTTGCTCCTGGCAAGGAGGGAATGGTCCACATCAGTAAGATCGCAAATGAGCGTATCGACCATGTTGAGGATGTCCTTACACTTGGAGACCTTGTGACAGTTATATGCCTGGGAAAGGACAAGACAGGACGCATGTCCTTCTCTATCAAGGATGTTCCAAAGGATAAGCAGTAAAGACTTACATTATGGCTGCAGCTTGTAGAAATACAATCTGCAGCTTTTATATTATTTATATGAAGATAATAATAGCAGGCGCAGGCGCCGCCGGACTTGCCGCAGCTGTAAGTGCTGCAAAAAACGGAGCCGAGGTTGTTCTACTCGACAGGAACGAAAAGGCCGGCAAAAAGATATATATAACAGGCAAGGGAAGATGCAATTTCACAAATATTGCTCCTGTCGATGACTTCTATGCCAATATAGTTTCAAATCCCAGATTTATGTATTCCTCTTTTGCTCATTGCGATAACAGGGATCTGATCAGATTCATAGAGGATGCCGGTGTTGCGACAAAGGTAGAAAGAGGAGGCCGGGTTTTTCCAGAGTCTGATCATGCCTCAGATATCACAAGGGCCTTTACAGATACCCTGAGTCAGGCAGGTGTGAAAATACATTTACATACCCGCCTTACAGGGCTTATAATAGAGGATGGCCAGATAGCAGGAGCTAAGGTAGTAAGAGAGGGTCATATTTCTGAAAGACATGAGATAAGAGCCGACGCGGTCATACTTGCCGGAGGAGGGTTATCCTATCCGAGCACAGGTTCAGATGGCAACATGATCCCTATGCTTGAGGAGCTTGGACTAAAAGTAGAAAGACCTTATCCAGCTCTCGTCCCTCTTTTGACTAAGGAGGACTATATACCTTTGCTTCAGGGGCTTTCACTTAAGAATGTGACCTTTAATGTCTATTCAGAAAAGAAGAAGAAAGCTGTCTTTTCTGAATTCGGAGAGATGCTCTTCACTCATTTCGGTCTGTCGGGACCTATTGTCCTGTCTGCGTCATCAAGGATCGCGGACTTTCTTTACAGGGAAAGAGAGCTTAAGGCCTGGGTCGATCTGAAGCCCCATCTTTCTCCGGAAAAGCTTCATAACAGGCTTATAAGGATAGCTGTGGAAAATCCCAACAGGGATTTCTCACATTTCTTCGATGAGCTTCTTCCATCAAAGCTATGCCATGTCATCACAGGACTAACAGGAATAGATCAGAAGCGAAAGATCAATTCGATAACCAGACAGGAGAGGGAAAAGATACAGTTCCTGCTCGGACATTTTCCAATGACGATCACAGGGACCAGAGGCTTTAAGGAGGCGATCGTTACCGGAGGAGGTCTTTCGGTAAAGGAGGTCGATCCCAAAACTATGCAGGTAAAGAAGATCCCGGGGCTCTATGTGGCCGGAGAGCTTATCGATGTTGATGCCCTGACAGGAGGATATAATCTGACCTGTGCTTTTTCAATGGGAGCGCTGGCCGGATATTCTGCCAGCCGTGGCTATGAAAGGAATTGCAATGAGTAAACAGATAGCAATAGATGGACCTGCAGGCGCAGGCAAGTCAACTATAGCAAAAAGGGTCGCAGCCGACCTTTCATATATCTATATAGATACCGGAGCCATGTACAGAAGCATAGGTCTTTATATGCTCCGTAATGGAATAGATATACATGACAGGGATAAGGTCGAGATTGAGTCAGAGAATGCCGATGTGAGTCTTTCATATGTGGACGGAAATCTTCATGTCTTTTTGAATGGCGAGGACGTCTCGAACGAGATTAGAAAAGAGGAGGTAGGTAATGCTGCAAGCGTAGTAAGCGCATATCCTCTGGTGAGAAGGAATCTGACAGAGCTTCAGCGCAGGCTTGCAAAAAAGGAAAACGTCGTAATGGACGGACGTGACATTGGCACATGTGTCCTGCCTGACGCCTTCCTTAAGATATATCTGACTGCCTCGCCAGAGGTCAGAGGAGAGAGGAGATACAGGGAGCTTATGGATAAGGGAGAGAGTCCTGATCTTGACAGAATTATCGAGGATATAAAAAAGCGTGATCAGGCCGATATGAACAGGGAGATATCTCCTTTGAGAAAGGCAGATGACGCAGTAGAGGTCGATTCATCTGATATGACTATCGATGAGGTCGTAAACAGGATAGAAAGTCTGATATGAAAGCAAGACGGATGATAATGATGCTAGCCGGCCAGACTCTCTGTGCGGTAAGCGCCGGAATGCTTCGCTTCTGTAATTTCGGTATGGATCCCTATAATTCAGGAGTGCTCGGACTATGGCATATGACTGGCCTTCTTGACTTTGGGACCTTTTCCCTTATAGTCTGCCTGCTGCTTCTTGCAATAGACTTACTTTTTCTCGACAGGAAGAGGCTTGGTATGGGAACGGTCTACAATATGGTCATTATGGGATATGTGATAGACTTTACCTACAAGACACTAAAGGGGCTGCTGCCGGGCGCATCGATCGCTGTAAGGATCATTTTCCTTTTCGCTGGTCTTGCCCTTCTGTGCTACTCATCTTCTATGTATCATGTGGCCGATATGGGAGTTTCTCCCTATGACTGCATTCCATTGTCGATATCCGAAAGGGTAAGGTTCAGGTTTCGGACCGTGCGACTGACCTCGGATTGTATAATGGTCCTTATTGGACTGATAGGAAGACAGATGCCGGGAGTCACTACTATAATCACAGCACTCTGCCTAGGACCATTCATAGAGCTTTTCAATCCTTTAAACAGAAGGCTTATAGGAGAAGAGAAGAAGGATATGAAGAAGTGAAGAGACTAAGGCTTGTATACGGGGGAAGCGGAAGCGGCAAGAGTGATCTGGCGGAGGGGCTTCTTGACACCTGTTTGGATAAGATCTATCTGGCCACAATGCCCTTTGCAGGAGAAAACATTGGCCGGATCGATCGTCACAGGAGACGAAGGGCCGGGAAGGGCTTTTGGACCATTGAGCGGACTAAAGACATATCTGGCCTGCCATTAGCCGATAATGCAGTGGTACTTTTGGAGGATCTGCCGAATCTGCTTGCAAATACCATGTTCCTTCCGGACGGGACTGTGGATTATCATGCGGACGATAAGGTCAGGGAGGATCTTTTATATCTGATAGACAGATGCATGGAGCTTGTGATAGTTTCTGATGATATATTTTCATCGGGGATGAGCTATGACAGGCTGACTGAAAGATATATGAGCATGCTTGGATCACTGCATGGCTTTCTGGCAAATAAGGGTGAGATGATAGAGGTCGTTGCGGGAATAGGGATCTATCATAGCAGCTTAAACAGATTGGAGTAGACAATGGATGCAGAAACAGACAGAAACAAACAGATAGTAAGGACCAGTATAGTAGGGATACTTGCGAATATCCTTCTTGCCTCATTTAAGGCTGTGATCGGAGTACTCTCAGGTTCTATTGCTATCACACTTGATGCAGTAAATAACCTCTCGGATGCGGCCAGCTCCGTCATAACTATAGTCGGGACAAAGCTTGCGGGAAAGCCGGCTGACAGAAAGCATCCGTTCGGATACGGGCGGATTGAATACCTGAGCGCCATGATTATTTCTATCATTGTGCTCTATGCAGGAGTTACCTCCCTTAAGGAATCAGTAGCAAGGATCATACATCCGAAGAGACCCGATTATGCATTGCTTTCCCTTATCATCGTGGCAGTGGCCGTCCTTGTAAAGATAATCCTTGGCAGATATGTAGAGGGAGTCGGAAAGAGGGTAAATTCCGATTCGCTTATCGCCTCCGGCAGGGATGCCACACTTGACTCAGTGATCTCAGCCTCGACTCTGCTTGCAGCTCTTATCTATATAGCATCAGGTCTTTCACTTGAGTCATGGCTTGGAGCTCTTATCTCTGTCGTTATAATAAAGTCCGGCATAGATATGCTTCGTGATACTATCTCAGAGATCCTTGGAGAACGCGCTGATACCCAGCTCGTTGTAGATATAAAAAAGACAGTAAGAGAGATGGATGGAGTAAGAGGAGCCTATGATCTGGTCCTTAATAACTATGGCCCTGATCATTATATCGGTTCGCTTCATATAGAGGTTCCGGATACCTGTACCGCTGACCAGATAGATGAGCTTACAAGGAAGATTACAAGAGAGATCTATAATAAGTACAAGGTCCTTCTTACAGCAGTAAGCGTTTATTCCTATAATACAAAGAATCCTATGGTAATAGGAGTAAGGGACAAGATAGAGGGTATTGTAAAAAAGTGCCCGAATATACTCCAGATGCATGGATTCTATATGGATGAGGAGGAAAAAACGATCCGCTTTGATCTTGTGGTGAGCTTCGAGGCGCCTGACAGACTGGAAGCCTTTAACAGCGCACTTGAAAAGGTAAGAAAGGAATATCCCGGCTATACTGTAACAGCCGCCATTGATGCGGATTTTTCAGAGATCTGATGATTTATTAAGCATGATGCAGGATTTTGCTTAAATAAAGACAGGAGATAAGATGATATACCCGAAATTTTTACAGAATGGGAGTACTATAGGAATCGCAGCACCGAGCGCCGGCGTAGGTGATGATATTGGTCAGTGGGAAGAAAGCTGCGCCCTTCTGCAGACTGAGGGGTTTTTTATAAAGGAGACGGAGTCGGTAAGGAATGTGGGGGACAGAAGTGCGGATGCTGTGACAAGGGCTAAGGAGCTGGGTTCTCTTTTTTCAGATTCGGAGGTCGATTTTGTCATGTGCGCTGCGGGCGGAGATTTTCTTGACGAGTGCCTTCCTTATGTTGATCTTGATCTGATGAGGGCAAATCCCAAATGGCTGATGGGAGCATCCGATCCTACAGGAATACTATATCCTTATACGATTAAGTGTGATGTTGCAACTATTTACGGTCTTAACGCAGGTAGCTACAGCAGATACCCTGTACCTGACTATGTAAAGGATAATCTTTCTCTGATAAAGGGAGAGTCTCTTACTGAGAAGAGCTACCCTATGTATATGTCGATTCCGCCATTTGCATCAGATGATACTCATTATGACAGGCTATCTGATATGACTTGCAGCAGGGACTATGTCAGTGCAAGGGGAAGATGCATAGGTGGCTGCATAGATGTGCTAAAGGATCTGATCGGTACTCCTTTTGACGCAACTAAGGACTTCCTTAGCAGATATAAGGATGATCATTTCATCTGGTACTTTGATAATTTCTCACTGGGCGCCGAGGCATTCTACAGAACACTTCTTCAGATGAGGTATGCAGGATGGTTCGATGATACAGAGGCTGTGATAGTAGGCAGAACTCTTTTTGAATCATCAGATACAGGGCTTTCATATAGGGAGGCTGCCGAGATGGCATTAGGTGATATTCCGGTCATACACAGGGCCGACATAGGGCACACTCTGCCACATTTTACTATGATAAACGGGGCCATGATGGAGCTTGTCTACAAGGACAGCCAGATGGATATTACCTTTTCACTGGTGTAGTATATGGATATTTTAAGAAGCATTGCGATAGCCTTTTCGACCTATTCGACTATACCTATGCCGGGATTTCAATGGGATAAGAGATGCTACGACAGATCACTTGACTTTTTTCCTCTGGTCGGGGCGGCTCTATCAGGCATTCTTTTCCTTATACACAGGGGATGTCAGCTTCTTGGTATAAGTCAGGTATCAGCTGCTGTGATACTAAGCGTTGCGGTAGTGGTCTTTACCGGAGGATTCCATATAGACGGATTCATGGATACGATCGATGCGCTTTGTTCACACAGGAGTCAGGGAGAAAAGATCGAGATAATGAAGGATTCTCATACCGGAGCCTTCGGAGTGATATGGCTTCTGGTCTTAGCCGGCCTTTTTACAGCCGGGATCTTTGAGGCAGCAGGTAAGGGAAGTCTTAATTCACTTCTTTATGCCTTTGTCATATCCCGTTCTCTTTCCGGCATTTCTGTAGCCTCCTTTAAGAGAAGGGATGATAATACCTCCCTTATTCATTTCGATTCGGCTGTTCAGAAGGTCTCGACAGTTTTTATAATGATCTCATATATTGCGATCGCAACGATTTTGATGCTGCATTCTGCGGACATGGCAGCTCTTGCAGCAACGCTTTGCTGCGTGGTATGGCTGCTTATATCCAGGGCTTTATATGAAAAGGAATTCGGTGGTATAAGCGGTGATACCTGTGGACATTTTCTCTGCATATGCGAGCTGGTCTATTTTGCAGCATTTGTAGTGATATCCGGTATCAGATGGTGATCAGAGGATTTTACATGGATTTTACAATAGGGTACTTGCAGATTTTACAGTGGGTTTTTAGAATAACTTAGGAAAGTTCCAA
>DLDA01000020.1 GCA_002480925.1 Lachnospiraceae bacterium UBA7784 | reverse complement strand
ACATTGAACAGATTATAAGTGCCTCCGTAGATCGAGGACGATGCTATCACATGATCGCCCGCTGTAGCAATGTTGAATACGGCATAAAAGTTGGCTGCCTGTCCCGAAGAGGTGAGCATGGCAGCCGTTCCGCCTTCCATATCTGCAATCTTTGCTGCTACATAGTCATTGGTGGGATTCTGCAGCCTGCTGTAGAAATATCCGGATGCCTCCAGGTCAAACAGCTTGCCCATGTCTGCACTTGTATCGTACTTGAAGGTAGTGCTTTGAATAATAGGAACCTCCCTAGGCTCGCCATTTTTCGGGCGGTAGCCGGACTGAACGCATTTGGTTTCCATATGAAAGTCTGTCATTGGTTTCTCCTCTCTTTTGTCACTAATGAATCAGGTTGTAAGGCATCTCCCTGCAGACCACAGAGAAATATCTATCATTATAGCACAAGAATTGTGGAAGACAAAACCTTTTTAACTACTAATTAAATCTTCCAGCCAACTGAAGAACAGCTTGCGCTGTTCATCGAGATGTTCGTCAGGAAACTGCCTGATTTCATCCGGAATTCACTGACCGAAGCAGCATTGACAGCTTAACCACAACAATTTGAAAAAATTGTCTTGACAAAGGGGTTTACTATAGATAATTGAAGTGATATACTACATTTGTAGGCATTTATATTAAGCGAAAATTCGTGTGGAAGGAGCCGGATATGAAAAGAAAAGGTTTTAAATCCATTATGCTAGAACTTAGCGTAATGGTTATTACCGCAGTACTGGTAGCATCCCTTGCTATAACAGGTTATTCTGTGTATAGTAGCATTTCCAATAACAAGGAGCAGGTTGATGCGTACAGAACGCAGTTGACCGAAGACTTTAAACGGGAACTTAAAAATGAGACACAGATTGCAGTTTCTATTATTGAACAATACCATAAGCTTCAGGAGTCCGGCGCCATGTCGGAGGAGGAAGCAAAGAAAGCAGCAGCCGATGCCGTTCGTGAATTGCGCTACGATGATGGCAATGGTTACTTCTGGATTGACACTGTTGAGGGAGTAAATGTAGTTCTGTTAGGACGCGATACAGAAGGTCAGTCCCGTTGGGATGCCGAAGATCCGCACGGAAGAAAATACATTCAGGAAATGATTAAGAACGGCCAGAAAAAGGGTGGCGGTTACACAAACCTTATGTTTCCCAAGCCAAATGAGACAGAGCCAAAGCCAAAGATCAATTACACCGTAACCTACGAACCGTATCAGTGGGTGTTAGGAACCGGTGTATGGGTGGATTCCATTGATGGAATTGTCGGGGCTTATGAGAAGAGCAACGTTGCTCATCTCCAGAAAACGTTTCGCAACATGATTCTTGTATTATGTCTTTTACTTGTAATCATGGTCATTGTGTCACTATATCTTGGCAAACAGATTGCAGCACCGATTGTCAGTGTTACACACAGGTTAAAGAGAATGGCGGAAGGGGATTTAACACCATTCGAGGATCAGAAGAACTTTGAGAAAACCGCTATGAAACGGCGGGATGAGATCGGAGTCATGGCCAATGGACTGATGAAATTCCACGAGACCTTGAGGGAATTGATTGTTAAGATTGCAGATACGACGGAATATTTGGCTTCTGCATCAGAAGAGTTGACAGCCAATGCCCAGCAATCCGCTGATGCCTCCGATCTTGTTGCACATTCCATCACTACCGTTGCGCAGGCCTGTGCTAATCAGGGTGGCGTTATTGATGCGGCCGGTGAAAATACCACCGCATTTACTCGGTACATGGGAACTTTCTCTGACAAGATTTCAGGCACTACCCAGCAAATTCATAATACCAATAAGGCTGCACGGGATGGTAAGGCAAGCATCGACGGTGCAATCAGTCAGATGCATATTATTGAAGATGCAGTTGCAAGTACATCCGATGTTGTAAACGGCCTTGGCGAGCAGATTGGCAGTATCGGAACGATTGTTAATACAATCTCTGAAATTGCATCACAGACGAATCTGTTATCACTGAATGCATCCATTGAGGCGGCTAGAGCCGGAGAAGCAGGAAGAGGATTCGCTGTCGTAGCTGATGAGATTTCAAAGCTCGCAGATCAATCCAATCAGTCAGCTCTTGAAATCGGTGAGAAGATTCAGCAGATTCAAGCTAGATCCGATCAGGCTCTTGAAGCAATGGAACATGGTCTTGAAAGCGTTAAGAGTGGTACCAAAACGGTAGAACAGACCGGAGAAACATTTGCAGAAATTGCAGATATGGTCAACAGCATTGCATCCGACTCCATCGAAATGCAAAACATCATTGGACAGCTGTCCAATGGAACCGATGACATTCGAAACGGATTTGAGCAGATCAATGTTCAGAGTAAGTCTGTTATAGATGAAACATCGAATGTATCAGCAGCATCCGAAGAGCAGTCCGCTTCTATGCAGGAGATTGCTACAGCTTCTGATAAGCTGGCCGAAACGGCACAGGAACTTGCAACAGAGGTTGCTAAGTTTGAGATTTAACCCTTCCATTTATGGTTACGGTTCAAAACGCTGGCAGATTTGTCAGCGTTTTTTTGTATAACATCGAGCCTAAGTCCCACTGACGTGATATGCTATATTTGTAACAGAGATGACTAAGGATTATAATAAAGACAAGGAGATAATCAATATGTCATCAAAGTATGAACCCGAGTTCAAACACAAGATAACGATTACAAATAAGGAGTAAGCAACTTTTCTAGCTCTTTTATATAATCAAAAGCTCTCATGTTATCTACCTCATTCCAGAATTATCTGCCTCATTTTACTCTAAAATGACGGAGATTTCAATGGGATGAGGCAGATAAATTTTCCGGTCATTATGACTGAAATAATAGTATGCACACCTACCAAACAGAATATTCAAGAGGTCGCTTTCAAAAACACAAGATATTTTACACTATCATAAAAAAATCGGTTAATCCCCATTTGAAGTGGGCACACAACATAATATGCTACCGTTCGTGCATTTTGGGCTACCATTCGTGCATAGAGGGATTGAAAAAAAATAAATACTCAGTTGTATTAAGCACATACCATGGTAAACAAATAAAGTGGCTTAAAATTGTCAGATAATTAAGGAAGAGGTGAAAACGATGGACAATAAACAAGTGAACAAGGCACTCCAGAAAAGTGTCCGTCTCGTGTAACGATCGTTATTTGCCTGACCTTTATGCGGAACCGGAGGTTTCCTATGAAAAAAAACTATTGCATTAAGTATATGCACACTTGTTCTTTCGTTGATATGTATAGGAATCGTAAAGATTTCCAATTATGATATTAGAAAATTCGGTGATCTTGAAAAGACACATTGTTTTACCTTAGTTGAAAAGCTTAAGCTGCGTTAATTGCTGCAGGCATATGGGATCCATATGCCTGCTTACGACCTAGTTCTGATAATCTATGTCTGCTGATGTCTTCAGCGGGTAGGAGATAAGAGCAGCGGAGTCAAGATCTTCATGGTGCATGTCTATTGCACAGATGCGGCTGTTGTCATAGGTGCGGTAGTAGTATATGCCCTTGTCCATGTTGCAGCAGGAGGAATAGATCGTGATCTCGTATTTGCCATTGCCTAAGTCGCAGCATCCTCGCTGCTGTTCGACGGAACCAAGAATATGGAAAAACTGGCTGACGGAGGAGGCTTCAGAATCATCTGAGATAGAATTCATACGTGTAAAGGCAACCTTTACAAAGCGTGAACCGGAGGATAAGTCTCCCGGTATCCCGATACCTCCCATACCGCGGCTGTATTCATCAAGGGAAAGCCCCTTGGCGAAGGTGCTTTCGCCAGCAGCTGCCGATACACCCCGGTAGTCATTAAGCCTGAATAGCTGGATGTCGAATGTAGGATTGTTTGTCATTACTCCTACAGGATTTTCATATATGTGCAGACCATCTTTTACCGATTCAACAACGATCTGTCCGGTCTGGTCTGCTATCATCCAGTGAAGGGGCGTTATAGGAAGCTCCTTACTGAATGGGATACCAACAAGCCTTATTCTCTCAAGAAGCTTCCTGGCATCATCTAATGTCTTGCACTGTCCCAGTACCCATGGGATAAATTCAAACGGAGCTACTTCATCCGTATCATCATCACAGGGCTTCCCGAAATATCCGTTTCCCGGGAAATTGAGCCCTGCCATTGAAAGACCGAATTCGTTAGTCGCATCGTAGTACAGGGGAAAACCCTCGCATACAAAGGCCATGCCGATAATAGCGTGGTGAGTCTTCATGGTTTTATTTTTACGGAATGGTATGGGAAAATTTCTCGGAGTGATAGTAACGGACTCCTGATATGAGAATTCGAGATCAAGATTTCTTCCGAAATAATGATCAGCTGTCTGATAGGTGACACATGTACACATGGTATGCCTCCTTTTGGTCTGATTGGTATTAACTCTTATACACCCATATTTTAATCCAATATCAGATGTAATACAAGCATTTCTATATGGCCGGACATTCTCTGGGAGGAGCCATGGCGGGGAATTTTGCGGCAGAGCATAAGAGTATCGTATATTCCTGTTGAAATAGTCTGCGCTAAAATTTATAATTATGGGAAAACAAAAGAAAGTCAGGAGTTAGAATGAAGTTCATTTCGTGGAATATAGATTCGCTAAATGCGGCTCTGACATCGGATTCAGATAGAGCTGCGCTTTCAAGACAGGTGCTTTCTACGATCGCTGGAGAGGATCCTGATGTTATTGCCATCCAGGAGACCAAGCTTTCGGCCGCTGGCCCGAATAAGAAGCAGGATGCAGCCCTGAAGGAATTTTTCCCGGGATATCAGGTGGAATGGGTCTCTTCACAGCCGCCGGCCAGGAAGGGCTATGCCGGGACCATGGTACTTTTCAGGGAAGGCATGGGGGCAAAGACCACGGCTCCAAGGATCGGAGCACCGGATACAATGGACTATGAAGGCAGGATCCTGACAGTTGATTTCGGAGATTATTTTTTTGTAAATGTTTATACTCCAAATGCAGGGAGCGAGCTGAAGCGACTTGCAGACAGACAGATCTGGGATAAGCTCTATGCTGATTATCTGGCCTCTCTGGATAGTAAGAAACCAGTGATAGCCTGTGGCGATTTCAACTGTGCGCATGAAGAAATAGATCTGGCTCATCCGGAGAGCAACCATTTTTCTGCAGGCTTTACTGACGAGGAGAGGGAGGGCTTTAGCAATCTTTTGAGCAGAGGCTTTGTTGATACCTTCCGTTTGCTTCATGGAGATATTCCATCGGTATATTCCTGGTGGGCTCAGCGTATCAGGACATCGAAGATCAATAATTCAGGCTGGAGGATCGATTATTTCCTAGTAAGCGATCGTATAAAGGAACGGGTAAAACGGTCCGAAATGCTTGACTCCGGTCCAAGGCAGGACCATACACCGCTTGTTCTGGAAATGGATTAAGAGCTGCATCTTTATGAGGTGGATGATGATCACAGGTAGGCAGCAGGCGCTTGATTTTGGTTTATCCTTCCCGGATACCTATCAGGATGCGCCATTTCATGATGATAACTGGCAGCTTGTCAGATATAAAGGCAATAAAAAGGCCTTTCTATGGACCTATGAGAAAAACGGATTCATAAATCTTAATGTAAAGGTCGACCCGGACAAGGCTCTTTTCTGGCGTGATATGTACCAGTCGGTTGTCCCTGGATACCATCTGAACAAGGATCACTGGAATACCATCATACTGGACGGGACTGTTCCTGACGACGATATAAGGCAGATGATAGCTGACAGCTATGATGCCATCTCTTTTAGCCCTGCAAGACGGATCTATGAGGCAGTTAAACGGATCCCAAGGGGATGCGTGGCTACATACGGACAGGTCGCCCGTATGGCAGGCGATCCGGGAATGGCAAGAGCAGTCGGAAACGCTCTCCACAGGAATCCTGATCCGGATAATATCCCATGCTACAGGGTCGTGAACTCTAAGGGGCAGCTGGCGGAGAAGTTTGCATTTGGCGGAGAAGGCAGGCAGGAAGAGCTGCTTCGCTCGGAGGGAGTTTTGGTCACAGACGGAAAAGTAGACCTGGATAGGTTCGGATGGAAAGAATAATATGGCTGAAAAGGTGTATAACAGACTTGAAATAAGGCTTGCTGAGAAAAAGGATATAAAGAGAATAGGAGAGCTTCTGGAACAGGTGAACAGGATCCATCACGATATCAGGCCGGATCTGTTCAGGCTTGGAAGAAAGTATTCGGAAAGGGAACTTGAGAAGATCATAGGAGATAAGTCGACTCCTGTGTTTGTCGTTACAGATAGAGAAGACGGTATGCTGATCGGCTACTGTATGACCAGGCTTCTAGAGATAAAGGACGATCAGATCAGGACGGATCTAAGGACCATATACATAGACGATCTCTGTGTTGATAAAGCTTTTCGTGGCAGGCATGCAGGACTGGCGCTATATGAGGCGGTAAAGGATTTCGCCAGAAGAAATGGCTGCCAGGACGTAACGTTACATGTCTGGGAAGGAAACGATGGGGCCAGAGCCTTCTATGAGACAATGGGTATGAAGCCTATGTATACATGTATGGAGGAGAAGCTATAGGGGCAGCGGATAGCAAAACCTCAAACCTCATCAGTTTCCTCTTCTCCTTTCATTCTGCCATATTTTCTGGCAAATTTCTCTGATTATCCCTGCTTTCAAATATATTTCAATTTTTATAATGAACTATTGGAAGTGTCTTTTCGACAGGAATGCTTAATGTGTTTTTGGTTAGGTGAAAGATTTTCGCCTGAAAGGAATATGTTTCTAAGAAAATTGATATTTTTTTTTCGGATCAGCCAATTTATACTGATACAGTAAGGCATATTGGCCCGTCCGAAAAGGGGGAGGCGGTAGTAGAACAGGCAGGGCCCTAAGTGCTGGAAGGAGGTTATTTTTGAAACGAGGAAATGAGACAGGGAAGGTAAGGAGCAGGCTTCTGGGGCTTATCCTGGCGCTTGCCATGGCGGTCACACTGCTGCCAGGGACGCTGCTTTCCGGAATTGCAGCAACAGAGGGTGCATCCAAGGGGATCAGGCTCTATATCAAGCTTGAGGATGGACAGACAGCGCAGTCTGTCTATGTGAACTCATGGGGAGGTGAGGTCGAATCAGACAGCACCAATGCGAGAGTTCCATCAAGCTGGGGATCTACCAAGGTATATGGCCTGTTATCAGATGATGTTTTGGGCTTCGGCTATGTAAATCTTACGAGCGATAAACTTGAAGGAATGCAGCTTGTGACTCTTGATAATTCAGGAGCTGTAAAGACACAGGCTGATATATGGAATTCCGCTGTCCTTAAGGCAGGAGTAGACAAGGTCTATTATGACCAGAAAACAGCTAAATGGTACAAGGACCAGTCGCTTAATGAGGAAATAAAGGCAGCTGAGGTAAAGAGTGTCTTTGTGCTTGCCGGTACTCTTCCTGGAGCAGGCTGGAAAGCATCAGCTTCAGATAATGAGGCAAATACTTTTAAAGCGGCAGAAGAAAATAAGTTCTCGATCAGCTATGAGCTTTCGGCAGGTAAATACGAGTTCAAGGTCCTTCAGGATCCTGACAACAAGGGATG
Source organism: Lachnospiraceae bacterium UBA7784 (assembly GCA_002480925.1). Lineage (GTDB taxonomy): Bacteria > Bacillota > Clostridia > Lachnospirales > Lachnospiraceae > Weimeria. Next base: position 2,831 of record DLDA01000020.1, on the reverse strand, counting down.
GAATCTGCCATGGAATGTTCAGGGTCTTGATACCGGAGACGGCGGTAATTCTATACTTACTGTTGATAAGCCTTCAAAGCTTACCCTTTCTCTTGACGCGACAGATACAGACAAGAAGGTCAATGTAAGTCTTGCGGGGATAAAGAGCCTTGTATTCGATTCTCAGCCTGCTCAGGTAGTTGCCGGAGAGACTGTCTCACTTGATACTGATGCGGTCTACTACGACGGGAGAGACAATGATGAGGGAGAGCAGGTAAAGGTTTCCTATACTCTTGAGAATGGAGCCGGAGGAGCTTCGATAACAGACGGGAATCTGTCGGTAGATAAGGACTTCTCGGATGATTCAGTTACAGTAGTTGCGGCATACGGCGATTACACGCAGAAGGTTACCATACCTGTAGTAGCAAAGGAATATAAGGTAAAGATAAACTTCTACAACCAGGACTGGGATGTGACAAAATCTGATATCTACATTTGGAAAGTTGGTAGTAGTAGTCAGAATACGACAGTAGCCCTGAGCGGGAAAGTAGAGGATAAGGAAAACGGTATCACCTGGGCAAGTGGTACAGTGACCCTGCCTTATAATGAGCTTGGTCTTATCGCAAGAAAGACAGCAGGCACCTGGGATGCCGGCCAGGACGGCGACCGTTCATTTACTATTCCTGAGGATAAGACAGAGATTACCCTCTGGTATGTATTTGGCAAGGATCCAGTTACTGAAAAGCCTGAGGTAGAGACTCACGCTTCCCGTTATCTGGACTTTACATATACGAATACAGCAGCAAAAAAGCCGTTTTTCTACAGCTGGTCTATAAATGATACGACTAAGTTTCTTCTGGATAAGCAGGAGGATGGCAGCTGGCATAAGAGGATAAAGATCCCTTACGGCGTGACGGATGTGAAATTTGTTCTGGGACTTGACGATTCCGCAAGTGACTGGGTGAAGGACGGCGGAGATCACGAGATCTCGTTTACAGCTGATCAGAATCTGATATTTGTAAGGCTTGATAAGGGCAGTGAGCCGGTGCTTTCGGCGCCTCTGAACAAGGGATACGAGATCGACACAGCAAAGAAGAAGGTCAACTATTACTATAGAGATGATCAGGCTCTGCTCGACGACTCGCTTTCGTCGAAGAAGATTTCGCTTGAGATAGAAGGAAAGAGCAGCATTGACCTGACCTATGATCAGGCAGACAAGCGCTTCGAGGGATCGGCTCCTCTTGAGGAAGGAAGGACAAAGTACCGTTACAGTGTGGATGGCAAGGCGCTAACAGACGCCTTCAATGCGAATAGGACAGATGACGGATATTCATACTTTGACTACTACAGGCCTGACATTACTGTAAAGGCAGTCTCAGACAAGGGGAGCCTGAATTATAACACAAACGATGTCATAAGGCTCATTGTGGACCAGAAGAATATTTCAGAAACTAATCCGAAAGCAGAGATAAAAAGCGCATATGTTGATGCCAGCACTCTTGGGGCAGGAAAAAGACAGATAGATCCTGATAACCTTGCTGTAACGATTGCCTGCACAGAGGATATAAAGGAAGGAAGCTATGAGCTTCCGGTATCTGTTATAGACCAGTTTGGCAACAGCTATTCGACTACAGTCACTGAAAAGGTGACAAAGAGGACGAAGTCAGGCGCTGCGGATGATTTCGACTGGGATGAGGCGACGATCTACTTTATGGTTACAGACCGTTTCTTCGATGGAGACAGCTCAAACGATGCAGCAAATGATCAGTTCCTTACAGATGAGGAGAAAAAAGAAGGGATCACCACCTATGGCAAAAACGCAGGACTCTATCATGGAGGCGATTTCAAGGGTATTGAGGGCAAGCTTGATTATCTTAAAGATCTGGGAATAAATACCATCTGGATCACTCCGGTAGTGCAGAATATTCCTGGAGTAAAGGTCGGAGCAGATAATCATGGAGACGATGTCCCGTACAATGCAGCCTACCATGGATACTGGGCAAGTGATTTCACGAAGTTAAATCCGGCTCTTGGAACAGATGCTGACTTTAAGAGCATGATAGACAAGGCTCATTCCAAGGGAATAAAGATAATGGTGGACATGGTCGTAAATCATGCAGGCTATGGAACAAAGAGCACCTTTGGCTCAATGCTCCGTTCAGGAGATGATATAGTAAAAGGAGATGACCAGAAGTCAAGCCTTTCGGATCTGCCTGATTTCAAGACAGAGGATAAGTCTGTAAGGGATCAGCTTGTCGCATGGCAGAGTGCCTGGGTGGAAAAGTTCGGGATCGACTATTTCCGTGTCGATACTGTAAAGCATGTGGATCTCGCTACCTGGCAGGCGCTTAAGAATTCCCTTACTGATATCAACCCGTCATTTAAGATGATAGGAGAATATTCAGGAGGAGGCTACGCCTCAAACGGCATGACCCTTGGCAGCGGAGCCATGGACTCGGATCTTGACTTTGATTTCAACGACTGGGCCACCCAGTTCGTAAAGGGATCGGTTTCTGCTACAGAGAGCAATCTTACAGGAAGGAACAAGAGACTTGATTCCACCTATCTGACAGGTCAGTTCCTTGGAAGCCATGACGAGGACGGATTCGTATATAAGCTCAGGCAAAATGGAATGAGCGCGTCAGATGCGCAGGCAGCAGGCCTTGTTGCAGCATCTCTTCAGCTTACAGCAAAGGGACAGCCTGTGATCTATTATGGCGAGGAGACAGGACAGTCAGGCGCAAATAATTATCCTTATCAGGACAACAGATATGATCTCGACTGGTCAAAGGCCAATGACAGCAATCCTGTATTCGCACATTACAAGAAAATGCTGTCTATACGTAACAGAT